>CAYLWS010000056.1:0-19328 GCA_964387525.1 uncultured Fluviicola sp.
CGGAACAGATGCAAACGGTTGTACAGACACAGACCAAACAGTTGTAACGGTAAATACTTTACCAACAGTAAATGCAGGTGCAGATCAAACAGTTTGTGCTGGAACAGCAATAACATTGACTGGTTCTGGAGCTACTTCTTATTCTTGGAATAATGGAGTAACAAACGGAATGTCTTTCACTCCAACCGTAACAACAACGTATACCGTTACCGGAACAGATGCAAACGGTTGTGTAAATACAGATCAAGCAATTGTAACTGTAAATGCTTTACCACAAGCTCCTATTGTTACAACGAATGGTTCAACAACAATTTGTTTTGGAGACTTCGTTGTCTTAACATCTTCACAGTCAATGGGGAATTCTTGGTCAAATGGAGAAACGACAAGTAGTGTTTCAATAATGAATGCAGGGATTTATACAGTAACATATACTGATCCAAATGGATGTTCTGCAACCACTTCTGGGGTTCAGGTACTTGTGAATTCTAATCCGCCAATTCCTACGATTTCAGCATCAGCTTCATTAACATTTTGTGATGGAGCTTCGGTTGATTTGACATCGTCAGAATCAAATGGAAATGAATGGTCAACGCTTGAAAATTCTAGTGTTATTACAGCTACAACAACAGGTTCTTATATGGTAACATTTACGGATGCGAATGGTTGTTCTACAATATCTCTTCCAACAAGTGTTGTTGTAAACGCCCTTCCAAATGTGACTTTCTCTTCATTGGATACTGTTTGCTCTTATAATTCTACAATTACTTTAACAGGAGGAATACCGACAGGAGGGACTTATTCTGGAACAAGTGTTTCAGGTGGACAGTTTGATCCCGTGATTGGAGTTGGAGTTTATCCTCTAACATATTCTTTTACAGATGCTAATGGGTGTTCAAATACTTCAGTGTCAGACATGATTGTAGATGGTTGTGCAGGAATAGATGAAACAGGTATTGAGAATATATCTATTTATCCAAACCCTACTTTTGGAGTCTTGAATATTAATGCCGAGGACACATCACTAGAGTCTGTTAGAATCTATGATGCATCGGGAAGACTTGTACATTTATTGGAAGTTGGAAACCAAACCAAAATCCAAATTGATATGAGTGAATTTTCTAGTGGAATTTATACCGTTGAAGTACGTAGTACGTCTTCTGTTCACAGAAAGCAGGTGTTTAAAAACTAGTCAAAAATTTAAATAATAGAAAAGGGTGTCGGAAACGATACCCTTTTTTTATTTTTGTAACCGAGAGATTAAAAGATTCTTATCTTTAGTTTCTTTAAATGAATTTAAAATGTTTCCAATGAAAAAGTATAAAATTAATGGACATGGTCATATTCTTCCTGAACCAAAGGAGATTCCGAAGTTTATGAAGGATAAAAAATTGTTCTGGATTGGAGACGATAAAAAATTCATGTACCAAGATGAATGGTCTCGACCAATCACCGATGCAAGTTTTTTCTTCAATGAGAAAATTGAATGGATGGACAAACACAACATTGATCATGGCGTTATGCTAAATCTTTCACAACTGTATTGCAATGGTTGGGCAAAGCAAGATACATACGATACAATTCGATGGCAAAATGATTTTAACTATAGCGTTCAAGCTAGAAGGCCAGATGTTTTTACGACAGGTTTTGTTGTTCAACCACTCTACATTGATGATGCTTTGAATGAAATTGAGCGTTGTGTGAAATTAGGAATGAAGCTACTTTGCTTGCCGACTCATTTTTTAAATAAAGAGGGGGAATGGCTTTCTGTTGTGGATGATTCTACTTTACCTATTTTTGAATTAGCCAATAAATATAGCTTAGCCATAGAATTACATCCTTACGATGCGCAGAAAATGGTTAAATTGAAAGACTCCTACTGGCGTTTTCATTTAGTATGGATGATGGCGCAAACTGCTGATACTCTACATTTGTATTCTTTGAAAGATTATGCCAATCGTTTTCCAAATATTAGAACATGTTTTGCACATGGATGTATGTTGGGACAAGCAAATTACGGAAGAAGGTTGCAAGGATACGATGGTCGACCAGATTTATTTGATGATGTAAACGATCCAAGATGCTCGTTGGGACATAAAAATATTTTCTTTGACACGTTAGTGCATGACGCATACACTCTTCAATTGTTAAAAATTAGAGTGGGTTCTTCTCAAATTGTTGCAGGATTAGATGATCCGTATCCTTTAGGAGAAATGGAAGGTGTAGCAAACTCATACCCAGGTAGGGTAATCGATTTTGCAGTGCAAGCAAAAATTCTAGTTCAGGAAGAATCAGATCAAATTTGGAAAGGCAATGTCTTGAAATGGTTAGGTGTTGATTCGGTACCGGGAATGAAATAGTAAAAGAAGAATTAAAAAGTCTTATTATCTTTGCAATAAATTAATAATTAATGGCACAAAAACCATCGATTCCAAAAGGAACAAGAGATTTTTTACCGGCAGAAGTCGCTAAAAGAAATTATATATATGATACGATTCGTAAATCATTTGAAGTTTATGGATTTTCACCTATTGAAACACCCTCGTTTGAACTTTCATCTACTCTATTAGGGAAGTATGGGGAAGAAGGAGATCGGTTGATCTTTAAAATTCTAAATTCAGGTGATAAAGTAAAGAAAGCGGATTTAAAAGCGTTGGAAGATGGGAATCTACCTCGTTTTTCAAATTCATTGTCAGAAAAAGCTTTGCGTTATGATTTAACTGTACCGTTTGCGCGCTTTGTTGTGCAACATCAGAATGAATTATCTTTTCCTTTCAAAAGATATCAAATTCAACCTGTTTGGCGTGCAGATAGACCTCAGCATGGAAGATACCAAGAATTCTACCAATGTGATGTAGATGTTGTGGGAAGTGATTCATTACTTTATGAAGTTGATTTTGTTTTACTGTTTGATGAGATTCTTACGAATTTAGGTTTTCCAGACTTTACGGTTAAAATCAATAACCGAAAAATTCTTTCTGGAATTGCTGAAATTTGTGGGGAAACCGAAAAAATAATAGCCATTACAGTAGCCATTGATAAACTGGATAAAGTTGGTGTAGAAGGAGTGGTTAAAGAATTGTTAGAAAAAGGGGTTTCAGAAAACGCGATTGAAAAAATTAAACCTTTGTTTGAAATTTCTGGAGATACTTCTAGTCGTTTAAGCCAAATGAAAAGCTTTCTTGCTTCAAGTGAAATTGGTCAAGAAGGAATAGCTGAATTAGAATTTGTTTTAGAAAAAGTAAATGAATTAGGAATTAAAACAGCTAAAATTGAATTTGATGTGACGTTAGCGCGTGGTTTAAATTACTATACTGGAGCTATTTTCGAAGTAAAAGCAAACGGTGTCAAAATGGGCAGTATTTGCGGTGGAGGAAGATACGATGATTTAACCGGAATTTTTGGAATGAAAGACATGTCAGGTGTTGGGATTTCTTTCGGTGCTGATCGTATTTATGACGTTTTAACCGAATTAGATTTGTTCCCAAAAACAGTAGACAATTCATTGGATTTACTTTTTATTAATTTTGGTGAAAAAGAACAAAATCATTGCTTAAGTCTTGTGAAAGAAATGAGAGCAAATGGGATTTCATCCGAAATATACCCAAGTTCTGCTAAAATGAAAAAACAAATGAAATACGCCAACGATCGAGGAGTGAAGAATATCGCTTTGGTTGGAGGAAATGAAATAGAAGAAGGTTTGATTCAACTTAAAAATATGGAATCTGGTGAGCAGGTTGGTTTAAGTCTTGAACAAGTTATCGAAAAATTAAAATAATGACGGAATTTATCATCAATAATCAATGGGTTTCAATTTCTGAATTGGACGAAATACTTCACTCGAATGCTACATTAACGCTTTCTGAAGAGACCAAAACAAAAATTAAAACGTGTCGTGATTTTTTAGACAAAAAAGGCAAAGACAGTAAAAAATTGATTTACGGTGTAAATACGGGGTTTGGATCACTTTGTAATACTGCAATTTCAGAGAATGATTTAAGTACACTTCAAAGTAATTTGGTGAAATCACATGCTTGTGGAATGGGAATGACTGTTCCCAATGAAATTGTACGAAGAATGTTGTTGCTGAAAGTGTTTGGATTATCACACGGTAATTCGGGCGCACAATTGGAAACAATAGAACGTCTTATTTTAATGTACAATGAGTCTGTCTTTCCCGTAATTTATGAGCAAGGTTCTCTAGGAGCATCGGGTGATTTAGCTCCGCTTGCACATCTAGCATTACCTTTGTTAGGAGAGGGAGAAGTGATCATGAAAGGGAATAAAGTTTCTTCTTCAGAATTCTTGAATGAATACAGCTTAAAACCAATTATTCTCCGTTCGAAAGAAGGACTTGCTTTGCTCAATGGAACTCAATTCATGAGTGCTTTTGGGTCTTATGCTGTGTCAAATGCAATGAAATTATACAAACAGTTTAATCTAATTGGAGCATTGTCGTTAGAGGCATACGATGGGAGAATAAATCCTTTTCAATCCAATGTCAACGAAATCCGTCAACAAATAGGGCAAATTTCTGTTGCAAAAGAATTCAATGAAATTCTTTCAGGTAGTGAAATGATTTCTAGACATAAAGAGCATGTTCAAGATCCATATTCGTTCAGATGTATTCCCCAAGTTCATGGAGCGTCGAAAGATGCAATTGATTATTGTACGCAAATCGTAGAAAGAGAAATCAATGCAGTGACGGATAATCCAACGGTCTTCGTAGAAGAGGATGATATTGTTTCTGCAGGAAATTTTCACGGACAACCTTTGGCTATTTCAATGGACTTTTTAGCAATAGCCATGGCAGAATTAGGCTCAATCTCTGAACGTAGAGTGTATAAATTAATTTCTGGAACGAGAGGGTTGCCTGCATTTTTAGTGGCGAATCCAGGGTTGAATTCTGGGTTTATGATTCCGCAATATACAGCAGCATCCATTGTAAGTCAAAACAAACAATTGTGTACTCCAGCTTCAATTGATTCAATTGATTCCTCAAATGGACAGGAAGACCATGTAAGTATGGGAGCTAATGCAGCGACAAAACTGTATAAAATCATACAAAATTGCTACTCAATCCAAGGTGTTGAACTAATGGCGAGTTCTCAAGCAATGGATTTTAGAAAAGAGAAATCTTCTCCGAGAATTGAAAAATTGAGAGCAAACTATAGAAAAGAAGTCCCTTTTATTGATGTTGATTGTTATATGCATCCACATTTAATGAAAAGTACATCATTTGTGAAAAATAATATTTAATTTTAAAGAAAAAAAATGAACGAAATTGACAACATTGATAACGGAATAGTTCAACAGGATCAGCCAAGACCAGGATTCTTAACAACATTGTGTGTTTTGACTTTTATAACAACAGGATTAGGAGTGTTCTCTGCAATTTCGAGTTTAATTTCGGGAAAATTATCAGAGGATCAAATGCTTGAATCTAAAGTTGCTTTAGCACAATCTATTTCTCAATTGAAAGAAGCCGGAATGGATTCGTGGGTTGGAATGATGGAGAAAATTCAAGCGATGACTATCCAAGCAAATGACCACTTCTTTTTAGGAACAATGCTCTCTTTTATTGCTGCTTCAATTGGCGTTTTTGCTGCAATGAAAATGTGGAAAGGGTACAAACAAGGATTTCATTTTTACATCATTTACAGTTTGATTTCTGTTGGTTCAATTTATTTATACATTTCTCCTTCTAATATTCCTAGTATCATAATAGTAGCTAATCTTTTAATTTCTGGATTGTTTATTTTCATGTATTCAAGGAATTTACATTGGATGACTAAGTAATCCCCCTTTTTCTGACATCTTTTCATCTTTGTCACTTTAATTGTGACACTCTGTCTTATTCTCAATAATGGCAGAATCTTTGTCTTGCTTGAAATCAAAATAAAAGAGTATGTCGAAAGATAAAAATATAAAGAGTGAAGAAGAGATTGAAAATCAAGAGAATGTTGTTCTTGATGAAAATATTGCCCAAGAAGATGAAGTATCGACTGGGGAAGAAGAAACTCTTGAACCTACTTGGGAAGAAAAACACGCTGAATTAAACGATAAATATATTCGTATTCATGCAGAGTTTGACAACTATCGAAAAAGAACAAACAAAGAAAAAATAGACATTATTTCGAATGCTAATGCTTCTTTGATGCGTGATTTAATTCCTGTTATTGACGACTTAGAACGTGCAGCTCTAAATAATGAAAGCAACGATGATATTGAAAGTGTAAAAGAAGGGTTTAACCTTATCTTCAATAAATTCATCACTATTATGAAAGCAAAAGGATTAGAATCAATGGAATCTTTAGGTTCTGATTTTGATGCTGAAATTCATGAAGCGATAGCGAAAGTACCTGCTCCGTCAAAAAAAGAAAAAGGAAAAGTAATTGACACGGTAGAAAAAGGATATAAATTGAATGATAAAGTCGTTCGATTTGCAAAGGTTGTAGTCGGTCATTAATTCTTTCTAGAAAAATAAATTGGTTCAATCATGAGCGATAAAAGAGATTATTACGAAGTTTTAGGAGTTGCCAAAAGTGCTTCTGCTACTGAAATAAAAAAAGCATATAGAAAACTTGCCTTAAAATATCATCCAGATAAAAATGAAGGGGATACTGCTGCAGAAGATAAATTCAAAGAAGCAGCAGAGGCGTATGAAATACTGAGCAACGACGAAAAGAAATCGCGTTATGACCAATTTGGACATGATGGTATGCGAGGCGGTTTTGGCGGCGGAGGTCACGGAATGAATATGGATGATATTTTCTCTCAATTCGGAGATGTCTTTGGCGGAGGCGGAGGCGGATTCGGAGGTGGTGGATCATTTGGAGGAAGTCGTGGAAGAACTAGAGTTGTTCGAGGAACAAACCTTCGTGTTAAAATGAAATTAACTTTGGAAGAAATTGCCGAAGGAGTTCATAAGAAAATTAAAGTAAATAAGCTCGTTAATGCTGAAGGTGTAACGTACAAAGATTGTCAAACTTGCCATGGTACAGGTCGAGTAACACGTGTCGCTCAAACATTTTTGGGTGCTATGCAAACTCAATCTACTTGTAACGTTTGTCAAGGTGCAGGAAAGAAAATTGACAAAAAACCTTCTGGCGCAAACGATCAAGGACTTATTCGTAAAGAAGAAGTAATTGAAATAGACATCCCTGCAGGAGTTGAAGACGGAATGCAATTAAGCGTTACTGGAAAAGGAAATGCAGGTCCATTTAATGGAATTTCTGGAGATCTCATTGTTGTGATTGAAGAAGTTGCGAGTCCTGATTTGAGAAGAGATGGTGAAAACTTACATTATGACGCTTATGTTAATTTTGTAGATGCTGTTCTTGGTGAATCAATTGAAATCCCAACAATTAAAGGAAAAGCAAAAATTAAAATTGAAGCAGGTACCCAAAGTGGTAAAGTACTTCGATTGAAAGGAAAAGGTTTGCCAGTACTTCAAGGATACGGGAAAGGTGATTTATTTGTTCATATCAATGTTTGGACACCTAAAAAAGTTTCGAAAGAAGAAAGAACAATTCTAGAGGGATTAAGAAAAAGTGAAAACTTTACTCCTAGTCCAGATCACAACGATAAAGGGTTTTTTCAGAGAATGAAAGATGTGTTTCAGTAATCAATGAATTTTTTAGAGCAAGGAAATAAAGGGGTAGGCAATGCAGGGACATATATTCTCACTGTTGTAATTGCTTTATTGTCTCTAGTCATTGGACAATTTGTAGTGGAGGGATTGGCAAATTCAATTTTAGGATTTTCAATGCTAAATATCCCAAAGAATGTAGATTTAAATCTCATTCTTTCTTTGATGTTGATGCCTTTCTCATTTGTGCTAGTTTCATTGGTCTTTTGTGTACGTTATTTACACAAAAGACCAATTCTTAGTGTTTTTACTTCAAGAAAAGCATTCGATTGGAAACGCCTTGTTTTCGCCTTTTTAACTTGGGGGGGGATTATGTCCCTTTTTTTAGTGTACGCAATTTTTAGCGATGATTCTATCGAATTTCAGCTAAATTGGTCAACATTTATTCCACTGCTTTTGGTTTCCATTTTTATACTCCCAATTCAAACTACAGCGGAAGAAGTTCTTTTTAGAGGCTATCTTTTTCAGGCATTTGGGAAATTGTTTAAAAAAGGGTGGATCTCTATACTAATAACAGGTGTTGCATTTGGTTTACTCCATGGTGCAAACCCAGAAGTTGCGAAAATTGGATCAATTTTATTGATTTTTTACATTTCTACCGGTTTGTTTCTTGGAATAATGACACAAATGGATGGAGGTATCGAACTTTCAATGGGGTATCACGCTGTGAATAATATTTTTGCGTCAGTTATTTTAACAAATGAATGGCAATCTTTTCAAACGGATGCGCTATTTATTGACCATTCTCCGCCAGTGTTTGGAGTAGAATCATGGTTGACACTTCTTCTGATTCAACCGCTTATTCTATTTATTTTTTCAAAAAAGTACAAATGGAAAGAATGGAAAAAGAAATTATTTTAAATTCTTTTGTAAGAAGATTTATATTCTTTCGTCAACATTGTTTATAATAGAATTATGACCGTACTCAAACATAAATCATTAGCTGCTCAAAAGCATAAACTGTCAGAGAGTAAAATGCAAATTCAAGTGCTAGATAGCGCTAATGTTCAACATTTCAATGATGCTTTAAAGTCCATTGATTTATTCCCTTTGAAACCTACTTCGATTGATGTTTTTCAAATTAATTTAGGAAAAATGTGCAATCAGGTTTGTACCCATTGTCATGTCGACGCTGGTCCTGATCGTAAAGAGATTATGACCAAAGAAACCATGGAGCTTTGTTTGGATGCAATCGATAAAACAAATTGTAAAACGGTTGATTTAACAGGTGGAGCACCCGAAATGAATCCAAATTTCCGTTGGTTTGTTGAGCAATTGTCAAAGAAAGGAAAACATATTATTGTGCGTTGTAATTTGACAATTGTAGTCGCCAATAAAAAGTACTACGATTTACCCGATTTTTTCAAGAAACATAAAGTGGAAGTAGTATCGTCAATGCCTTGTTATACGGAATCTAATACGGATGCTCAACGAGGTGATGGTGTTTTTAATGACAGTATTAAAGCTTTACAAATGTTGAATGCTGTTGGTTATGGAAAAACCGATTCAGATCTTACATTAAATCTAGTTTACAATCCTGGTGGAGCAGCATTGCCTCCTTCTCAAGAAGCACTTGAGGTTGATTATAAAAAAGAATTGAAAGAAGGTTTTGACATTGAATTTAATCAGTTATTTGCCATTACAAATTTACCCATCAGTAGATTTTTAGAATTCTTAGTGGCCAGTGAACGTTACGACGATTACATGAATTTAATGGTGGATTCTTTCAATCCTGATGCAGCAAAAAATGTCATGTGTAGAAATACCATTTCAATCAGTTGGGATGGATTCTTATTCGATTGTGATTTCAATCAAATCCTAGATCTTAAAGTTGCTGCAAAAGGTCAGCATTTATCCAATTTAAACCTTTCAGAATTAGAAAATAGAAGTATTATCGTAAACAACCATTGCTACGGATGTACTGCTGGTGCAGGTTCAAGTTGTGGTGGTACGATAGCTTAATTAATTAAAATAAAGAGTATGAAATCCTATTTAGATACAACACACGATGTTTACAAAGAAGCAGCTTTAACTCCAGATGTTGGGCTATGCTGTACAACCACTCCTGTTTGGGTTTTACCCGAATTGGATATGCCCAACATTATGTTGGAAATGAATTACGGTTGTGGAAGTACTGTGAATCCTCGAGATTTAGTGAATGACCCAACAATATTATACGTTGGAGTAGGTGGGGGAATGGAAGTTTTCCAGTTTTCTTATTTCAGTCGAAAGAAAAATGGCGTAATTGGAATTGATGTTGTCGACGAAATGTTGGAGGCATGTAAAAACAACCTTAAAGAAGCAGAAGCAACGAATCCTTGGTTTAAATCAGAATTTGTTGATGTAAGAAAAGGGGATGCTTTGAATTTACCCGTAGAAGACGAGTCTATTGACGTAGCTGCGCAGAATTGTTTGTTCAATATTTTCGATAAAGAAGATTTGAAAAAAGCAATTGCTGAAATGTATCGTGTCTTAAAACCAAATGGACGATTGGTGCTATCTGATCCTGTAACTGAAGACCCGATGCCAGAATCATTGAAAAATGATGAACGTCTTCGTGCGTTATGTTTAAGTGGTTCTTTACCATTGAATGAATACATTAAAATGCTGACTGATGCAGGTTTTGGAACCATTGAAATTAGAGCAAAACGTCCATACAGAGTATTAGATCCTGCACATTATGACACGAAAGAATTGATTTTCTTGGAAAGTGTGGAGGTTTGTGCAATCAAAGACCCTGTTTTACCAGATGGTCCTTGTGTATTCACTGGGAAAACAGCAATTTATTACGGTGATGATGAATTGTATGACGATGGAGCTGGACATACTTTAATGCAAAATTCTCCATTAGCAATTTGTGATAAAACTGCAGGACAGTTTAGAGCCTTAAAACGCGATGATATTTATATTTCAGAATCTACTTACTTCTACGATGGTGGAGGGTGTTGCTAGGGGATAGAACGGAGTATATAGTGTAATTAATAATTAACTGAGCTGATGAATAACTGATGACTGAGCTGATGACTGAGCTTGTCGAAGTCAGAAGTCATCAGCCATTCAAATTATAGCTTTACATCATGTAAATTGAACAAACTTTATACCTTTGTATTCATGGGAGAATTATTAACTTTTGCATTAACGGTTTTTACAAGTTTTTTTGCAATTATGAATCCATTGGCAAATGTGCCAATCTTTTTATCACTTGTAGAAGGAAGTGATGAGAAAACAAAAAAAGAGATTAACAAAAAGGCTGTTTTTACAGCCTTTTTGATTGTTACAATTTTTGTTTTATTGGGGAAATTTATATTTGAATTATTCGGATTAACTATACCTGCATTTAAAATTACGGGAGGAATTTTGATCTTCTTTGTAGGATTTGAAATGCTTCAATCTAAAAAGTCCTCAGTGAAAAGTATGGAAAAATCCAATGTTGATGAAAATATTGCAATTTCACCACTTGCAATTCCAATCCTAGCTGGACCAGGAACTATCGTTACCGCAATGAATTTTTCAACGAATGCGTCCTTTACACATATTTCAATTGTAATAGCAATTTTTGCTATTTTATGTTTGCTCACCTTTGTTGCTTTTTCTTTAAGTGAAAAGATTCAACAAAAAATGGGGTCAAACATTATTACAGTAATTAGCAAGATCATGGGATTAATCATTGCGATTATTGGAGTGAATATGATTCTAGAAGGGGTGAAATTAGCTTTTAACCTAGGGTGAATTCAATAATCAATAAAAACTAACCAATAATTTTTCCAGCCAACCAGACTTTCATTTTTCTAAAAGGAGTCATATCTGTTAAGAATGACAAAACTTTATTCTTAACACCAGGAATAACATACATTTTATTCTTTTTCAATCCATTGTAACCTGCTTTTGCAACTGTTTTTGCATCCATAACAGCACTGTCGAATAATTTTGAACCGTCCATGTCTGCGGCTTTTTCAAAACCTGTTTTTGTTGCTCCAGGACACAAAGCAGTAACATGTACATTGGTATTCTTTACTTCAAAATGCATTGCTTCAGTTAGATGTAAGACATATGCTTTACTTGCAGCATAAATTCCCATTTTGGGCAAAGGTTGAAAAGCTGCCGTTGAAGCAACGTTTAGAATTCCCCCCTCATTTCTCTCTACCATTTCTTTCGAGTAAATCAAAGACAGTTCTGTTAAACTAACGGTGTTTAATTGAATCATGTCAATTCCTTTCTTGAAATCAGCTTGTGCAAAGTCACCGTAATCACCAAACCCAGCATTGTTTACAAGTGCATCAACTTTTAATTCCAAAGATTTTACTTTTTCAGCAAGTTCAACGCCACTGTTCGGAACAGATAAGTCGTGAGCAATGACATTTACATTTACCGAGAATTTTGTTTCACATTCTTTTGCAATTTCTTTCAGTGTGTTTTCACTTCTTGCAACGAGAATTAAATTGTATTGGTCTTGTGCAAATAAATAAGCCAATTCTTTTCCAATTCCACTAGATGCTCCTGTAATTAATGCTGTTTTCATACGAACAAGATACTGAAATAATGGAGATATTTCATTTTAATAGTCAATTCTTAATTCTTATTTGACAATTAATATTTATCTTCACAAACGTATGCTTGAAATTAAAAATATATCAAAATCATTTTACCGGAAAGAAGCATTGAATGATGTTTCTTTTACGATTCGGAAAGGTGAAATTTTTGGATTACTCGGTCCGAATGGCGCTGGAAAAACAACGTTGATTCGAATTATCAACCGAATTGTTGACCAAGATTCTGGCTCTATACGTTTCAATGGAAACTTAATGACGGACAAAGATTTAGCCGAAATTGGATATTTACCGGAAGAAAGAGGATTGTACAAAGGAATGACTGTTGAAAATCATGCTTTTTTCCTAGGTAGATTGAGAGGGTTGTCTAAAAAAGATGTACATACTAAAATTGATTATTGGTTTGATAAATTTAAAATCAATGATTGGAGAAAGAAGAGAATTGAAGAGTTATCCAAAGGAATGGCACAGAAAGTTCAATTCATTTGTGCTGTGCTACATGAACCACAATTGTTGATACTCGATGAACCGTTCAGTGGTTTTGATCCGATTAATGTGGAATTAATTAAGCAAGAATTAATAGAAATGAGGGCCGCCGGTAAAACGATTGTTCTTTCTTCTCACAATATGAAAAGTATTGAAGAAATTTGTGACAGAGCTGTTTTGATACATGAATCAAAAAAAATAGCAGAAGGTTCGATTTCTGAATTACAAGCTGATCAAAAAATGGGTATTTATGCTGTCCGTTTTAAAGGCAATATGATTGCTTTTGTAAATGCACTATGGACAGGATTTGAAGTGATTGATAAAGATATTCTGGGCGATGATCGATTTGTTGTCCGTGTTAAAATGAGAGGAGAGAATTCTTTTCAGGATTTACTAAAAGTATTAATTGGCCAAATAGAAATTGAAGCAGCTTGGGAAGTTCTCCCATCCATGCAAGATGTTTTTATCAGCTTAGTTCAACCAAAAGAGGAGGTAAAAGATGAGAAATAGTTTATTAATTGCCTTACGAGAATTCAAAGAAAGAATTGGGGCTCGCTCTTTTTTAATTTTTTCCTTTCTTGGACCTTTAGTTGTTTTAGGAATGATTTATCTTTTGTTTACCCTTGGAGGTAATTCAAAAAAACACTGGAATGTATTGGTTGCTGACCATGGAAATTTACTGCAAAGTAAAATTATGCCTGGAGAAGATAAAGCAATTAATTATGCTTTCTACAACGGTGTTTTATCTCTTGAAGATTTTGCAAATGGTAAGAAATTTCAACAATATGATGCGTTTTTAGAAGTCAACGAAAAAGTCTTGAGTAATAAAATAGGTTTCGTATTCTACCGAGAAGAACCGGATGTGAGAATGCAAACACGTATTAAGTTTCAAATGGAACGACGGTTAGAAGAAATTCTCATTGAAGAGTTCGATAAAATTCCATTGGATGAATACCGTAAGATTAAACAGCCTTTGCAATTGACTTTTGCAGATGTATACGATCCAGATAATCAAGCGTCTAATCTTGAAGGCTGGGTTGGTTATTTTTATGGTGTGCTCATTTTCTTGTTCATTTTCTTATTTGGGATGACAATTTTGAGAAGTGTTGCAGTGGAAAAAAGTAATCGAATTGTTGAAGTGCTACTCGCAACTACATCGCCTCGAGAATTAATGCTGGGTAAAATTATTGGAATTGGTTTGTCCGCCTTTCTACAATTTGTTTTTTGGGCAGTCATAATTGGGGGTGGACTTTATTTTATGAGAGAAACCTTATTTCCAGATTTATTAGATGCAAGTCAAATGAATATCGCAGAATTAATGGTTGAAGGAGTAAACCAAAGCTACCAAGAAAGTCATTTTGCAGCGAGAGAATACAATCAGTTTGTGGAATTGATTTTTGATCGCATTCATTTTGTGAATATGACATCGTTTTTCATTGTTTTCTTCTTGCTTGGTTATTTGTTTTATGGAGCAATTTTCGCAGCAATTGGTGCAACAAGTGGATCTGAAAGTGATGGTCAACAATTTGTTCTTCCCCTTATTTTCTTATTGTTCTTTGCTCTTTATGCGGGATATTATTCATTGTACTATCCCGAAAGTTCGCTTTCAACATTCTTTCATTACTTCCCTTTTACCTCCCCAGTTGTTGTAATGGTGAAATTATCTACGGGATATTCTATTGGAGAAGGCTATCAGATTTATTTATCAATGATTACACTCTTTCTTTCTGCAATGTTTGTTCTTATGGTGGCGTCCCGATTATATAAAAATGGGATTCTCCAATTTGGACATCGTGTGAGAATGAAGCATCTATTTAAGTGGCTAAGAAAAGAATAATGAAAAAAGCAGTAATTGATCTTGGAACAAATACATTTAACTTGCTCGTTGGTGAAGTTGTGAAAGGAACATTCTGTAGAATTTATTCTGAAAAAATGTCAGTTCTACTTGGAATGGGCGGGATTAATCAAGGAATCATTACGCCAGATGCTCTGGAGAGGGCGAAAGACGCATTGCGGCATTTTATTTTCATGTGCCATGAAATGGATGTGATGGATGTGATTGGTATTGGAACATCTGCTTTGAGAGCATCCTCTAATCGGTCTGAATTAATCGAATTCGCAAAAGATGAATTGGATTTGCAAATAAAAATTGTATCCGGAGAAAAAGAAGCTCAATTGATTTATCAAGGTGTGAAATGGTTACACGATTTTGATGAAAAAACGATCATCATGGATATTGGCGGAGGAAGTACTGAATTTATTTATGTAAATAAAGGCCAACAACAGGATGAAGTGAGTATGAATGTAGGAGTCTCTAGAATATTTCAACATTTAGGCCATCCTGATGAATTTACAAAAGCTCATTTTGAAGAAATTGACAGGTTTTTGAATAAGAACAAGGGAATGTTTTTTGACGCTTCTAAATCACCCGTTTTAATCGGTGCATCAGGTAGTTTTGAGACTTTGTATAAATTATCTTTTCACCATGAATTGCCAGAGAGTAAACAACTTGTTAATTTGCCTAAAAAAAAGTTGGACGATGTGATTGAGTCAATTCTTTTCTCATCTTTAGAAGATAGAATGAATAACCCATTGATTTCTCCAATACGGAAAAGAATGTTACCCATAGCTGCCTACAAAGTAAAATGGGCAATGCAAAATTTAAGTACAAAACAAGTGCTAATTTCTCCATACTCTTTGAAAGAAGGTGCTTTTATGGAGGATGTTTGATGAAAGTTAGTCTTGGTCATCTCGCATCTCGACACACTCCGGTAAACTCAGTGGAGTCAGCTCGATGCGAAATACTGGTTCTAGTCATATAACGCTTTAATTTTCCCAACCACAACCTTGTCAATCGGGAAAGTTACCTCATTTTCAGTTAAAGAATGGATTGATTTCCATCTAAATATTTCTCCATTTCCTTTTTTAAGAGTGGAAGTTTCAGCAATTGGAATTGCAGCACAATCAATTTTTTCAATGAAATAATAAAAACTGATGATTTGATCTTCTTTACTGAATGAAGATTCTTGAAAAAAATCGTTGACATAAAAAAGATCGCCAATAGATGCGTGCAATCCAGTTTCTTCTAAAATTTCTCTTTCAAGGCATTCACTAGTCCCTTCACCAAATTCTAATCCTCCGCCAATAAATTTTGTAAAAGAACGACCAAAACGATGTTCATCAGAAAGAAGGATTTCTTTATTTTTATTGATTATTATTCCGTAACAACGGATATTAATTTTGGACATTGTGTATTGTATTGAGCTTATCGAAATTTTTATTCAAAAAGAGAACGTTGATTTTCGGGAAGTAAGCGAAATGTTTTACGATGGTATTTACAATCGCCATGGTTTAAAATTGCAATACGATGTTTTTTTGTAGGATAGCCTTTATTCTTCTTCCAATCATAGACTGGGAATTCTTCGTGCATCTTTTCCATAAAATCATCTCTGTACGTTTTAGCCAAAACAGAAGCTGCAGCAATAGACAAGTATTTTCCATCTCCTTTTATGATGCATTCGTGATCAATATTGGGGTAGGGGTTGAAACGATTTCCGTCAATGAGAAGAAGTTCAGGCTTTTTATTCAGCTGATCAACAGCTCTGTGCATTGCCGTAAAACTTGCGTTTAAGATATTGATTTGATCGATTTCTTTTTCATCCACAAATGAAACACCGTAAGAAATGGCTTCTTTTTCAATGATGGGACGTAGTTTGTTTCGTTGTGCTTCAGTTAGCTTTTTAGAATCATTGAGTAAATCATTCTTAAAGTTACTTGGAAGAATAACAGCCGCAGCTACAACAGGTCCAGCCAAACAACCTCTACCTGCTTCGTCACAGCCAGCTTCTAGGATTCCTTTTTTGAAAAAAGATTTGAGTTTACTCATACAGTAAAGTTGGTTAAATATTTGTATATTGTCGTGAAAATACGCAACTTTTTTAGTTTAATATGCGTTTTAGTAATACAACAATAAATTGAAACAAATGAAAAAATTATTATTTACACTTATCGCCATTTTTACATTGACTGCAACAACGTTTGCACAAGAAGTAAAATCTATTGCAACTGCAGAAACAAAATCAGAATTAGCAAAGAGTAAAGTTTCAGGAGAATATACATATGTTCTTCCTTCAAATGTTACGGCTGAGCAAGTAAAAAAGAATGCAAACTATTATACAACGTATTTTACGGTTGGTTTTGATGCAAGCTCACACAAAGCAACTTTAAAAATGAGTAATGATGAAACTATTTCAAGAATGGTAATGGGACGTTTCCTAAGTTCTTGTGGCGTAAGTAACTTAAAAGTTGGTGAAGATACAATCACATTGGATAAGTTCATGGATACTTATTTGAAATAGATAATTAAGATTTTAAAAAAATGGAGTAGGTTTTCACTTACTCCATTTTTTTTGATACTAAGTTTCATTCTTGTTTATAAAACCACGATATTTGTAGTGATTATTAACCAATCTATACAAAATGAAGTATTACGGAATTATTTTAGGTGTTGCTATATTGATGACATCTTGCTCAAATGAAAAGAAAGAAATTGAAGAAACAATAACTGAAACAGAAGAAATAACTGTTGAACTTGGAGAAAGTTACGGAGAATTTAAAGTGAATCCTGAAGAAGCCATTTCTGTTGAAGAAATGTTAATGGCATTCAAGGAGAATCCAAAAGTAAATGAGTTTACTTTTGAAGCATCGTTAATTGAAGTTTGCTCGAAAGCGGGATGTTGGGTGAATATTGAGAAAGGTAATGGCGAAACGTTTATGGTTCGTTTCAAAGATCACTTTACAATTCCACCAGCAACTGAAGTTGGAACAGAAGCTTATCTTCACGGGGTTGCACATTACGATACAATCTCTGTTGAATTATTGCAACACTTCGCTGAAGATGCAGGTAAATCGGAAGAAGAAATCAATGAAATTACAGAATCAAAATTTGAAATTGGTTTTGAATGTGATGGAATTACGTTGAAGAAATAGAATTATATTAAATTAAAAAAGTAGGGGGGCAGGTTACAACCTGCCCCCCTACTTTTTTTAATAAATTGCTTACCAGCAATATTCGTTTTTATCAATGATTTTTGTAGCAATCAATTGTCTAGCTGCTTTTGGATTGAAAGGTTCTGTTTTTGTGAAACGTTTCAGTCCCATCAACATCATTCTCAATTCATCGCCTTCAGTGAATGAATTCAAAGCATCTTTCCCTGCTTTGTTGATTTTATCTGCAACATCATAGAAATACGTTTTCACCATTGCAATTTCTTCTTGGCAGTTTTCTTCGCCTCGCATTTCAATGATTTGTTGAACGCGTAACAATGAAGATTCAGCCAAATAAGTCCAAATTGAAATATCGGCGATGTTCATCAATATTTCTTGCTCTTTTGACATTGTTTGCATGAGTTTTTGAACAGCAGAACCGGCAATCATCAAGATTGTTTTCTTAAATCCTTTTAAGTACAGTTCTTCATTTCCAAGAATAGATGTTGGTTTCTCTGCGAAATCAGGAATACTCATTAATTCATTGGCAACAGCCATTGCAGGTCCCATCAAATCTAATTCTCCTTTCATAGCACGACGTAAAACCATGTCAACAATTAATAGTCGATTTATTTCATTCGTTCCTTCAAATATTCGATTGATTCTAGCGTCACGATAACCTCTTTCAACAGATGATTCTGCGGAATAGCCCATTCCACCAAAAATTTGTACTGCTTCATCTACCGCATAATCGAGCGCTTCTGAACCTGCGACTTTAAGAATAGCACATTCTGGTGCAAATAACTCAATTCCTTTCAATGTCGCTTGACTTTTTTCCATTCCGTCAGCAACATAGCCTGCAATTGCATCGTCGATATTTTGTCCCGCACGATAAATTGCTGATTCAACAACAAAAGTTTGAATGGCTTGTTCTGCTAGTTTATAACGAATCGCTCCATATTTTGAAATTGAGCGACCGAATTGCTCTCTTTCGTTTGCATAATTTACAGACTCAGTTATTGTCGCTTTAGAAGCACCAATAACAGCTGCTCCTAGTTTAATTCGACCAATATTTAAAATGTTTAAAGCGATTTTAAACCCATTTTCTCGTTCAGAAAGTAAATTCTCTACAGGAACCTTAACATTATTAAAGAAAACTTGACGAGTAGAAGAACCTTTTATTCCCATCTTCTTTTCTTCAGGATTCAATGTTATTCCTTCAGTGTCAGCATCAATAATGAAAGCAGAAAGTTTTTTGTCATCATCTATTTTTGCAAATACAGTGAAAACGTCAGCAAATCCACCATTTGTAATCCACATTTTTTGTCCGTTGACAATGTAATGATTTCCGTCGTCAGACAATGTAGCTTTCGTTTTTCCTGAATTAGCATCTGAACCTGCATTCGGTTCTGTCAGACAATATGCAGCTTTCCATTCTCCACTTGCTAATTTGGGAATGTATTTTTTCTTTTGTTCATCGTTACCATAATATAGGATTGGTAAAGTTCCAATTCCAGTATGAGCAGAAAAAGCAACAGAGAAAGAATAACCGTTTCCTAATTTCTCAGTCACGAGCATGCTTGTGTTAAAATCAACACCCATTCCTCCAAGTTCTTCGGGGACAGACATTCCGACCAATCCTAATTCTCCAGCTTTATCAA
>CAYLWS010000057.1:0-19183 GCA_964387525.1 uncultured Fluviicola sp.
CAAGAAAAATGGGAATTGCTGATGATGATGAAAGAATAAATCCAAATGGTGGAGCAATTGCTTTAGGTCACCCGCTTGGTGTTACTGGAGCAAGAATTTTACACACTGCAGCGATTGAACTGCAAAAAACAAATAAAAGATATGCACTAGTTAGTATGTGTATCGGTGTTGGACAAGGGTATGCAACAATTATTGAACGTGCATAAAACAACCAACCATTTAATGTGAATTTACGTTATTATTGAAGATGAAGAGCTTTTTAATTTTTCTGGTATTATTTGTTTTATTTTTTTCTTGTAAGAAAGAACCGACTGTTTGGGATACGAATTGGAGTGCTCCTTTGATTAATGATACACTCGATTTATCGAAATTAGTCAACGATACCACTCTTTCAGAATCTGGCGGTTTTTACCAACTGGAACTCGATCGAAATTTATTTGACTTAAATATTTCGGAATTGATTGAAATTCCTGATACGACAATTACAGAGAATTTCACCTTTACAGGTACTTTGACGATTGGACCAGGCTTTAATTTTGTGAATTCTGTAGAGGAACACAATATGAATCTCGAAGATATAGAATTAAAGTTAATAATTTTGAAAGAAGGTTTTATTGATGTGAAAGTCGAAAACCCTTTGGCTACAAAAACGATTTTTCAAGTCCAATTGCCAGGTGTAACAAAAAATGGCATTACATTTAATCAAGAATATGAAGCACCGGCTAGTTCAAATGGAACACCTGGTGTCGTTTTTGAATCGATTGACCTCTCAGGTTACAAAATGAACTTAACTGGAGTTTCAGGTGGTGAAGTTAATTTTTTACGTTCTCAAATTACTGTTAAAACAGATCCGAATGGACCAAGTGTTGAAATTACACCTTCTGACGTAACGAAAGTTAATGCAACTTTTCGAGATGTTAAAGTTGATTATGCCAAAGGTTATTTTGGAAATAAATTATTTTCTGACACTACAGAAGTGATAATTGATCAATTGTCAAACGTAACGTCAGGAACGATTGATATTCCAGCAACAACAATAGAATTTATCATTGAAAATGGAATTAAGGTAAGTGCTCAGGCTAAACTAACGACAGTAAAGAATGTTAATAGTACAGGGAATACAGTTAACTTGACGGGGGTAAACATTGGTGCTTTGTTTGACTTAAATCCTGCAAATGGATCTTGGTCAACACTAACACCATCAATTAAAACAATCACCTTTGATAATGCGAATAGTAACATTGAAGCTTATATCGAAAATTTAGGAGCATTACATACATTGGGCTATCGGATGCAACTGAATCCATGGGGAAATGTTTCGGGGAGTAACGATGAGTTGTTTTCCAACAGTACTCTGAGAGTAAGGATGAAAGCGAACATGCCTTTGGCAATAGGAATTGATGATTTAATTTTAAAAGATACTTTTGATATTACACTGAATCAAGATCCCGATAAAACAAGAATTAAATCAGGTGAATTAACCTTAGAAGCTAGAAATGGTTTTCCAATCAGTGGAAATGTAATAATTCATTTTTTAGATGAAAACGGAACTATTCTGCAGAGTGTTACAGGGTCTCATCCTTTACAATCCTCTATTTATGGCAGTATGGATTCAAATGTTGGTATTAATGTGTCAACTTCTGTGATTCAATTTGTTCTTTCTGAAGAGGTTTTAAATGATGTTGATCAAGTTCGTTCTTTAATAATTGAATCAGGTTTCAATACATTCAATAGTTTTACTGGAACTACAGATCAAGTTAGTATTCCTGTAGGTGCTTTCCTTGCAGTTAATTTGAAAGCAAAATTCATTTCTGAAAATAAATTATAATGATAAAATTGATGAGAATAGCATTGACTTTATTTCTTCTCTTCTTCATTCAGGAAGTGAAGGCTCAATTGTTGCCCATTTATTATGATACTGTATCTATAAAACAAGAAATAATTTTGGATGTAGGGTTCGATTATTCTGGGTCAGCTATCCAGCGTGAATTGACTTCTAAATTTATTCGAGGTGGATTTATTACAAATGGAATTAAAGACAATTCTTTCAATCGACACAGTGGTGTGAATCGTTTTGGAGGTGTTGGTCTAGGTACAATTGAATACAGAAATTTCAATAAAAAATTAATAAAGAACAAAGATTGGGGATTTGTTGTAAAAGCTGGATATAATGCTTTTTTTGGTGCAATTTATTCGAAAGATATTTTTGGAATGATGATGTATGGAAACGATATTTATCGTGGAGAAACAATTGATGGTTCAGGGACAAATATCACAGCTATTTCTTACCAGAAAGTTGGGTTTGGAATGATAGATGTTAAATCTAAATCGAGTATTACTTTTAATGTGTATAATGTAAATAGTCGATTTAAAGCAAATTTTAGAGATTTTCAAATGACTCAAGATTTGAATGGTGATTCTATAGAGGTAATTTTAGATGGAACTATTGAGGTCGGAAATAACACAAAATTTAATCAAGGGATTGGGTTTGGTTTTGACTTAGATTTTAAAATTCCATTTGAATGGGGAAAGAAAAATAATACTTCGTACATTCAGTTTCAAGTGCAGAATCTTGGTTTTGCATACATGTATGAAAAACAGAAAGTGTATGAGTTTGATACAAGTTATGTTTTTTCAGGATTAAGATGGGATCAAATTACAGGCGATGAATCTTTATTCAGCGATTCAACAAGTGTTTTAGATTCTTTAGGAATTCATTCTCGTGAAAAGAATAGAACGACGATGCTTCCAGGATTTATTCAAATTGGGAAAATTGTAGATGCATTGTCTGATCGGAAAATTCAATCTTTTTTTGGAATTAGAATGTACCCAACGCTTATTTATTCACCATTTATTTATGCAGGTCTCGATTATAAACCTTTGAAATGGTTAAGGGTTGGAGCGAATGCTTCTTATGGTGGATTTGGGAAGTTTAAAGCTGGTTTGTATACAAGTACTAGTTTTGGGAACTATTCTGTCGGATTAGCAACTGAAAATATAGTGGGTTTTGTTTCTAAAAAATCAAGTGGTCAATCCTTATTCATAAAACTAAGATGGCAAATTTAATAAAAGTTCTATTTTTTATTTTAATGACTAATTTAGCTTTTGGTCAAATAAAATT
Source organism: uncultured Fluviicola sp. (assembly GCA_964387525.1). Taxonomy (GTDB): domain Bacteria; phylum Bacteroidota; class Bacteroidia; order Flavobacteriales_D; family Crocinitomicaceae; genus UBA4466. The sequence continues at coordinate 3,122 of CAYLWS010000057.1, forward strand.
TTACCGATTATATTCTGATAACGGAGTAGATAAAGGAGAAGGTATTGTTCAACTTGAAGACAGTAGTTATGTTGTAACAGGTTCTTCCAGTAGTTTTTGGGGAGGAGCATCTCAAGCATTTCTAATGAAAATAGATTCTCTTGGAAATAAAATTTGGTCCAATCAGTACGGTGGGACTGACTTTGAATCGAGCCGGAGAGTTTTATATAAAAAGAATGTTGGTTTTTACATGTGCGGATATACATCTTCATTTGGTAATGGGGGATTTGATTTTTACCTAGCCAAAACGGACGAAAATGGTACTTTAGAGTGGGAGAAAACGATTGGAGGAACTGGTTGGGAAAAAGTATACGATGCTGTAATGACAAAAGATACAGGTGCTATTCTTGTCGGTGAAACAAGTTCATTTCCTGAGAATAATAAAAATATTTATATCGTTAGAACGGATAAAGATGGCGATACTTTATGGACAAAAACGATTGGTGGAATAGGGGAGGATTATGCTACGTCTATTACAGCATTGAATGATTCTCTTTATTTTTTAACAGGCGCATATTATAATGAAGATTCATTGATGACGAAATCTTGGGCAGCTAAAATTCAGGACAATGGGCGTGTTTTTTGGGAGAAAACGTATGGTGTAAATGGAAATTCTTGGTTTAATAGTGCTGCACACGATGGTAACTTAATGCGCTGTGTTGGTGGAGCAAATCTGGGGGGTGACAATGTTAATCTGTACAATTCCATCGTTGATACTGGTGGTGGGTTTTGGGGAGAATATATTTTTCCGCAAGCTGAAGAACATGAATTTTATCAGATTGTAAATTACAATAACAATGCAGGGTTTTATAGTACAACATTGAGTGACGATGCAGGTTCATTTCCTATTGGAGCGGACTTGGTAATAGACCATTTTAGCATAGGTTTTGGTTTTATTAATTCATTCGGTTTGTCTCATGATAAAGATGATATTGGAAATCAAATCATTAGTACTAATGACGGATCCGCAATTGCAGTAGGTTACACAACCGGAGTGATTTCAGGAGGTAATGAGATTTTTGTTTGTAAAATTGGACCTAATTCAGATTATCCTCATGTAGTAGATGATTTACAGTCAGGAAACCTTGTTACAATTATAGAAGAAGAAATAGATGATGATATTTTAGTTTATCCAAACCCTTCCCAAAGTAAAATTACAGTTCAAACAAGTAATCCTGTTTTTAATGAAGTTATTGTTTTTGATTTAAATGGGGAAGTAGTTCTAGAGAATGAATTTTCATTTCAAATGGAAATAGATGTTTCGTTTCTTCAGAATGGGTATTATTTCCTTGAAATAAAAGGGGAAGATGCCGTTGGAAGACGTAAATTAATTATCCAGCACTAAGTCTACCATTCAAAAGCTTGATCTGAAAACCATTTTCCTTGATTCCTTAATGTTTGCTCAATGATGTCTCGGACACAATGTCGGCCACCATTATAAGGAGATTGATAATTGCTGATTCTTTTTATTTCAACGGATGCATCTTGTGGGCATGCAGAAACTCCAACCATTTTCATGACTTGATAATCAGGAATGTCATCTCCCATGTACATCACTTCTTCATCTTTGAAATTGTATTTAGATTGTAAGAGTTTGTAATCATCAACTTTGTTACGAGAATTTAAAATAACTTCTTTTGCACCAACGCTAAGGAGTCTTTTTTTTACTTCTTCTGAACTGCCTCCAGTAATTATCAAGATTCGATACCCCATTTTGTTAGCGTATTGCAAAGCATAACCGTCTCTTGAATTTAATGTTCTAATTACTTCATCGTTGTATAATAGAATGTCGCCATTGGTGATTACACCATCAACATCAAATATAAAAGTGGTAATTTTATTCAATCCTTCTTTATAATTCATTTGTTCTTATAGGTGTTAAGAATACTTCTCGTTAATACTTTGTACACTTCTTTTGCATGACCTGACAATTTGCGCTCTTGAATTTCAATGGTTCTTACATCGTTTCTTTTTGCAGGTCCTGTTTGATTTTCAAATGCCGATTGGTGCTTGATTTTCGATATTGTTTCGTCCAATAAAGGACGTAAATGGTTAAAATCAATTTTTTCTACTTCACAGTATTCTTGAGCGAGGCAAATAATGTGATTGGTGAAATTATTTACAAAAACAGCTGCTAAATGCAATTGAGCTCTTTCTTCAGAAGTAGCGTAATTTACAGTTCTACTAATTTTCCATGCAAGATCAAAAAGATTTTGCGTAAAATATTCATTATTACTTTCAATAAAAATAGGGACTTCAAAAAAGTTGACTTCTTTATTTTTAGTGAATGTTTGTAAAGGATAAAAAACGCCAATATTTTTACGTTCAAGTAATGAGGAAATTGGGACAGAACCAGAAGTGTACGCAATTGGTATATCTGCATCAATTTTCGGAATGACATCAGCTATCGCATCATCTGAAATACAAATGATGCAAAGTTGTTTGGGGAGATCACTGAAAGATGAGATTGCTTTTGCTTCAACTTTTTGACAGATCGAATTAAGTCTATTCTCATCCCTTCCAAAAATATGTGAAACTTGAATGTTATTCTCCTTAAGAGCAATTGCAATATGTGTAGCAACATTACCTGTTCCGATAATTGAAATTTCCATCTGATTTTTTTTTACAGAACAAGTATAAGAATATCTATGAATACTTTATATCAAAACGGAATTATTCTTAGTGATAAGTTAAATTGGGCAGGGGGTACTCATAAAAAAATCCCCTAATATTAGAATGATTATCTTTTTATTAGGGGATTAATTGTGTTCAAAAACTATCCGTTATTAGATTTTAATAAACCTTTTAGTTGTAACTCTACCTTCTTCAGAAGTAAATTGAATATAATAAACTCCTTTTTGTAGGTTCTGAGTAGAAATTGTTGTTGAATTACTTTTTGATATTTCTTCCGTGTAGACAGTCATACCATTCGTATTCTTTATCTCAATAACACCACTTTTATTTTTACCAATTTGAAGAAAAAGATGATCTAAAACTGGGTTAGGTGAAAGGAATAGGTTTTTGACAACTCCCTCTCGAGTAATTGCTATTACATCTGATTTAGTTGAGTTACCATCAAAATCTACTTGTTGCAGTTGATAGTACATTATTTTACTTTCAATATTATTGTCTTCAAATTGATAACGTAAATTAGAAATTGAATTCCCAGCACCTTTTACTTCTCCAATTTTTTCGAAATTAACTCCATCCAAAGATCTTAAAATATTGAATTTGTCATTATTCGTTTCTGTTAGAGTGGACCATGAAATGTAGTTTTTATCATTAACTGCTACGCCATCAAAATTTCTAAGTGTAATCGGCAGAATTCCTATTGCAGACCAATCTGAAACTGTAAAGTCGCATATGTCATTAGAGTAACCGTCAACCATTAAAAAGTATTTTTCACCAATGGTTAAACCTGATGCTGTTACAACGCCTGGAACTGCAGATGTTGGATTCCATAAGTTAGATTTGAGTTCAAAATTTGTACAACATCCATTAGCGTCTGTTGTAACGTTAAAAACGACAGCTTGTATTCCTTGTGTGCATCCACTAACTGACGTGAAATTAAAAATTTCAGTTGTTGAATGTGCAACAAACTCATACCATGAATTGTTCTCAATCGTTATTGGTGAAATTAATGCCAATAAGTTTGCAGGTGTATCTTTACTGTAAGTACCTGATGTATTCGAAGAGAAATCACCTGGTCCAGCAGTTAATAAAGCGGGAGCAACACAATAATCTTGATTGATTGGAGTGTCACATGCTCCAAGTTCTTGTACGCAAAGGTTGAATTCTGTTAATTTTGCAAATGTACCTCCAGAAAAAATCCTGATAAAATAAGTGTTACCGATTGTTAAGCCATCTACTACATTGTTATTACTGGAAAAACAGTACAATTCAGGTCCTATTGACGCGCAGGTCCCTTCGTAAAGACTAAGGATAATCCATCCAGGGTCATTAGTAATGTGTTTATTTATAGACACTTTTGCTGATGTTGCTACAAATTTAAACCATACATCATCATCTGCAGTACCTCCACATACATTTACTGGAGATGCTAAAGACGACTGAGTTGCATTTTCTAAGGTACCTGTAACAGTGGCGTCACATAATCCGTTGGCAGGAGTTATAGGAACTGAAATAGCACCACTACATTCATCGTTTACTGGGGCTTGAGAAAAAGCTAAACTGGGAGTTAATAGTATAAAAAGAAATAACGAAAGATTTGTTTTTATAAAGTTTGAATTTAAAAAAAGCGTTGATTTAAAAATCATGATATTTTAGTTTGTAAAATTTTAGTGTTTAAAAGTGTGAAATTATTACAACTATTTATATTGTCACTAGATATAACATAGACAAAGTGTACTCATGATTATAATTACTTGATTATAAGTGTTTAGTGGAGGTTGTTGTGGTAGGTTTATTTTGATTAACTACTGATGTTATTCTTGTTTTTTAATCTTTTTATTTGGAAGATTCAATCATATTAGATCATTGAGTTCTTTTTTGTTAAGCTTGGAGGCTTTTATTCAAGTTTCCAAAATAATTCGACATCGATTTTTGAAATAGTTCAAGTTTTTCAATCGTGCTATATCATTACTGTACAATACTTGAAGTGTTTGTGATCTGATTTGTTTAAAACGACTTTCTATTTTTCTTCTATCTCCTTGTTAAAGTTCTTGATAACTAGGGGCGGGGCAAATCTCAAAAATTGGGAAGGGATTTTAGCGCAAGAATAAAAGTGAATTTAAAAGTGTTTATGATGGGAGAATACTGTAACTGAGCGAAAGTATCATTTACATGATCATTTTTAAAGAGTGAATTGTAATGGGGGGGAAGTTAATGTTAAAGTAGTAAACTCTTGCAGACATGCGCTCTTAAGCTTATGTAAGCCTATTCTTGTAATTGAGTATTTGAATACAAGGAAGATGTTCTCTAGTTTTAAGTGAATTACTTAAAATAGAGTGAATAGAAGGGAATGATTATTCGATTATTTAATTTTCAACTAGAACTCATTTTAAATGAATTCTAGTTGAAAATTATTTGAAGTTTTAAAAGTATTCTTTTGAAGTTACTTTCCGTGACACTGCTTGAATTTCTTTCCGCTACCACAAGGGCAAGGGTCATTTCTTCCAACTCTTTTTTCAACAACTACTGGTTGTTGTTTAGCCGCTTGTTGATTTCCTGAATTCGCTATCGCTTCTTTGTATCCTTCACGACCTTGAATTTCTTTTTGGTCGCTTGAACTTGTCGTTACAGCTTTGTCGTAATGATTTTGAGTTTCAATTTCCTTATTTGTAGTCTGAATTTCTTCTGCAACAGGAATGTCTAATTTCATTAATAACTCCATCGTTTCTTCATTCATTCTAGCTAACATTGCTTTGAATAAATTGAAAGACTCTAGTTTATAAACCAATAAAGGATCTTTTTGCTCGTACTGTGCATTGTTTACAGCTGAACGTAAGTCATCCATTTCACGTAAATGTTCTTTCCATTCATTGTCAATCATTCCGAGAATTACATTCTTTTCAAATGTTGTAGAAATAATTTCACCGTTAGAGTTGTATGCTTCTTCAAGGTTAATTGTCAATTGAATCTCTTTTCGACCATCCGTTAAAGGGAAGACAATGTTCTTGTATCGATCTGACATAGTTTCGTGAACATGCTTGATCTGAGGCATTGCTTTTTCTACAATTTTAGCATTCTTTCTTTGGTAATGTGCAAGAATAGCATCGTATACTTTATCAATGATAATGTTTTGATCTAATTGAGCAAATTCATCTTTAGAAACAGGAGAATCTGTACCAACAACACGTAGCATATCTAATTCAAAAGAATTAAAATTTTCTTTCGTATGTGAAGTCACTAAAGAATGACTTAAATCGTAAAACATATTGTCAATATCGATATCCAATCGCTCTCCGTACAGTGCATTCTTACGTTTTCTGTATATTGCTTTACGTTGAGCGTTCATAACATCATCGTATTCCAATAATCGCTTACGAACACCGAAGTTATTTTCCTCTACTTTTTTCTGAGCTCTTTCAATCGATTTAGAAACCATACTGTGTGTAATGACTTCACCTTCTTTAAGTCCCATTCTATCCATTAACTTGGCAATTCTTTCTGAACCAAATTTACGCATCAAATCATCTTCCAATGAAACGAAGAATTGAGAAGATCCTGGATCACCTTGACGACCAGAACGACCTCTTAACTGTCTATCAACACGTCTTGAATCATGTCTTTCTGTACCAATAATGGCTAAACCACCAGCTTCTTTTACACCTTCACCAAGTTTGATGTCGGTTCCACGACCAGCCATGTTTGTTGCAATTGTAACAGAACCCGAAAAACCAGCTTCAGCAACAATTTCAGCTTCACGCTTGTGGTGTTTCGCATTCAAAACATTGTGTTTAATTCCTTTCTTGTCCAATAATTGGCTCAAGTATTCTGAAATTTCTACAGTAGTTGTACCAACTAGTACAGGTCTTTTTTCTTGGACTAACTTTTCTACTTCGTCAATAACAGCATTGAATTTTTCTCGTGCTGTTTTGAAAACGAAATCATTGTCATCTTTTCTTAATAATGGACGATTTGTAGGAATTACAATTACATCTAATTCGTAAATGTCCCAAAATTCTTTCGCTTCAGTTTCAGCTGTACCTGTCATACCTGAAAGTTTGTGGTACATTCTGAAGTAATTTTGAAGTGTAATCGAAGCATATGTTTGTGTAGCAGCTTCAACTTGTACATCTTCTTTGGCTTCAATTGCTTGGTGAAGTCCATCAGAATATCGACGTCCTTCCATGATACGTCCAGTTTGCTCATCTACAATTTTAACCTTTCCTTCAAGAATAACATATTCAACTTCCTTTTCAAAAAGTGTATATGCTTTCAATAATTGGTTAATGGAGTGAATTCGCTCTGATTTGATTGAATAATCACGGATCAATGTATCTTTCTCTTCTAAGAATTTTTCTTTTTCTAATCCTGCATTTTCAAGACGAGCAATTTCAGATCCAATGTCTGGAAGAATAAAGAACTCTCTGTCATCGCTACCTGATATTAAATCAATCCCTTTGTCCGTTAATTCAATTGTATTTTGTTTTTCATCAATTACAAAGAATAATTCTTTGTCAATCTTTTTCATCTGTTTCCCTTGCTCTTGCATGTAGAAATTCTCTGTTTTCTGCAAATGAGCTTTGATACCTGGTTCAGATAAATATTTTATCAATGCCTTACTACGCGGAAGACCACGGAATGTTCGAAGCAAGGATATTCCACCTTCTTCCAGCATTTTTTTACCGTCTTTTCCTGCGTCGAAATCTCCATTGATGACTTGTAAAAGTTTTTTAGAATCAGCTAAACATTCGCTGACATACTTTTTCTGTGCAGCAATAATTTTTTCAATTCTTGGTTTCAATTGATAGAACTCATGCTCATCACCTCTTGGAGTTGGACCAGAAATAATCAATGGAGTACGAGCATCATCAATCAGTACAGAATCGACTTCATCAATAATTGCATAATGATGTTTTTGTTGAACAATGTCATCAGGAGATCCTGCCATATTGTCACGCAAGTAATCGAAACCAAACTCATTGTTTGTCCCAAAAATAACATCTGATCGATATGCTTTTTTACGTTCTTCAGAATTTGGACGGTGTTTATCAATACAATCTACAGTTAAGCCGTGAAATTGATACAAAGGTCCCATCCATTCAGAATCTCGCTTTGCTAAGTAGTCATTTACTGTAATCAAATGAACTCCTTTACCTGAAAGTGCATTCAAATAAACAGGCAGTGTTGCCACCAAAGTTTTACCTTCACCTGTTTGCATCTCTGCAATGTTACCTTTATGTAGAACGCTACCACCCATAAGTTGAACGTCGTAATGAACCATGTTCCATTCAACATCTACTCCGGCAGCAGTCCATTTGTTTGACCAAGTCGCCATTCCGTTTTCGATTGTAATACCATCTTTTTGCGAAGCAAGATCAATGTCAAAATCTAATGCAGTAACAACTAATTGTTTATTCTCGGCCCATCTACGTGCTGTTTCTTTTATAACGGCAAACGCTTCGGGTCTAATTTCATCTAGAATTTCTTCAATCTTTTCATCGATTGTATTACTCATCTTATCAATAGACTCGTAAATAGCTTCTTTTTCATGAATAGGAGTCGATGAGTTATTCACCTTCTCTTTCAATGTTTTTAACTCGTCTTCAAGTGGAGCGATTCCTTTTGTAATTAAAGCTTTGAATTCTGAAGTCTTGCCTCTTAATTCGTTGTCAGTTAATTCTTTAAGTTGAATATGGAATTCATTTGTACGATCTATTGATGGTTGGTATTCTTTTCTGTCTTTAGAAGACTTATTACCAAATAATTTCTGAAGTATATTTAATGTCATTTCTGTATATAATTTCTAACGTGTAAAAATAATAAAAACATGTTGTTAAAAGAGGTTTTTATTGAATAATCGTCGTCATGTCAGAAATTATTCCAAAGTGAGCAGAACTGACAAATTGACTTTTTTTATAATTTTGATGAATTCTGTTCCCTTTTTGATATTGTTAATGAGAATTCCAATTATCTTTGCAGAATGCATGAAATGATTTTAATACTCGATTTTGGTTCACAATACACACAGTTAATTGCTCGTAGAGTACGTGAACAGAATATTTATTGTGAAATACACCCGTGGAATAAATGTCCAGAGATGACAGATAACATTAAAGGTGTAATTCTTTCTGGTAGTCCTTTTTCTGTGCGAGATGAAAAGTCTCCTCAACCAAACTTGGATGCAATTAAAGGTAAATTACCTCTTTTAGGTGTTTGTTTCGGTGCTCAATTTTTAGCCAGCAACTTTGGAGGTGAGGTTTTGCCTTCTAAAATAAGAGAGTATGGTCGAGCAAATCTTTCTTTTGTTGATCGAGAAAATATTTTAACCAAAGGAATGACAAACGGATCTCAAGTTTGGATGTCTCATGGTGATACAATAAAAACAGTTCCGTCGAATTATAAAATTATTGCAAGTACTTCAGATGTTGAAGTGGCAGGATATCAAATCGAGGGTGAGGATACTTTCGGGATTCAATTTCATCCAGAAGTTTACCATTCTACAGAAGGATCTGTTTTGTTGAAAAACTTCTTAGTAGATGTTTGTGGTTGTGCTCAAGATTGGACACCAGCTTCTTTTGTTGACGAGACTGTTGAGAAACTGAAAACTGAAATAGGAAATGATAAAGTAATTCTAGGATTGTCTGGAGGAGTTGATTCTTCAGTTGCAGCTGTTTTATTACATAAAGCAATTGGTGAAAACCTTCATTGTATTTTTGTTGATAATGGTTTACTTAGAAAAGATGAGTTTTCGACTGTCCTTGAATCATATAAAGGAATGGGTTTAAATGTTAAAGGAGTGAATGCTTCTGAAGCTTTTTATTCAGAATTAGCAGGATTGACTGACCCTGAACTTAAAAGAAAGGCAATAGGTAAAGTTTTTATCGATGTTTTTGATGCAGAATCAAAATTAATTGAAGATGCAAAATGGCTAGGTCAAGGGACGATTTATCCTGATGTAATTGAGTCTGTTTCTGCAACAGGAGGACCAAGTGCAACAATTAAATCACACCACAACGTCGGAGGTCTTCCGGATTACATGATGTTGAAAGTTATAGAGCCATTGAAGTTACTTTTCAAAGATGAAGTGAGACGAATTGGAGCTTCTATGGGAATTGATCCTAAGATTTTAGGAAGACACCCTTTTCCTGGACCAGGTCTAGGAATTCGTATTTTGGGTGATGTAACAAAAGAGAAAGTACAAATCCTTCAAGAAGTTGATCATATCTTTATTTCTACATTAAAAGAAGATAACTTATACGATGATGTTTGGCAGGCAGGTGCAATTTTTCTTCCAATCCAATCTGTTGGAGTGATGGGGGATGAAAGAACTTATGAGAATGCAGTAGCGCTTCGTGCGGTATCTTCTACAGATGGTATGACGGCTGACTGGTGTCATTTACCGTATGAGTTTCTTGCGAAAGTTTCCAATAGAATTATCAATCAAGTGAAAGGGATTAACCGTGTAACTTATGATATTAGTTCTAAGCCACCCGCAACTATTGAATGGGAATAATCACTATATTGGCACGACCATTGTAAAATGGTTCATGAATTTTTTTGACCAAATCTGAATTATGCGTACTCTTATTGTATTACTTTTTGTATTGACTTCTTTTGTTTCTTTAGCTCAACCTGAAGATGCTGTTAAAATTGAAGTTGATGGTATCTCTTTTTACGAACATACTGTTGAGCCTGGGAATACGTTATATGGTCTCCAAAAAGTATATGGCGTTTCTGTTGAGGAAATCATGAAGTTGAATCCAGAATTGGAGGAAGGATTGAAAGTTGGACAGAAAATTTTGATTCCTATCCTGGCGAATCCTGACTTGAAAACAGTGGCTTATAAGGTAAAAAAGAAGGAAACTTTGTATGGTTTATCTAGAAAATTTAATATTTCGATTGATGAACTTATTCGCCTAAATCCAGCATTGAAAGATGGTTTAAAGAAAGGACAAGTTATTTTTATCCCTGAGAACAATGTTCCTGATGGGGTGGAGGTTGATAAAGATGCTGTGAGTCCAAATCCATTTGTGGTTGACACAATTATTGAAGATGGATATACAGAAGAAGTAATCGTTTCTTTCGAAGATTCAGTGGTGAAACATGAAGTTCTAAAAGGGGAGACGATGTATAGTATCTCAAAGCGTTTCATGATTTCTATTCAGGAAATTATGAAAGTAAATAAATTGAAAACAACAACTGTACATCCTGGACAAGTGTTGAATATTCCTTTGAAAAAAGAAAAGGTAGATAAGGTTGTGATTAAAAGTATCCCGAAAATTTACGATCCAAATAGTTTAGATTCGTTAATTTTTGAAGAAAAGGAACATTACAATATTGTGTTTATGTTGCCATTTCATTTAGAACATGGTAAGAATTATTCAAAATATGTTTCTAATTTGTCTACCCAGTTTTATATGGGAGCAAAATTGGCGATTGATAGTTTGAAGTCTCTTGGGTTGAATGCTGAAATTCATGTCTTTGATACAAAAAATGATTCGTTAACGATTGCTTCATTGTTAAAGAAGTCTATTTTCGATGATGTAGACTTGATACTTGGACCATTATTGAACAATGAAGTACAACAAGTTGCAGCTTTTTGTAAAGAAAATAAAATTAGAATGATATGTCCTGTATCAGTCAATCAAAAAGTTCTTAAAGAAAATAGATTAGTGTATACTGCGGTTACACCTAATCTGACATTAGAAAGAGGAATGGCTGAATTTCTATCTAAGAAACCAAAAACAGATCGTATTATTGTTATTAAGCCTTCTGATGAAAAAAGTATACCTTATTATAATGCTTTTGTGAATACCTACAGGTTGTCTCAAACAGATCAGTCACCTGTTTTGATTGAAGCAACTACGGCTAATTTTAATATTCATATTCAAAAAAAGAATAAATCACACCTTGTCATTCCTACGATTGATAAAATGGTTGCGATGAAATTTATAAATGATCTGAATAAATCATCATTTAGAGCTCATCCAGGTAATATTCAGATATATGGAATGAAAGAATGGGTGAAGTTTACTGAAATCAGTACAGTATATAAAAACAAATACAATCTTCATTTTGCAAGTCCTAATTATTTGAATTACGATGATGCTAAGGTGGTTTCTTTGAATAAAGTTTATCGGACTGCTTATACAACTGATTTACCTAAAATGGCCATTCAGGGCTACGATGTTACATTGTTCTATATTTCAAAATTATTACTTAATGTCGATGTAAGGGATTTGATGATGAATGATTTTAGAATAAGACAAGTAACAAATGTGGATGGTTTTGAGAATTCTAAAGTATTCATTATTAAACACGATGATTTTAATCTATTGAATATCGAATAAATTAGATTTAGATAAATAATTCTTCATTTTTATTGTATTTTTAGGCAACTCTATTGAATGTTCTTCGTTCAATAACTAACTAGAACTATACGTATGAAGACTATATCTTTGGCAATCATTTTAATGATGTCCACTAATCTGTTGTTCTCACAAGAACAACCAAACATTCAAGATAAAATAGTCCCTGTGGCTTTAAAGAGTCAGTCGAAGTCTCGAACAACGTTGGTGAAAACTACTCAAAATAAAAGTATTACAATTTCTAAAAAAGCGGGTGAACCACAACGTGTTCATGATGCTGCTTTTTACCAAGAAGAAATTACTAAAATTGACGCTCAACTTCTTGCGATAAATACGAAAATTCAATTGATTCAAAATGATCCAACTGAGAATGATTTAGCCATTCAAAATGGATGGTATACTGATATGGGGAATATTAAAGATAGATTGAGTGCTCAAAAGGCAATCTATCAACAAAAACTCAACCAATAAACTAAACTTCTTAAAACTACTCGATGAAAAAAATTGTACTATTTTTAACACTAATAGCACCATTTTTAGCACAATCTCAAGGGACTACTTGTGCTGATATGGATCCAATTTGTACTGATGTAGGTGCGAATTTCACAGCCAATACAGGGACAACTGCTGAAACTGGAAATGATTACGGATGTCTTTCGACTCAACCAAATCCAAGTTGGTATTACTTTGAAGTTGCAACTAACGGGGATATTGACATGAGTTTGAGTGCTGGCTCAGATATAGATTTTATTATTTGGGGACCTTATGCTGATCTTACAGCCGCACAAGCTGATTGTGGTTCATTAGGAGGGAATCAAGTGGATTGTAGTTATTCATCTACGAATAATGAAACTCCTTCAATTCCAGGAGCAGTTGCGGGTGAGGTGTATATCATGCTGATAACAAATTATGCAAACGTTACGCAAGACATTACATTAACTCAAACAGGTGGCGGTGGGTCTACAGATTGTAGTATTGTAACCAATCCTCCTTGTTTTATGTCGAACTTTACAGCAACAATAAGCGTGTGTGATCCGACTACAGATACTTATTCTGTTACAGGAACAATCGAATTTGATGACCCTCCAGCTACAGGTGATTTAATTGTCCAAGATTGCAATGGGAATCAAGTAGTCGTAGCAAGCGCACCTTTTACAGTTAATGCTGCTGGTGGTGGTTCTGAAATTTATACTCTAAATGGTTCAGATGCAAATGGTTTGGCTTGTGATGTTACCGCTTTCTTTTCAGCTGATGCTGCTTGTTCAATCAATATAAGTTATACGGCGCCGATTTGTTTGTGTAATTTCACATCAATGGCTACTAATATTGAACCTTGTAACACTTCAACGGGTCTTTTTGATATTACGGGAACGTTAGAATTCGAAAGTGCACCATCTTCTGGTACTTTAACGATTGTAGATTGTAATGGAAATACAGACACATATAATGCTCCATTTACAAGTCCTCAAACTTTTACACTTGCAGGAATTGTTCCTGATGGGACTTTGGGGTGTAATGTTACAGCAACTTTTTCAGCTGATGTTGCATGTACAATTACTTCAACTACATTTGATTATCCCGCGAATTGTGATTGCCCAGTTGATGCAGGTTCTTTCACAACTTCAATCGTAGGGAACTCTACTTCTCCAACGTATGCTCTATGTTTTGGGGATCAGATGGTTATTACTCCAAATGGAGATTTTATTCCTCCAAATGATATAGGTGATGATGGTACATTTTCTTACAATCCAGGGATGTGGTTGATGATTTACACTTGTCAACCAACTATTGCAGCTCCTGGGCCAATTAATTCAGACCCATGTTTGTGGGGAGGATGGGAAACTACTTCGCCTAATGGTCCTTGGATAATTGATAATATATATGGAGATAATTCAACATTCTATTTTGTTCCTTTAAGCTTTTATGACTACGTAAATGGAATATTCTCTTATTTCTGGACAGGTGCAGATTGTTTTGATATGGGGCCAGCATATCCTGTGACATTTTTAGCGCCAATTGTTTCTGCGACTGTAGAGGATTGCTTTACTGGTACTGCAACGGTTACGATAAATGGAGGAGCACCTTCATTTAATGGAACGGACTTTACTGTTGTTCCAAATTCATTACTGCCGACATCCGCGACTTTAGTGAATAACACTACAGGGGAGGGGGGGAATATCGTTATTACAGGTTTACAAGATGGTGATGCATATTCTTTTGATATTGAAGATGAAAATGGGTGTCCGATTACAATTACAGGTAATTTTGTTGGACTAGAAGACGCGTCTTTTACTTATGATTTTAAATACTGTATTGATGACCCTAATCCTGCGCCAATAATTACAGGTGTTGCTGGTGGTAATTTCACGTCGACAGCAGGTTTGTCAATCAATAATTCTACTGGTGTGATTAATATTGGGGCTTCGACTCCAGGATTATATGTAATTACTTACGAAAGCCCTGCATTTAACTGTTGGGGAACGGAAACTTTTACAATATTAATTAATCCTTTACCAAATGTTGTAGCTACAGAAGATAGTCCAATATGTGATGATGGAGTATCAACGATAAATCTTGGAGAAACTGGTGGTGATGCCACTGAATGGTTATGGACAACTTCAGGTTCAGCTACTTTTGATTTTGACACATTACAAAGTCCTATTGTTTCGGGAGCTGTTAATGGTGAAACATTTACTGTTACTGTTGTTGATGAGACCACTGGTTGTGTGAATACAGATAATGTATCAGTAACGGTAAACCCTTTGGATGATCCAACTTTTACAACTACTGATTTTTGTGATGGTTTACCTAATGCAGCTACAGTTACTGGAACTGCAGGAGGAACTTTTTCTTTTAACCCTTTACCTGGAGACGGTGCTACAATTAATGCAACTACTGGTGAGGTATCTAACGGTGTTGGAGGAACAACGTACTCGATTCAGTATTTAACGAATGGTGTATGTCCAGATTCTTTAACTGTTAATGTAACAGTGAATCCTTTACCAACCGTTACGACAACTGATGTTAGTGTTTGTATTGGTGGCTCAGTTAATATAACTGCAAATGGAGCAACGAGCTATGTTTGGTCTCCTGCAACTGATTTGAATACAACAACAGGCGCTACAGTTATTTCTACTCCTTCAGCTGACATTTCATATACCGTAACTGGTACAGACGCTAATGGTTGTGTGAATACAGCTGTTGCAAATGTTACCGTACTTGGTAATGCTCCAATCAATGCTGGTACGGATGTAATAATTTGTGTTGGAGAATCAACAACGCTTTCTGCATCTGGAGGTACTTCGTATACGTGGGACAATGGCTTGGGAGTTGGAAATGATATTTCTGTTTCACCAGTTTTAAACACTACCTATACTGTCAATGGAACTGATGCTTCAGGATGTTCAGGTGTAGATCAAATTTTAGTTACAGTAAATCCATTGCCAACAGCAACCATTACAGGAGATGCTACTGTTTGTAATGGCGATGCAGATCCAATCGTTACTTTTACAGGTGCAAATGGAACAGCTCCTTATACTTTTTCATATACTATTAATGGGGGAGCAACTCAAACGATTGTTTCAACCGTAACGACAGCGACTATTTC
This sequence comes from uncultured Fluviicola sp., assembly GCA_964387525.1. Taxonomy (GTDB): domain Bacteria; phylum Bacteroidota; class Bacteroidia; order Flavobacteriales_D; family Crocinitomicaceae; genus UBA4466. The sequence goes on from CAYLWS010000057.1 coordinate 18,764, forward strand.
CGTTGGAACTGCAATTGATGGAACTTTCGCCTACACTTTAGTGAGTGTTTCAGATGCCAGTTCAACAGCTTGTTCACAGAATCAAGTAGGAACAGCAACAGTTATTGTAAATCCATTGCCAACAGCAACAATTGCTGGGGATGTAACAGTTTGTAATGGCGATGCGAATCCAACCGTTACTTTTACAGGCGCAGATGGAACAGCTCCTTACACTTTTTCATATACTATAAACGGTGGAGCAACTCAAACGACAGTTTCAACAGGGACTACGGCGACTATTTCCGCTCCAACGACAGTTGATGGAACTTTCGCTTACACTTTAGTAAGTGTTTCAGACGCCAGTTCAACATCTTGTTCACAGAATCAAGTAGGAACAGCAACAGTTATTGTAAATCCATTGCCAACAGCAACAATTGCTGG
>CAYLWS010000058.1:0-19051 GCA_964387525.1 uncultured Fluviicola sp.
TCATTAACCTAGGTTGATCCAAATCATTATCTGCATTTAAATAACCATTCGAATTTGAACTGACTTGATTCGGTCCATTATAATACGTATTAGATCCTACTGCATTTGCATCATTAATTATGTTTATCGTATGACTTCTTGAAGGAGGTCCATAAACCTCTTTAATTATAGGGTTAACCAAGTTGTAAAAAGCCATTAATTTTGTTGCTTCTGCAGCTGTATATGGAGCACCACCATCACCGTAATTTGTTTCTACGTTTATTGTAACTACATTGGCAGAATTACCTAAGTCTTCCCAAACAAATTGTAATTGAAAAGCAGTATCTAAGGCACCTCCAACATTTAAGCTTAAATAAAACACATCTCCAATGTTAAAAGTTGTTCCCATTGCAGCTGCAGTTATTCTGAGTTCTTCATAACTATGTCCACCAGTATGTTTGGCTGTATTGCTTAAACCTTGTCCCCAACGAATATTATTCCCACCAGGTGTTGTTCCGAATGAAAAAGATTCACATGAACCGTTGTTCCATTTAGCAATTACATTATGTATACTTTGAGTATAGGCTGTTATATTAGTAAATGCAGTCTTATTATTACTACTAAATATACTTTTAGAGTTTGGATTTGAATTTGGATTTGTATCAACCCATATTGGTTCACTAACATCTGCCCTTTTACCGCAAGTATGTCTATTAGAATTCACCTGAGAGAACCCGTATGAACTCATTAAACATATTAATACTAAGTTGAATAAAACCAATTTGAATCGAGGAGAGAATTTCATAATCATCTAACTTTAAATTATTTAAAACAAAATAACTAAATTATTAGAGTGTTTTCAAGGAGTATTCTATCAACTTATAATACTATTCTATCTTTTATAGTTTTGTTTGTATATTCGTTATTCCGCAGAACATTTAGAATAATAATCTTCGAACTAATCTAAAGGCGTAATATCCATTTCTAACCAATCAGTTAATGTATTATATATCATCTCTTTCTCTTTTGTTGAGAAATTAATAATTCTAACACTGTGAGGCGCTCCTTTTTTTACCATTTTTAATGAATTTAATTTAGTCGATGGTGTGATTGAACAAGCACTCCATGTATCGTATTCACCATAAATATAAATGAAGTTATTGCCTTCATAAGTTGCATAATTCCATACATTTTTCATGTAATCTCCGTTGTATTCTGGAACATTCTCCGTATCTCCTAAAAAAAACATATTATCCGGATTTTTTACGACTTCAATTAAGTCAATAATGTGCTTTTTTTGAAAACCATAATACCCCAGTTCAACCATATGTTGATAATACGATGGATACAATTGCTCTATGGTTCTATCTGAATAAAAAGACCAACCAACGGTAGAGTTTACGTGATTAAATATTTCTTGAGCAGAAGCATTTTTACCAGGTATTTCATCGCATTTCCCAGACCATTGCCAGAATGAGAAAGTGTATTCATATGCTGCATATTCAAGTGCTGTTTCGTATCCAATCGAAAACGTTTGACCATTATCAAGTGCATACTTTTTCAATAATGGAATAATTTCATCTCTTCTTTCTAAGATTCTTCTTTGAAAAGCAAATACCTTATCTCTACACCTGCTCTCACCTATTGTATTGATGTGTATTGTAGTTCTTTCATCTTCTCTTGCGAGAGCAATTGGAGCAACATAAGGTACTGTAACATCAACATCATTTGGATATTGACTTCTATAGGTAATACAATTCGCTCCCCCTTTACTTACGCCTGAACTTATCCATTTCCCTGTGTAAATTTTCTTAAATTCAACATTGATGTGATGGTAATCTTTTACGGCTTGTTTATTTCTCAAATACTGCCAATCGATAGTTTTTGGCTTAGATAACCCAAAATAACGATATTCAATCACTAACTGATTACCTTCTGTCATTCTTGCTATTTCTTTGGTGTTATCATATGCTTCATAGCCACATGTTTCCATTAAAAAAGGACGACTTGAGTCAATGTGAGACAAATACATGTGTTGTTTAAAAGTTCCTTTCGATTCATCAAAATGATCTATATTTTGCTCCAAAGTAAGGTGATATGATTGCGTAAAATGATCTCTAGCAGTAATTTCCCAAAATGTTAGACCTTTAATTTTAGACAATTTAGTTCTAAAATCCAGTTTTTCTTTCCATTCCGATTTTTTTAAAATTTTATTTTTTGGATCAATCTCAACATCAGAGATGCTTTTCAAATAAATCTGATATTTACCTCCGTTCATTTCAACAGTTAACGATTTACCATTAACAATCAAATCCAAAGGCATACTAAAATCTAGTTTAGAAGGTGTATTCCATGCTAAATAAAGTGTATCACTTTTATGATTTACGATGATATTCGGCAATGAACTTTGAGAACAATAAGCATCAAAAAACCAAGTAAGTTTCTTTCCGTAATTTTCTTCAATTTGATTTTGAAATTCTGTCGAGCGTATATCTTTATTTTGACTAGAATTATTTGATTCATTAAAAACATTCTCCTCTCCGACTAAATAAACTAGTGTATTGATAATTTTATCTTCTTTGGTCTGGGTTTGACAAAATACTAAGTTTGAAACCCCTATAATAAGAAATAATAATGCTCTTTTCATCGTAATTATTTTATAATAATTTGATTTTTAATAAGATCGTCAAAAGAATCTTTCTTTCGAATTAAATATGCTTTCTTATTTTTCACTAAAACTTCAGCTGGACGATACCTCGAATTATAGTTTGATGCCATACTGTAGCCGTAGGCTCCTGCAGTTTTAATTGCAATTATATCTTTTTCACTGACGGCATTAAGATTTCTATCGATTGCAAAATTATCTATCTCACAAATATTTCCAACAACAGTATATTTTTGTTCTTTACCGTTTGGGTTGCTCGTGTTTACAATTTCATGATAAGCATTATAAAACATTGGTCTAATTAACTGATTAAAACCAGAGTCCGTTCCAACGAATGATGTTCCTCCGTTCTTTTTAATCATGTTACATTCTGTAAATAAAGTTCCTGATTCACAAATTAAATATCTCCCAGGCTCAAACCACAATTCAATATCAGTTCCATATTCAATACAAAATTGTTTAAAGACAGGCTCTAATTCTTTCCCTAAAGCATTAAGATTAATGACTTCCTTTTCATCACCAACATCAACTTTTATCCCCCCTCCAAAATCAATGTATTTAATGTTTTTAAATTGTTTAACAATATTAAATACACTTTTAGCTCCTTCTATGAATATTTCAGGGCTCATTATCACGGAACTTGAGTGAATATGAAGACCATGAATGTTAAGATTATAGTCTTTTTCAATTTTCTTAACCTTATCTAATTGATCTGCAGATATACCAAATTTAGATTGTTTATGCCACCAATCTACTTTGTCACTGTTCATCTGAGCATGAATACTGGGATTTAAACGAACAAAACAAGGAACGGAATTACCATATTTCTTTCCAAACTTTTCTAAATTTGGCAGATTCTCTATATTGATGTTCACCCCAAGTTCAACCGCTGATTCAATTTCTGAGAAATCTACACAATTTGGTGTAAAGACAATTTCTTCAGGCTTAAACCCAACCATAATACCCATTTGAATTTCAGGGATAGAAACCGTATCTAACCCTGTTCCATTATTGAGCATTTCTTTCAGTATGGAAAGGTTGCTATTCGCTTTACAAGCGTATTTAACTTTACTTTTAATTTGACTAAACGCATTTTTAAAAGAGGTCACTTGACGTTCAATTACTTCTGCATTGTATACGTACAAGGGAGTGCCAAACTCTTCACAAAGATCTTTCACATCAATCCCTTGTACTCTATAAGTTCCATTTTCTATCTCCATCACTATTTATTTTCTTAATTTCTTAACTCTGTCCATCAACTCCATTACACGTAATACTTGAGTTTTATTCTCTTCAAAAAGCATGTTATTTCTCAAATGCCAATACAACATTCCATGTGCAGCCCATTGAATATAATATGGAAGTAACTCTATTTCTTTTGTAGACAGTTTTCTTATTTGATTATAACTCTTTATGGTTTCTTCAAGTAAATCAGTTTTCAATTCATTATCTATAAAACAGAATCCATTAATTGCCATCCCTAAATCAAAAAGAAGTGTATCATATGCAAACTCTTCAAAATCAATGACTGCTTTTAGTTTACCTTTCTCAAAAATGGTATTATCTGGAAAATAATCTCCGTGAATTATTCCTTTTGGTAATTCATAGGATACGTAGTTTTGTAAAAAAAATGTTTGCTCTATAAAGTAGCTGTAGATATCATTGTATTGAAATTTCGCAATTGGAAATTCTTTAATGAGTTCGAAACAATTATCAATCGTTATTGCATTATTTTTTCTAAAACTATTTTCAACGGAAACCTGAGACAGCATAGCTGCCGCTTTACCTATTTCTCCAGCAGATTCTTTATTTATTTCCGGTTGTTTTCCCGTAATAAATTGATAAATAACACAGAAATTGTCATTTAATTGATGAATATAACCTCCTTTTTTATCAGCAATTGGATAAGACGTTGGAAATTGAATTTTCATTAATTCTTTCATCAATGCAATTTCTTTCTCAATGTCATCCTTAGATTGTTGTTTACACACTCTAAATAATATATCTGTTTGCTGTGTACTAACTTTAAAATTCTCGTTAGCGTATCCAAAAGAGAGGTTCGTTGAACTTTTTAATTCTCCTAAATCATATGAACTTAATACACGATTAATATCTTTTTCGGTAGTGGTTATTTTAACATGAAAATCCATAGTTCATTTTTTATTAACAATTTTTTATTTTAAAAATCTTTCTGGTTTTAAAATAGATAGGTCTACAGAACTTTTTTTTCTCATTAGAATTTCTGAAACAATTTTACCACTTATTGGTGCTAAACTCATCCCCATCATAGCGTGTCCCGTATTAATTGTCACATTCGTCCAATCATACACTCTACCTATATATGGTAAACCATCAGGTGTTACAGGTCGTAAACCTACCCAAGGTTTAACTCCAGAAAACCAAGCTTCTTTAAAATTATAAAAATATTCCGGAACTTTCTCCTTAATTCCTTCTAACCTTTTCATATTCACAGAAAAGTCATTTCCTGCTATTTCCATTGTCCCAGCAACTCTTAAACTATCTCCCATAGGAGTCATTGCAATTTTTGCTTCACATAAAATAGTGGGGTGATTTAAATTTCTGGAGACATTGGGTAAAGTCAAGCTATAGCCTTTCCCCCCTTGCATTGGAATTTTAATTTTCAATTCTTTAACAAGGTCTGAACTTAATGAACCAGCACAAACAACGACTTCATCTGTTTCTATTTCTTCCTTAGAAGTATGAATTGAATTAATTTTGTATAATCCTTTAGAAAATCCAGTCACAGCAGATGAATAATGAAACTTTACTCCTTTTTGATGAAGAAGTTCTTCCATTTGTTTCATAAATAAATCAGGAACAATGTGTGCATCACTTTCATAAAGAACCCCTCCCAAAACATTTGGATTTAATTCTTTTTCGATTTCGGATAATTCATTCTTCGATTTCACATGAACAGATAAACCCATTTTTTTGGCCATGGCAGCCATATGTTCTTCGCTATCCTGATATTTTTCCGTCTTATACAACATCATCAATCCCTTTCTTTCAAATTTAAAGTCTAGGTTTTCATGCTTTGAAATCTCTTCAAATAAATCACGACTTTCTTCATTCAAGTTTTTAATTAAATGCTTTGATCGGTCAACATTTCCTTGATTTGCTGAAGCATAAAAGTGTTTAAGCCAGGTAAAAAGTTCTCGATTAAACCTTGGGCGAATGTAGAATGGACTTTTACTGTTTAACATCCATTTTACCCCTTGTCCTATTACTCCTGGTGCTGCTAAAGGAATAAAATGAGAAGGAACAATCATTCCTGCATTACCAAAAGAGCAACTGTTGTCACTACCTTTGTTTGATGCTGTTATTACACTCACTTCAAAACCTTCTTTCTGAAGGTAGTATGCCGTACACAATCCAATTGCGCCACTTCCTATTATCGCTACTTTTTTCATCTTTCTACAAAACAGAAAATCCATCTTTAAATGGATCATCATCGTCAATAAATATAGTATTATACCCCGTAACTCTAGCCCAACCTTCTATACTTGGAATAATTGCAGGCTTACCATTAATCGAGGTTTCCTCTTCTATTCTTCCAGTAAATTTTGAACCAATAATACTTTCATGAATAAAATCTTCCCCTTTCTTTAATAAACCTTTCGCATGCCACTGGGCCATTCTTGCGGATGTACCTGTACCACAAGGAGATCTATCAATTGCTTTATTACCGTAAAAAACAGCATTTCTTGCCGTTGAACTTTTATCAATTGTTTCACCAGTCCAAAGAATATGGGATAATCCTGAAATTCTCGAGTCTTCAGGATGTTCAAATGAATATTTTTCATTCATTTGCTTTCTTATCTCCCTACTCCAAGGGATCAGTTGCGCCGTAGTGTAATCTTGCAGTCCATTGAAGTTTTTTTGTGGATCAATTATCGCGTAAAAGTTTCCACCATAAGCAACATCAACACTTAATTCTCCTAAAACAGGACACTCAACCGTTAAATTCACTTCAGCGAGATAACTTGGAATATTAGTTAATTTAACTGACGTAACTTTATCTCCTTTTTTTGTATACTCCACTTCAACTAATCCTGCAGGCGTCTCCATTCTTACTTTCCCCGGAATTTTTGGAGAAATAAGACCTTCTTCAATTCCGATGGTAATTGTTCCAATTGTACCGTGGCCACACATTGGTAGACAACCACTCGTTTCAATAAATAATACCGCAATGTCGTTCTCCGGATCAGTTGGAGGATAGAGAATACTACCGGACATCATATCATGTCCTCTTGGTTCAAACATTAATCCAAGCCTAATCCAATCAAATTCCTCTAAAAAATGAAGCCTTTTTTCAAAAATCGTTTCCCCTTTTAACAAAGGACCACCCCCTGCGATTACTCGAACGGGGTTACCACATGTATGTGCATCAATACAAAAAAATGTTTTTCGACTCATATTTTCAATAATTATTCAATCGAAGATTTTGTAAAACCACCATTAATCATTCGCATAATATTCATTGGATTACTATTTTTCAATTCATCCGGCAAAAGAGAATCGGGCATTCCTTGGTAACATATTGGTCGTGCAAATCGTTTTATTGCTCCTGTACCAACAGAAGTGTATCGACTATCAGTTGTTGAAGGAAAAGGTCCTCCATGATTCATCGCATGAGAAACTTCAACACCTGTTGGAGCTGCATTAAAAATCAACCTTCCAACTTTACTTTCAAGTAATTCAATCACTTTTTGATGTTGAATTAAATCATTATCCGTTCCGATGATAGTACCTGTCAATTGTCCTTCAAGCTTAGACAATACTTCTTCTAATTCAGAAGTATCTTCACATTCAACAAGTAAAGACAATGGCCCAAAAATTTCTTGATGTAATTTTCTATTCTCTAAAAATTTCTTTCCTGATGTTTTTGCAAGTGTTGGAACACCTACACTTGAACTTTCTTTTGTGGATAAGAGTATTTCATTATCAGAGATCAATTCATTCCTTTGTGTTGAATAATTTTTTGCTATTTTTTCATTCAACATAGAAGAAGGAGAAACTTCATCCATTTTCTCTGCCAATTTAGCAGAAAATTCATCCAAACTTTTGGACTTCACGCCAAACAAAAGTCCAGGGTTTGTACAAAACTGTCCAACTCCAAGCGTTATCGAACCGGCATATAATGTAGCGATTTCCTCCGCCTCTTTCTCTAATTTCTCTTCCAATAAAACAACTGGATTTACACTTCCCATTTCAGCAAACACAGGAATTGGTTCCTCTCTGTTTTGAGCTAAATCATAGATAGCCTTCCCTCCAGCGAATGAGCCAGTGAATGTTACAGCTTTTACCCCTGGATGGAGAACTAAATTTTGACCTGTAGAATATCCATCGCCATTTAACGAAGAAAAAACGCCATCAGGCATCCCCGTTTTCTGTGCTGCTCTAATAATAGCTCCTGCAACAAGGTCATTAACACCAAGGTGAGACTCATGTGCTTTCACAATTACAGGACAACCAGAAGCTAATGCTGAAGCAGTGTCTCCACCAGCAGTAGAAAAAGCTAAAGGAAAATTACTGGCCGTAAAAACAACAACAGGACCAATAGGAATAAGCATTTTTCGAATATCAGGTCTAGGAATTGGTTCTCGATCAGGTAAAGCAGTATCAATAACTGATTCTACCCAATTCCCATCTCTTAGAAGAGAAGCGAACAACCTTAACTGTCCAGTTGTTCTCCCTCTCTCTCCAACAAATCTACCTTCAGGAAGTCCGGATTCTATCGATGCTCTCTGAACTAACTCATCCCCTAAACTTTCTAATTCCTTCGCAATTTCATCTAAAAAATCAGCTTTTTTTGCGCCAGAAAACTTTGAATAAATAATGAAGGCATTTTTTGCTTTAGCTACTGATTTGTCAATTTCATCAGAAGTGGCTGTAAAAAAATTATCTTCTAAAACAGTACCGTTAAAAGCATTAACACTTGTTACCGTCGTATCACTTTCTACGGATTTAGAGAATCCAATATAATTTTTACCTGTTATCATATATTAAACTTTTTCAACTTCATTCAAAAATAAATAATCTGGGAGAATAGGACGACAAGCAAGCGCTTTTTCAATTATCCCAAGTACTTCAGTTCTTTCACTTCCTACCAATGGTAATCTCGGTGCTCTCACGTTTTCAGTTCCTAAACCTGTTGCTACTTCTGCTAGTTTTATATTCTGAACCAATTTTGCATTGATATCTAATTCCAATAATGGTAAAAACCAACGGTAAATATCAAGAGCTTCTGTATTTCTACCCGCTTTAACTAATCTGTAAATAGCTACTGTTTCTTTTGGGAAAGCACAAACTAATCCTGCAACCCAACCATCAGCTCCCATGAATAAGCTTTCTAATGCGAGTGTATCAACCCCTGATAAGATCTTGAAACGATCACCAAACCTATTTCGCATTCGAGTTAGATTTGAAATATCACGTGTTGACTCTTTGATAGATTGAATATTTTTACATTCCTCTAATTCGGCAAACATATCCAATGTAACTTCTATTTTATAATCGATAGGGTTATTATAAATCATAATTGGCAAATCCGTCGAATTCGCAATTGACTTAAAAAAAACAACCGTTTCTCTATCATCAGCCTTATAACGCATAGGAGGTAATATCATCAAGCCTTCCGCTCCACATTCTTTCGCTTTTCTTGCTGCTTCAATTCCACCTTTAGTAGTTTGTTCAGCAATATTCATTATTACAGGTACTCTTCCGTTTATGACTTTAACAGCAGTCCTAACTATTGTATCTTTTTCTTCACTATTAAGTGAACTTGCTTCACCCAATGTCCCTCCTAGTATTACACCATCTACTCCAGCGTCTAATTGTGCTTCAATATTTTTTGTAAACCAATCTAAATCTAATAAATCGTTATCTGTAAACTTTGTAGTTACCGCAGGGAATACACCTTTCCAGTTTATATTCATTTTTGTTAATTATTTTTTTACAAATTTAGAAGGGATATTGACTATTCAATATACGAAAAATGGCTATTACTAATACTATTCTACCTTAATTACACCCTTTTATATAATAATCAAGCAAATTTATGCCATATTTACTCTTATGAAAAAAGTACTACCCTTTATAATACCCAAAACAGAGAATGAATCTTTTCGAATTCAAATTGATGAATCTCCTTATTTTTATGACACATTACACAAACATTCTGAAGTCCAAATTACACTTATTCTAAAGAGCGAAGGCACTTTGATTTGTGGAGACTATATTGGAAACTTTAAAGCCGGTGATTTATTTGTAATTGGCTCAAATCAACCTCATGTAATAAGAAATAATGACGAATATTACAATGATGATAGTAAAGGAGCACATGCAATATCTTTATTTTTTGATAAAAACTCTTTAGGACGAGAATTCTTCAACTTACCTGAGATTGATATTTTAAAACAGTTTTTATTAGAGACACAACGAGGCTTAAAATTCAGTAAAAACATCAGTGAACAATTTCAAAACTTTATACACTCTATCGAACATAAAACTGGTTTAAATAGAATAATTGGAATGATTACAATTTTACAATTGCTCGCAGAAACAAAGGAGTTTAGTTTTCTTGCGAGTATTAATGAAATTAAAAATTACGATGAAAAAGAGGGGAAAAGAATGAATCAAATTTTTCAATTTACATTGAAAGAATTTTACAGAGATATCCGATTAGATGAAGTTGCAGAAATTGCAAACATGACTCCAAATGCATTTTGTCGTTATTTTAAACAGAGAACAAGAAAAACGTACATGAATTTCCTTTCTGAAATCAGAATAGCCCACGCAAGTAAACTACTAAACAACAAAGACTTATCAGTTTCTCAGATTTGCTATCAAAGTGGTTTTAATAACTTATCCAATTTCAATCGGAAATTTAAAAAAATAAAAGGCTGTTCACCTTCATCATTCATAACAAAATCAAATTCAATTTTTGACAACAAATAAAAATTTATGGATATTATTAAAACGCTTGATTATATAGGTGTGTTTGTATTTGCGATGAGTGGAATACTTGCAGCTTCTGAAAAAAAATTAGACTTATTTGGAGGAATTATAATAGCATTTGTTACAGCTTTAGGAGGAGGAACTCTTCGAGATATTCTATTGAATGATAAAATTGGATGGATTACAAATACGGAATATATATACATTGTATTCATTGGAGCAATTTTCGTTTTATTATTTAAAAAAATCACTAAACAAATACGTAAAACTATTTTTCTTTTTGACAGTATTGGGATTAGTATTTTTACAATTCTAGGTGTTCAAAAAGCAATATCCTTCGATACACCAATGGAAATCGCAATCATTTTTGGCGTTATGACGGCAACATTTGGAGGTGTAATTCGGGATATTTTATGCAATGAAATCCCTCTGATTTTCAGGAAAGAAATATATGCTACAGCATGTATGGCTGGTGCTATTGTATATGTTAGCCTACACTCAATGGAAGTAAACATGCTTGTAAATACTTTGGTTTCTTCAACTGTGATTGTCAGTTTGAGAACTGTTTCAGTCATAAAAAAATTACGTTTGCCTATCATAAATGATCGAATTTAATATGAAGTTAATTTTGCATGATTCACTTAGAACACTTCGTCTCTTTTTTTAAGATAAAAAGATCATACTTAGAATGATTATAAACACTAACAAAGACAACACATTCATTGATTTAAAAGAAACAATTTTGTATTTTTGAGGAGCTAAAAACAACTAAAATTGAAATTCCTTTTTTTATTTCTTTTAATTACATTTCAATCCTTTTCACAAGGAAGCAATAATTATGAAATAGCCAAAAGAGTGAATTCTAATGCCGATTCTATTTTTAATACATCGGAATACAAAGATGCTTTAAAAAAATACGAAAATGCCTACAGCTATATTCAGTTAACAGATTCTATAGAACTTCAATCTGAAATCATGAATAACATTGGTATTTGCCATGATTACCTTGGAGAATATGATGTCGCTTTATCCATTTACAACAAAGCAATAAAACTCAATCAAAAACACAACTACAAAGCAGGGGTTGCAATGACAATCAATAACATTGGCGCTTTGTATTTCTTCTGGGACAAATATGATCTTGCTTTAGAGAATTACCTCCAATCTTTAGCTTTAGAAATAGAACTTGGGAATAAGGAAAGTGAAGCTGCTTCATATGAGAACATTGCCATTGTATATAAAAATTTGCATAAATTTGAGAAAGCTTCATTGTATTTTGACAAAGCATTGAGTATTAATTTAATCTTAAAAGATGAATGCAATATATCAAGGAACTACAACAATATTGGTAATTTACACAATGAAATGGGAGATCATTCGCAAGCTATTCACTTTCATACAATGGCCCTTAAATCTCAACAGAAAATTGACGATATTGAAGGAATACTTTATTCATTCAATAATTTAGGAAACGCTTATTTTAAAATCGAAAACTATACTAAAGCGTCTGATTACTATTTTAAAGCCTTGCAACTTGCAAAGAAAAAAGAGTTTAAAGTAGAGATTTTATATTCACTAAAATCTTTATCTGAACTGTACGAAAACACCAATGATTTCAAATTATCCAATCAATACTTGAAAGAGTATTATTCTTTAAAAGATGAAATTTTTTCAGAGAAGAAGCATGAACAATTAATGGAGATTGAAAAAAAATATAAATCAGAACAAAAAAGTCAACAAATTGAAATTCTCAACAAAGAAAAAACAAAACAAGAACTTGAGATTAAGGCAAAAAAACAAGAGAAAAATCTTTGGATTGGTCTAAGTGCCTTAGGTGTACTTCTTTCTATCGTTTCAATTTACTTTTTCATAAATAAGAAAAAACTTTCTGAAAAACTGGAATCAAAAAACCATATTATTGAGAAAACTTTGGACGATAAAAATGTTTTATTGAAAGAAATTCACCACAGAGTAAAGAATAATTTACAGATTATTTCCTCTTTATTGAATATGCAATCTCGCTTTTTATCCGATGAAAAGTCAAAAGGAATTGTTGCCGATAGCCAAAACCGAATTAAATCGATGTCTTTGATTCACCAAAAACTATATCAAGAAGATAATATTGTTGGAATTGAGACAGAATCCTATTTTCAAGAGTTAATCAATAGCCTTTGTTCTTCTTATGGAATTGACAAAAATAAAATTGATTTTAAACTCTCCATAGAAAGTATTCTTTTAGATGTTGACACTGTTATTCCTTTGGGATTAATGCTCAATGAATTAATCAGTAATGCTTTTAAGTATGGCGTTGATCATGAGAACGGAGCATTTTGTTTTATTTTTCGAATGAATTCTTCTGAAGAATTGGAAATCATTATTCAAGACAATGGACCTGGAATTGATGAGAAAATTGACCTTCTCAAATTAAAATCATACGGAATGAAATTGGTTCAATCATTGAGCAGGAAATTAAAAGCCGATATTTCATTCAAAAATAGCGATGGACTCCGTATTAATCTATTTATACATAAATTCAAACTTTCAAAATGAAAGAACAAGTAACTAAAATATTAATTGTAGAAGATGAACCAATTATATCTTCTGACATTGAAATGACTTTAGAAGATTTAGGGTATGAAGTTACCGGTATCGTTGACAACGCAGAAGATGCAATGCTTTCTATCAACAACAATCCACCTCATTTAATTCTTTTAGACATCAATTTAGAAGGAGATGTTGATGGAATTATGTTGGCTGAAGACATCAATGAAAATTTTAAAATTCCGTTTATTTTCCTCACCTCTAATGCTGATAAACTTACCATAAATCGTGTTAAAAGAACTCAACCTTCGGGATTTATTGTGAAACCATTCGTAGACAAGGACCTTCAATCTAATATCGAAATTGCTTTATTCTCCAAAAAAAATGTACTGAATAATTCAGGAGAAAAAAGTGCCTCCTTTTTCGTGAAAGATGGTGGAAGTTTAGTGAAGGTAAATATTAAAGACATAATGTTCATTCAAGCTGACGATAATTATTCTCGAATTTATTCTATACAGAAAAACTATATTATTTCATCTACTTTAAAAAAGGTTGCCGAACGACTTGATGAGAGTCAATTCATCCGAATTCACCGATCTTATATAATTAATAAAACCTTCATCGATAAAATAAAAAATTCATTTGTTTTTATTAAAAATCATCAGTTGCCAATTGGCAGAAGCTATCACGATGATTTATTTAAGACAATAGATAAATTATAACGTCAAAAAAGGAAGTAACATAACGTTACTTCCTTTCAATGAACATGGTGAAAAAACCTCAATCTTTGTTTTAAATTAAGTTTTACACTTTTATAACAAAAGATTACAATAATTCTAAATTACTCTCTGCAACCCATAAATCTTGGTAACGAGGATCTCTAAATTTCACTAAACATTTATCATTTGAAATTTTAATAACCTTTCCTTTCATTACTCCTGATCGGGTTTTGACCCCCACTTTATCATTTACTTTAAAAGTAGGTGCTTCAATTTTTACATCTTCACTCGATACACTTCCCATTTTATTCACTTCTGTTTGTGCAGAATTTGATGTCGCACTAGGCGTTAACTCTTCTGCTGTTTTCCAATATCCTCTCCCTCCATCAACTAATTTCACAAAGTAACGGTCAGAAAAGTTAGGATCTTTTTTATTTACAATTGCAGGAAAGTTACCATTCGAAAATTTTACATCAACGACATCACCAATTTCATAACGAATCACCTTTTTAACTGTTAAATCTGGTTTTTCACCACATGTGCCTTCCATTCTTGCCATTCTATCTGCGTCTTCCTTTGCTGAAGGAGAATAATCAATATCCTTTAGTTTCCAAGTCCCATCCTCTTCAGTAACAACAAATCTTACATTCTTGTAGCGTTCTTTATCATAAAACGCAATTTGCCCGTTATGTTCCTCACTAATCGTCGGGTATTTACAGAACGTCTTTTTATATGTATCCAAGTTATCGACAACTTTATCTACCCATTCTTTAGCATGCCAAACTAAAATATACTCACTTTCTTTTCGTGTAATCGACATCATTTTGTATAGGTATGCTTTTAACTTTAGCGCATCTTCTGTCATCAGCTTTTCATGTAAAAAATAAATGGCTTGTTTATCTGACTTAAAAACTGGAAGTTCATCTACATTTGGTAAGGATGCCTGTTCTGCTTTTGCTTTATTTTCTTCATCCATCATTTGAAGTGTTTTCATTGCATCCAATTCATCTACTGGATAAGATGTTTTTGAAATCACTACTCTTTTTGAATTTTCTTCCACAGATAAAAAGCTCTTTAATCCTCCATTTAAATCTTCATTATAGTAAAAAATCACTCCATAAAGATGTGTTGCTTTTTCAAGTTCTGTGTAACTCACTTTCTCCGTATAAGTAACCTGTACATTAAAATGAACACGATTTAACGCTTTCCACCAAAAATCAACATCATCAGGAAATGTTATTTCGGATATTTCACCAACAATATTATTGTAATGATGACTTTGCAAGAAGTTAAAATAATCTGCTTTTAAATTAGCAATCACTTCTTTTTTATCTGGATCTGGAATTCCTAATAAACGATAATCTGGCACACCAAAGCCCTTAAATTTATATCCACTACCAGCATTTCTATATGTTAAATGATTTACAGTTAAAACTGTAATATCAGGATACTCAGGTGATTTTTGCTTGATTTCATAACTCTTTCTGTAATATTTCACCCAAACCCCTTGTTCTAGGATACGTTCAGTCCAACCATTTCCTGTTAGTTTTAAAGAAACTATACCTCTATTACTTGCTTTTATCTTAGCTAAAACTGTTGCGTCACTCACCTGAGCAAACGAAATATTAGCAATAAATAAAATGAGTAGACTTAAAAATATATTTTTCATGATTTATTGTATTTGGTTAATTAATTACATCAAAAATACCCTCGTATGTCGGTATAAAAAAACGCTTTTGGGTAAACAACAAATTATTAACCGTAAACAACATTAAACGTTAGTTATTCTTATTTTTGTAATTACAATGAAGCAAACAGTGGACGATCGTTATTTTAACGCATTAACATCCGTAGAATTCATAAACCATGATAAAATTCATTGGTCCAATTTTTCTGTAATAGAAGAATCCATCTCTTTTTTAAAAAAGAACAACGTAAAAACTATTCTAGACATTGGTTCAGGTATTGGCAAATTCTGCATTCTCGGCACAATGCTTTCTAACATTCAATTCTCTGGTGTTGAAATTCGAAAAAACTTACACGATGAGGCACAGAGGATTAAACAACAAAATAATTTATCTGGAATTCATTTTATAAACGATGACATTAAAAATATTGACTTCTCCCCTTTTGATGCTTTTTACTATTACAATCCATTTTGCGAACACATTGCTACAAAGGATATTATTGACAATCAAATTGATTTAACAGAAGAAAAATATTACCAATACGAAAATTTTATTCTGCAGGAAATGGAGAAAATGATAGTGGGAACAATTGTTATTCTTCACAACGCAAAGGCATTTATTTTATCCAAAAATTATCGATTAATCGATGTTTTAGAAAATGGAGAATTAACTTTTTGGGTGAAAGAAAATTAAAATTATTTCAACAAGTAATAATCAACGGCTAATTCGTACGACTTCAAACCAAATCCAAAAATACAACCTTCGGCAACCGCTGAAATCATTGAAACATGTCGGAAAGATTCTCTGTCCATTATATTGCTGATGTGCACTTCAACAACTGGAGTTTTAATCGCTTTAATGCAATCTCGAATAGCTACACTTGTATGCGTGTATCCTCCTGCATTTAAGACTATTCCATCATGTGTTGATTGTTGTAATTGATCGATCAACTCACCTTCAATATTGGATTGAAAATATGCTAAATTGATTGATTTTTTAGCTTTTAAAGCCTCAAAATAATCTAAAAACGATTCTTTGCCGTATATTTCCTCTTCGCGTTGACCAATTAAGTTTAAATTTGGTCCGTTAATGATTAAAATTTTCATAAATGTCTAATTGGAGTCGTAATATTAAGGATTTTGTTTCATACTTAAAAATTGAAAGAGGATTAGCTGAAAATTCAGTTCAAGCTTATCAAAATGATGTTACAAAACTTCGCGATTATTTCGGAGGATCAGCGAAAGACTTGACAACGATTCAATACAACGATTTACAACTTTTTGTTGGTGATTTATACGATCTAGGCTTGAGTGCTAGAAGTCAAGCTAGGATCATCAGTGGGATTAAACAATTTTTTCAATTTTTAGTCTTAGAAGGAGAAATTGAAAACGACCCCAGCCAATTGTTGGAATTGCCTAGAATTGGAAAGAAACTCCCCGAAGTTTTATCCATTGAAGAAATAGACTCTTTAATTGATGCGATTGATTTATCAAAAAAAGAAGGACAACGAAATAGAGCTATATTGGAAACGCTGTACAGTTGTGGATTACGTGTCAGTGAATTGGTTAATCTTCAATTTGAACAATTATTTTTCAAGGAAGGTTTCATACGTGTAATTGGCAAAGGAAACAAGCAACGATTGGTTCCTGTGAGTGAAAGTGTAGAAAATGAAATCGCTCTTTACATAGAAGACATGAGGAATAAACTGACCATAAAAAAAGGAAATGAAAGTTTTGTCTTTTTAAATCGAAGGGGAGCCAAACTCACAAGAGTAATGATATTTACAATTATAAAAGACTTGGCATTTAAAATCAACCTCAAAAAAACCATTTCTCCACATACTTTTCGTCATTCTTTTGCTACACATTTATTAGAAGGTGGTGCAAATTTAAGAGCAATTCAGGAAATGTTAGGTCATGAATCAATTCTAACTACGGAGATATACACACATCTTGACCAATCTTTTTTACACGAAGCGATTATATCTTTTCACCCAAGAAACATGAAATAAATTGCTAAAATGAATTCTATTGACTAAAATCATTTTTATATCAAACCTTCTCCTTAACTTTGCACTCAATTTTTAGACCTATGAAGATTTTTAAAAAATACACTTTTGATTCTGCACATTACTTACCTAATGTTTCAGACGACCATAAATGCAAGAGAATGCATGGTCACACTTATCATTTAACGGTATTTATCGAAGGTGATGTAGATCCTAAATTTGGTTGGATAATTGATTTCAACGACATCAAACGAGTATTAAATCCAATCATTGATCGATTAGATCATCATACATTGAATGATATTGAAGGATTGGAAAACCCTACGTGTGAAATTTTAGCGCAGTGGTTGTACAAAACAATTAAAAAAAAATTGCCTCTTCTAGAATCGATTGAAGTATATGAAACTCCAACATCTGGCGCAATTTATACAGAGAAATAGATTATCTACCATTTCTCTTGGTGTACCTTCTTTTTAGAACGTATATCTAACGAGGAAACCAACGCCTAAATTATACCTCCTTCTTTGGAGAGTTCCCCAACTAGACCCTGGTTTAAAGTCATATAAATACTGACCATAAACTCCTACTTTAACACGACTAAAATCGTAGGATAATTCAGGTCGAATAACCGTTGATAAACCAAATTTATTTTCAGAGATAAATACATTACTTTCTGTTTCCGTTCTTATCTTTTGGTACGACAATCTTGCACCAATAGATATCCCCCAAGAAAAGTGTTGATTAATTCGAGAAGAATAATTCAAATAAACTGGTAAAGAGAACGAACTCTGAACTGCAGCATGTTTGTTATTGGCATTGACATTAAAATAGCTCGTATCTTGAACGTAAAGCGTGTCTGTGATGTTATTGAGTGTATCGTAAACGAATACAGTTTGCGTTGAAATAATTGAATCTAAATAAGAATAGTTGAATGTATAATTCGTTTTTGAATATTCATACTGAATCCCAGAAACAATTGACAATTTATTCCACAAAGGGTACATTAGCTCTAACGAAACTTGATGACCTACACTTTCTTTTAGGTCAACACTATCACCAGCGTTTAATTTATTCATTGAAAAAATAACTCCATCGTATATACTTAATCCAATTGGCTTACGCGATTTCGATTTTGCGCTTTTTAACGTAGAATTACTTTCTAATTTAATTTTATCAAAGTGCTCAATAAACGCTACTCTTTTAATGGGAAGAGCTATTTCCTCCCCCATTGTTGAATTATTCTCCTCAGAATCACTTTCTTCTTCACTTCCTTCAACAATTTGATTGGTTGGTTTAAAACCTTCTCGTTGAGAATCTATCCTTTTGTTTTGAGATTTTTGACTCCCTGTATTACTTTCTGTTGAAATGGTTTCATTAAAATGCTTTGGAGATGCGACCGCCTTTGCATAAGCATTCCTGTTGTTGTTGTTGTTGTTGTTGTTGTTGTTGTTGTTGTTGTTGTTGTTGTTGT
>CAYLWS010000059.1:0-18931 GCA_964387525.1 uncultured Fluviicola sp.
TCATGCATTGCTCGCTCGCAATAATTCCCGTATAATTAAAATCTCCATTCTCATCAACCGATTTTAAACGGTAGTAACGTTTGTTTTTATCTTCAATTGAAAATGACACCTTATAAAATTGTTCAATTTGACTTGTTCCAACTGCATTTACTTGTTCAATAGGGAAGAATGAAAGGTTGTCGTAGGTATATTCTATTTCAAAATAGTCAACACGTGATTCGGAAATTGTTGTCCATTGAACGACTTCTTCTTTCTCATTACATTTTGCTGTAAATGTTCCTATTTCAGTGGGTAAAATAACAACGGTATTTGGACAAAAATATTGTTGGTTATTCAGTCCGCCTGTTGCTGCTGTCGCTCCCCAATAGACCATGTTCTGTCCACCAAATACATTATTTACAATGTCATTGGTGTAAGAAAGTCGCAATGCATTATCGAAATAAACATCAAGAGTTTGAGTTGCTGAATTCCATTGTATTTCTACAGTATATGTCGTTCCGTCATCAATACTACCTCCACTTGCTTTAGCACAAACTGGACCAGCAGCTGGTGTTCCATTTTGCAAATCACCGTCAATTTCAACTGCAATATGATCACAAGAAAGATCGTAAATATGCGAAGGGTTATCATTGTCGTAGGTGTCAAATTCAATTACAAGAGAGTTTGCGATATTTCCAGCTCCAAGTTGACCGCCATTTGCCCCACATGCTGTTGATACACCAGGATGAAATGTAAAAGTTGAACCATCAGCACCATTTACATTTGCACCAAAAAAATAATCAAGGGTTAATGTAAAATCAGAATTAAAATCCAATTGCTGAGAATTCCATGAACAACCAATTTGATTATTAGCAGCAGAAGTTAATTCAATACAATCGTCTCCACTAATATTGACATTCTGAGCATTGCCATTCAACGACCAGCAATTGTCGTCTAAAACTGTTACAGTCTCAATTGAAGAATTACCACAGAGTGAGTATTCTACGGAATATGTGGTGCCAATTGTACCGTTAGATACTATACCTGTATTCGTGTTTATTTGCGCCCCATCACCTGGTATTGGATTAAATGAAAATGTACCACCGGGGTCTCCTGTAACTGTCGAATTTCCACCACCGCATGCAACTGCTAATGTAAATGAAGGATTGTTTGCGCTTGGTGTCATGTTGTAGGCCATTGTTGCGCCTGATTGGGAACCGTTGTTATTACATGTGTATTGAGAAACTAAAACATATATTGTTCCGGTGAAATTTGAAGTCCATGTTATGTCTGATTGGAGCGAACATGCATCGTCATTGAACATGATTTCTGTGGTTCCATCGGTTTGTAGTAATGTTATTTGAGTGTCCCAACTAGCAGTTCCTCCATTGTTACAGAAATTAAAATTATACGTGTAACCGCAATTTACATTCAATGAAAAGTATTGGCCGCTTGTAACGCTTGTTTGAGTTTGATAGGCTGCTGTTGGTGTTAAAAAACCACCATTAGTCTCGTTTCCATCAAAGGAACATGCAAAGGGACTCGAATATATTAACAGTAAAAGTGTAAAGATGAGGTACTTCATTCTAAATAGTAATTATGTTTTAGTATTTTGATTACAAACCTAAGTTACTAAAACGTTTAACTAAAATAATTTTTTACCCTTTTATTTGAACTATTATAGAATTATAGATAATGTTTCTGGAATTTTTTCAAAACTAAAAGGTTTACTAAAAGGCTTTAGTAAGAATGTGCTATTGTAATCCTATTTTATCGAATGCAAGTGAGTTATGCAGGAATACTTATTCTAAATGTTGTTCCAACTCCAATTTCTGATTGAAAAACAACAACATTTCCTTTGTGGTATTCTTTGACAATACGTTTTACCAAAGACAGTCCAAGTCCCCAACCTCTAGATTTTGTTGAAAATCCAGGTTCAAAAATTGTTTTGAGCTGGTTTTGAGGAATTCCTTTTCCGTTGTCTTTGATGTCAATGTAAACCCAATCTTCAGATTTAATTACCCAAACCTCTAATTTACCCTCACCTTCCATCGCATCGACTGCATTTTTACAAATATTTTCTACGACCCATTCGATAAGGGATGCATTGTGGTTTGCAATTGCATTTTCATCGGTATGAATAGCAACATCTACTTTGTCTGATATTCTAGGGCGAAGATAGGAAATGATGTTTTCAACAGTTTCACTGACGTTTTTAGCA
Organism: uncultured Fluviicola sp.; assembly: GCA_964387525.1. Taxonomy (GTDB): domain Bacteria; phylum Bacteroidota; class Bacteroidia; order Flavobacteriales_D; family Crocinitomicaceae; genus UBA4466. The sequence goes on from CAYLWS010000059.1 coordinate 2,201, forward strand.
TCTAACTTAGCTCCAGAACCAATTTTAGAAAAACGATCGGTCACTTTCACCAGTCGATCAACATCTTTTTGCATTTCTACTGTAATCGATTCATCTATACCTTGTAATTCAAGTAATTGAACCCAAGCCATTAATGAAGAAAGTGGAGTACCTAACTGATGCGCCGTTTCTTTTGCCATTCCAGCCCAAACTTTATTTTGTTCTGCTTTACGAAAAGTGCTAAATATTAAATAACCAATTAATGCGAACAATCCAATTACAATAAACTGAATGTATGGGAAGTATTGCAATTGTTTGAGTTCTTGACTCTTATCGAAATAGAGTATATTCTTCTCGCCATTGTTAAAGTCAATGAAAATTGGTTTGTTGGCTTCTTTAAATTTAAGAATAAAATTGTCTACATTCTTTACTGTAACTTCCTCGTTGATGTTGTGTCCAATGATCTCTTTTGTTTTTGAATCAACCAATAACACGGGAACTAAACCATCATTGTCTATTAAATCTCTGTTGAAATTATTGATCAATGAATCTCGCTCCAATTCTAAGTCTACAATAGCCTTTGTGTCATTGTAAAAATAAGTCATGAATAAATCTTCATATACTTCAATGGTAAATGAAGGATTTTTTTTCTCCCATTGCTTTGCAAGTACGAGCAAGGAATCATCAAAAAGATGAATCAGTTCTTTTGTAGAAAGAAGAGGGTAAATGTCTCGGAGGTTTGATGTGTCAAAACCAAGGTTAATGTAACCGGATACATTTTGGTAGTTGTCCAATAATATAACGGGAATGTCTTTATTGTGGTCGATAATTTTTAATGGAAAATTATAATTGGAAAAACCATTCAGGGGACTTGCTTTCGACACTTCTTTGGTTGCTTCAATCCAAAGGCGCATTTTCTGTTCTTCGTGATTTCTTAATTGAGAAAATGTATTGTTGGTCAATTGAACCAATTCAACCTTCTTTTTAATCGCACTTGCCCATTGTTGCGCTCTTTCTTTTTCTCTTTCACCAACCGCAGAAACAATTTTATTCGACACAAATAATGAAGCCCCTACCATCAATAATGCTATGATGAGTAGTGCAACTTTCCATTTCTGTTTTTTCGAATAAATGTTCATAAGCGCTGTTTCCTATTTGTAGGAACGAGTATTTTAAATGTTTAGTGTATTTTGATTTTCATACAATGTAAAATTAAGAGTATCTTTGTATCGAACAAATAAAACGACTTATGTTTAAGAAACCAATTGTTATATTCATCTCCTTTTCTCTCCTTTTAGCATTGGTTTTTTGTTTACTGCCGATTAATGTTTTTGACGGTGTCATTGTTTACAAGCAAGGACTTCAGACGATTGAAGTAGAAACGCCGTTGAGTTTATCTTATTTTGTTGGTTTAGATCTCTACCCTGAGAATATGGAAGGTATAGAAGAGTTTTATTTAACGACTAAAGGAATGGTCATGGCTTTTATATTTATCATTGGCTTTCCTGCAATTGTAGGGTATCGTTTTCATTTGAAATCGTAAATTCCTTCAGTACAAGGAGGTTTTAAACAATGTAACCTCTGTCACAGTATTATCTGTAAGTTCCCATTAACTTTGTCGTCTAAAAAAAAGTTTATGTTTGGATTATTTAAAAAAACAGATTACAAAAAATTAATTGACCAAGACGGTGCAGTTATTATTGACGTGAGAACACCTGGTGAATACAAAGGTGGAGCTATCCCTGGTTCTGAGAATATTCCTTTGGCAAACTTAACAGGCAAGATGAAGCAAATTAAGAGTTTGGGAGTTCCTGTAATTTGTGTTTGTGCATCTGGTATGCGTTCTGGTGGTGCAAAAGCGCAAATGAAAGCTGCAGGAGTTGATGCATATAACGGTGGTGCTTGGACAAAAATGATAAAATACGTAGATTAAAACATGAGTGGTTTAATAGATACTTTCGTTAATTCTTATTCTAGTTACGCGAAGTTTCTATGGAAAACTATATCTCATCCGTTTGATGGAACAAATTATTTCACTTTATTAATCCTAGTCTCTTTATTGGCATGGATGATAGAAATATTTCATCCATGGAGAAAAGAACAAAAAATCATTCGTAAAGATTTCTGGTTGGATGCATTCTATATGTTTTTCAATTTTTATATTTTCAATTTATTGATTTTTGTTGCGCTTTCAAATACGACAGCTAAATTATTCGGACAATTAATGGGAGGTATTGGTTTACCTTCCGATTATTTGATTGATTTATCTGTGCTTCCATTGTGGGCACAATTTGTTGTTTTCTTCTTGCTTGCGGACTTTGTGCAATGGTCCGTACATAATTTATTGCACAGAAGTAACTTTTTATGGAGATTCCATAAAGTACACCATTCTGTTGTAGAAATGGGATTTGCTGCTCATCTTCGTTATCATTTTGTGGAGAATTTCCTCTACAAAACAGCTCTCTATATTCTACTGTCTTACCTTTTGCATTTTAAATTGGAGTATGCTTTCTTTATGCATGCTTTTGCTATCGCAATTGGTCATTTGAATCATACAAATGTTGGATGGGATTATGGTCCGTTAAAATATGTCTTGAATAATCCTAAAATGCACATTTGGCATCACGCAAAAGATTTGCCTAAAAGTCATCGTTTTGGGATGAACTTTGGTATTTCTTTGAGTGTCTGGGATTATCTTTTTAAAACAGATTATATTCCTTACGACGGGCGAGATATTGATCTAGGCTTTGATGGTGTCGAAAAGTACCCTTCGAATTTCTTTCAACAATTAATAGAACCTTTTAAAAAGGATAAAAAATGAGAAAATATTTACAATTAGCTATTCTATCAAGTTTAACACTTGGTTTAGCTCCCTTTGTGCCGGAACCACATATTTGGAAACAATTTCAGAATCTTCGTTTAGGCCGTCCAATGGCTATGATGGATTGGGTAGATGTAGTAATGCACGGAGCACCATGGGTGTTTTTGATTGTCGTACTTGTGTCAATAGCACGGGAGAAAAAATAAAATTATAAAATTTGTTGATACGTGAAGCATCGCGTATCAACAAATTTTATTAATTATTTTTATTTCAATAACTTACTCATTGATACTTTTTCTTCAATGATTTTATTCAAATCAGTAATGGCAACGCGTTCTTGTTCCATTGTATCTCTGTCTCTAATTGTTACCGTATTATCTTCTAATGTTTGATGATCAACCATCACACAGTAAGGCGTTCCAATAGCGTCTTGTCTTCTGTATCTTTTTCCTGGAGAATCTTTCTCGTCGTATTGACAGTTGAAATCGGATTGCAATGAGGAAAGGATTTCTCTCGCTTTCTCAGGCATACCATCTTTTCTTGTCAAAGGCATAATGGCAACTTTATATGGAGCCAATGCCGGAGGTAATGATAAAACAACTCTTTCAGAACCATTTTCCAATTGTTCTTTCTTGAAAGATGAACTTAAAACAGCTAAAAACATTCTGTCTAACCCTATCGAAGTTTCCACAACATAAGGAACATAGTTTTCATTGATTTCAGGATCGAAATACTGTAATTTCTTTCCGGAGAATTCTTGGTGTTGCTTCAAATCAAAATCAGTTCGAGAATGTATCCCTTCCAATTCTTTGAAACCCATAGGGAAATTGAATTCAATATCTGCAGCAGCATTAGCGTAATGTGCTAATTTAATGTGGTCATGGAAGCGGTAATTCTCTTCACCCAATCCAATTCTATTGTGCCAATTGATTCTTTCATTTTTCCAATACTCGTACCATTTCATTTCTTCACCTGGTCGAACGAAAAATTGCATCTCCATTTGTTCAAACTCACGCATTCTAAAGATGAATTGTCTCGCAACAATCTCATTTCTAAAAGCTTTTCCGATTTGTGCAATTCCAAAAGGAATTTTCATTCGACCGGATTTTTGAACATTCAAGAAGTTTACAAAAATTCCTTGTGCAGTTTCTGGACGTAAATATATTTTTGCAGATTCTCCAGAAACAGAACCTAATTCTGTAGAAAACATCAAATTAAATTGACGAACTTCAGTCCAGTTTTTTGAACCAGAAATAGGACAAGCAATACCAAGGTCAACAATTAAATTGTATACCCCTTCTAAATCTTCTTTTCCTAAGGTTTCACGCATTCTATTCTCGATGTCATCGATTTTAGTTTGATTGCGTAAGACATTTGGATTTGTTTTAAGAAATTCTTCCTTATTGAAATCATCTCCAAATCTTTTTACTCCTTTAGCGACCTCTTTATTGATTTTCATTCGAATTTTTTCGATATGCTCTTCAATTAAAACATCTGCTCGGTATCTTTTTTTAGAATCTTTGTTGTCAATTAATGGATCATTAAAAGCATCAACGTGTCCTGAAGCTTTCCATACAGAAGGATGCATGAAAATTGCTGCATCAATTCCAACAATGTTTTCGTGCATTTGCACCATTGATTTCCACCAGTAAGATTTGATGTTGTTTTTCAATTCTGAACCCAATTGTCCGTAATCGTATGTCGCAGAAAGTCCATCGTATATTTCAGATGAAGGAAATACAAACCCGTATTCTTTTGCGTGTGATATGATATCTTTTAAGTTGTCTTCGTTTGCCATAGCGCAAATTTAATGAAATGTTTAAGCAATTCACTGCCCATTTTTCCTTATTTCAAAAAAAATGAAAATAATGAGTTACTTTTTTGTTATGCGTGCATTACATTGTTGTAATACTCACTAAAAATCAATCAACATGAAAAACTTATTTCTACTTCTCTCCTTTCTTTTTTTAAGCGCAACGTCCTTTTCTCAGGATGCATCAGGTGCTGCAACTTCAAAATTCAGTGTAATAGCCGGATGGGTGGGGGAGTAAAGATTACACCAAAACATACCGTAAACATGATGTTGTTATCTCATTTATGTACGATTCTGTATCTCAAGAGATGGTAATGTTCAATATGTGGAAAGGAACGGGGAGTTTTAGTATGGGGAACCTATGGTTGGTTGAAGATTCTGGGATGGTTCAAGACAGTTGTAATGGGAGTTTGGTTTTTGTTTGGAATTATGCGAATTCTTACGATGATGTTTCAGGAGCTGCAACGGTAATTGTAAATAAAACTCAGCCACTCAGAATTCAAGATGAAATGGTCGATATTTATGAAATACATGTAATACTTCCGGGAAAAGATGATTTATTTTATGAAACGATACTTTGGGGAGATAATCAATTTTTCGAAAACGTTGTTTCGTTAGAATAATGTTTTGTTAAAAAAACAACACAAAAAAGAGGCGATCAAATACGACCGCCTCTTCCTTATTTATAACTATTTTTTTTACAACATTGTCGAAGGACAAACGTATTCTGAAATTTCAAAATTCTTTGCATCTTTCATTCCGTTGAAACCTTCAGCGATATCTACTAAATTGTGAATTCCGTTTCTTTTCGCAATTGATTCAAAAATAACTGAACGGTAACCACCAGCACAATGAACATAATATTTTGTGTCTTTGTCTAAGTTCGCGATGTTGGCATTAATGGAATCTAAAGGCTCATTATTTGCGCCAATCATTTTCTCAGAATAAAATTCTGAAGCTTTACGAACATCCAAAATATTGATATCTTCTTTGGTGTTGATCTCAGACAATTGAGCAGGAGTAACTTGCTCTATAGATGCGGTTTCATTTCCAGCTTCTTTCCATGTTGTGATTGGATTATGAATGTATCCTAAAGAATTATCGTATCCAATTCTTGACAAACGAATAACTGTTTCTTCTTCTTTTCCGAAATCGGTAACAACAATTATTTTTTGATTGATGTCTTCAATTAAAGCGCCAACCCATGGAGCAAATGTACCTGCGAGTCCGATGAAAATTGAACCAGGGATATGTTCCTTAATGAATTCATTTTGGTGACGTGTGTCTAAAATGATTGCTCCATCCGCAAGATGTGCCTTAACATCATCCATTGATAATTTTTTTGTACCTCGCTCAACAATTGAATCAATGTCTAGGTTGATTCCTTTGTTCATTCCTGCATTCTTTGGGAAATACTGTGGAGGAGCAACTAAACCAGTCAATACTTCTTTAACGAATTCATCTTCAGTCATGTCAGCACGTAAAGCGTAATTCACTTCTTTTTGGTGACCTAATGTATCGTATGTTTCTTTACTCATGTTCTTACCACAAGCAGATCCTGCTCCGTGATTTGGGTAAATGATAATTTCATCAGGTAAAGGCATTACAACTTTTCTCAATGAATTGAATAAGTGTTTTGCTAAATCTTCTTCCGTTAATTCTCCTTGTTTGATCGCTAAATCTGGTCGACCTACATCACCGATGAAAAGTACATCACCAGAGAATAAGCATTGCTCTACACCTTCTTCGTCTCTTAATAACAATGAAATTGATTCCATTGTATGACCAGGTGTGTGTAATAATTCTAATGTAACATCACCAACGTTGAAAATTTCTCCATGCGTTCCATTGTGTAATTCATATTCAGCAGTTGCACCCGGACCATAAACGATCGTTGCACCAGTTTTTTTCGCTAAATCAACATGACCAGAAACGAAATCGGCATGAAAATGTGTCAAGAAAATGTACTTAATTTTTGCATTATCATTATCCGCTCGCTCCGTATATGGAGAAGTTTCTCTTAATGGGTCAATTATTACAGCTTCGCCATTTGATTCAATGTAATAAGCCATCTCAGCTAGACAACTTGTAAATATTTGTTCTATTTTCATACTATTACGTTTTTATTTGGTGATGCAAATTTGGGGATAAATCTCTTCACTGAATGTGACAAAAGTCACTTTTAAGATTGTTTAACAATCTTAAAAGCTGTGATATAGTGAGTTTAATTACTACTCAGCTAATTCATTATTGATGTGCTCAATGTAATTCAGTATTTTTTCGCGACCAAATTTACCCGTTGCTGAACTTGTAAAAATAGGAGGAAGGTCTGCCCATGTTTTGAGCAATTCTTTTTTATATTTCACTAAATTTTTCTGTAATGATGTACTTGATAATTTATCAATTTTTGTAAAAGCAATAGAAAAAGGAATTCCCTTTTCTCCACACCAATTCATAAATTCTAAATCAATTTTTTGTGGCTCCAAACGAGAATCAATTAAAACGAATACATTGATTAATTCTTCACGCTTCGTTAAGTATTCTGAAATGAATTTCTCCCAACTGGCACGTGAAGTCTTAGACGCTTTGGCATACCCGTATCCCGGTAAATCGACAATGTACCATTCGTCGTTTATGATGAAATGATTAATCAATTGCGTTTTCCCAGGTCTGCCTGAAGTTTTAGCCAACTTGTTTCGTTCGCAAAGCATATTGATTAACGAAGATTTACCAACATTTGACCGGCCAATAAATGCGTATTCTGGTTTTCCGTCTTTTGGACAAAGGTCAATATCTGTATTGGAAATAACGAATTCTGCTTTTTTGATTTTCATCTATTTTTTTGTGCAAAGATAGTGAATAAAACCCCATCTCAACAAGCTCGATGTTCGGTTTTATTCTGCTCAAAGTCCTCATTTAATTTTGTTCGATGTCTAATTCTCTTTTATGTCCGTATGTCCGTACCTCGGTCATCGAGCTTGTCGAGATGCGAGATGCGAGATGTGGACATACCAACCCACCAAATGAAAATCAATTTTTATTTCTCCATTCAACTCTAAACACTTATATTTGTATCAGTTAATATCATCATTATGAAAAAAATAGCAATCATTTCTCTTTCTAGTTTACTCGTGTTTTCTTGTCAATCGACTGAAGTTAATGTTGAAGAACGTGTTTCAAACCCAGTTTCTATGGAAACGAAAGCTGCTGCAGTACTTCCAACAAAAGTTGCAACGATAGAGATTACAGGTATGACTTGTGTGAAAGGGTGTGGTGGTAGTATTCGAAAATCTTTGAAAGGAACAAAAGGTGTAGAACGTGTAAGTTTTGATTTTGATGCAGATCGTGCAACAGATGTTGCGACTGTTTATTATGATGATCAAATCGTTTCGGTGGATGAGATGAAACAACGTCTTTCTGTTTTGAATAATAACCAATTTACTGTTGGAGAAATTTCGATCAAAGATTTTTCAGCAACGAGTTCAAACAATTCTGAGTCAAAATCAAATTCTGAAGATTCAAAAGTGGATGCTTGTAATACTGCAATAGAGTTTCCTAATTTGTTGGATATATTTTCAAGTTTTTTAACCATCGGTTAGAACTTTTCAGCATTCTTTCTCGGAAAAACTTAGCTTTGTAGTATGAAATTGCATTATCGAGAAATGGGTGAAGGTAAACCGCTGATCATCTTACATGGTTTGTTTGGTTTTTCGGACAATTGGCAAACACACGGAAAAAAATTAGCTGAATATTTTCATGTTTATTTAATTGATTTAAGAAATCACGGACATTCTGATTGGAGTGATGAAATTTCGTATCAATTAATGGCGGACGATGTTTTTGAATTTTGCCAAGAAAAAAACCTAGAAGATGTTCATCTCATTGGTCATTCGATGGGAGGGAAGGTAGCCATGCAATTTGCCGTTGACCACGAAGATATTTTGGAGAAATTAGTGATTGTTGACATTGGCTTCAAAGAATATCCAATGCATCATGAACATATTTTAGCAGGAATTAATGCGATAGATTTAAGTGCTATCTCTTCGAGAAAAGAAGCCGATAAACAAATGAGTCAATACATTGACAATGTTGGGATAAAGCAGTTTCTATTGAAAAACATTTATTGGAAGGAGAAAGGCAAAATGGCTTGGCGAATGAATGTAGCTGTTCTAGAACGTGATATGGAGAAGATTCTAGCACCAATTGATATTGACGAAATCGCAACACCTACTTTATTTATTCGTGGGGCACTTTCCAATTATATTTTGGATGACGATTTTGAAAGTATCGAAGAACGTTTTATCGATGTTACAATAAAAACAATTGATAATGCAGGACATTGGGTGCATGCTGAACAAGCAGATGAGTTTTTAGATAGCTTGTTGTCGTTTTGTATACGGTAAATGTTGTGACCCACCAGTAATCGTGTCCAGCTTAGGAACTCTATTCGTAAAATAGAGAAGGTTACGTGCAGTCCGAGATACAATCTCGAACTAGAGGTTTAGTTGGTGATTCGCGGATTAGCAAGGGAGAAAAAGATACCGTGACAGATAAGGAGATTAAAGAGTTGATGAAAGGGCTTTAGAAAAGTAAACCCCGCGAAAGGTTCGCGAGGTAGCGTTAGTTTATTCTTCGTGCGCCAGCTTTGGGGCGAAAGGTTCGCGAGGTAGCTTTGCGCAAATTGGAGCATTACCTATACTATTAACTATCTGGGTTTATTATCATATAAATACTTATAAAGTAAACAAAAATAGTTACTAATACCTGAACTAATACTTTAAAATCTGCTTTAATAACACATTCTGACGGGTCTTTAGGATTATAATAAATAAAAATTTTATTTCCAATAACATCATCATTTGTAGAAATAAAATTAGAATAAAATGGAGTAATCAATTTATATTTCTTACCCGAAACTTCATAAGTTACTTTAGGAAAAGAACCTAATACCCATTTAGCCGTAGTCAAATCTTCAATCAAAGCAAAGCATTTCTTGTTCCTAAATCTAAAAACTAGATATTTAGGTAAGAATTTGTATAAATCAAATGATAAAAAAATACCTGAAACAATTCCAATAACCCACATAACTTATCTATTATATGGATTTATTCCTGAATTACCTGACCCAGCTTTGGGAGCAACGATAGAAGACCTTATTTCACAGTTGTTTAAAAACATCTACTTTTCCTTTTTCACTTACCCTAAACTCAGCATGACTCACTATACTGAATGTATCTAAAATTAAAATAAAATCCTTTGTATAGACTGGGTCAATATCAAAACCATGAGACGTTTCAATATTTATATAAATTTTATTTGATCTAATAGTCATATAATTAGTATCCAACATTTCATGTAACTCTCCTAATGAGCTACCTTGAAAATCATATATACTAAGTAAATTATCTAACATACGAACTCTATACTCAGGATATCCTAAATCATTTTTTTTATTCCATTTTTCTTTGTCAAATTTTAGTTCTCTCGAACAGGAATATAAAATACTTAATATTAAAACAGGAATGAGTAACCAAATATTTTTCATGTTTTAATATTAGGCTTATCTGCTTTAACCTCTTCTTGAGTTTTCCCAGTGTTATCTAACTCATTAATTCTTGTCTTTAATTGATCATATTGTTCTTCTGTAATTTTAGTTCTTATAATTTCAATCATTCCGTTGTCATTCTTTATAAATGAATAGAATCCAATTTCTCTATATGCTTCTAATGTTTTTAATGCCAAATTTTTAGTTGAAGAATTTGGGTTTTTCCGACCAATCTCTCGCCCTATTTTATTATTTAATAAATCAACAACTTGATCGGCATCAGCGATTTGGTTCGCATCAAAAATCCTCTTAGTAAGGTCTGTATTTGGATTTTCTTCATGTGCATCTCCTGCTTCTTTCGCTATATTATAACCTAACTGTTTACGGATTATCGCTTGCCACAAAACATGTCTAAAAGCACCTATTTGACTTCCTTCATCCTTCTCATCAAAATATGAGTTCTTATTTAAGATAGAATTAGATTCTGCATCTACTCCTCTAGTTGCAAACCTTGAAGCATTAGATGATATATTTGTACCTTTAGGGGCTACAGAGCCAATCACAGTAGCACTATAAAGGTGCTTCAAGAAAAATTCGATTGTACGATGTGTTGAAGATGTAAGGATCGGCTTATCAGGTTTCGTTATATCTTGACTTGTTCCAGCAACATATATTGGTTCAAGTCCCTCCAATTCGATAGCATTAATAACAACATTCCCCCAGCTTGTGCGCGATTTCATCGCGTTCATTCTCAGCCTATCTAACCACAACCACCCCATTTACCACTCCATTTTCATCATTATAATCTACAGCACTACTATAAACATACTGTTCCGCTCTAAAAACCAAACCTGCATCTACTGGATTATTGTGAATATAATTAATTTTTTGAAATATCACCTTATTGCTCCACAACTCAATTGGTCTGTTATCGTGTCGCCAAAATTGGAACTGATTAACATTTGAGCTCTTATTAGCCGACTTCTTAAACTGACTAAGTAAAACTTCTTTTCTACTTTCTTTAGGATTCGTTTGTATTGCTTCTACTACTTTTTTACTCGTAAATCGTTTAAAATCTCCTAGTAGTTGCTCTGGTTTTCTTTCTCCGACACTCTTAAAAATTAAATGAACATGGTTGGTCATAATGACCCAAGCGTATATTTCCATGCCTTTTTCCTTAACGCAATAATTTAAACTATCTACTAATATATTCTTGTATTCGTTTCTTGTAAAAACATCTAGCCATTGTACTACTGCAAAGCTGACAAAATATGCGGCGGTTGGATTGTGGAATTTATGTTTTCTGCTCATATACCATAAGTTAAACAGAATTATCTGATAAAAACTATCTTATGAATATTTTGTTGTTGTTTGTTGTTAAAAGGTTCACGATACAATCGTGTGCCAGCTTTTAGTGAGAGAGAGCTTTGCTAGTAAAGTAGAGAAGCTTACGTACAGTCCGAGATGCAATCTCGAACTAGCGGTGGGCCTGAGTAAAATCTAACCGAACACGATAAAATCGTGCACTAGCGGGGGAGCTCAAATTTTCCCACCATTAAAAGAACATCTTCTTCCGATAAATCATTTATAATTCTATTACCACTTCCCGTGTCTATCATATAATTTCTACACTTTAAATTGAATAATCGCCGAAATGAATTTCTTCGGTGCATCATTTTTTGCTTTATCTCAGAATTCAATGAAATTGATTCAATATTATGAACAACACAATTAAACTCAATTTGTTTAATTTTTATTTTTTTTTGAGTTTTTAATAAAGAAAATGATTTTTGAACAATTAAAAATTGATTTTCCAGTCTAAGTGTGATTCCATAAATAAATAGTGATAAAATCTTCCAAACAATAAGCATCAAAAACAATAAATTACATAAAGAAGTAATTAATAAATTACTCGTCCTCATTTTTAAATAAAGGGATACATTAAATCGCAATCCAAATAATAAAACAATGAACAATATAATTAACAGTTTTATTAAATAATAATCTTTTTGTCTGTTTAGTAACATTAATTCAATTTTTTATTGAAACCAAGATATTGGGTTAAATATTAATCTCTCTAACTACAAGAGTTCTTATCTGTGAAGAATATTCAATTTGATAATAATTCCCCGTTTCTTTTACCAATTTATTGGGTATGTAAACGGCACCAAATTGATGTTTTACCCAATAACCACATTTATTTGAAATGTCTTGAACAGTATCTAATGAATAAAAAAACTGGTTATGAAATTTTTGAGGGATTTTATAAACAGATATGTTATCATAATCTAATCCTTGTGAGCTATACCTTTCTCCAACAAGGTCAACTTCAAAATCTAACTGAATACAACATGCTTCAGTGAAATAAAACTCATCGGAGTTGTCCTTGCATGAAGCCCATACTAATATAACACCGAGAGTTAATAAATATTTTGATGTTTTTAACATAATTATCCTTAAATTTCATTTACCACTCCATTTTCAGCATTATAATCTACAGCACTACTATAAACATACTGTTCCACACTAAAAATCAACCCTGCATGGATAAGATTAGTGTGAATATACTTATTTTTTTGAAATATTAACTTACTGTTATCCTGTAGTCAGTGATACACCACGAAATAGCGGTTTGTTTTGTTATTCGCGGACGAGCCGGGGGAGGTGGTTACTTACTGCCATTTAGGAACTTTAAAGTCTTGTGGTTTTACGATTTCTCCTTCTGAATAAAATTCTTGTTTTATTAATGTGTTATTTTTATCAAAATATAACCATATTAAATCTTCAACCCAACATTCGTAAGTGTTATCATAAATTGTTGTTGATTTCAATTTTATAAAACCTAAAATATAAGAACTATCTTGCAGTGAAAGTTCTTTAAAATAAATTAAATCCTTCCTCTCAGTTCTTTTGTAATAGGTATATGTATAGGCATCATCATCTGGGTATAATCCACAGAATATACCTTCACCAGAAGGATAAAAATTGAGTAGATTTATTTTATAATTACACAAAACATAATTAGTATCTGTTTTGATTTCCCATTGAGAATAAGAAATTAAGTATGTGTGGAAAAATATAAATATTAATAGTTTTTCTTTCATTATTGCGTTAATATATACCTTATTGTTATCCTGTAGTCCGAGATGCACCACGAAATAGCGGTTTAGTTTGTTATTCGCGGACTAGCTGCGGTATATTTCCATGCCTTTTTCCTTAACGCAATAATTTAAACTATCTACTAATATATTCTTGTATTCGTTTCTTGTAAAAACATCTAGCCATTGTACTACTGCAAAGCTGACAAAATATGCGGCGGTTGGATTGTGGAATTTATGTTTTCTGCTCATATACCATAAGTTAAACAGAATTATCTGATAAAAACTATCTTATGAATATTTTGTTGTTGTTTGTTGTTAAAAGGTTCACGATACAATCGTGTGCCAGCTTTTAGTGAGAGAGAGCTTTGCTAGTAAAGTAGAGAAGCTTACGTACAGTCCGAGATACAATCTCGAACTAGCGGTGGGCCTGAGTAAAATCTTAACCGAACACGATAAAATCGTGCACGAGCGGTTATTCGCGGACTAGCTAGGGGAAAAGAACCTAATACCCATTTAGCCGTAGTCAAATCTTCAATCAAAGCAAAGCATTTCTTGTTCCTAAATCTAAAAACTAGATATTTAGGTAAGAATTTGTATAAATCAAATGATAAAAAAATACCTGAAACAATTCCAATAACCCACATAACTTATCTATTATATGGATTTATTCCTGAATTACCTGACCCAATTAGTAAAGGAGCAATTGTGAGAAACAATATATAATTTTATTTAGATAAATGACTATTTATTATTCTTTGTCTTTCGTTATTCTCAAGTGAAGTCTCCAACTTAAACTCCCCAAAACCCAAACGATTAGATTTATCTAGCATTATTGTTTTACACTTATCTCCATATGCATCCCATTTACCCTCCTTAATTTTTTCCTTTTTGAAATATATGGTATAACTAAAATCATCTTGCAATATTAAAATTGGTTTTTTTTTACCATAGTATATTTCAAGAATAATTGGTTCATCCACACAATTCTTATTGGTCTCTAATATCTTGTTCGAATTAATCTGAAACAATATAAATGGTAGAGTTATTAAAGCTGAAACAACAGATAAATAGAATAAATGTTTTTTTTTGAAGTTAAATATTAAGTAAATCCAAAATCCTAATACAATTATACTTATACCTATTAATATAAATAATTGTTCAATTCTATAACTGTGCATAACTTACTGGTTTAATTCCATTAATTCTTTTTCTGTTGCGTCAGCATCCTCTTGTACATTTCTTAAAAAGTCTTTGAAATACTGCTGAAGTCTTTCATCAGTATTTGCTCTTACTCTTTCTCTAAACTCTTTTTTTTCATTATCACTCAAATTGGTATATGTTTTGTCATTTCCAAGCTTTTCACTTTCCAAATACCACATAAAACTTCTAATAGATTTTTCAAGATCAATATTAAAAATAAATGAATAAGTACTTGGCATTTGTCTTACACCATTTGTATAAATGATACTATGAGTAAAATCTCCTAAATCATATGACTCCCCCATCCAAATAACTTCGGCTTTATCCATTCGACCTATAGCTTCTCTTTCATCTATAAGGTCTTTATATTGAGGGTTAGCCATTCTACTTACAATAAAATCAATAGATAAGTTTTTTACTTCAAAAATCATTTTTTCAGCTGCAGAGAGCGCACCAATTCCTTTTATTAATTTGCCTATCAATTTTGTTGTCCCAGAAGTCACTAAACTAACCCAATCAGCAGCTGACAAGTCTAAAGAAGGGTCATTAGCAGCAGCTACTGTTTTGGCTATTAATGCTGGAGTCCCGAAAACAGGAATTGCAGAGTAGCTATCTAACTCTAAAATTTTATTGACATTAGTAACTTGAATCATTGTTCTCGCAGGTATATTGTGTCTTGTATTTCTTTTTGTTCTTATTATCCACCAACCACCATCTGGATCGTTTCCGATAATTGGGTTATTTCCTATCCCAAGGTATGGATTTGAAAATTGATTTTTAGGATCCAAACTCAACCATCTTCCAACTCTGGAATCATACTGTCTGAATTGAGTAGTATAGGAATTCCCTTTTCCTTTCACCTCGTCATCCATTTCTTGACCTTGAAAGCCGTACCGGTATCTTTCAATATTTTGTATAGAACCTCTCATCTATCCTTTCACCAATACCAAATTAATTTTATTGAAATCAGCGGCACTATTCATAACGGCAGTGTATTCTTCAAATTCTTCTGGAGAAATGACAATTACAGCATAAAATTCATCGCAAGTTACCGTTACTTTATCTCCTTCCACTGTGTAAGAAGATTTGAAACTGTACAATGTTTTTCCTTTTTCTACTTTCGATTTGTCCAAGTTTAATTCATCTAAGTTGGTAATAGTGTACCCTTCTGGAATTGTAAAAGTAATTACACGGTGGTAGTTTCTTGTAAACTGACTTTCCATTGGGAGAATTCTTTCTTTCTCGTTGTACATTTCCATTTGAGGGCCGATTAAACCGCCAACATTGAACAAGTATTTATCGCCTGCTTTCTCCATAAATGCCTCAGAGCTAACTTTTGCTTCCACAGTCATCGGGTGGATACCAAAATCTTTTGGTGTAGCATGTGCCGATTCAATCTCGATAATTTCCATGTCTTCATCAAAGTATTTTACCTGAGATTCAATCAACTCTATTTTTACTTCTTCATCTACAATGTCTAAAAAAGGTTGAATGTTCATGGCGTAATATCCTCCAGAGCTTCTCTTTATATTTAATTCTGTTTTAATTAAGTCGTCTTTGTCAAATGTAACGTCTACAATAATTTCATCGAAATTCTTTTTGTAATCATTCGCTTCTATGAAACGTATTTTTCCAATACCAGTCGTGAAATCACCTAAGGTCACCTCTTTGATAAATAATCCATAATTGTTGATGAAATCAGTAGGTGGGTAATCCAAGCGAGATCCTATGTCCGTAGGTGACATGAATGCTTTAATCGTCGGAAAGTAAATCATGTAATCTTGCAAAAAGTTATAGGCTTCAAAGTTTTTGTCAAACTTTAAGTTAAAACGATCTGTTGTTAAAACCAATTGTGTCTTGATTTCCAGTAGTTTGAATATTCCAGTGTACAAGCGCATGAAACCAATTTCGTCTGCAAATTTATTTTCAATAACAAATTCTAGATCACTGAATTTATCATTTCCTCCGTCTATTTCAAAAATTGTTTTCTTAACGTAATCTTCTACAGCTCTTATCTTTTTACGATCACTCCAACTTTCTTCAATGGTAATTTGTTTTAAGAATTTCTTGATTTTCTTATCCCCAGCCTTTGATGTACTCATGTAAATGTATGCATAAGCATCTTCGGAAACATTGGCATAAGAAGAAATATCTCTTGTATTAGAATAGGTGTTTCTGTCTAATTTATAAATGAGAAATTGCTTGTTTGCATGATAGGCACATTGCGCTTCTGAAATTAAAGCAGGCATAGAGTCAATTTTGATGGACCAAT
>CAYLWS010000060.1:0-18543 GCA_964387525.1 uncultured Fluviicola sp.
CCCCCGACCTGCTGATTACAAATCAGCTGCTCTAGCCAGCTGAGCTACATCGGCACATTTAATAGTTTTCAGTATTTGAAAGAACTTTAAAAAAGTTACCCGCTTTCCTAACGGGAGTGCAAATCTACGAAACTTTTCTTTATATCCGCAAACTTTTTTACTTTTTTTTCAAAAAAAATATGGAGTCCAACACGGACTCCATATTAAGCACTTTATTAACAACGTATTAGGCATGTTTATTTTTGTGCTTTTCTACTTGTTTTTTTAACGCAGCAACAGCTAAATCGGCTGCTTCTTCAAAACTTTTACACTGTTTCTTTGCAAAAAGCTCATTTCCGGGTAGTAGAATCTTAACTTCAGCTATCTTATTTTCTTTCGATTCATTTTTATCAATTCTTAAATACACTTCACTTGCAATGATGTTATCGTATATTACTTCTAATTTTTTCACTTTTTCTTTGATGTATTCTACTAATTTTTCGTCTGCTGAAAAATGAACTGTGTTTACTTTAAAATCCATACGTTTACTTTTTTGTTCCCCTTGGGTGGGATTGTGAATAAATATTTGTTAACTGGGCAAATGAGTTATGTGTATAAACCTGTGTTGCTGATAAATTAGAATGACCAAGCAATTCTTTCAAAACCTCTAAACCAGCACCACTGTTCAACATGTGCGTTGCAAAAGTATGCCGTAAAACATGTGGGCTTTTAACACTTAATTCAGTTGCCTCACCAAGATAGTCATTTATTTTTCGATAGACAAACTTAGGATATATTTTTTTCCCATTATTAAGAACTATTAAGAAATCATTTTCGACATTTAATTGTTCTTTTAATACTAAATACTTTTTAATGAGAAGAAATAAACTTCCTGAAATCGGAATGAATCTCTCTTTATTTCTTTTACCGACGACTTTAATCTTCCCTTGAGAAACATTCTTCATCGTTAATCCAATTAATTCTGAAGATCGAATTCCGGTTTGATACAAAAGTTCAAACATTAATTGATCCCTCACCCCATTAAAAGAGTCATCGAACAAACACTCAACATTCTCTCTACTCACTTCCTCCACATGCGCAAAAGAGGGTGGAGTTTTCAAAAGCTTAGGAAGGTGGATTAATTTCGCTGGGTTCGTATCAATCTCACCATTTCTTTGAAGCCACTTATAGAATGTTCTTACTGATGCAATTTTCCGATGCACTGATTTTGTAGAATAGTCGTGATCGATTAAATCAACCATCCAAGAACGGATGAGATTCAGTTCTACTTCTTTAATGTCATTTTCACATGCTGCATCAATGAAATCTAGAAATTGATCAAGATCAGTTTTGTACGCGAGACACGTATGTTCAGAATATCTTTTTTCAGAACGTAAGTAGGTTAAAAAATTATCGAGCATAAAAAAAGGAGCCATATAGCTCCTTTAACGTTTTGTAAAACAAAAAGTTTCAATTAAATCTCTGCAGATTGCATTCTTTGCTTGTAAGCAGCACGAATTCTTTCTTGACGATTCAACACAGAAGGTTTAGCAAACTCTTTTCTTCCACGAAGTTCTCTCATTACTTTTGTTCTATCGAATTTCTTTTTGTAGCGTTTAATTGCTCTTTCGATGTTCTCACCTTCTTTAACTGGGATAATTAACATATCTATTTATTTTTATTCTTTTATTTCAAATATCGGAGGACAAAGATATAACTTTAAACCTAATTCCAAAACTTTATTTTAATATTTCTCTAGAAATAACAACTTTTTGTATTTCTGATGTACCTTCACCTATCGTCATTAACTTAGCGTCACGTAAAAACTTCTCAGCAGGATACTCCTTTGTATAGCCATATCCGCCCATTATTTGCACTGCTTCATTCCCACATTTCACAGCTACTTCACTTGCAAAATATTTAGCAAAAGCACCTTGTTTTGTCATGTTTTGTTTTGTATTCTTCAAATAAGCAGCTTGAAAAGTTAATAATTCAGCAGCTTCAACTTCAGTTGCCATGTCAGCTAATTTAAACGAAATACCTTGAAATTGTGCAATTGGTTTTCCAAATTGCTCTCTTTCTTTAGCATACTTAATAGAAGCTTCGTATGCTCCTCTAGCAATACCACAACTTAAAGCTGCAATCGAAATCCTTCCACCATCAAGAATCTGCATAGCTTGAGCAAAACCTTTTCCAACTTCACCGATTACATTTTCTTGAGGAACTCTGACATTATCAAAAATCATTTCAGCAGTTTCACTTGCTCTAACGCCTAGTTTATCTTTAATTTTAACTGCAGAAAACCCTGGCATATCTTTTTCGATAATAAACGCTGTAATACCTTTACTATCCAATAACTCACCTGTACGAACCAAAACAACAGCTATATCACCAGAAAGACCGTGAGTAATCCAATTTTTTGCACCATTAATGATCCAATCATTTCCGTCTTTAACCGCTGTAGTTTTCATGCGCATTGCATCTGATCCAGTATTAGGTTCAGTCAACCCCCATGCACCGATAAACTCACCAGAAGATAGTTTTGGTAAAAATCGTTTCTTTTGTTCTTCTGAACCATGGTAATAAATATGTCCTGTACAAAGTGAATTATGTGCAGCTACACTCAACCCAATTCCGCCACAAACTTTCCCCAACTCCATTAATGCAGTTGCATATTCATCATAAGAGAATCCGCTTCCTCCGTATTCTTCAGGAATATAAATACCCAAAAGTCCGAGTTCACCCATTTTTTTCATTGTCTCTACAGGGAAAAACTCATCTGCATCCCATTGATTCATGAAAGGTTTAATTTCTTTTTCTGCAAAATCACGCACCATTTGCGCAATCATTTTTTGATTTTCATTTCTTTCGAAATTCATATGCTTTAATTGTTTTGTTGAGCACCCTAGTTTAATAGGCTACTAAATTACTAATTTTGTTAGAAAATTGTTTGATTTTATCTTCCCCTTTTAAAAAGTCAAGAGACACGAGAAAATTGAATCCAGCAACTTTTCCTCCTGATTTCTCAATAAGAACTGCCGCTGCTTCTGCTGACCCACCTGTTGCCAACAAATCATCATGAATTAACACACGTTGTTTGTGACCGATTGCATCCGTATGAATTTCTATCGTTGCACTTCCGTATTCCAAATCATAGTCATGGCTAATTTTATCGTAAGGTAATTTACCTTTTTTACGAATTAAGACAAAAGGAACCCCCAATTTCATTGCTAATGGATAACCGAACAAGAAACCTCTACTTTCAATTCCTGCAACAGCGTCAAGGTTTTCATTTTTATACATTTCATATAAATGTTCAACCACTTCATTGGATAATTTAGGATCCATCATTATTGGCGTAATGTCTTTAAAGACAATTCCTTCTTTGGGGAAATCCTTAACATCCCTTATTGATTCTCTTAATTTTTGTTCAACTGTCATTCTAATTCAATATAAGGTAATAATTTTGTATATAATTCTTGATCAATTAGCTTTGATTCTTGAATTTCATCCACACTCTGATAGCCGTTTCTCATTTCTCTCATTTTCACGATTGAATTGGCAACTTTATATGAAATATATGGGTGATTCTTTAATTCATCAATCGTTGCTAAGTTAAGATTTATTTTGTGTATGGATGTTTTATCAATGAAAACAAATTCATTTATTTCATCGTATTTCTCTTGGTCAAATTTCCAAACATCAAGCAATTGCTTCTTATTTGAAAACCCACCTAATTCATCTCTTCTTTTAAGAATGTTTTTCGCAAAAAATGGCCCTATGCCAGGAATTGTTTCTAAATCTTCCTGACTAGCGTTATTTAACTCAACAGGAACGAAGCTAACCTTAATGTCACTTTCAGAAAAACTATTCTTCTTGTATTCATTCTTAATTTCTGGATAAAATAAAGAATCCGCAATTAGATTATATAATTTTTCAGGAAGAACATAAATTCTCTTTAAATCTTCATTTGACTTTAAACCTCTTTCGGAAAACCGGAGTAAAGATGTTGCTTGCTTTTCAGAAAGTCCCAAGTTCATCCAATCGTCTTTCGACAATAGATTAGGATCTGTTTTACAAGAAAGCTTCTTGTATTTTCGTTTTTTCTTTTTGGGGTATTTTTTATTCTTTGCTTTTTCACTCTTAACCACTAACTCTTTCTCAGCGTTGAGTAGTTGTTGGTGAGTGAATTTAAAATCCGGAGTATCATTGAACGAATTTATAATTCTCGGTGTATACGAAACAATTATCAACACGAACAAAACAACAAAAAAGCCTCTTTTATTTCGTTTGGAAATAGACATTCTTATTTTGAAGCCTTAATTGCAGTAAGATATCTTGCCAGCTCTTGCTTTACCTTTGGTGCAAGGATGATTAATCCTATTACATTAGGGAAAACCATTGCAAAAATCATTGCATCAGAGAACTTTATCACTGAACCGAGACTGACAGAAGAACCTATAACAACAAAAATAACAAATAGACCTTTGTATATTAAATCTGACGCTTGACTTTTTCCAAAAAGGAATTTCCATGCTTGCAAACCATAGTAAGACCAAGAAAGCATTGTTGAAATAGCAAAAAGAATCACTGCAACAGTAAGTACAATTGAAAAATGAGGAATCACTGAATCAAAAGCAACTGAAGTTAAATCAACACCACTTAAGACCTCTCCACTATTCATGATCACATCTTTTGCTTCAGTCAAGTTTCCATAGTCAAAGAGTCCAAACTTAAGGTTAGTTATTATCATTACTAACGCAGTCATTGTACAAATCACAACAGTATCTATAAATGGTTCAAGCAATGCTACAATTCCTTCACTTGCTGCGTATTTCGTCTTCACTGCAGAGTGGGCAATTGCTGCCGAACCAACTCCTGCTTCATTTGAAAAAGCTGCCCTTTGAAAACCAACAATTAAAACACCGATAAAACCTCCAATTCCAGCATCAAAATTGAATGCTCCATTAAAGATTAATCCAAAAGAATCGTCAATCAAGGAGAAATTCATTCCTAAAATGATTAATGCAGCTAAAACATATATGACTGCCATAATTGGAACAACTTTTTCTGTTACTGCACCAATTTTTTTAATTCCACCAATAATAACAATTCCAACGATAATTGCCACAACTACCCCAAAAATAAAACTTGCCATTGGAGAATCTAATCCAAGAATCTTCGTAAATTGAGATGCAGCTTGGTTAGCTTGAAACATATTTCCACCGCCAAAAGAACCTCCTACAGCCATTATAGCAAAGAAAATTGCAAAAAACTTACCCAATTTTGCCAATCCTTTTTCTTTCAATCCTTTCGAAAGGTAATACATTGGTCCACCGTGTACCGTTCCATCCTCATCTACATCCCTATATTTTACCCCTAACGTACATTCAGCAAATTTAGAGGCCATTCCTATAAAACCAGCTACAATCATCCAGAAAGTTGCTCCAGGTCCACCAATTGCAATTGCAATAGCGACCCCAGCAATATTCCCTAACCCAACTGTTGCAGACAACGCAGCAGTTAAAGCTTGAAAATGAGTAACCTCCCCTTGCGCACCTTCTATTTTTATAGTGTCAGGCAAATCACCATTCACCATATTCACATCATCTTTATCTTCAAAGGCATCATGGTGATCGATGTCGTCATATTTACCGGCGACAATTTTTATCGCAGTTCTAAAAAGTCTAATGTTTGGGAACCTAAAATAAATTGTAAAGAAAAGTGCACCTAAAATTAAAATTATAAGCACGATAGGAACATCTATTCCAATGATTTTTATTGGAAAAAAGATTACACTTTCAAAATAGTCCGCGATATTCTTCTCTTTTTCTTGGGCAAATGTTACTAACGGAAAAATAATTGCAAAAATAGACAGTATAATCTTCATTGTATAAGTTTAATAAGTATAGTAATTTCGTAAGGAGCAAATATAAGCAATTTTTCATAAAAGCTTATACACTCTAAATCAACTCAATAATCAATAAAGCAAATCTAAAGTTTCTTCAAGAGTACGTGGATTATAATTAATTCGATCGTATGCTTTTGAAAGATCAAAACCTGTTCTAGGTGGTCTGTGAGCAGGTTGATTTAATGTTGAACTAGAAATTCTCGATACGTTCTCCATGGAATAATTGAAATGTGCGGCGATCCGTTCGACAATATGATAAATTGACATTGTTTCAGGTCCTGAAATATGAAAAACACCATTCTCATCATTTAGAATCACCCCCATACAACCTGCAGCTAGATCATCAGCATAAGTTGGTGCTCGGAATTGATCATCGATAATATTTATTGCTTCCCCTTTTTCGATTGCACCTTTTGCCCACATTATTAAATTAGAGCGAGATAAGTTTTCTCCAACACCATAAACAATAATTGTACGAATAATGGACCATCCAAACAGGGCTTTAGCAGTTGTTAACCTTTCGCCATCAACTTTATTCTGGGCATAAACACTTAGAGGATTAACTTCATCTTCTTCAGAATATGCTCCTTTTTCTCCATCAAAAACAAAATCTGTAGAAACAAATTGAAAATGTGCTTTTACAGAATTTGAGGCATTAATAAGATATTCCGTTGCTTTTACATTCACCAAATAAGCTTCTTCTGAATTTAATTCACAAAAATCAACATTCGTAATTGCAGCTGTATGAATAATATGTGTCGGCTTTTCTACTTCAATTAGTGATAAAACATTATTTTCACTTGTAATGTCCAATACTTGATAATTCTTCGAGGGACATTTTGAATTTCTATTTCCACCTTTAGATGTTGCGATAAAATCAATTGAATTGAGCAAACAAAAATCGACTAACTTTTGTCCTAAAAGGCCATTAGAACCAGTAATAAATATTTTCATAAATTTTTAATGAGAAAGATGATAGTTTTTAATTATAAGCTTTATTTGCTCAGAATTTCCTAAAACAAAAACTCGAGAACCTTTACTTACAACCATATCTTGAGGAGGGTTAACAATATACTCACCGTCGATATTTTTAAACCCAATTATTGTCACACCTGTTGACTTCTTCGCCTCGAGTTCTTCTATTGTCTTATCTTTAAGAGAGTCTGGTAACTCTTCGTAAGAAATTGATTCTACATTGCATCCCTGATCTCCTTGAACACGAATCATATCGATAAATTCCATTACATCAGGGTGAGCAATCAATGATGCCATATGGGAACCACCAATAGAATCTGGCATAATTACATTACTTGCACCGGCCATCTTTAATTTTGAAACTGCAGATTGATTGGATGCACGACTAACGATGATCATGTCTTTATTAAATTCTCTAGCTGCAAGTACCACGTAGATATTCTCAGAATCCTTTGGAAGACAAGTAATAATAGCCTTCGCATTATGGATAGAAGCTCGTTCTAGAACCGTATCATCAGTGCTATCACCTTGAATAAAAAAAATATCATCGTTCATTTTATCCTCAAGAGTCTCTTTATCTCGTTCTAAAACCACAAAATTATTATTGTGCGCCTTTAAATCTACAGCGACTTGACGTCCGACTCTACCAAATCCGCAAATAATGACATGATTTGACATTTTTTTTAATTCTTTCATGGTTTTGTATTCTTTTAGGTATTTTTTATATTCTCCTCCGATTAAGTAAGTCGTAATTGAAGTAATTGCATAAGCAAATGTTCCGAAGCTAGAAATAATCAAAAAAGATGTGAAGACCTTCCCATAGATTGACAGCTCATGAACTTCTTGAAAACCGACAGTTGAAATTGTAATAATGGTCATGTAAAACGCATCAACCCAACCCCATTCTTCAATGATAACAAAACCAACTGTCCCACCGAACATAATCAGCAACAACAGGATTAGAAAGTAATAGACTTTCGAAAAAACACGGTAGTTAAATAACATAATTTATAATTCCCAGATTGTATTTCGTTTTTTTCTTTGCAATTTAAAATAGTGCTTGTGTTCTAAAACCCACGCCATAATTAAGTAAATCAACAAAGGTGAACCTAGTGCAACAAAAGAAGAATAAATAAAGCCAACTCTCACTTTAGAGCTGCTAATACCTAATTTTCTCGCCCACCAACCACAGACTCCGAAGGATCTCATTTCAAAAAAGAAGACAACTTTTTGTATCATATTATTCTATATTGAGCACTTTCTGTCCAACGTTGCAAGATAAGCATTTTTTATGACTACAAAAATACCTATATAAAGCCAAAAGTGATTGAGAATCAAACGCATTTTTTGGATGAACATTTATATTTCTCCAACGACCAACAATATTATTATTCTCGGAGGGTAATAATTCAAGTATATCCAAAGCTTTATCTTTTAACTTCTCATCTTTTCTCTCTTCACCTAGATACCATAAAAATGGGGTTAAGGCATTTATAATTAATAAATCCACCATCCTTTTGGCTAATCTCTTTTTACCATTAGATGCACTGAAGTCAATTTCATCTACCATTAATCGAAACGTATTCACGATTGATTCTACATTCGAATCAAGAAATGTTAACTCGAAAGAAAAATTTGCAACCAATAAAGCAAACTGACTCACCCTTATTGTTGGAAAACTGTTTGGGCGAGTGCCTTTGAAGTGCCAATATTCCTGAGGTTGATTTACATCTTTCTGCAACAAACCACTTTCAGACATAATAAGCTTAACTTTTTTCGCTGGTGATAAGTTTTTTATGGATGAATACGGTACATTATTCATTAAGTGAAGAAATGCATTTTTATTGACCGACATACTAAAGGACAAACCAATCAAATTATAGAACACATCTTTTTCCGTTTGAATATTGGCATCTTTAAGAAGCTTTATTTTAGTGTCCAATTTAAAAGATATTGCAGCAATTTTCATTGCATTCAGATGAAAATCATCCAACGTATTTAGTTCATGATCACACGGGAAAGTTTTACGGTTAAACTGTTTCTTAGAATATTGGGCAAAATGATGATGATCTATTTGGCTTTTCAATTCTACCGTTGGAATTTTAACTCCATCCTGTATGATTTCTTTATCATCCTCATAAACTACGTGTAGAATAACATTGTTGTATTGCTCATCATTTTGATGATTATGTTTAATCCAATCAGAGCTTTTAACATGCATTTCTATTTGTCCATGCATTTGAACACCATCAATGATAATTGCTCCATGTTTAAAATCTGGCCCAGCATTAAAAGCATTATAGGTTCCAATATCAATAATTTGAATGTTTTCATTTTCTTTAGTTGTAAAATCAAAAGAAGAAAGTCGTTTATTTCTCCATATAAAATGAAGATATTTTTCAGTCATAGTAAATTAGATTTACCATTAAGATACAAAAAAAGCGCCTCATTACTGAGACGCTTTCAAAAAAATATTTCCTAATTTAAGGATACTTTACATATTCCATTAATTTAGGATCTGCAGCTGGAGCTGTTTCTGGATCAAATTCCATAGAAATAACTTCTGCATCCGTACGTCTATTGTACTGGTGAAGTAACTTAAATAATTTTTTATTAGACCTTCTGTATTTATTGATATAAGACTCTGTTAATAGAATTTCTTCTACACCTTCTTTATTCACTGGTTCAACTACAGAATATACATCACCTTTTTTCCAAACCGTTCGAGGTGTAGTTTCACCTTTACCAACTGGTACGATTCTTCTTGGATCAACACCTTTTTCTTTTACAAGATAGATGTAACAAGCTTTCGCTCTATTTTCTGAAAGTTTTTGATTAGGTTTATTACCACCACGTGAATCCGTATGAGAATTCAGTTGCAATATCATTCCTGGATATTCATCTAATAAATCAAATACAAATTGCAATGAATCTAAAGAGTTAATAGTTGAATCAACTAATAACTTCCAACTGTTTAATGCGTAACGCACCTCAGGCAAACGAATTGGAGCTTTAGGTAATAAATTCATATCTATAATGAAGTTCTGATCATAATTCAACCCTTGTGTTGAGATTGATGAACCGTGTAAATCTTCATGAAATCCATCTTTTGAGATATTTATAGTATAATCTGATTCTTCGTTTATGTATCTAGCACCATCGCTTGGGTTTTTATCCCAAAAAACAGATCCAGTCTCATCAGTATACCCTTCCCATGTTTTACCATCAGAAGAAGTTACTACAACTTTTACATCTTCAATTTTCTTATCTGTATTTCCTAATTCACTTACGATAACTTTTAAATCGAAAACATTTGGAGGCAATACGTAAGTGTAGATATCTGGAACATATTCTCCATTTCCACTTTTTCTTTCTGAAGTGAAGTATCCTTTCTTTTCTGTTTCCTCAATTAAAGCATAATCATTATTGATTCCATTAATTGGTGATCCATAATTTGTAGGATTCTCCCATTTATTTTCTTCACCAACACGTGCAGCTCTAAAAATATCAAGTCCACCCATACCGTGTAAACCATCAGAAGAATAAATCAAATCTCCATTCAACGCAAAAGAAGGGAACAATTCATTTCCTTTAGTATTGATTTCAGACCCCATATTAACAGGTGTTGACCATGAGTCTGTTTTCTTTGTATAAGTAGTATACCATAAATCACGTCCACCATAACCACCGGCCATATCAGATGCAAAAACTAAATATTTACCATCCATTGTTGCTGGATGACCAACAGAAACGGTATCATGAGACTTCAAACCTTCTATTTTAGTTGGCTCATTCCATTCTTTTTTACCTTTTGCTTTTGAAACCCAAATATCACAACCTAAATTTGTTTTATCTACATTAGGACAACGTGTAAAGAACATTAATTTGTAACGAGAATCGAAACATACAGTTCCTTCATTATCTTCCGTATTAATTAACTCTCCTTTCACTAAATAAGGCTCCGTCCAGTTTCCTTTCTTATCTTTATCAGTAACCCACAAAGACATATAAGATTCACCTGTTCGTGGATCTTGTCCTTTCCCAACAACACCTTCTCTACTCGAACTAAAATATAATTTTGATTTCTTACGATCTCCAATCATTGGAGCCATATCAAATGACTTCGTATTGATTACATCAAGATTTTCAATGACGTGTCTTGATTTTTCAACAATGTATGTTTGGTGATCTTCGCATGATTTTTTTCCAAGAATAGCTCTTTCATCATTAGGGACAAGTGCTAAGTATAAATCATAATTCTTTATCGCTTTCTCAAGTTCTCCCATCATTTGTAGCATGTCTGCATTGTACAAATACACTTCTGGGACTTCTTCGTAAAAATCAAGTAAAATAGCTCTATCAAACCAATCGTTTGCTTCTTTATAACGCTCAAGGTTACGGTAACTCTCCGCTGTTTTGAAAGCCATATCCCCTTTTAATTCTTTCGCACGGCCACCCTTTCGAGTAAGTTTACTGTATGCTGTTTCGCATAACTTAGCTGCTTCGCTGTATTTCTCACTTGCGTAAGCTTCATTAGCTTTGACTACGTATTTGCTTTGCGAGAAAGCAAGGGTACTCATTAATACAATTGAAAGTGAAAGTAATAGATTAAATTTCATACGGATAAATTTTCAAATTTTTATTCTATTCTCTGAAAAGAAAATATATTGATGTGTAAAATTAACAAAAAAACTTATTTTTAAAAGGTATTCGAGCGTTATCTGTAAAAAAAAGATAAATCATTCTTGAATTCTTATCAAATTCCAGTATATTTCTCCCATTTATCAATTACTGATTGAAATCCAATTGGTAATTCTGAAGTCAATTTTATTTGCTCTTTTGTTATTGGATGCTGAAAACCTAAAGTCTTTGCATGTAAAGCTTGCCCATCAAGGAAATCAAAGCAATTCTCAATGAATTTTTTATATTTTGAATTGGTTGTTCCTTTCAGGATAGTATCTCCTCCATATTCAAAATCATTGAATAATGTGTGTCCAATTGACTTCATATGCACTCGAATCTGATGTGTTCTACCAGTTTCTAATTTACACTCCACCAATGTAACATATCCGTATCTTTTCAATACTTTGTAATGAGTAACGGCATGCTTCCCCATTTCTCCGTCTTTAAAAACGGTCATAACTTTTCTGTTTTTAGGAGAACGTCCAACATGCCCAACAACTGTCCCATCTTCTTTTACATCTCCCCAAACTAGTGCCCAGTAGCGACGCTCAGTTGTTCTGTCGTAAAATTGTTTTGCTAAATTTGTTAACGCAAATTCTGTTTTTGCGACTACAAGAAGTCCCGTTGTGTGTTTATCCAAACGATGTACCAACCCTGGTCTTCCCGAATGATCGTCGTTCTTTGTTGGCAACTGATCAAAATGATAAATTAATGCATTCACTAAAGTTCCTGAATAATTTCCATAACCAGGGTGAACCACCATATTAGATTCTTTGTTAACGACAATTACCTCATCATCTTCGTATGCGATTTCAACAGGGATGTTTTCAGGAATAAGTTCATTTTCTCTTACAGGATAAGGTAAGACAATAGAAATCTCATCCGAAGGTTTGATTTTATAGTTCTGTTTTACCTTTTCTTTATTCACTAAAATATTACCGTTTTTCGCCGCAATTTGAATCTTATTTCTTGAAGAATTTGGAATTCTATCCATCAAAAACTTATCAATTCTCAATAATTCTTGCCCAGGATCTGCAACAAATTTATAATGCTCAAATAATTCTTCTGAAGAATTCTCATCTTCCAATTCTACTTCTTTTTCGCTCATTCTTATTTTTAATTCTAAAGATATTCTCTTATTAATTCTTAATTATTCTATACGGTCCAAGGATATTATTCACTCGAACAAAATACATTCCACTTGGAAGATTTGAGAGGTTAAACTTCGCTTTGGAAGACTCCAAAACTTTTACACCTTGCAAATTGAAAACTTCTGCTTTATTAAATTCTTCTCCTTCAATTTCAATGGTAATATTCTCAGCTGTTGGGTTCGGGAAAATAGTCACATTAACATTTTCTGACAGGATTGTTTCAACACCTAATTCAGCATCAAAAGCGGTAGAAAAAATAGGGTTAATCATGACAGACCCAGAAATAGAGGACATAATCCAAGAAATCTCTCCGTCAACACTGTAAAATGTTTTGTCATTGTTAACGAAATTGCGATCAAGGCCAACATTTAATCTATCTGGGTCGAATTGTTTCCATCCAATGTAAAAAGTACCGTCAACATTTACCCTTTGCGTATCTTTAAAAAAGTAATTTGTAAAAATGTCGCGATTGTACTCGTACTTTGGTTGTCTTGGGAAGAATAATTCATCTTGGTAAAGAATATTTCCTGGTTCACCATTGTCATCGTCCCACAAAGTCAATAAAAACAATTTGTCTGAGACGTCATAAACAGAAGGTACAAAGTGAATTCTAGCTCCAATTACGGAATCTGATTCATACGGAGTGTATTGGATTGCTAATCTAGACTGAGCTCCAGTTGTTCCGTATGCTGCTTCTGCTGTTCCGTCATCGTAGCTATAGTAATTCTGAAAATATTGCTCCGCATAAGAAGAGTCATTTTGAGTAAATGTAGAATTCAAATGTGTCACACCTGTTACAACTTGAAATCTTTCTTTTAATCCCGTTTTTGTTTCATCAAATCTTCCTCCGGTTGAAAAGTCATGAACGGAAGAATACGTTGTCCAAGGAGAGTAATTCAAATCCCCATTGTTCAATAAATTCTCATCCAAAACAAAAGTAGCTTCTGTTGTTCCGTTGTACTGAATTACTGTTGAACCATCTTGTTCATTCTCTGGGACATTATCACTATTGCGAACAACAACATCAACAGTAGAGGACATTTTCCCTGTAGGATTATTTTGGTAATGCTCCCACGGCACAGAAGAATATGTGTCTAAAAGATTATTGACAGGATACACAATTGCAAAATCATGAATTACTGTATCTTGATAACCAGAAGCTGCTCTTAAATTAACATAGTCAATATGGAAATGATCCAAGCTGCCGGATAAACCTCCGTAATTCCGAAACCTAAATTGAAATCCTTTCTTAAAATAATCTGAATTATCAATGCGGATATGAGTCATTTTAAAATCTGAGAGAGGAATTCCATTTGTACTCCACACTCTATTCCATTGATCTAAGTCCTTTGCATAAAACTCAAGAATTAAAGAGTCTGATGTTTCTGGCGCATCTCCAAATCCTTGTGCTTGGTAAAGAAAACTGATGTAAACAGAATCACCGGATGAAAGCGCAGACATATCAACAGGTTTAGACGTCAGATTGTCTGCATAATTCGTTACTGTTGACCCAAATTGGTAAGGTTGTCCAAACTCATCTAATCCGTCAAAAGTGGCAACACCTAAAGACCATGGATCGACTGCAAATGTATAATTATGGTAAGCCTGAGATTCTACCCATACTAAATTGGGATCATTAATGTCAGTAAAGAACTGAGTGGCTGAATCTTGAATTATTTCAGGTGTAAGCCAGATTGTATCAACGGGATTTGGGTAAGAAATTGTATCGTAGATGTAGAATGGCGGATACACATCTGTTGTTGCATAATTCACAGGGTAAGAGGATAAATCTCCTATTTTAATTTGTGTAGCTGGAAAGTTTTCGTCGGTAAATGTTCCGTTATCAACATCAATTAGACGTTTAAAAGTAATTTGCTCTGTATATTCTACATCATTCGCCAGAGGAACAAGCGTAACATTATCTAACAATCTAAATTTCTGGTCAGATGTCACTCCAACGTCGGTAAAGTCAGCATTATACGTTTGAAATTTACTTTTACTGAACTCATCAAAAACAGGTAAATTAATCGTATCTAATTTATAAATAAAAGTACTGTCAAATGTTCCTTCATTGATTTTCTCAATTGATGTTTTTTGTTTTTTCATCAATTGAGGATTACCCATCAACGGTCCTACTTCTTCTTTTTGAGCAAAAGAAGAGTTGAACAATAACAAAAACACAATAGATATAAAGCTAATTAATTTCATTTTCAGCATTGTTAATTATTATTCACTAAAATTCTTCGTCGCATAAACAGAAATTGTTGTTCCTGATGACACAATTCCACCTTCTGTAAATTCAGGTGACTGAGAAATGACTCTTGCTTTTGAAGAATCAGCTGAAGTTACACAATCAGGGCAAACAGGTAAAAACTCCATACTCCCCATGTTTTTCACTCTAACTTTTGCTTCGTTGAGTGTTAAACCATAAAGATTAGGCAATACTAAAGTAACTCCTGTTTCATCACGTCCAACAATAAGCGTTATTCTTGAACCAATAGGTAATTTTGTTTTAGGTGTAATTGATTTTCCTTTGTACAATTGTTCAATCACAGCTCCGTGCGCCTCGCTTGAAGGTTGATATTCTAATTTATACCTAAAATTCCTGTTGATCAAAATAGATTCTGCAAATCGTTGAGATTTATCGACTAAATCCGGCATTTCCACCAATTGTGACCGTTTAGATACACGTATTCTAATTACTCGGTTTTCTTTCACAAAAATTCCTGTACTATCCGTTGCCATAGGATCTTGTTCAATAATTGTTCCTTCAACTTTAGTTGGGTCGTAAATAGAATCCAACACTTCAAAACTCAAATGAGCATTCATTAATTTATCCGCAATATTATTCTGATTATCACCTATTAAATTAGGTACTTCAATCTTTTGTGCAAAGTGGGTTTTAGAATTCAAATATACTTTAAGCGCCCATACACCAACTACATATACGAGAATTATTGCAAGAAGGTTGAATACGAATTTCTTGCTTGTTAAATAATTTAATAATTTCTTTAGCATTTTTTCACTTTAAATATAGCTGCAAATATAGCTGCAAATATACGTTTTAAAAATTGGGAGAAAGCTCATGAGATTCATAAAAATCTTCGATTGCTTGATAAGCTTCTTCTGCTGTATCAACCACTTTTAATAAATCAAGGTCTTTTTCGGAAACATTCCCTTCCATTTCAAGCATGGATGTTTTGATCCAATCGATTAATCCATTCCAATATTTAGAACCAACTAGAACAACAGGTCTATGGTTAATCTTACTTGTTTGCATTAATGTCAATGATTCAAATAACTCATCCAATGTCCCAAAACCGCCTGGTAGAACGACAAATCCTTGCGCATATTTCACAAACATCACCTTACGAACGAAGAAATAATCAAATTCAAGATTATGTTCTTGATCAATGTACGGGTTATGATTTTGTTCAAAAGGTAAGTCGATATTCAATCCAACAGATTTTCCACCACCTTCTTGTGCGCCTTTATTTCCCGCTTCCATAATTCCTGGTCCACCCCCAGTAATCACTCCGTATCCACCTTCTGCTAACATTTTGGATACTTCTACTCCAATTTTGTAGTATTTATTATCGGGTTTCGTTCTTGCAGAGCCAAAAACAGAGATACAAGGACCAATTTTAGCCATTCTCTCGTACCCTTCTACAAATTCTGCGATTATTTTAAAAATTGCCCAACTATCGTTGATTTTTATATCGTTCCAATCTTTTATTACCTTGTTCATATGTGTATATTAATTTAAATTGATTCTAATTGAGTAGTTAATTCTTTGTTATAGAACAAAAATAGCAGAAAAAATGAATCCTAGAATAAGAAATCTATATTGAAAATATTTTAGATCGAACTGTGATTACATTCTTCTTCCCTCAACATTTAAAAACGCTATTTTATCGATAAAATTATACATGACTGTAATTAAATCAATCTTTTCCATTAATTTGGTCGTATGCTTAGAACGCTCATTTTTGGATCTATTCTTTTTGCTTCATCTTTCTCGATGTCTCAATCATTTTTCTTACCTGCGGACTCTTTAAATAAGCCCCGGCTGATTGGTGTTTCATCTGGAGTTGCAGCAGTCTGGGCAGGAAGTATGATTGGTCTTTCCCAAGTGTGGTACAAAGACATTCCAAAAAGTAAGTTTCATACTTTTGATGATTCTAAAGAATGGATGCAAATGGACAAAGCTGGTCATTTCTATGCAGCGTATAAAATTAACCATTTAACTAGTGATTTATTTATTTGGTCTGGATTAAATAAGAAGACATCACTTTGGTTGGGGACAGGAATCAGTTTAGGATACCAAACTACCTTTGAAATCTTTGATGGATACAGTCAACAATGGGGCTTTTCTTGGAGCGACATGACTGCAAATGCCGTTGGCTCTTTTTCTTACTTAGGACAGCAATTGGTTTGGGGAGAAGAGAGAATCATTCCTAAATTCTCTACATTCCCTACAGAATTTGCAGCCGTGAGACCGGAAGTTTTGGGCAGTACTTTTGGTGAATCATTTTTGAAAGATTACAACGGCCAAACGTATTGGTTAAGTTTCAGTCCAGGTACATTTTTTAAAAACAGTAGAGTTCCAAAATGGGCGTGTATTTCTGTCGGTTATAGCGTCCATGAAAAACTAGTGGGAGATGCAGACACGTATTTTGACGCCACATCAGGAATTACGTATTCTGCAAAAAGAGAGGTTAAATTATCTTTAGATATTGATTTCAGTAAATTACCAATAAAGAGACCTTGGCTGAAAGCTGTGGTAAAGCAATTTAATTATTTAAAAATTCCTTTCCCTACATTGATTTACCGTGGTGATAAGTTTGTGGGAAGCTGGAGTGGTTGGTAGAAGGGCAATTAATTTATTACTAATTTCTCAAACAACATCTTTTTACTTGATTTACATTTAATAAAATATGTTCCACTCGAAATTCCATCAACTGTAATACTATTATTTTTTATATTCGATTCATAAAACACACGAACGCCATCGATAGAATATATTGACAATGAACTACTCTCCGGAATTCCATCAATTTTAAACGAACCATTCGATGGATTAGGATAAATATTATACTCACTGAATAAATTTTCATTCAAAAAAGCATCAGAATTTAAGTTTAAAATAAGAAAGTCCGTTACTATACACCCCTGTATAGTATCGACAAATGAATACTCGCCACTTTGCAAATAAGTCAAACCGTTCCATACATATATACTATCATCAAACACGATTAAAGTGTCACTATATAAATAATGACTTCCATCAGAAAATGTATTAAAAACAGAATTTGTAAAAATTGGTGTATTATAATCAAAAAATATAGCTGCTTGATTTGTTATTTGATTACCATGAATTACTCCAGAAGCATAATCAATTTCAAAAACAACATACCCAATACTTTCAAAATATCCATTACTACTATCTGGTAGATTTATGTTATTGAAAATAAACTCCACATTAGCAGAAGGGGTAATATTTACATGAACATCATGAGAAGATGTTAATATTTTTATAGAATTTGCATTTAAATATGAACTAACAGTATCGATTACTCTAACATTATACGCAGGTGCTGAACCTGTATTTTGAAAACGGACGGTGTAAATTAATTTTTCATTTTCTACAACATATTTTGGAATACAATCTCCAAGAGGATAAACCTTTTTGTCATTTGGATCAAAACTATTACTAATATTAAAAAAATAATCTTTCACATTATTTGAAGCATCTATATCTCCTACTGTATCAGAGATTAGTAAATTAAATTCTATAATATCATTTGATTGAACCAATGAATCAACAATAAATAATAAATCGAC
>CAYLWS010000061.1:0-18475 GCA_964387525.1 uncultured Fluviicola sp.
CAAATGGTTGTGTAGATACAGATCAAGTAGCTGTTTTGGTGAATGCATTGCCTTTAGTTACTGCAAATTCTACTTCTTCTGTTTTATGTGAGAATGCTAGTGTAACTTTAATAGGCTCAGGAGCTGTTACATATATTTGGGACAATGGTGTGATAAATAATGTTGCTTTTACCCCTTCAGTTGGAACAACAATCTATACGGTAACTGGTACGGATGTAAATGGATGTGTGGATACAGATCAATTAACTATTTTGGTGAATGCATTACCGCAGGTAACTGTTAATGCAAGTGGAGTTGTGCTTTGTGAGAGTGAAACCGCAATTTTGTCGGGTAATGGAGCTGTTTCATATGTTTGGGACAATGGTGTGATAAATAATGTTGCTTTTATTCCGCCAGTTGGAACAGCAATTTATACGGTAACTGGTACGGATGTAAATGGCTGTGTGAATACAACTCAAACTTCAATAGCAGTCAATCCCTTGCCTCAGGTAACTATTAATGCTAGTGGAACTGTGTTTTGTGAAAATGATTTGGCAACTTTATCGGGTGCTGGAGCTATTTCATACGTTTGGAACAATGGAGTGATGGATAATGTTGCTTTTATTCCACCTGTTGGAACGACAATTTATTCAGTCATCGGTACAGATGCAAATGGTTGTGTAGATACAGATCAAGTAGCTGTTTTGGTGAATGCATTGCCTTTTGTTTTAGCTCCAATTGATGTTGTAATTTGTGAAGGAGAACCTGTAACTCTTCTTGCTGCTGGCGCAAATAATTATACGTGGACAGGTGGTATTCAAAATGGAATCTCTTTTTACCCTTCTGTTGGACAATATTCTCACATTGTTACAGGGATAGATTTTAATAATTGTCAAGATATGGATACGGTTCTTGTTCTTGTAAATCCAAATCCAATCGTGAATGCGGGAAATGATATTTCTAGTTGTGATGGAGATACGATTACGCTATCAGCGCAAGGGACAAATATTTCTTGGTCAAATAATGTACTTAACAATGTGTCTTTTTCTCAAGCAATTGGAACGGTTTATTACATTGTTTACGATACTCTTTCAACAGGTTGTAATAGCTCCGATACAGTGATGGTAAAGGTTAATCCAAATCCTGTTGTGACAACTTCAAATGTTGAAATTTGTGAAGGCGAAGTAGTTGCTCTATTTGGACAAGGTACTGTCACATATGAATGGACAGGTGGAGTAATTGATGGTGTTTCCTTCTTTCCTACAAGTTCTACTTCTTACGGTGTTATTGGAACGGACGTAAATGGTTGTAAAGGAACTGCAACAGCAAAAGTGATTGTTAATCCAAACCCAATTGCTGATTTTGTTTGGTTGAATGAGGAAATATCAACAGTTTCACCAATCGCTACTTTTGACAACCTTTCTACAGGTGGAAGTGTGTTTGAATGGGATTTCAATGATTTCTCCGCAACAAGCTATGCTTTCGAACCGACGCATACTTTTCCAGATGATCAAGGTGGAGTTTATGTGGTAACCTTAACCGTAACTTCAGATAAAGGTTGTGTAGATGAAATTCAGAAATATATTACGGTAGAGCAAGATTATACGATTTTTGTTCCGAATGCATTTACACCTGATGGAGACGATTACAATCAGTTTTTTAAACCTGAAATGACAGGCTTTGATGAATACGATTATATCTTGTATATATTCAATCGTTGGGGTGAATTAATTTTTGAATCTCATGACATGAGTATTGGCTGGAATGGTACATATGCTAGTGGAGAATACGGACAATCTCAAGATGGAGTTTTTATATGGAAAATTGTAGCTAAAGTG
Source organism: uncultured Fluviicola sp. (assembly GCA_964387525.1). Lineage (GTDB taxonomy): Bacteria > Bacteroidota > Bacteroidia > Flavobacteriales_D > Crocinitomicaceae > UBA4466. The sequence goes on from CAYLWS010000061.1 coordinate 1,818, forward strand.
AAAAATTCAGGAGAACGAAAACAATTTACAGGTCATGTTGCGTTATTGAAATAAATAATTCATTGTAAACATTTATGTGTCAATGGTCAGTGGCTTTACTGAAAAAAACAGTCACCTTAAAGATGATTTTTGAAATAGCAAAATGAATTATATATCCAAAAAAAGAACGAAGTGAATGGATTTAAGTTTCTTCGGTAAAAGTTTAAGATCAATTAATTACTCTTGTAATGCTATTGTTGAGGTATTTGGTTCTCATTTGGGAAACAATTTGCTTTGGGAAATAAATTCAATTACATTTGTACCAACAAACTTATAAAGAAAGGTGGAGGGATAGGCCCTTTGAAACCTTGGCAACCTCTTCATCCTAGAAAAAGGTGCCAAATCCGATTCGTGTTCAACGAAAAAGATAAGTTTAAAGCTATAATTCTCCTAGCTTTATAAGTTTTTCAATAAGTTAAAATGAAAGATATTAAAGCAATACTTGAAGAAAGAATTCTTGTGCTCGATGGAGCAATGGGAACAATGATTCAACGCTATAAATTAGGGGAAGAAGATTTTAGAGAAGGGTGGTTTGAAAATCACAAATCACCGCTACAGGGGAACAATGATTTACTTTCTCTTACAAGGCCCAAGATTATCAAAGAAATTCATGCGGCTTATTTTGAAGCAGGTGCAGATATCGCTGAAACAAATACATTCTCAGGTACAACAATCGCTCAAGCTGATTATAGTCTAGAACATGCTGTTTACGACATCAATTACCAAAGTGCAAAAATTGCAAAAGAAGTGGCAGATGAATTTACAGCTAAAGAACCGAATAAACCACGTTTTGTAGCGGGGTCAATCGGTCCAACAAACAGAACGGCTTCTATTTCTCCAGATGTAAATGATCCCGGTTTTAGAGGAATAACTTTTGATGAGTTGAAAAAAGCATACAAACAACAAACGGAAGCTTTAATGGACGGTGGAGTAGATCTCCTTTTAGTTGAAACTGTTTTTGATACATTGAATGCTAAAGCAGCTTTGTTTGCTATTGATGAGGTTTTTGAAGAAAGAAATGTCAAAATACCAATCATGGTTTCCGGTACAATTACAGATCAATCGGGTAGAACATTGACTGGACAAACAACGGATGCATTCTTAATTTCTGTCTCACACATGGATTTACTTTCTGTTGGACTTAATTGTGCATTAGGTGCTTCTATGATGCGCCCTTATCTTCAAGTGTTGAATAAAAATTCGAAATTCGGAGTCAGTGCTCATCCTAATGCGGGATTGCCAAATGAATTTGGTGAATACGATGAGACAGCTGAAATGATGGCAGAACAAATTAAAGTTTACCTCGATGAAAGTTTAGTGAACATTATTGGAGGTTGTTGTGGGACTACGCCAGAACATATTTCTGCAATAGCAGAGTTGACAAAAAAATACCAACCTAGAAAAATTGAAGGACAATGAGCGAAGATAAATACACCTTAAAATTGTCTGGTTTAGAACCATTAATTGTTTCTCCTGAAAGTAATTTTGTGAACATTGGTGAAAGAACGAATGTAACAGGATCGAGAAAATTCCTCCGTTTAATCAAAGATGAATTATACGATGAAGCAATAGCTGTAGCGAGAGAACAGGTTGAAGGTGGAGCGCAAATCATCGATATTAACATGGATGAGGGGATGATTGATGGAAAAGAATCCATGGTTCGCTTCTTGAATTTAATTGCTGCTGAACCAGATATTGCTCGTGTTCCAGTAATGATCGATAGCTCTAAATGGGAGATTATTGAGGCTGGCTTACAATGTCTGCAAGGAAAAGGTATTGTCAATTCAATTTCTTTAAAGGAAGGGAAGGATAAGTTTATAGAATACGCAAAAAAGATTAAACGCTACGGTGCTGCAGTAATTGTGATGGCATTTGATGAAGATGGTCAGGCGGATAGTTATGAACGACGAATTGAAATTTGCGAGAAATCGTATCGAATTTTAGTGGATGAGGTGAAATTTCCTTGTGCAGATATTATTTTCGATCCAAATATTTTCCCTGTTGCAACGGGGATGGAGGAACATAATAACAATGCTCTCGATTTTATACATGCAACGAAATGGATCAGAGAAAATCTTCCTGGAGCACATATAAGTGGAGGAGTGTCCAATATCTCTTTCTCTTTTCGTGGAAATAATGTTGTGCGTGAAGCGATGCATGCAGCATTTCTATACCATGCGATTCAAAATGGAATGGACATGGGAATCGTTAATCCTTCCTTGTTGGAGATTTACGATGATGTAGAGAAAAATCTTTTGGAAAGAGTAGAAGATGTTTTACTGAACAGGAGAAGTGATGCAACTGATCGATTGCTAGAGTTTGCAGAAACGGTAAAAGGTGAGAAAGGGAAACAACGTGTTGTTGATTTATCTTGGCGAGAAAAAGAAGTACGAGAACGGTTGTCTTATGCTTTAGTGAAAGGGATTACCGAGTTCATTGTCGAAGATACGGAAGAATGTAGATTGACTTTTGATCGCCCCATTGAAGTGATCGAAGGTCCATTAATGAATGGAATGAATACTGTTGGTGATTTATTTGGAAGTGGGAAAATGTTCTTGCCTCAAGTAGTAAAATCTGCACGAGTAATGAAAAAAGCTGTGGCGCATCTTTTACCTTTTATCGAAGAAGAAAAAGGTGGAGGACAACAGTTTTCAGGTAAAATATTAATGGCAACTGTAAAAGGAGATGTGCATGATATTGGGAAAAATATTGTTGGAGTTGTGTTGAGTTGTAACAATTATGAAGTCATTGATTTAGGGGTGATGGTTCCTTTTGAGGATATACTTGCCGAGGCAATAAAACATGATGTAGATGTTATAGGTCTTAGCGGATTAATCACACCTTCATTGGATGAAATGGTTACGGTTGCCAAGGAAATGGAACGAAAAAACATGAATATTCCATTGATGATTGGTGGTGCTACAACTTCCCGTGTGCATACTGCAGTAAAAATTGATGAGCATTTTAAAGCGAATCAAACGGTGCATGTTTTAGATGCTTCTCGTTCGGTTACAGTGGTAGAAAGTTTATTAGGAGACAAAAAAGATGGATTTATTCGCAATATTCAAGAAGAATACGCGAAAGTTAGAGTGCATCATCAAAAAAGTAGAACGAAGAAAATAATGATTTCTTTGGAAGAAGCGCGTAAGAATTCTTTTCAGATTGAATGGAAACAGGACGATATTTCAACGCCTTCATTTTTAGGGAGAAAAGAAATTACTGTTTCAACGAAGGAATTAATTCCATACATAGATTGGACACCTTTTTTCAGGACATGGGAATTGCACGGGAAATACCCCGCTATTTTAACCGATGAAGTGGTTGGAGAACAAGCACAAGACTTGTTTAAAGATGCAAAATCAATGTTGAATGAAATTCTTGAAGAAGATTGGTTAACGCATAAAGGAGTGATCGGTATTTATCCTGCAAATACAATTGGGGATGATGTTGAAATATATAATCCTGAGGATGGAGAAGAGATTCTTTATGTGCAAAAATCTTTGCGCCAGCAAGGTAAAAAAGCTCCTGGAATTCCGAACATTGCCTTGTCTGATTTTATAGCGCCAAAAACTACAAATTTGAAAGATTATATTGGTGCATTTGTCGTGACATCAGGTTTAGGTATTGAAAATAGAATTAAGAATTACGAAGAAAATCACGACGATTATCAATCGATTATGTTAAAAGCTTTGGCAGATCGATTTGCAGAAGCATTTGCTGAATATTTACATGAACAAGTTCGAAAAAAATATTGGGGGTATGCTTCAGGAGAAACTCTGGAGAATGATGAGTTAATCAAAGAATCATACAAAGGGATTCGACCTGCACCTGGGTATCCAGCTTGTCCTGACCATACAGAAAAAATTGGATTGTTTAAATTGTTAGATGCAACGACGTTAACAGGAGTTACATTAACGGACTCTTTAGCAATGTTGCCTGCTTCAAGTGTTTCTGGGTGGTATTTTGCGCACCCTCAATCGAAATATTTTGGATTAGGTAAAATAGCAAAGGACCAAGTGGAAGATATCGCTAAGAGAAAAGGAGTTGAGGTTGAGGAAATGGAAAAATGGTTGGGGAGTGTGATTAATTAATTATTTTGGAGAAATATGTATACTAAAGCGTTTAATGTATTATATTGACGTGTTACCAACAATTGATGAAAAACATGGTTATCATATTTCTATTTCTGTCACTTTTTGCTTGTACAGAGAGTATCTAAATAATAAAACTCCCGAAGAAGTGGCTCAGGCGTGGACGGATAAAACAAGATCATATATTATCAAGTCACATGTTTCAGCAAGTGAAGAAAACTTCAACGAATTTGTAGCAAATACTATTGGTGGTATTGGAATTGACACTACCATCTCTTTGGAATCAGAAGACATTACGACTACTGCAATTGTAGCAAATGATACCCTCAATATCTACATAAAAAAACGCCGAGCTAACGGTATGCTTTGTTTCGATGGTGTCACTGTTAACGGTGCCTTATATGGCACTGCAGAATGGTTCAATGATAATGGAAACTACAAGAGAATTGGTTATTACTACAATAATATTCCATGCGGAAAATGGAAGTATTATTCAAGATCTAACGATATCGACAGTATTGTTGGTCGTGGTAATGATTCTCTTCTATTAAAACTTGGAGAAGAACAGTTTTTACGAAAGCATATAATCAATTCGAATTAAGGATGTTGGTAACACGTGCTAAAAAAAATAGGGCAATGATTATGTCCGGAAAAGCTCTACTTTTCCTAGCACCAAACGTTAACACAAATTAAAAATAACCTTTCGAAATTAAAATGAGTGAAGATAATTTATACTTATTATTCTGTTATTTAATCCAATTTATCACAATGGTAATTTGGATTCGTAGAAGTAAAAACAAAAAAAGAACGGTAATAATTAACCTTTCTGTATTTATAATTTACAATGTATTATTTCACTACAATTTGATTTACAATTCTTCTGGTGGCTCTGGACTTGTTTGGTTTTTTTATTTAATGCTATCATTAGGACTACATTGGTTGATAAATACCGTTGGAATAATTAGAACATTTGTTATTAAATGAAAATAAGAATCAAAAATATTTCAATAATTTTCAACGGGATAGTTTTCTTTTATTCGTCATTAGTTTTACTGCTAATGATACTAGGGAACTAAACATTCCTAACACAACAAATGCGATTGACGATCATTTTGCAGATTTAAAGAACAAACTTAGAAATCATAATGGACTATCTCTGGATAGAAAAATGAAATTTATTGATGCTTTTTTGAAGGTTTAATTCATGAGAATACTACAGCCTAACTTTTGTCTATTAAGCCCATAATGATAATCACAGGAAAGAGTTAACGTTACTCTCGTTACCTCATCCAACGTATCAAAAAACACCTAGAAAAGGAGAACCATCAAAGTTGGTATCAATAAAAGAGTTCTGTTTGTATATGGGTTTAGAAAGGGATGAGGTTGAAGGATGTATTATTGAATAATCAGTTTAGAATTAAAAATAATCGCAGACTCTACATTCAATACTCGAAGAGAATATTCACCTCTAGTAAGATTTCCTCTTTCCAATTTGTAAACCACTTCATTAATTGAATTTTCAACTTTGACTAATTGTCCAAGTGCGTTATATAACTCAATTGAGTAATTTCCTTTGAAGTTCTTTCCAAAATGAATCATTGTGTAATCTTTGAATGGGTTTGGATATATCCTTATTTCTTCAAAGTCCAATTCTTCAATACCCAAACAACCATCAACCATCAATTGCGTCGAGTCTGAATTAGAACATCCATTCAGATCGATATAGTTATAATATATTGTGTGTATTCCAATTCCTGAAATTTGTGGGTCAAACTCGTTTACGTTAATTCCTTGTCCCGAATAAGTTCCCCCTAATGGAGTTTCATTATTAAGAAAAACACTATTTGAATTGATGCATAGAGTATCTTGATTTATCATTCCAATAGAAACCGTTGGCAAAGGAACCAATGAAACTATCTTCTGTAAGATTGAATCGCAACCAACTAAACTTTGAAGAGTATCTAAATAAATTCCTGCTACCGATTGATATTGACCGAATAATAAAACGCTATCACCATCGCAAATAATAATATATTCAGATGACGTGAATTCTGGAGAAATAATTAGTTCTATATTTAAAATTGAATCACAGCCTTCTATACTTTGAAGATTATCCAAATAAATACCTCCAAAGGATTCATGTTGACCGAAGATTAAAACACTATCTCCTTGACATATTTGAATTGTTTCGAAAGTTTCAAAAGATGGCAGGGTAAAAATTTCTTTTGATACAACTGAATCACAACCAACCACACTTTGAAGAGTATCTAAATAAATACCTGCTACCGATTGATATTGACCGAATAATAAAACGCTATCACCCTGACAAATGGTCCCTGGAATTAAATTCTGTAGAGGAATTTCATCAATCACATTCAACGAAATAATTGTGTCATTGCTGCAGAAATTATTAGACGCATTTATATTCAAATTAAAAGTCCCTGACGAATCAGCCAGCCACAAGAAATAATTATCTAAACCTGACTCACCTGATGCAATACTCCAGTCAAGCACTGTAGTGTTCATATCTGGAAAAGCAATAACAGTAGAGTTTTTACAAATTTGTGTATCCATTGTTGTAAAGTCTCCAAAAATGTTCCCACAGTCATACAGCGTGTGAATTTTTGTGTTGGTAATTATAGGTGGATTAAAATCAAAGTAAATTTCGGCAGTATTATAAATACTTGTTCCTATTGGTATTCCTGATTTAATATCAATTCCATATCTAAAAAACCCGTGACTCCCCAGTTCATCGACCGCACTGTCTGGTAACATAATACCATCAAAAGTTAGTGTCATCAATCCATTTTGTTGAACACTAATTTGAACATCATGACTGCTACCGAGTGGAGTTAAAGATAACCAATCCAAATTTACATCAAGTTGATCTTGAATAACAATAACTAGTGCTGTATCATTCCCAGTATTTTGGAAACGAATGGTATATTCTAATTCAGAAGTGTCAGCATCAATAAAACCGAGACTATCTATTCCTATTGGTGACGCCGTTTTGTCATTTGGATCATAAGCACATGAAATAACTTGAACTAAAGAATCTTGAAAATTAGAAACAAAATTACCTACACTATCCGTTACAGAAACATTTATATAACTATATACATAATCTCCAATACTATTAAAATTAGGCATCTGAACCTCGACATTAATAAGCGTGTCTGTGAAATACATTAAGCTGTCAATATGCCAATAAATATTTTGACCAATAATAGAATCTGGTGTTACTGCTGAATTCACATATGAGATACTATCGTCAAGAGTCAAAGTAATAACTCCAGAAGGTAATGATGAACCAACATTCTGGACGTTTACCCAATAATTGGTTGTCGTGTTACACCTTGGAAAAGAACCAATTAATTCAGGATTAACTTCGTAAACAACAGTATCAGGGTATAAGCCAAAATCCAAACTGTCTATAAATAATTGTGAAGAATCAATGTTGACTGTGAAGCTTAATGAATCCGTGACGATTGACCAATATTGAAGATTATCTGGAACGATTTGATACACTCCGTTTGTATCACTGAAATTCATATAGTACTCACCATTTTGATAGGTGTATGTAAAATCACTTTGAGGATTAGATAGAATCTGAATTTGAGTTAATCCAACATCGGTAGAATCATTTATTTGATTTTGATTCATGTCAATGTATACTCGACCCTGAAGTTGAATATCATTGATTAATTGATTTTCAAAGAAATAATGTCCAAAGTCATCCGTGGAACCTAAAACATCCTGATCACCATCACCGTCAATGTCCGCTGTAGTTAGGTAGTTAGAGCCTATAGTATTGGTAATCAGGTGTTGAGGACCGAAACTTCCAGAACCAAGATTCTCAATCCATGATATTTCAGAAAAATCAGTTTGGCAGATAATATCAAGGTCATTATCCAAATCAATGTCAGCAATTGCTAAACTCCATATAGATGAAAAAAAGCCTATAGAATTTAAGATGAAATTTCCACCGCCAAGATTCTCATTCCATATTAAGTAATTACTAGTAATATTAGCGATAATTATGTCTTGATCACCATCATTATCAATGTCAGCAATTTCAAAATAAAAATTGAATCCGGCATTGAAAAGTGTTTGTCGGATACCAAAAGAACCATTCCCTTGATTTTCATACCACCAGATTTGGTGAAGAAAAGCCGATTGGCAAATAATATCATTCAGCCCATCATTATTCATATCCCTTATAATGACTTCTAATGCACCGGTTTCATTTGCAGATAATAATAGTTCTCCGCTAAAAGACATTGCTCCTAAATTTTCGTACCATACTACTTTGTTCCCTCCTATATCAGTACAAACAATATCAAAATCCCCATCATAATCCAAGTCAAAAACTGCAACATCACTGGCTTCGATAGAATCCGAGATGACGATTTCAGTCCCGAAATTTCCACCTCCAAGGTTTGGTAAAATAATTACACTACTGTCTATTGTGAATACAGCCACTATATCAATATCCCCATCGTTGTCAAAATCTCCAAAACTAGCACCAACCTCTTCGGCTTGAATATCCTTGCCTTTAAAAGCAAGTACTTTCTCCTTACTAAATTCCATAGAACCAAGATTCTCATACCAAACGACTTTGCTGTCACGCTTAGAGATAGCCAAAATGTCCTGGTCGCTATCACCATCAAAATCTGCAGCCATTAAATTGAATGGTCCTGCTGGTTCAGATGCAACAAACACTTCATCACTAAAGCTCACTCCTCCTTGATTTTCATAGTAAAAAAGATCATTATCAAAATGCGTTGTTCCAATTATTTCATCATAACCATCACCATTTAAATCCGATACAAATATCGAAGTAGGATTATCTAAATTCTCAGCAACAAGCAGAAGTGTGAAAACTCCACTCCCATTGTTTAAGTATCTATAAATTCCACCATGTGAATTGAACACAACGAAATCCATATATCCATCAAGATTGAAATCTGAAACATTAATATCTGACATACTACTGAGAGTATCAATACTCGTAGGAGGGCCAAAAACACCTGCCCCAATATTCTCCTGCCATGCAGCTATACCATTATAAAGATATACCACATCAAAATCCAAATCCCCATCAATATCTATCGCTGAAACACTTGCAGCTCCTTTAGCATCAGAGGATATAACTTGCTGAGCTCCGAAAATTCCACCTCCAATATTCTCATACCATGAAATCAAACTGTCAGAATACGAAGCACAAAGTATATCCAAATCCAAGTCTCCATCGATATCCTCAGAATAGATTTTTCTTGGATTATCTACCAGATTACTGATAATTTGTTCAGCTCCAAAAGTTCCGGCGCCTAGATTTTCCCACCATACAATCTTGTCATCAGTACTTGAGGCAGAAATAATATCTATATCTAAATCCCCATCCACATCAAACGCATCTATTGTTGAGGCATTTGAAAAATTCGAGCTAATGATTTGTTGTGGGCCAAAGACAGCCCCTCCCAAATTTTCATACCATGCAATTTTGGTGTCATTTTTGGATGCTGAAATAACATCTATATCCAAATCTCCATCCAAATCAATCGCGAATACAACTACAGAAAGATCACATAAGGATGAGATCACTTGTTCTTTACCAAAAACTCCACCTCCAAGATTTTCGAACCATGAAATCTCATTATCATAATTACCAGAAATCAATAAATCATTATCGCCATCTAAATCCAAATCTACCGAATAAGTGTCATTTGGCATTTTTATTTCAGTCGATAATAATGTGAGATCATCATATTGCGAAAATGAAATATTGGATAAAGGTAATATTGAAATCAAACAAAAAAGAAGGTAATAAGAAATTCTCATTTTTATAAGGTTGAACTATTTGTAATAAAACTTATGCAAGTTACAAATAAAAGATTAGGGTTACGTAGTTAGATGTCGAAAAAAAGAAGAACGTAAATAGTTTACGTTGTGTGATAGTTTCTTTGTCCTTTAAATAAAAAAATTCAAGAAAAAATTCGGCACAACAGAACAATGTTTAGATTATCTTTCATCGATAAAATGGTCAGAAGGATATTGTTGTACTAAATGTGAAAACGTTAGTCATCTTAGAGGTAAACAGTATGGTAGCAAGAGATGTAAGAAGTGTGGTTATGACGAATCAGCTACTGCTAACACGATTTTCCATAAATTAAAATTTGGAATTCAAAACGCTTTTGAAATGCTATATGACATTTCAAGTAGCAAAAAAAAAAAGGAGCTAACAGTATTTGGCTAGCAGAACGCTATGGAGTAACGCAGAATACAGCTTGGTTATTTCGTCAAAAAGTACAAGTAGATATGCAAAGTAGTCGTCAACATGAACACCACAAAAAGGAGAACAAGGTGTATGTCTTCAATAATAATCCTGATTTTGTCTTCTGAACTATAAGCTTTTCTTGTCTTACGTTTTAAATCGCTAATTAAAGCACTTGCACTTTTCTTTTTCTTCATCATTTAAGATTTAAAGGTTTATAAAAATAATAATAAAACATCTCTCTTAAATTCAAGTGATGAATAGTTCACTTTTTGCTGACGTTATACACATCGGTGAAGAACCTAGCTTCTTTGATGTTAAAGTATTCACTTTTTCCGCGAATGGTTTCGGTGATGTTGATCGTTATTTTGAATTTATTTCAAATAATGTATATAATGAAATAACAGCAATATTTATTATAGTTGGAGGTCTTTTAACTACTTTTTCAAAAGAAAAAAATGAAGATGAATATATCGCGAAAATTAGACTATCATCACTGAGTTGGGCTGTATTAGTTAATTATATAGTGTTACTATTTGCAATAATATTCATTTATGATTTTTCATTTTTTACCATAATGATATTGAACATGTTTACTACAATTATATTTTTTATTATTCGGTTTAATATTCAATTATATAAATTAAATAAAATGGATTCTGATGAAAAATAGTATTAAAGTTGAACGAGCTAAAAAGAATCTTACTCAGGCTGGTTTAGCAAAGTCAGTTCAAGTGAGTCGGCAAACGATAAATGCAATAGAGTCTGGGAAGTATAATTTGTCTACTATTTTAGCCCTGAAAATAGCAAGTGTATTTAATGTTTCTATAGATGATATTTTTGAATTAGAGGAATATGATTGGGAGAAAAACTAACTTTTAGGTTAAATGGTAAATGAAAACATAGAAAAATTAGTAGAGCATTATTTGAATTTAAGGTTAAATGGAATGGATTTTTCAGCGATTAGAAATGAGTTAAAACAGGAAGGGGTTGATGGTTCAGATATTAAAACAATAATTAATTCAATCGATGATAAAATATTGCATGGAGTTAAAAGTGGAAAAGCTAATTCTGTATCAAATTTAACCAAGTTTGTTGGTATTCTTCTTCTAGTAGGTGGATTAATCGTAACAATTGGGACATACATTGGGTGGATAGATTTAAAAGGACATATTCTCTTTGCGTACGGACCAATACTGGGAGGTTTAACTATGTTGGTGTCCAGCTCTAAAAAACGATCAAAAAAGTTCAACAAAACAAAACGAATAAGGAAATAACTTCCTACAAAAAGAAAGAGCAAACTCGGGAGAGCTGCTCTTTCATAACCTAACCTAACCACTATTCACTGAAAAAGATTGTAATCTGATATAAAATCAAGATTATTTCAATCTTTACAGTACAAATATAAAGATACTTTTTAAAATAAAAACCATTTTTTTTATCAAAAAAAAGACATTCTAAATTACTACGAGTGCATAGCACACTGTATTTCAATATTCAAAGAGTAAAAAATTAGTTTAATAGTTAAAATATGCTATTTCATAGAAAAAATATGTTTTAACTATTGGATTCCTAGATATCGTAAATAAAAGAGTAGAATTATGTTGATTAACTCTACTCTTTAGTGTTTGGTAAGGTTACAGATTGCTTGTTAGTTTCCAGTTAAAGGCTTTGTATATCCAAGATTTAAGCTTAAACATCAATAAATATAAAGATGGAATGATTATTAAGGTCAGGAATGTTGCGAAAGTTAATCCGTATATGATTGCCCAAGACATCGGAGCGAAAAAGGCATTGTTATCTCCTCCAATATAAATCTTAGCATCATAAGTCGTAAAGAAACTGAAGAAATCAATATTGAATCCAACTGCTAAAGGAATTAAACCTAAAATAGTGGTTATCGCTGTCAGTAAAACAGGACGTAATCTTGTTTTTCCTCCTTCAACTGCTGAATTTACGATTTCTTCGTAAGGCAACAACTCATCTTCATTCAATCCAAATTCTTCTCTTTTCCTTTTTCGAATTAGGTTCGTGTAATCAATCAGTACAATGGCATTGTTTACCACAACTCCTGCCAATGAAATAATTCCAATCATGGTCATCATGATGACAAAATTTTGTCGAGAAATTAATAAACCAAGCAATACACCAATCAAGGATAATACAACGGTTAACATAATCACAGCAGGCATAGAATAGGAATTAAATTGTGCTACAATAATTAATAGGATTAAAAACACAGCAATCAATAAGGCTTTACTCAAAAAGGCCATTTCTTTTGCTTGTTCTTCATTTTGACCGGAGAATTTATACTCAACACCGGATTTGATGTTTCCTTCTTTCTCATATTCAGCCATTATCACTTTCAATTCCCCAACAATTTCATTCGCATTTTCGCCTTCAGTAACGTTGGACGTAATCATGACCAATGGAATTTGATCTTTTCGAACAACTCCAGTGTAGGAAGAAACTTCTTCAGGATTATGAATGACAGATCGAATAGGGATATTCAATAATTTCCCTTTGTTGTTTCTAAAGATTAAACGCTGGTCCAACAACGCATCTAAGCTTTCTCTATTTTTCTTATTGAATTTTACAACAATATCATAAGACTCATCATTCAAAGTGTAGGTAGCAACGTCTTGACCTAAGAGCGCTTTTCGTATAGCCATTCCAACTTGATATGTTGATGCGTTTAACTTTCGAATTTGGTCTCTATCAACTCGAATTGGAATTTCAGGTCGATTCAATTCAACGTTCAACTTCAATTTTTCTACACCTTTGACGTTTTTACGATCTAAGAAAGTTTTAATTTTATTTGCCTCAATAATTAGGTCTTTGTAATTTCCACGACCTGTAATATTGATACTTACTGGAGCTCCTTGTGGTGGTCCTTCTTCATTTTTAGTGGCAGATACTTCAATTTCAGCGGTGAATTTATTCTTTAAATCAGCTTGAATTTTCTTTAAAATATCTGATGTCAGAATCCCTCTTCGAAATTGTGACTCGGAAAAATTTATCGTGACCCTTCCTTTGTGTGGTGTGTTTCCCATCGCGACTCCTTGAGAAGGATCACTTGTTCCTTCGCCAACTTGTGCAATGATAGATTGAATGATTTGCTCGTCTTTTGGGATTCCAGTAGTGTCATCATCGTCCATGTATTCTGCCAAGATATTGTTCAGCCTTTCTTCAACTTTTAGGGTTGTTTCATTAGTGACAGTAATGTCTGTACCGATTGGGTGAGAAATGAAAACATTGACGTATTTCGGTTGATTGACAGGGAAGAAATCTACTTTTGGGGGGAATGCTTTCATTAAAACAATGGATAAAACTAAGAGAACTACAGTTCCTGCAAAAAATCTACCTGGTCGTTTCCCACTCAATGCATAAGAAAGGAATTTACCATATTTATTCTCCAATCGAGGTAAAAAACCTTTTTGAAATTTAACCGTACCTGGTGCTAAAACAAAATAATTGAGAAGAATGATTAGTCCTAAAAATACAAATACATTTCCAATGCCTAAAAGACCTGAAAGAATGAAAATTAATCCCAAAGCACTTAAAACTCCAGCATTTATTAATACTTTTCTTAATTTAAGGTCAGGGTCACCAACTTTCATGTATACTACTGCCAGAACAGGATTGATAACCAATGCTACGAAAAGAGAAGATCCTAATACAATCATCAATGTAATCGGCAAGTATTTCATGAATTCTCCCATGATTCCAGGCCATAATGCAAGGGGTAAAAATGCAGCCAATGTTGTAGCTGTTGAGGCAATAATAGGCATGGCAACTTCACCAACTCCAAGAATTACAGATTCTTTGGCTTTCTTTCCTTCGTCCATGTGACGGTAAATATTCTCTACAATCACAATTCCATTGTCCACCAACATTCCCAAAGCTAATACCAATGAGAAAAGAACCATTACATTCATTGTAACGCCCATTACATCTAAAATAAGAAAGGACATAAACATGGAAAGTGGAATGGCAACACCAACGAAAAGTGCATTTCGAAGTCCTAGAAAGAATAAAAGAACACCGACAACGAGTAGTATTCCCAAAAGAATGGAGTTCACTAAGTTAGATACCATTTCCCGTGTATTATTCGATTGGTCGTTGGTTTTTGAAACCAAAATACTTCGGGGAATTATTCCGTTTTTCTTCGCTTCAACTAATATTTCTTCAATTTTATCAGAAGCATCCAGTAAGTTTTTTCCTGCTTGCTTTCGAACGTCAAGCATAACAACGGGTTCTCCAAATTCTCTTGCATAAGATGTAGTGTCTCCGTTTCCGAAATAAACATAAGCAATGTCCGACAAATGAACAGGCATAAAATCGTCTTGTTTCACAATCAATTGACCTAATTCTTCAGCATCTTTGAATTCGCCTTCAATTCGAATTGTTTTTCGTATTCCATCAGATAATAATTCACCACCAGGAATAGTCTGGTGTTCTGCTTTAACGGCATTTTGAATGTCCTCAATGGTTACGTTAACAGATTGTGCCTTGATTGGGTCTACTTCAATGGTTAATTCTTGATCCTGAACTCCACGAATGTCAACTTCACTTATTTCGGGTAATTCCTCAATCAAATCTTCCAATTCTTCGGCTACTTCTTTCAATGTTGAAGCATTACTACCGCGAAGATTGATATTCATGATGGGCATTTTTGAAGGATCCATTTCAAAAATATTTGGCTCAACAGGTAATTCGGGGAAATCTGTTTTTGCTCTTGCGTCATCCACGGCATCTTTCACCTTTTGAAGCGCCTTGTCAACGGTCATTTTAAAATCAAATTTCACACGAATGGTTACATATCCATTTACGGCATTTGTGTTGATTTCATCGACAAGCTTAATTCCACCGATTTCTTTTTCTATTGTTTTGGCAATTTTCTCAGCCATGTATTTAGGAGAAGAACCTGGTTTTGCTATTCCAATATAGATTTCAGGAATCTGAATCTCAGGGAAATTTTCTTTCGGCATCGATTGGTAGGAGAATAATCCCCCAAAAAAGATGATGATGATGATGAGGAAAACGGTTTTTCTATTGTTAACGGCAAGGGTTGATAATCCGAATCCTTTTTTTTCTTTTTTCATTTTTTTTCTTTTGAATGGATTATTTACTTCTTACAATGTCTCCTGCTGAAATTCCACGAGCACCATCGGTAACGACAAATTGATTTTCTTTCAATCCGTCTTTGATAAGACATTCTCCATTGTATTTCTGAATTATATGAACGTTTACCTTCTTTACAATATATTCATTGCCTTTTTTCTCCGCAACAAAAACATAGTCATTGTTGTCTTGATCTTTTAGGATGCTTTTAGAAGGGATAACTGTCCCGTTCTCTACTTCATAATCAGTAATAGCCACTTCAGCTAACATATTTGGAATTAGAAATGAATTGTTTTTTATGCTTGATCGAACATGAAAAGTTCTGTTGGTTGGATTGATGTAATTCCCAATACTCGTAATGTTTAATGCTATAACTGTGTCAGAATAATTTGGAAAAGAGACCATCATTTTTGTTCCTACATGTACATTCTTGATGTGCTTTTCTGACAAAGATGCAATAAGGTTTACAGTAGAATTATTAACCAAACGAATGATTGGTGTTTGTGGACCGGCCATTTGTCCTTTCTTAGCAAAAATATCATCGATTATTCCTGAAAATGGAGCTGTTATTGTTGCTTTTTTTCGTTGTGAATTGAGTGATTTCTTCTTTGCTTTAAGCGAATTGACTTGGTTTTGAGCAGTTCGTAACTCAAATTCTGAACCGACACCTCTTTTAGATAATTCTTCTTGCTTGGAGAGCATGTATTCAGCGTAATTTAATTGAGTTTCAATCTCCTCAGCATTGGCGTTTAATGTTTCGCGATCAATTAAAGCTATTACCTGTCCTTTTCGTACAGATTGTCCTTCTGATACTTTGATGGAAGTGATTATCCCACCCATTTCTGCAGTTAATAAAACGTCTTGATCGGTTTCAATATTTCCTTGAATTCTTATTTTATGTACAAATGTTTTTTTCAAAACAGGTGACAAATGAACTAAAGGGGCTAACTGTTTGATTTCTTCTTTCTTTTCTTCTTCTTTACACGACGTTAAAAAGAGAATACTCGGTAAGGCGATGAGTAATAATGTTTTAAAATTCATTGTATTGTTATTTTGATAATATGTTATTGTATAATTTTTCCAGAGATAATTTTGCATTAAATAAATCCAGTAAAGACCCAGTGTATTGA
>CAYLWS010000062.1:0-18104 GCA_964387525.1 uncultured Fluviicola sp.
ACCCAATTCTCTTTAATTCTTCTGCTTTTTCGTTTGCAATCTCTATTGGGTCAAGGTACACTGTTTCACCGTATTTATTATCAGGTACTAAACCTTTAAGTTCAACACCAACACCAAAAACTCCAATCTTTAATCCTCCTTTATTTATAATCGTATATTCCTCCGTTTGTCCGTCAATTTCTGTATTCTTGAAATCATAGTTTGAACACACAAATGGAAAATCTGCATATGCTCTTGCTTTGACAAAACCGTCCATTCCACCGTCAAAATCATGATTTCCCATTGTAGCAACATCATATCCTAACTCCGTCATCAACTTCATTTCTAAAACACCCCCGTATTTATTAAAATAGGGCGTACCTTGAAATATGTCTCCGGCATCCAATAAAATCACATTTTCTTCTTCTCTTCTGACTTGCTCAATTAACTCAAACCTTCTAGCTACACCTCCTTTCCCAGGATATTTCGAATGATTTTCTGGAAATGGATCAATGTTAGAATGAGTATCGTTAGTATGAAGAATCGTTATCTTTTTTATCTTTTTCCTTTCAGAGAATGAGGACTGTGCAATTATTGTTGGCGCAACGAGTACTCCTCCCGAGACAAGTACTGAATTCCGTATAAAATCTCGTCTTTTCATTACTTTAAAAAAATTCGTTTTTCGTCATTCCAAATCAATTCTTTTTGCTCTTTGGCAGCTTCAATCATAGCATCTCGCATGAGAATATTTGTATGGATTTCATTCAATCGTTCTTCAAAGAAAGTCATATTATCTCCACCATTCATTAAATAATCGGAGGTTACCACGAAAAAAGTTTTGCTTTCACGCGAAGTATTCTCAATAAAAGTCAGTTTACCATTCTTCAAGACTGCCCCTGCAATTGGTTCTCCATTTCTCGCTATAAGATATTCCGTTATTTTATTTAAAGATGAAAGTGGCATCTCAACAATTACGATTTCATTGTCAAAAGGCATTAATTTAAAAATATCTTCCAAACGAACATCTCCAGCAGAAATAGAATTCCGTAAGCCTCCCCAATTCAACAAACAAAATAGTTGAATGGAATCATTCACTTCTTTTTTTCCCGTTTCTAAAATCACATCAGCGGACCAATTATTCAATGCTCCATTGGGTTTTCCTCGTTCAAAACTTTTTGATGTATGTGCAATTATCTGCTTCATTTCAACATTCATTTCTGAACGATAAGGAGAGATTATACTATCAATACGATTGACTTTCTCATATTCCTTTGTTACAACAATTCTCTCTTCATTTGAAACAGATATAGTCTGAACAGAAGAGCAGGCCATAAGACCTGCTCCAAAAAATAATATAATATTTCTTTTTAATTTCACTGTACGATCAGTTTTTTCTGCGCAATTCCGAAAGCTGTTTTAACATGTACAATGTACTGACCACTTTCCAATACGTTTGAGTTTAACTCTACAGTACCAGCATTTATGTTTTGTTCACTTAAAACTATTCTACCATTCATGTCAACAACTTCATAGCTTGTAATTTCCTGTCCATTTACTTGAATGTAAACTATTTCATTCGCAGGAACAGGGAATAACACCATATTCGCTTGAACTTTTTCATCCAAAGAAGCAAAGCATCCATCTTGTTCGTAAACATTTTGATCAAAATTCACAAAACAAGCAAAATCTACAGAATCAATGAATGGATTTCTATTTCCTTGAATACTGAAAATATATTCATTTCGTGCGATTTCATAATTATCTGGTAAATCATTAAAATGCCAATCTTTTAATACTGATAATAATTGTTGATCAGCATCAGCATCTCCAGTTAAAGGAAAATTGTATGCAACAGTCATGTAAAAAATTGCTCTTGCAACATTTCCTTTCTGTTGATCTCTTGGCTCATAAACAATTTGACTTCCCATGTATCCTTTTTTACCTTCTAAAAACTGAGAAATTATAGTTCCATCAATTACTCCAAAAGGGAGATTACTTCTTGGAATGTTTGCTTCAGTTAAATTCGTTGGGTACAAATTGTGTTGATCTGTGTATTCAGGTTTCTCTGGAGAATTTGCAGGATGAGAAGCCATCCATGAATGCGCATACGTATGTTCACGTGAATAACCTGTAGCTGTCCAGTCAAAAGGATCATTGAACACTATGTTTTCTCCAGAATATGCACAAGTTACGTAAGACTGCCCATTAACAGTATCTTTAACCTCAAACTCGTTCATCATCGTTTGCTTGTACAAGAAGTAAGAAATCATTGTATGTGGGTTAATCAATGCATTCAAATCAGTAACCAAAGAAGATGAAGTCGTGTTAATTGTACCATAATAAGACCCAATATTCTCACCAGTACTTGTTACATTTCCAGAAGCAGGAGAACTAGTTAAGTAGTTTTCAAAGCCACCTTGACCATTGAATGCAAAAACTGCAAAATTATAATTTTGATTAGCGATAATTCCACGAGGAGTAAAAGAAGTACCTGCACCGATATACGCTACTTTAGCTCCTCCAATAGCATCTCCACGTTGGTAAGAATTTCCATCTGTTGGCATTTCAGTAACGGCACTTCCATTCTTCCATAAAACGATGTATTGTGAAGCACCTGTCCCCGCAACATATTGTCCGCCTAAAGTATACGCTTCTAATAATGGGAAAGTTAAATTGCTTGGGTTCACAGTCGGTTCAGTAGATAAATCATCCGTTCCAGCTCCTTCAAAATTAATGATGTAAGGGCTTTCATCTGCATCATTTGAAAAAACTTCAAGAGAAGCAAAGTGCGAACCAATTCCACTAGCCGCATATGTCAACGTAAAAGATTGAGAAGAACCTCCCGCAATAGTTGCTGTTGTTAAATTAGTAACAAAATCAGCAGAATTTACTCCTGAAATTACTGTTCCAGAAACGTTCAAGTCTAATGTTCCTAAGTTCTCAATTGTAAAATTAGTTACTGATGTATTACCAATGAATGAATTTCCATTTGTTAATACAGTTACTCCCTCCACCAAAATATTGATTTCAAATGATGGAGCAACATATGTTACGATATCATTCAAATCACGAGGAACAATTTGATAATTTGTATTGAATTGACCAACAAGTCCAGTTAAAGTAATTGGTCCTGTAGGAATTGAAGTTCCTGCGATAGCTGTAGAACCGTTGATTCTTACATCTAAGGTATTCACTCCATCTGTCACTTGAACTGTACTATTTCCAGTAGCAAAAGCACCCGTTTGCACAAAAGTTAAATTTTGAATTTCAACCAATTGAGACTCTAAAGGCTCTCCAACCGTTGGAATTGGAATTTGCAATGGGGTTGGTTGTATAACTGCTTGACCGTGATTTACAACATTTGTAATTGGTGAGATTTCCATCAATCCAGAAAAATCATCAATTTCACCAGTAATGGTAATTGAATCACCACGATTCACACCAGACAAAGAACTACCGTATCCTGCAATTCCCGCAGAATTATCTTGCATGTATCGAATATTTCCTAATTCTGAACCGTTTGTAGCAATTGCAGAAACGGTAACTGTTTGATTTATACCATATGTTCTTGCATCTGCAACATCTACTTGGGCAGAAAGTCCAAAAGTAAGTGTTAATGCAGAAAGAATTAATCCTATTTTTTTCATATTCTATTTATTTATAAATTAATAATTATTCTTAAAATTGAAACCCAACAGAAAGATTAAATCGTAAGCCTTGGCCTACAAAAACTCCTGCAGAATTCGCATCAAATGCTGTCCCAAATTGATTGGTTCTTGCATCAGAAATATACAATGTATTCAATACATTAAATACATTCGCTCTAAAACTAAGGCTATTTTTTTCAAACTTCATTCGATAACCTGCGTGTAAACTCATCAAACCATAAGCTGGAATTTTCCAAGATTCTGTACCTCCAGACGCTCCTGTTAAACTGAACGGATCAAAAGAGCTGTAGTATCTATCGAATACAGTGTATTTTAATTTTACATAAGCATTTTTAACAAATGCCCAACGAACTGAACCAGCATAAGTAGATTGAGCTGAATTACCAACATGAACACCTTTTGCATCAAACTCTATTTTCGTTCCAACGACGTCAAGTATTTCAGACGATTGCCAAGTCCAATCCCCAAGACTTACCATTCCTTCAACCGTAATTTTTTTGGTAACCCTATACGATGCATCAAACTCTATCCCCATGTGCAAAGCATCCATACCGTTAACATTTGCTTTAATGAACTCTGTTGGATCATTTGGATCAGGTACCGAAACACCGTAAGGAAAAGGTTTATTTTGCCAAACCGTATAATATCCATTTACATTTACACTTATTTTCTTAGAACGAAATCCATATCCAGCTTCGAAAGCATATATTTTTTCATTGGCAATATTCTCAAAAAATGTATTGGTATTGTTATCAATGACATTACTGTATTGAGGCGTTCTACTTAAATAACCTACATTTAAGAAAATATTCGATTTTTCGGTCACATTTAAATTGGCTCCAGCTTTAAATGTTCCACCATACAACCATTTCCAATCCGTAGAATTATATTCTAGTCCTTCAGAATCACGTGTATATGCTTGTCCATTATAATTAACAGTGTCATTATAACCTACTTCAATTAGTGTATCTCCAACAGTCATTCTTTTCTTTCGAAAATAATCAACACCTTTATATCCATTTGCAACACCAGAAAGATTGACAAAAGCTGTCCAACGACCATGAGAGTATTCTATTTGACCAAAAGCTCCCGCCCACTGAACAAATCCATCTCTATGATTTTGATATGGTTTTGTTCCATCAGCAATTTTATCTCCTTCAACTTTCATTGGGTTTCCATCATTTTTATTGGATTGATTTGGAAAATAATCCCCCCCTAATAAATCTACAATTTGAACATAGTGTGTTCCTTTGTACCATCTATAATCTAATCCACCTGCTGCTTTAAATTTTTCATTGATTTTATAATCAAATTGGGACAAAGCCCCTAACCACATGTGATTATTCACCGATTCTGATAAAATCTGAGCAGATTTAAATAATGTTGGATGGTAGGCTGCGTCAGCTGTTGAATACAAAACACCTCCTATTTTTTTCCATTGGTTATTGTATTCAATTTGATCCCAATCAACTTGTCCTTCTTCGTCTCGAACTATTCCTGATGAAGAACCGTAATAACGTTGTCCTCCACCTCTACCAATCGAAACGTAGGCGATATTAGACCAGGATAATTTCTTATTTACTTTCCAAAAATCTTTCAACGTAATTTGAGGTTTATGGTAACGATTCAAACGTTCATTTTTAAGTACACGTTTTCCATTTTCAGTAGCATATCCCCAATGTTGATTGTGTCTTCTACCAAAATCAACATCAGTTGTTGCAATATCAGTTACGCCATTTTTTCTTGCTAAATCACTGTCCCAATATTCTATTTGTTGATTGTACGAACGTTGACCGTGTTTTTGAGGTGCTCCAAAACCACTTAAAGAAAGAACGTGGTCCCCCATTTTCTTTTGCACTTTTAAATAGTAAAATCCACCCTGTGTATTTAATCCATCTACCCATCCTTGACCTTGTTTGTATGAACCAGAGAATAAAACTCCCCATCCATTTTTCAAAGTTCCAGATTTGTAAGACAAAGATGTTCTGAAGAAATTTCCAGATCCATATTCTTGTCTTACTTTAATTTCTCTTTTTCCTCCTGTATTTTGTGTCAAAATATTCATCGTACCACCTACAGAAGGTAATGCTAATTTTGTTGCTCCCAAACCTCTTTGCAATTGAATTTGAGAAGTAATGGCATCTAGACCAAACCAGTTGGACCAATACACCCAACCATTCTCCATATCATTGACCGGAACACCGTCAATCATAACACCAACATTTCGTTGACTAAATCCTCTAATTGTAATTCTTGCATCACCATCTCCACCACCTTGTTGTGTCGCATGGACACCCGGTTTAGAATTCAAAATCATCGGTAAATCTTGTGATCCTAATTCTTCAGACAATTCTTTTTTACCAATTGTAGTAACGGCAACTGGTGTTTTTCTATCTTTCGCTAGATTACCAATCACATTCATTTCTTCTAATTCTTGACTACCTCCTAGAAGAATATCATATGTAAATTCTGGTGAATCGACTGTTACATTCATATAAGTTGTATCAAATGACAACATCATTATCATCATTTTATATTCACCAAAAGGAACGTCTTTGATGGAGTATTTTCCATCAAGATCAGAAATAGCCCTCAAAGTTGGAGAAAGATAAACTTTAGCTCCTACAACAGGTTGATGAGCTTGATTGTCTGTTATAACTCCACTTACTGTTGAAGTTTGTGAAAATGAAACTTGTGTAATAAAAAGGAGTAGAAAAAGAGAAATTGATTTCATGATTTTTAGTCAAAAAAAGAGGCCGATTAAATCGGCCTCTATAATTAAAATGTTTTTTATTTAACAATTACTTTTTTAGTAATCGTATTTCCATTACCGTCATGCAATTGAACAAAATAAACTCCTTTGCGATCTGCTAAATCAAATTTAACAACAGCATTAGAATTATTTTCAATTGTTTCAACAACCTGACCTAAAGCATTCAATACAACAATTGAAGAAACATTTTCTACATTGTTTACATAAAACTCACCCGTTGAAGGATTTGGGAAAATAGAAACTTTCTCTAAAGAAACTTCATCCACACCTACAATGCAATTACAAGTATGAGAACCTAAAGTTGCCCAGTTACCTATTACAACACCGTTATCCAATATCTCCGCAGGAATAGAATCATACTCAGCTAAAGCATTAAACACAGTAATAATAGGATTAGTAACTCCTTTTAACACTGTTGCTTTACGAATTAAAGAATGATCTTTTGTTACATTTAGTCCGTTACCTCCATCTGTAGTATAAGGAGCTTCACTCGTCCAAGCCCATCCTGGATCTTCTCCAATTTTACCAAAAATATCAACGACAGCAGCATTTGCTAAATCAGCCATTGTACCTTTTAACAATACGACTGCATCATCTCCATTCCAATAAAAAGCATTTGAAGTGGTATAGACCGGACAGTAAAATGCATCTGCTTTAGCAACTAAAGCAGCATCTACAGGCGCTTCATTACCCGTTCCAGCTGGATCTTGCTTGTCCAAAACTCCAACATGAGTAGCACCTGAAGCAATCATCCCTGTTAACTGGATAGCATTAGCTATAGTAATTGGTGCTCCATTAGCAGAACCAGAATAACGAGCAACGATATAATTAGACAAATCAATAGTAGCTCCTGTTGGATTATAAATTTCCAGTGCTTTGTTTGTTGATTTCCCCTCAACATACTCAGAAATGAATAAATCTGAACAGTCTTGAGCGAAAGTCATTGAACCAATTAAGGTTGTTAAAATAAGTAAGGTTTTTTTCATAATTAAAAAATTAAAAGATTGATAATATATTCTATAAGGTACTGATAATACGATGGAAGGAATGAATACGTTGAAATAAATTGAACGGAGAATTCAATTTAGCTTATTTCACGATGTTAGTTCATTCAAATACTTATCTGTTAAGTTTTTCCTTATGTGGTTTTGGCACTTGTAAGAAAGCCTCTAGGACGACACATAATTCTATGGTACAAATATAAGCTAAATTATGTGAGCAAGTATTAACTAATTATCAACAATCTATTAACTATTTTCAACAAATTTGGATTGATTTATGCTAAAGTATTCCTACTTTTAGCACTTATAAGTATTAAATCATTCATATTATGACATTTAAAATTGCCTTCATTTTTATTTCAATATTTTTTATCAATTCAATTTCTGCTCAAGAAATAACCATTGAAAACATCTGGACAGAATACCAATTCTTCGGAAAAGGAATTGACGGTTTTCGTTCAATGAGCGATGGTGATTACTTTTCTAAAGTAACAGGAAAAAGTGTTACCAAACATAAATTTTCTGATTACTCAGGAAAAGGAGAAATGTTAATCTCAGAAAAATCATTGCAAGGAATTAAAATGCAAGACTACTCATTTAATGCAGATGAAACTAAAGCATTAATTGTAACAGAGCAGAAAAGTATTTATCGACGCAGTTACTCCGCTGTATACTATCTACTAGATTTACAAACAAAAGAAATACAAGCTTTAGATTCTATCCGTCAGCCACAAACTCTAGCGATGTATTCTCCTGATGGAAAAAAAGTGTCCTATATATACAAGAACAATCTTTACATTAAAAACATTGAAACAGGTGAAATCACAGGCGTTACTGCTGATGGTAAAAAAAATGAAATCATCAATGGTACCACTGATTGGGTTTATGAAGAAGAATTTGCAATAACACAAGCGTACGACTGGTCTCCTGACAGTAAATTCATCGCCTATTTAAAATTCAACGAAAGTCAAGTGAAGGATTTCACGATGATGTATTTTAATGAGCTATACCCTACTCCATATACGTTTCGTTATCCTAAAGCTGGAGAAGACAATTCTAAAGTTACAGCTCATTTATTCTCATTAAAAACTGAAACTAGCCACAATATCAACCTTGGTGAATACGAATACATTCCAAGGTTAAAATGGTCTAATTCTGACAATAAATTAATTCTTCAAACACTTAATAGACATCAAAATAATTTAAAATATCATTTATGTACAATTGAAAATAATCTTCCTCAATCAAACGTATTTTTTGAAGAAAAATCAGCAACTTATGTTGAAATTGATGACAATTTATTAATCCTAAAAGATGGACATTCAATTTTAAGAACAAGTGAAGTTGATGGGTTTAATCACATTTACCAATTGAACTTTAGCGGTAATTCAACTCAAATTACGAAAGGGGAATGGGATGTCATTGAATTTTTAGGAATTGACGATAAAAACGAAACCATTTATTACACATCAGCTGAACAAGGAGCTATTTACAAGACAATTTATAAAATCAACATTGATGGAAAGAAAAAGAAAGCAATCTCTCCGTTAACTGGCTCTCACGATGCGACCTTTACCAATGGTATGAAGTACTTCGTTAAATCAAGTTCTGATGCGAATACACCTCCAACCTATTCATTATGTAAAAATAACGGAGCAGAAATAACAGTTCTTGAAGACAATGGTGCATTGAAAAAAAGAATTGCTCATTTTTCTACTTCTAAAAAAGAATTTATAAAATTCAACGGAAAAGAAAAAGAACTGAATGGCTGGATGATTAAACCTGTAGATTTCGATCCAACTAAAAAATACCCCGTTTACATTAACATCTATGGTGGTCCAGGAGCTAATACAGTTTCTGACAGCTGGGGGTCTGCAAATTACATGTACCATCAGTTATTAGCTCAAAAAGGCTACATCGTTATTTCAGTTGACCCGAGAGGAACAATGTACCGAGGTACAGAATTTAAGAAATCAACGTATTTACAATTAGGAAAATTAGAAACAGAAGATTTTATCGCTGTAGCGAAAGAACTACAAGGTTACGACTATGTTGACGGAAGTAGAATCGGCATTATGGGTTGGAGTTACGGTGGATTCATGACCTCTTTAGCAATGACAAAAGGAGCAGATTTCTTTAAAATGGGAATTGCAGTTGCTCCAGTTACAAATTGGCGATATTATGACAATATTTACACGGAAAGATTCATGCGAACACCACAAGAGAATCCTGAAGGATATGATTCAAATTCTCCTATAAATTTCACAGATAAACTTAAAGGGAAATATTTACTTATCCACGGATCAGGTGACGACAATGTGCATTACCAAAACACGATGGAAATGGTTTCAGCAATGGTTGCAAGTAATAAACAATTTGATTTATTCATCTACCCGAATAAAAATCATGGTATTTATGGCGGCAACACTCGTAATCATTTGTATAATATGATGTTAAACTTCACTTTAAAAAACCTTTAATCTTTTTTTATAATTTCTAGTCAACTTTTCTTGATATAACTCAATAGAATCACTATATTGCAACTTGAAATTTATTATCAACATTTAGACACACAAAAAGATGAGCGAAATTGCAAAGTTAGAATTGGCTGGCACGACGTACGAGCTTCCAATTACAGAAGGTACAGAAAACGAGAAAGGAATTGATATTAGCAAATTAAGAGTTGCTACAGATGGTTACATCACTATCGATCCAGGGTTTAAAAATACTGGAAGTACTAAAAGTGCAATTACATTTTTAGATGGTGAAAAAGGAATTCTTCGTTACAGAGGTTACCCAATTGAACAATTGGCTGACAATGCAAGCTTTTTAGAAGTTGCTTATCTTGTTATTTACGGAAATTTACCATCAGAGGAAGAATACAAAAAATTTACACATTCTATCACAAACCACACATTGGTTCATGAAGATATGAAACAATTTTTTGAAGCTTATCCTGCAAAAGCTCATCCAATGGGAGTTTTATCTTCTATGGTCTGTTCTCTTTCTACCTTTTATCCGGAATCATTAGATCAAGATAGAAATGAAGAAGCAATTGATTTAACAATTCATCGATTGATTGCAAAATTGCCAACTTTAGCGGCTTGGTCGTATAAAAATTCTATGCGCCACCCAGTTATATATCCAAAAAACAATTTAGATTATTGCGAGAATTTCTTGTCAATGATGTTTGCAATGCCAACTTCAGAATACAAGTTAGACCAAACAGTTGTTTCTGCATTGAATAAATTATTAATTCTTCATGCAGACCATGAGCAAAATTGTTCTACTTCTACTGTTCGTTTAGTTGGTTCATCACACGCCAATTTATACGCTTCGATCTCTGCAGGTATTTCTGCATTATGGGGACCTCTTCATGGTGGAGCAAATCAAGCAGTTATTGAAATGCTTGAACAAATTCACAACGATGGTGGAGATGTTGATAAATGGGTTGCAAAGGCAAAAGATAAAAATGATTCTTTCCGTTTGATGGGATTTGGACACAGAGTTTATAAAAACTTTGATCCAAGAGCTACGATTATTAAAGTGGCTTGTGATAATATCCTTGATCAAATGGGAATAGACGATCCTTTATTAGATATCGCTAAAAAATTAGAAAAAGTAGCTTTAGAAGACGAGTACTTCAAAGCAAGAAATTTATATCCAAACGTTGATTTCTATTCAGGAATCATCTATAAAGCAATTGGAATACCGACAGAAATGTTTACAGTTATGTTCTCTATTGGTCGTTTACCAGGATGGATTGCTCAATGGAAAGAAATGAGAGAAAACAATGAACCAATCGGTCGTCCACGTCAAATATATACTGGCGAGAATGCTCGCGATTACGTTGAAATGAAAAAAAGATAGTTCTCATTTCTCACTTTTTTTTAAACGTCCAATGAAAATTGGGCGTTTTTTTATTCAATAAACTTCCTTGATCCAACGTGCATATACCCCTACCTTAAAAAGGGTATTTTACAATACTTTATTAGACTTTCTTTATTGACGGATTAAAAACGATTACATTTGCTCAAAAAAATGAAAAAAATCATTTCAATTACTGCATTCGTTTCCATTCTTTTGAATCTATTTTTAATTTACATTTTTATTTTCAGAGGAGAGACTGTAAAAACAGACGATGGAAGAACTGAAATTAGATTATCAGAAAACAACCGTGATTTTGCATTGGATGAAATGCGCGGTTTTTTAGAATCTGTCCAACAAATTAACGAAGGCATCCTCACTGAGAACAAAGAAATCATTATTGAAGCTGGAAATAAATCTGGAGGTTCTGTTATTACTCATGCACCAAGAGGAATGATGAGAGCACTTCCTTCAGACTTTAAAGCTCTTGGTTTTTCAACACATGGTCTTTTTGATGAAATAGCAAATGATGCAAAAGAAAATTTTGATCCTGTTCA
Organism: uncultured Fluviicola sp.; assembly: GCA_964387525.1. Lineage (GTDB taxonomy): Bacteria > Bacteroidota > Bacteroidia > Flavobacteriales_D > Crocinitomicaceae > UBA4466. Next base: position 11,846 of record CAYLWS010000062.1, read on the forward strand.
CACTCAGAAACAATTGAATTCTTTACTAAATAATTGCGTTGCTTGTCATCAAACATTTAAAATTGGTCTAAAAGAATAACATCAAAAAAATATAGGAATTCAATAATCAATGTAAAATTTCACCTCACAAATAGGAATTCTTACGGAAAAAGATGAACTTAGTACTATATAAACAATAATAAACTATGAAAAGAACTTTTACCTTAGTAGCTTCATTTCTGATTTCTTCACTGTCTTTTGGACAACATTTTGAACTACAACCATCTCCCGAAAATGTAATTACATTAAATCATGAATTACAAACAAGCATTCCTAAATACTCCACAATCAACAATCAAACTTACCAAGACTTTAATAAATCTCATAAAGTTACTCACATGCACGTTGGATCTCCAGCTTTACCTTATTTCAGTGAGTCGGTTATCGTTCCTAATCAAGGACAAGTATCATTGGTCGTAGAACACAGTGGATTTATTGAGTATCAAGATGTAGAAGTAGCACCTTCAAAAGGAAGTTTGAAACGTAATGTTAATCCATCTGACATACCTTACACTTTCGGAAACGTTTACACTACAGATGAATTTTTCCCTGGAGAATTAGCTGTAATAGGCTCTCCTTTTAATTTAAGAAATATGCGTGGCGTTACAGTTTCTGTTTCTCCGTACCAATACAATCCTGTTACAAAGGTATTACGTGTTTATCAAGATGTACAAACTAAAATTGTTGTCAATAAAAATGAAATTGGTGAAAACGAACTTTATACGAAGTACAATAAAAAAGATGTATTTAGCTCTGTTTACAACAATCTATTTATAAATGCAAATGTAATCCAAGGTCGATACAATTCTGTTGAAGAAGAAGGCGAAATGCTTGTGATTGCAAAAGACAGTTATTTTGATGAAATTCAACCTTTAGTTGATTGGAAAAATCAATCGGGTATCAAAACTACACTTGTTGGAATTTCTACTACAGGAACTTCAGATACTCAAATCAAAGCATACATTTCTAACTTTTACACTTCTAATCCTGATTTAGTATACGTTTTATTAGTTGGTGACCATGCAGATGTTCAATCTCATACTTACGGAACATCAGGTCAAGGAGAACAACTATGGAGTGATACATATTACGCACAACTAACAGGAGGAGCTAATGATTACTATCCTGAAATTTTTGTTGGTCGATTTTCGGGAAACAGTTCTCAAATCACAACAATGGTAAATCGTACACTAGAATATGAAAAAAACCCTCTTTCTGGTGATTGGATGACAAAGGCCATCGGTTTAGCTTCTGATGAAGGTTCTGGATATGGTGATGACGGTCAGGCTGACTGGCAACATCTTAGAGAAATCAGAACAAAACTGATGAACTATGGATACACAACTGTTCATGAATTCTACGATGGTTCTCATGGCGTTGCAGATGCAGCAGGAGATCCAAATTCAGGAATAATTTTACCCGAAGTAAATGCTGGTGTAGGATTGTTTAACTATACAGGTCACGGTGATCAAAACACATGTGTAACTGGTAATTTCTCTTCGAATAACATCAACCAAGCAACAAATGTAGGAGCATACCCTTATGTAATTTCAGTTGCTTGTAACAATGGTAGCTTTACTTCAGGTACTTGTATTTCTGAAACTTGGGTTCGTGCAACAAATGGAGGTCAACCTACAGGTGCAATTGCTGCTTGTGGTTCTTCGATATTAATGGCCTGGGCTGAACCAATGCAATCACAAGATGAAATGACCGAATTAATTGCGGAGACTTATCTAAATAATCGTAAAATGACTTTAGGTGGAATATTCTATAATGCTCAGATGAGTATGTTAGAAGATTATAACGCAAATACGAATTCTAAAGAGGTTATGCAAACATGGGTGTTATTTGGTGACCCTTCTACTATTTTCAGAAACAAGGTAACGATGAATATGGTCGTTTCTCATGTTTCAAACGTTCCAATAGGAACAACCTCTGTTGATATCAACTGTGATATTGACGGAGCTAAAGTTTCTATCTCTCAGAATAATGTATTCCTTGGTTTTGGAACTGCGAATGGAGGTTCTGTTACAATTAACTTCCCAGCGTTAACTTCAAACCTTCCATTAACTGTAACCGCAACGAAACAAAACTATACACCTTACCAAGGTAATATTACCGTTGCTGATGGTCCAGCAGGAATTTACAATCAAGAACTAGAAGGAATTAAGATTTTTCCAAACCCTGCTTCGAATGTATTAAATGTAGTTTGGGGAGACACGACTCCTGATGAAATCATCATTAAGGATTTATCTGGTAAAATTGTTTATTCAAATACAACAATCAACGGTTCTAAATTAGTTATTGAAACTTCTCTTTTTGCATCTGGAATGTACTTATTACAAGTAACTTCTAACAATAAGACGAAAAATTCAAAAATCACAATTAAGTAAAAAAAAGGAATGGTTTATGCATGACTACATGTATAAACCATTCTAAAATATTGAAATTATGAAATTATTATTTTTTACAAGCATAGTATTCCTATTCTTCTCTTGTGGCAATCAAAAGAAAGTTGCAGAGAATGAAAACATAGAAAAAGTAGAGCAAGTGAGCGACCAAACAGAAGAAGAAACAGTTGTTAACAATTTCAGAATGGTAGGCAAAGTTCACCTTACAGATAAAGGATGTATGGTTTATATCGACGCAAAAGGAGATGGAGATTCCATCAAAATGTATCCGGTTAACCTTGAAGACAAATACAACGTAGAAGGAATGTTAATTCGTTTCACTTACCGTCCGAGTAAAGCTAAGCAACCAAAAGACTGCGACTGTGACATGCCTGTAATTGTTTCTGATGTAACTCGTCTAAGACAATAATCAAATTCAAAATTCATAAAAAAAGCGAACCCAATTGGGTTCGCTTTTTTTATGAATAACCAACCTAATGTCCAAAAAATCTATTTCAGATTAACTTCTTTCTCTTCTCCAAGCACTTTTAATCTCTCTTGAAGAAAATTCTTTTTCTTGTTTTTCAATGATAGAATCCCAAATTTGGTTGATTCCATGTGTTAAAACCTTCCCTTCTTCTTGCATTAAAGAATACATTACTTTTGGATCTTCAAAATAATGGCGAACGAAATTTGTATCAAAATGTCCAGAGGTAAATGCCTCATGTTTCATTACGTATTTCCCAAAATCTAAAGTTGTTTTAACGCCCGAAATTTGATAATCATCAATTGCTTTGATTGTTCTTTTAATCGCATGCTCTCTATCTTTACCCCAAACTGACAATTTAGCAATCATTGGATCGTAGTAAATTGGAATATCCATACCTTCAGCAAATGCATCATCTACACGAACACTTTCCCCACTTGGAACACGGTAACGCTCAAGGTGACCAATATCAGGAGTAAATCCATTTAATGTATCTTCTGCATAAACACGTACTTCAATTGCGTGACCATTTATACTTAATTCTTCTTGTTTTTTTGGTAATTGTTCTCCTCGAGCGACTCTAATTTGCCATTCTACAAGATCTAAACCAGTAATTTCTTCCGTAACTGCATGCTCAACCTGAAGTCGAGTATTCATTTCTAAGAAATAAAATTTCAAGTCAGCATCTAACAAAAACTCTACAGTTCCTGCTCCAACATAATCACATGCTTTACACACACTAATTGCAGCTTCTCCCATTTTCTGACGATTTTCTTCCGTCAAAATAAAACTTGGAGCCTCTTCAATTACCTTTTGGTGTCGACGTTGAATTGAACATTCTCGCTCAAACATATGTACATGATTCCCATGTGTGTCACCAAAAACTTGAATCTCTATATGTCTAGGTTTTGTAACAAATTTCTCAATAAAACAGGCGTCATTACCAAAAGATGAACGAGCCTCATTTTGAGCTAAATGCATTTGTTCTTCAAGATCTTCTTCTCTCTCGACTAAACGCATCCCCTTACCACCACCACCAGCAGTTGCTTTTATTAAAACAGGATATCCTATTTCTCCGGCAATTTTAATCGCCTCTTCAACATCGTCAATTGCCTCATCAATTCCAGGAACCAAAGGAACACCAAATTCTTTTACAGCTTGTTTAGCACTCAGCTTATCCCCCATCACTTTCATTGAAGAAGAAGTTGGTCCGATGAATGTAATTCCAGCTTTTTGAACTTTTTCAGCAAATTCAGCATTCTCAGAAAGAAAACCATATCCTGGATGAATTCCATCAACACCGAGTCGAAGACAATGCTCAATAATTACATCTTGTTTTAAATAGCTTTCAGCAGAAGGACTTGCCCCAACATAAACAGCTTCATCAGCATCTAAAACATGTAACGCATGTTCATCAGCATCAGAATATATTGCAACACTTTTGATGTCCATTTTCTTCAATGTTCGGATAACACGTCTGGCAATCTCTCCTCTATTGGCAATTAAAACTTTCTTCATAATATATTCGTTCGGTGTATGCTTTTTTTAAGCTATGCGAAAATACAAAATTATCTACGTTTTTGCACCTTCTTCGTTTTCTTCTTTTGGAACTGGAGCAAGTTTTCTTTTCTTTTGAAACCGCTTATCTTCTTCTTTTCTAAAAAGATTTAATATTTTTTGAATAACTTTGAAATCATCTATCGTATTAAAACTTTCTTTGTATGATAAACCAACACCCTGAGTAAAAGCACCTTGTTTCTGGGAATTAATTACAGTTCTATCATTTGATTCATTGAAAATATTTACCCTAAAAGTTCCTTGTTCATTAATCACATACTCCAAACGAACATCTCCAATCAAATAGTTTTTATTATCATCTTTATCTACTTTTTGATTTTCAACACCAAAACTTCCAGAAATAATTAATTTATCATCTAAAAAACCTTTTTTTAAGCCAAATTCATAAGAATTATCTCCCGTTAATTGATCTTTTGTTAAATCAACATTCAATGTGTAATCATTAGACATCTTGGACAATAGTGAATTGATTTGATTGGCAACCAACTCTAACGCAGCACTACCGTCAGAAGAAGACGTCCCTGTTAACGGTTGGAACCTTCTCCATAACAATAAGGAAAAAAACTGACGATTCAATTCGTCCGGATCACTTTTTATTCGGGTAATTAACGATTGTGAAATGTCATCCGCATTAGGTGCCTGAATATCAAAATCAATCTTTGGTTTAATCAAAGATTCACTTAATTTCAAGTAACACAAAACAGACTGTCGAGAACCTGACCCTTGCCCTAATTGATTGTTCGTAAGTGTAGCAATATTTGCATTTACTCGATAGAATGTTTTTAGGTCTAAAAGTGCGTTGTAAGGATCTCCAGACCAGCTAATATTCCCTCCTTCTTCTATGTAGAATTTTTTCTTAATTGGACCGAGTGTAAAATCATATACACCACTGGCAACCGTAAACAATCCATCCATCGTAATATCTCCTAGTGAATTCAATTTAAGATTAATATCACCTTCTCCGTTTGCTATAATTTCATCTTCAATATTTTCATCAAAAACAATTTTAACTGTAGCATCTGGAGTTACTTCAAAATTTAAATCTAAATCTACGCCTGTAAAATCGATTTTAGATTCATTCCCTACAGAAACAGAATCATTAGCGTCTCCTACAAAAACGATGAAATTTTCATCTTCAATTTCACTAACACCATACATTGGTATACTAATCGTCGTGTTTTTTCTTGTTTTTAGATTAACCGTAATTTCAAGATTATCTGTATAACCAAATAAATTGACAGTCCCTGTTGCATATGCTTTACCATAATACGCAGCGTCTAGTGCTGGTTTTGTATTCAAGACTAAGAAAGTTTCTAATTTAAGAGGAATCCAAGGTCTAACAGGATCTCTATTTATCGCATCATCTTCAGCATCTATTTGCAAGTCAAAATTGAAATCGGTAAAATTATCATGTAAAACAGCACCTACAACAGATCCTGCATTCCCTTCTTCATCATACAATGGAATACTATTGATATAAAACCCACTCTTGTCAATATCAATTGGGCCATCCAAAGCGAAGCTTGTACCAAGCATTTCAATTTTTGCGGAACCTTTTTTTAAATTAATTACACCATTCAACTCTGGTTCATTTGGCGAACCTGTCACTTTAACTTTACCTTTTAAATGACCTTTAATATTTGAAACAACTTGTGGGTTCATAAAAGCATTGGTGAAATGAATGTCTGTATCATCAAAGTTCAAAAAGAAGTCAAGATTATCCTTCTCTCGTTTCGTGTAATAATTCCCTGAAAACTGAAGTGTT
>CAYLWS010000063.1:0-18026 GCA_964387525.1 uncultured Fluviicola sp.
ATTTCATAACCGTATCAATTTCTTCAACACCAGCAACACCTTCATTTAAAGTGATGATGGCTTCATTAATCATTGGCATCAAAATTCTGTTGGCAACAAAACCAGGGTAATCATTGACTTCAACAGGAACTTTGTTTAACTTCTTAGAAGTTTCCATTATTAAATTAGTCACTTCATCTGAAGTAGAATACCCACGAATGATTTCAATCAGTTTCATAATTGGAACTGGATTCATAAAATGCATCCCTATTACTTTGTCTGGTCGAGATGTTTCGGCTGCAATTTTTGTAATTGAAATTGAAGAAGTATTGGTTGCTAGAATAACATGATCCTCAGTGATTTCATCTAAATTCCTAAAGATTTTCATTTTTAAATTAATATTCTCTGTTGCTGCTTCAACAACTAAATCTACACCTGCAACACCTTCTTTTGTATCAGTATATGTTGTGATGTTAGTTAAAGTTGCATTTTTATCAGCTTCAGAGATTTTTTCTTTCGAAACTTGGCGATCTAAGTTTTTCGTAATCGTTGCAATTCCTTTATCTAAAGATGTTTGAGCGATGTCAATCAAAGAAACTTTATATCCAAATTGAGCAAATGTATGCGCAATTCCATTTCCCATCGTTCCGGCTCCTATAACAGCAATATTTTTCATTTTTCTAATTTTTTATGTGATGTAACAAAGTTAATATTTTAATTCTTCTGCATTCTACAGAAAACAAAATTTTGTAAAGTATTGAAAGGTGTTTCATGGTCTTCAATTTTACTTTCTTGAAGGGAGAAACAATTCCCAAATACTTGATGTAAACTTTCGGGGTTGTATTGTGAAACTTCTAAACCACTGCATTTTTTAGGCCCGTGATCAGAGAAAGTTCCAATTACAAGTGTTTTAATCGCGAAAATTGCCACTAAATCTTTGTAGTATTCAATGTCGTTTTCTTTGGTTAAAAAATGAAATGCAGCTCTATCGTGCCAGCAATCGTATTTTTTTTCTGGAACGAAATCCAAAATATCAGATACAATCCAAGTGACTTGATTGGCTTTATTTCCCAACCTTTCTTTTGCTCTTTCAATTGCCTTTGATGATATATCAAGTACAGAAATATTAGTATATTCTTTCCCTAAAAGATAGTCAACTAAATGACTGTCACCTCCACCAATATCAATGATTTCAGCATTTTTCGGTAAATTTGATTTCTCAATCAATTCAATGGATGTTTGTGGAATTTCTTGTGTCCAACTAACTTCGTTGGGTTGTTTTGTTGCATAGACTTTTTCCCAATGCTCTTTATTGTTGCTCATAAAATATTTGTGTTACAGGAAGTGAATCCTTTTGTCTTTTATATGTGTTTTTTTTCTTAGTCGATTCTTGTACCAGGACAAGTTCATTTGAATTTAGTTTCTTAATCGTGTATTTGTTAGAATGAATTTCATCGTCATCCCAACCAAGGGTTATTCTAGAATTATTTACCGTAAAATGTTGATATTCTGTTGTTTTGGAGTGACTTATTTCAATTGATCGTTTATTGAAAATAAATGAATTATCCTTGTTTTTATTTTCGATCCATTTACCTTGTAATAATAAATAGGTTTCATAATTTCGCTGAATATTCAAAAATTCAACGCGTAAACTTTCAGCATTAATTTCTTGTGTGATGGAAGAGTATGATTCTCCTTTTTCAATACGTTTTATTTCTTTACCATTCTCAAAATAATACCTCCCATTAAAAGATTCATATTGTTTGTCATAATTAAATTCTAAAAATGAACTATCTTCATCTAAAATAACTTCGTAATTATTTTCAATGGTATAAACGAAAAACAGTTCATTGTCCCAATAATAATACTCGGTAGTACTGTTGTAATAGTTGAAATATGCTTTTTCTATGATTTTGAATAATGTATCGTTCTTAAAACATGAAGTAGCTGTAATCCCCATGTCAACATGGTCAATATAGTCATTGTTTTCTAAGTAAAAAGTTTGATAATCTTTTTGTGAATTGATGTAATTAATCTGAGAACGAATTTTTTCAATTCTATTTTCTTGGGCCATTGAAAATATACAAATAGAAGAGAAAAATAATACGATAAAAAAGTGTTTCATTAGTTAATCATTAGTTTTTGAATACCTACAATTTGTGAGTTATTAAAAAGAGTTACTGTATATATTCCTTTTTTTAAACTATCAATTTGAATACTAGATTGAAGGTTAAAGCTATGTTTAGACAAAACAATTCTTCCTGTGTTGTCAATTATTTTATAAGAAATTTTGTCATACTTTAACGAATTAAATTCTAAATGAATACTTGATTGACTTGGGTTGGGAACAATTTTAAACGAATTTAAGTACGGATTTAGTTCAATTGTCCCAGCAGGTGAACAAGGAGAATAATTGGCTTTGATTTTTTGTCCAATCTCTATGTTTTTGTTAATAACACTTTGGGGCATGTTTCGAACACCAAGTTGAGCGGCGTCATCTAGGCCTCCGGGCCATAAATAGCCTAAAAGTCCAATAATGTCAGAATCCGAAACAGCAAGATTATAATAGTTTTGAACCATATATCTTATGGTGTCGGGTTGATAGCCTGCCGCACCGTATGAAGGTAGCCATTGGTCGTCAATTACTAAAAATATTTCTTGACTTGGGTCACTTTTTTTAGATTTCAATAATGCTAGATTAGAAAGAAAGGATGTATTTGATGTTGGATCAAATATTCCATACTCATCAAACGCCAACCAATCTATTGTTGTTGGGACTTGTAACGCTGATAGTGCGTAGGATGCTTCAACAATCATTAAAGGTATGTTGGGGAAACTAGCATCTATTAAAGAACAAACAGTATCCAATTCTGCAAATGTGACTCCTTTCCAAAAGGGTTCGTCTACAATATAGAAAGCGGCAACTTTTGAAGTATCGAAAACAGCAGCATTGATTGTTTTAAAGGTATTCCATCTTGTTGTGAAATTAGCAACTAAATCATAATTCTCACCACCAAGACCATTGTTGTCAACATATTCATAAAAAATAGATTGAAAATGAATGATAGGCTTTACGCAATGATCATTCATCAGGTTCACTCTCGCTGAAATATCATCTGTAGGATCATACACACACATGTGAGCAATGTTTGAAAAGGAATCAACTTCTGAAATGTAGTTGGTTAGATTTCCAGCATCTAATGGGTCGTCATAAAAACAATCTATGGCAACATATCCAAAATATTTCAAATGTGAAGGAGCAGTCTGTGCATTCAAGAAAATAGTGAGTACTAAAAAAAGTAGAGTAGTGAAGTGTTTCATTTCATTCGTTTATTAAAGTAGTAAAAATACGAAAAGATAATCGAACAAAAAAAATGCTCGCTACAAAAGTAACGAGCATTTTAATTAAAAATCTAAATTAGATTATCCACCGATTGTAAAACGTACACCAATGTTAAATCCTAAAGAGTGGTAAGGAGATTTTGTTCCTTGAGATTTGTTGTCACCTGGAGAAGTTTCGTCTTCATATTCTACCAACGTGTTGTTTCCAGTTAATAATGTGTAATTAGCTAATTGATCAACATCATTCACTTCAAAAACAGTTACTTCTGTTGATTTACGTTTGATACTTAAACCAACGTATTCAATTTCACCAAAAATAGATAACTTATCCGAAAGTCCAAATTGGTAACCAACAGCTCCAATAAAACCTAAAGAAAATTTACCTTTTGCTTCAACCTCTGTAACTAGTTTGTTACTAGGTCCAAATCCGTTAACATCTTCAGAATAACGAGTCGTTTTTCCCAACAAAGGTAAAACTAAACCAGCTCTAGTGTATAACCCCATATCTGTTTTAATAACCAATTGAGGAGATAATCTAAACTGCATCGTTTTAGAGTAAGTTTTTGCTTCATTACCAGCAAAAGTATTCTCATTATGCGTAACATTTAAACCGATAAGGTATGTTGCGTCCAATTGAATACCAATATTGTCATTGAAAAAATACGCAGCTTCTAAAGAAACTGGAATTCCTTTCCCTAATGTTCCGTAATTTGTTGTTGTAGATACTCCGTCAGTAGTTGTTCCTAAATCAGCAGAGTGAGAAGGCAAAGCTAAACCTGCTTTAAATCCTAAAGTCAATTGAGCAGAAGCTCCTGTTGCTAACAACAATGTTGTCGCTACTAAAAATAATCCTTTTTTCATAGTACTTTGTTTTTGTTTATAGATTAATATGGTTTAAATTTAATCATAAAAAAAGGATTAAAAAAGAAAAATAAAAGATGTTATGAATACTGAATCGTTAATTAGTTTGATTTTCATACTTTTAAAGGATGAATAAAAATGAGAATAAAAGAATAGTGTTTTATGATGGAGATTGTCCTTTTTGCAGTCGTACTGTTCAGTTTATTCTTGTGAAAAATACGCGTGAGAATTTATATTTTGCTTCACTTCAATCAGAATTTGCAAAAGAATTTCTTGGTGAATTTAAAACCAATGTTTCTACCTTTTATTTTTATGATGATTATCAGATTTATTCGAAATCTAAAGCAGCTATTCGGTTGAGCCGTTATTTATCACGTCCTTACTCTTTTGTTAGAATAGCAACTCTAATTCCTGTATGTTTTCGTGATAAAGTTTATGATTTTATTGCCAATCGCAGAACAAGAATAAATAAAAATTTTTGTATTCAACTTACGGATGCAGAGAAGAAGCGTTTTATTGATTAGAAAAAGAATGTTACTTCATTTTGACACGGAGAACATAGAGTTTACAAGGAGTATCAGAGGGAATTTCTTTGTAAACTTTAAATGACTCTCTTTTTACTCTGTGTAATTTTTTCTTCACGAAAGAATAAAAGTGTTTTTTCGCAAACTTCTTTAAGTTTAGTCGGTAGAGTAGTAGACTCCCAAGGTTGTTTACTATCAAAAGTGTGTTGTGTATCTTGGATAATAACTAAATCATTATTGAGCCATTCAGCAATTGTTTTTCCTTCATCTATGGAGACAGATATATCTTCGTTACCATGGATAACAATCGTTGGGGTAGAAGAGTTGACTGTATATTTTTTAATATCTAAACGACTTTTATTTTCAACGAAATTTTTAAATTGAGAATAGTTATGCGGCATTTGCTGCTTCGTTCGACCATTCTTTCTAAAATAAACTCCTTTTTCTTTCCATTGTTTAAGGTTATCTCCTGTTGGAAACCTTTTTCCAATATCATAAATAGCTGCCCAAGTTGCGATTTTTTTAACCGAATTATGATCAGATTGTAACAATCAATTCCACCTCCACGAGAATGACCAATTATGTAAATCTCAGGTGAAATCTCAAATTCTTCCTGAACAACCTGGATGATGCCCTCAAAATCGTGTACTTCTTTTGAGTAATTATTCTCAGCAAAAGCATCTAAATCATCAAAATCAATAGGATTTTCTATTGTCCCTCCATTGTGTGATGTATTGTATTTTAAAAACCCAAAAGATTGATTTGAAAAGTAGTCAGAAACTAAGTTCCAGGCTCCCCAATCTTTGTAGCCCATGTAGCCGTGAATGAAAATAATGAGCTTTCCGTTCCATTGATTTGGTATTGCTAAATCGTATAAGCTATTTTTACCGTTAGCGCCTTTAAATACAGCGTTTTTAATTTCTTTTTGCATGTCGAAGTATTGTGTGGTAAATATAAAAGGAATTTGATTATCTTAGCGACAAATTGAAAGAATTGAGAATAATCCCCTTTCTAGCATTACTTTTTTTTATAAGCTCTTGTTCGTCTGAACAAGGGAGTAGAGTTGTTGGTGATCAATTGTCTGTTTACTATGATTTACCACAAGATGAAAGCTTGGCAGAAAAAATAGCAATCTACTGGAGGGACCAAGGTTTTTTAACTTCTCAAAAACAAGATGTTAGAATTGTTCATGTTCATGATGGGTTTCAACTTCTTTTGATTGAAAATGAAAATGTTATGTTATCTGAATTACCGTTTGGAGAACGAAAATTATTGAACGACTTAAAAAATGATTTACAGAAAAATATATTTCAAGGCAACTTAGAGATTGTAATTTGTAACACGAAATTTGAGCCCAAATACACCATAAATTAATGAAAATATCTGCTTCTATCTATAGTGATAAAAAAAGACCTTTGAATGAGGTCATTGAAGATTTAGTCAACCATCAAGTTGATTTATTACACGTTGATTGCAACGATGATTTGAATGTTTTTAACGACATCAAGACTATTCGTTCTTTGTGTGACTTACCCATAGATTTACATATTATTACGGAAGAACCAAGTAAGTATTATGATTTACTGATAGAGAATCCAGTAGAATATGTCACTTTTCAATTTGAAGATTTAAAAGAAGAATTGAAAATTCCAGCTGCTGTTACAGGTAAAAAAGGAATAGCAGTGATAACGCCAACATCTGTTGAGATTTTTGAAGGATACAAAGAATTTGATTTTATATTGATCATGGCTACAATACCAGGTCAATCAGGAGGGAAGTTTGATACGGTGAATTTTTCTAAAATTAGAGAATTTCGAAATAAATATCCAGGTAAATCAATTCATGTAGACGGTGGCGTGAATGCTGAAGTTTCATTCATTCTTCGGAACATGGGAGTGACAAGTTCCGTTTCTGGTTCTTATCTTTTTAATGCGGCAAGTATTGGAAATGCATTAATGAATCTTACCAAAAGAAATGTTGAGTCAGAATATACGGTGAGTGATTTTATGATTCCTATCAATGAAGCGCCTGTTGTATTGGAAAATGACCTTACATTAGAGACTGCATTGAATTCTATTGAACAAGGAAAACTTGGTTTTTCATTAGTTGTAAACGATAATGGTGGACTGAAAGGTTTAATTTCGAATGCAGATGTTCGAAAAACAATGCTCAGCAATTTAAAGGACTTGAATGCAATTGACCCGACAAATTTGATAAACACTAACCCTGTGTCTATCCAAGATGATGCGAAAGTGGTTGAAATGCTTCAATTGATTAAAAAGAGTAAATTTCCAATCACTTATCTACCTGTGGTAAGAAAGGACGGGAATGCTCAAGGGATTATTACTTTTGTTAACTTGATTAAAGGAGAATTATGATTTTACATTTAAAAACTAACGTAGCTCACGATAGAGCAGAGGAAATAGCAACATCAATTAATGCTTTTTTAATTCATTCTGAAGGGAAACATGTATTGATTTCTGGTGCTGCAATGAAAGAAGTTCCAGGTGATATTCACGCAGAAGTAGATGAGTTTTGGGTATTTGATAACGATATTCAATTAGCGTCTAAGAAATATAGACCAGAAAAGAGGGAAGTGAAAATTGGGAATGTAACTATTGGTGGAAATCAAAATTCTACATTGTTAATTGGAGGGCCTTGTTCTGTTGAATCTGAAGAGCAAATACGTGAAGGTGCTGAGTTGATTGTTGATATGGGATTAACAACATTGAGAGGTGGGTGTTATAAACCAAGAACAAGTCCATATTCTTTTCAAGGTATGGGGTATGAAGGTTTGATGCTTTTGAAAAAAATGCGTGAAGAATACGGACTAAATGTAATTACAGAAGTTCGTGACGCAACACATGTTCATGATGTTATTGAGCATTCAGATGTCATTCAAATTGGAGCGAAAGCAATGTATGATCAAGGGATATTGAGAGCTTGTGCAAAAACGAATAAACCTGTTTTGATTAAACGTGGGTTTGGAACTACTTTGAAAGAATTTGTTCAAGCTGCTGAATTTGTTTTATCCGGTGGAAATGAAAATGTAATTTTGTGCGAAAGAGGATTAAGAACTTTTGAAACAAATACACGATTTACGCTTGATCTATGTGGGGTTGCGTGGTTGCAAGAACATACAAACTTACCGATTGTTTTAGATCCAAGTCACGCGATGGGTTATGCATATGGTGTACCTGTACTTTCTCGTGCTTGTGTAGCAATGGGAATTGACGGTTTGTTAATTGAAGCACACCGAAACCCTTTGGTTGCGAAGTCTGATGCTTCTCAACAATTGACACACGATGAATTTAGAAAATTATTGGAAAGCTTGAAGCCGGTAGCGAATGCTGTTGGTTATAAAATGATATAATATGTTTTTAGAAAAAAATATAAAAGGTCTTTGCGATAAATTTGGATTAGATTATCTTGAGTTTTTATCAGATGTTGGAGTTGATTCAGTAGATGAGTTAACTGTTTCAGACTTAGAAGTAATTTCAGAAGAGTATGATGTTGACCTTTCTGCATTGCTTTTTCACCATGTTTATAAAACAAATTACCTCAAAGGAAAATTAGCTAAAATTAAACTTTTAGTGATTGATGTAGATGGTGTAATGACAGATGGTGGAATGTATTTCACAGAAAGTGGTGACCAATTCAAAAAATTCAACACTAAAGATGGAATGGCAATTATCCATTTAACAAGGAATGATTTTCAAGTAGCAATAATTTCGTCAGGATTCAAAGGTGAGGCAGTGACTAAAAGAGCAGAAATGTTGGGAATCCAGCACTGTTCCGTAAGTCGTAACCCAAAGACTGAGACATTGAAGCAGATTTGTGATGAACTTTCCATAGAATTGGAAAATGTTGCAATGATTGGAGATGATATCAACGATTTAGAAGTAATGAAAAAAGTTGGTATCTCTGCTTGTCCTAGAGATGCCGTTTATGTTGTGAAATCAAATGCAACTATTCAATTGAATAAAAAAGGTGGTGAAGCATGTGTTCGAGAATTTATCGATGAATACCTTTTGCCATCACCACTAATTAAATAAAAAGAGAATGAAAATTGGAATTATTAGAGAAGGAAAAGTACCGCCAGACAAACGAGTGGCTTTAACTCCTAAACAATGTGCAAATCTAGTTGAAATATATCCGACGTTGGAAATTATAGTTCAACCTAGTCCGATTAGAGCATATAAAGATACTGAATACAGTGATCTTGGTTTGGTTTTGAAGGAAGATTTGTCTGAATGTGATGTGATCATTGGTGTGAAAGAAGTGAATGTTGAAGATTTGATTCCAAATAAGAAATTCATGTTCTTTTCTCACACGTATAAAAAACAACCTTACAACCGTGATTTGTTGAATGCAATTCTTGAAAGAAACATTCAATTGATAGATTATGAAGTATTGAAAAATAAAACAGGCAAACGCGTCATTGGTTTTGGTAGATATGCTGGAATTGTAGGGTGTTATAACGGTTTTTTAACTTACGGATTAAAACATAATCTTTACAACTTAAAAGCTGCCAATCTTTGTGCTGATAGAAAAGAGGTAGAACAAGAATTGAAAAAAGTAGTCTTGCCTAAAAACACGAAAATTGTCTTAACAGGTTATGGTCGAGTAGGTCATGGTGCTCGAGAGATATTAGATCATTTACCGATCAAAGAGGTTTCGCCAAGTGAGTTTTTAAACAATGATTTCAATCAAGCAGTTTATACTCACCTTGAGTTAGAGGATTATTACGATAAAAAAGATGGTGGAGATTTCAATAAAAAAGAATTTTATTCAACACCAGAAAACTATAAATCATCTTTTTCAAAATATTTAAGCGAAACAGATATGTACATTCCATGCCATTATTGGAGTGATAAAGCTGATTTTATTTTTACACGTGATGATTTGAAAAAAGAAAATGTTCGACTTTCTGTTGTTGCAGATATTTCTTGTGATATTGATGGACCTGTAGCTTGTACATTACGCCCAAGTAAAATTGCTGATCCAATTTATGGCTATAACCCAACAAATGAATCTGAGGATGATTTTAAGAAAGAAGGTGTAATTGCTGTTATGGCAGTTGATAATTTACCTTGTGAATTACCTTTGGACGCCTCTGAAGATTTTGGAAGCGAACTAATTAAGGAAGTCATGCCTTCATTAATTGGTGATGACACTGATTTAATGATCGCGAAAGGAAGTGAAACAACTCTTGATGGGAAATTATCTGAATACTATTTGTATTTAACGAATTATATTGCTGGAAAAGAATAACGATTGTATGGAAAAAGGGAATAAAAAAGTCATTAGAGGTTGGGTAATGTATGATTGGGCAAATTCTGTCTATAATTTGGTTATTTCATCCGCCATATTCCCTATTTTTTACAACAGTATTACAACGCAGCGTTTTTTAGACGAAAATGGATGGGATTCTATCCCAGAAGGTGTTGATGTTACTGTAGATTTTTTCGGAATGACGATTTCTTCAACTGCTTTAATGTCATTCACAATGGCAGCATCATTTCTAGTCGTTTCTATCTTGTCTCCAATGCTTTCAGGAGTTGCTGATATTTCAGGGAATAAGAAAAGTTACATGCGATTTTTCAACTATCTAGGTGTAATTTCTTGTGTTTCACTTTTTTGGTTCAAAGATGTTCCGATTGAACTTGGGGTTCTTTCCACCTTTTTTGCTTCCATTGGTTTTTGGAACAGTCTTGTGTTTTACAACGCATATTTACCGGAAATAGCAGAACCGAAAGATCACGATAGAATTTCTGCAAAAGGATATATGATGGGCTATTTCGGATCAATGATTCTTCTCATTATCTGTTTAGGGATCATAATGTTTACTGGAGAGAATGGTTCCAATACTGCATATTCGTTTATTCTTGTTGGTGTTTGGTGGCTATTATTCAGTCAATTAACCTACAAGGTTTTACCGAAAAGCGACATTGTTTCTGAAAAAGTAAAAGGAAAAGTTTGGAAAGGTTTTAAAGAATTGAAATCAGTGATGGTTGAATTTGGAAAAACAAAACGTTTGAAAAGATACTTATTTTCTTTCTTTTTCTTCAATACAGGTGTGCAAACAGTAATGATTATGGCAGTATATTTTGCCGACAAAGAAATTTCATGGCCAGAAAACGACAATGGAACAGGATTGATTATATCCATTCTTTTAATTCAAATATTAGGTGCATTAGGTGCTTTTTTGATGTCTCGCTTATCAAAATACATAGGTAATATCAAAACATTGGGTATATCAATTTTCATTTGGATTGGCATTTGTATTTCGGCATACTTTGTTGAAACCCCCGTTGAATTCTACTTACTAGCTTCTTGTGTTGGATTAGTTATGGGAGGAGTACAGGCAATTGCTCGTTCAACTTACTCAAAATATTTACCGCACAATACGACATCTACTGCAAGTTATTTTTCATTCTATGACGCAACTGAGAAGGTTGGGATGGTGTTTGGCTTGTTTTGTTTTGGATTTCTTCAAGAATCATTTGGTTCTATTCGCTATTCTGTTGTATCAGTTGCTGTATTTTTCATCATTGGTTTTATTCTTTTATTCTTTATTCCAAAGAATGAATCAATAAAGCATTAGAACATATTAAACACAATATTTATGACAAACGAGACAGGTAAAACGAGAGCAATTATTGCACATATTACAATCATAGGTTGGGTAATTGCTTTAATTCAAAACAATAACGATAAAGATGAGTTTGCTAGTTTTTATCTTCGACAAATGATGGGACTAGTGCTTATTGGCCTACTTGCGTATATTTTATCTTCAGTCAGTTATTATTTGGGGCTTGGCATTAATGTTATTATGTTGATTTTATGGGTTTTAAGTCTTCTTGGAGCTGTTAACGGAAAAAAAGATCTAACACCAATTGTTGGACATTATTTCCAAGATTGGTTCAAGTCTATTTAATTTGTTTTAAATTTTTGAATTAACTTTTTTACAAAAGAAAAAACACCTCAGTTATGCCTTATACATTCACGATAATTGGTGGAGGACCAGCTGGTTGTACTTTATCTATCTTGCTGGTTAGAAAAGGACATAAAGTAGTTCTTTTCAATGCTCAAAAACCTTCGAACATCTTTGTAGGAGAATCCCTAATCCCTGCATTAATGCCCATTCTACAAGAGTTAGGGATTGAAGAAAAGGTAAAAGATTTCAGTGTTTATAAACCCGGGGCCACTGTTTGGATAGATGAAAAAACGAGGGCAGAAGCTTCATTCGGTGGTGGAATGGGGACTCTACCTACGTATGCATACAATACAAACCGGAAAAAGTTTGATGAATTACTTCTTGAAACTGCAAAAAATGAAGGTGTGGAGATTATTCTTGCTAAAGCATCTGTTTTTAATGAGAATGATCGAGTTGTATTGAGTGAGGAATCTATTCAGAAGTCTAACATTTTAAAAGGACAACCTGATTTCATCGTAGATGCGAGTGGACGAAAAAGAATTATTTCCAATTTATTGAAACTGCCAACTACAAAAGGGGATAGGTTGGATACTGCATTATTTGCTCATGTGGAAGAAAGAGAATTCTTAGAGAATTATGGAGATATTCATATGCATTTGGCCACAAAAGGTTGGTGCTGGAGAATTCCTTTGCCAGGAAAAACTTCTGTTGGAGTTGTTGTGAATAAAGAAGAAATGTCTAAATATGGTAATTCTTTAGAAGAACAATTTGATAATTACTTGCAACAAGATCCAAAATTAAAATCTTTTTTCAAAGACGTTAAAAGAATCGGAGGTATCCAGAAATATTCAAATTATCAATTACAATCAAATCGTATTGTTGGTGAAAATTGGATGTTGATAGGTGATGCTGCTGGTTTTTTAGATCCCGTATTCTCTTCTGGACTCTATTTTTCAATGAAATATGCTTCAGAATTAGCGAAGACTTTTGATGAAAATGAAGCGTTATCTCTGGAAATGTTTCAAAATAATTGGAGTAAAGAGCTCGTTTCATGGAAAAAGATGATAGAGATTTGGTACAACGGAAGATTATTTACCAATTATAAAATGGGGAATGACCGTTTGGATACATTTATTGGGAAAAGAATCGGTCAACATGCAATCAAGCATTTTACCTCAATATTTACAGGTGAAGCTGTGAATGATAAATACAGTATACGTTTATTGAAATTTATGACCGGTCCATTGCTGGATTTTATGCGTTTTACTCGCATGCACCGATATGATGTGAAAGATTTAGAATTGTAACTCTTGTCATAAATCATATTTCGATGTATAATATTAACATGTTCGGTAGTGGGATTCGTTATTGGATATGTAAAATTCCAATGGATGAGTTTCTTTCAATTCAAAAAATTCGAAATGATTTTAAAATAGAATATGAGCGTATTTTTTTCGATTTAGAACTTTTGGAGGAAATTGGCTATACAAACTGGGAAAACATTCATTGTATCTATAAAGGTAGAGGTTTTTTTATTAAAGAAAGAAATAGAATTGAAATTAAGCGTAAATCTAAATTATTAAAAAGTTTTGATAGCTCAGAATTACTGTATTCACCTTTATTACTTGAACAGCATAAAATTATTTATGACGACTTGTGTCAAAGTAAAAATGAAAATTTCAAACTTGTTGCATTGATTCAGTTTGAAGTGGGGAGTTTTTATAGGTTCAATTGTGAAGTTGATAATTTTGATGTGAGTAAACTTCACTTTGTGTTGAATTATGACACTATTCACTTATCGATTGGAGAACAGTTTGTTTCAGATTTAGTGTATGATTGCACAAAACTAACACAAATGAAAGAAGATGTTGTGTGTACGGGGAATCAGGTGATATTTTTATAACCGATTAGCTTAAAATCCCACCTTCAACATTTACTAAATTGTCAAATTTGTAATCCCTTTCAAGCATATCAATTACAGCTTCACTTCTACCTCCTGTCTGGCAGATCACATAAACCGTTTGATCTTTTGGAATTTGATCTACGAAATCATCTAAATCGTCCATGGGGGCGATAATCAAATTACTTCTTTTCAATCTAGGTTTTTCCCATTCATCACGAATGTCAAGAATAATCCCATTTTCAGGAATTTCATTTAAAGTAATAGATGCATCTACGTCAGTCATTTTCTTTAAAGAACAAAATTCATCGTAATCATAATTGCGTAAATCCTCTTCACTTGAAATTCCAATAGAACGTATGTCAAAAGAATTTGAAATTTTAACCTCCAATTGTTGCATGGTTAAGGCATTGAAAATAAACAGTTTATTGGAAAGTATATTTCCTATGCCTAAAATTATTTTCAAAACTTCATTCGCTTGGAAACTACCAATTATAGAAGGTAGAACTCCAATTACGCCAACTTCAGAACACGACTGAACACTTCCTTCTTCAGGCGGTTCGGGAAATAAACAACGGTAAGTAGCACCTTTTTTATAATTAAAAACGGAAACTTGTCCTTCAAAACGGTGAATGGCACCGTAAACAAGTGGTTTTCCAGTTAATACACAAGCATCATTAATTAAATAACGTGTTGAAAAATTATCCGTTCCATCAACTATTATATCGTAGAATTGAAAGAATGAAATAGCATTATTAGGCGTTAATTTCTCATTATATGCTATAATTTTAACAAAAGGATTTTTTTTCTCTAATTTTTCTTTTGCAGTGATTGATTTAGACTTCCCAACATCGGAAGAATTAAAAAGAACTTGTCGTTGAAGGTTCGATTCTTCAATAATGTCAAAATCAATTATTCCAATTGAGCCAATTCCTGCTGCAGCTAAGTATAGTAGAATAGGGGATCCCAGACCACCTGCACCAATAACCAATACTTTTGATTTCTTTAATTTTAGCTGACCTTCTTCTTTTACTTCATTGAGTAAAATATGCCGACTATATCTATTTTTCTCTTCGTTTGATAATGACATTGTTATGCTATTAGATGGTATAAAGATAATGAAAGGTCATCTTTTTTCCTATTGTAATTAAGTCTTATTATATTTGTTTCATGCGGTTTCCAGTTTCTATTCGTTCTATGCAATCTTCTTTGAAAAATAATGACAGAAGAAAAAAGCGCAAGAAAATGGATCAACCTACTGGCTTTTCAATAGAAAAAACAAAATACGATATACCTGAATTTGTTTCAGATAAAAAAAGAAAAAAAATTGTGAATGAAATTTTAAAAAAAAGATCATTTGCTGACGCTGGAAAAGGAATGGTTTATTTCATTTTGATACTTATTGCATTTATTTTTGTGTTCTTTTCTGCGGGCTTCTTTTTTGGTTAATCCGTGCTTACATAGTGATTGTTAAATAATCAGCAGAACATTACTGATTCATTGAATCTTTAATACTTTTTCTAAAGCCCTAACTTTAATCATTAATTGATTGAATTCTTGAAAATTTAGATTCTGTTGTCCATCGGAAAAAGCAATTTCTGGAGTATGATGCATTTCAACAATAGCTCCGTCTGCACCTGCTGCAAGAGCCGCAAGCGTTATACTTTCAACATGTTTTCTTATTCCAATACCGTGAGAAGGATCAGCAATTACAGGTAAATGACTTTTCTCTTTTAAAATTGGAATTGCATTTATGTCAAATGTATTTCTTGATGCTTTTTCGAATGTTCTTATTCCTCTTTCACAAAGTATAATTTTTTCATTTCCGGCAGAAAAAACATATTCAGCAGATTGAAGTAGCTCATCAATGCTTCCTGAAACACCTCTCTTTATCATGACCGCTTTGTCTATACCACCAAGTGCATCTAAAAGATTGAAGTTTTGCGTATTCCTTGCTCCAACTTGAAAAACATCAACATAATCAATCATTTCATCAATTTGAGAAACTTGCATGACTTCGGTGATGATTTTAATTCCATTATCTCTACACTCATTGTAAAACATTTTTAATCCTTCAATTCCTAATCCTCTGAATGAATAAGGTGAACTTCTTGGTTTGTAAACACCACCTCTCATTATTTTTACATTATTTTTTAAAAGATTTTGAACTGTTTGTTTTACTTGGTCCTCACTTTCAATGGAGCAAGGTCCAGCCATCATAGTGAAATGATTATCACCAATGATGACATTGTCTCCAAGGTCAATTTCTGTTGATTTCACTTTCCATTTTTTTGAAACTAGTTTATAGTTATCTGTCACTCTATGGATGTCTTTAATTCCATCAAGATTCCCAATTCTTCTAATATCAAATTCATTTTTATTAGGTATGACCACAATATAATTTTGAAATTGAGTCTTGATACGAACTTCTTTTAATCCTAACTCATCCAATATTGAGTGTATTTTCTCTAGTTGTACCTTGTTAATTTTATTTTCCAATTGTATAATCATGATATAATGTTTTGAATGAATTTTTTAATTTTAGAATCAAGACTTGTATTTTTACTATTTGATATTTCCTTGATGAATGCACTCCCTATTATTGCCCCATTACTATAATTGGATGCAAATAAAAATGATTCGTGGTCATGTATCCCAAACCCAATCAATGTAGGTGTTTTAAAATTCAATTGATTAATTCTGTTGAAATAATTCTCTTGATATTCTAAAGGCTTATTCACACCTGTAATGCTATTGTTTGACACAACGTAAATGAATCCATTCGATTGATTATCAATTTCAAGCATTCTTTCTGATGATGTTTGAGGGGTAATTAACTGAATATTGATTAATTTGTTTTTTTCAAAAAGGGTTTGATAATTTTTTTGATAATATTTCAAAGGTAAATCAGGAATTATTAAACCATCGACACCAATTTCGAAGCATTTTTTACAAAATTCGTTTTCACCGTATTGCAATATTGGGTTCAAATAGCCCATTAGAATTATTGGAATCTGAGTTTTAGTCCGAATATACTCCAACTGCTTCAAAAGTAATTTTAATGTCATTCCATTTTCAATGGCTTTTTGGCTACTGTTCTGTATAACTTGACCATCGGCTAATGGATCTGAAAATGGAATCCCAATTTCTATTAAATCAACACCTGCTTTATCTAAACTTAATATAATTTCAATTGTGTCATCAATATTTGGATATCCTGCCGTAAAATATATGGAAAGAATGTTTTCTTTTTTCTCTCTGAATAATTTGTTTATTCTGTTATTAGTCATTTAATTCTGTTTTAAATATTCGCCGTACATTTCCATATCTTTATCGCCTCTTCCAGATAGATTTACAACGACAATGTCGTTTTCTTTGAAATCCATTTTTTCTAATTGAGCTAGTGCATGAGCAGATTCTAAAGCAGGGATAATGCCTTCAGTTTGTGAGAGGAAAATTCCAGCTTTAATTGCTTCTTCATCAGTTATGCTACATACTTGCGCTCTTTTGATGTCAAATAAATGTGCGTGAATTGGCCCTATTCCTGGATAATCCAACCCTGCTGAAATAGAATGAGGTTCTGTAATTTGTCCATCGGAATCTTGCATTAAGTAACTCATACTTGAATGTAAAACACCCTTTTTTCCAAGAGAAATTGTAGCAGCAGTCTTACCTGAGTTCACTCCTAATCCACCTGCTTCAACTGCAATTAATTTTGTATCCTTATTAGAAATGAAATGATAAAATGCTCCTGCTGCATTACTACCACCTCCAATACAAGCGATGACATAATCAGGATTCTCTTGTCCTGTTTTTTCTTTAAGCTGTACTTTAATTTCTTTACTAATTATAGATTGAAATTTTGCAACCATATCAGGATATGGGTGAGGTTCAACAACCGATCCGATGATGTAGTGTGTATCAATTGGATGATTAATCCATTCTCTAATAGCTTCGTTTGTCGCATCTTTAAGTGTTTTACTTCCACTTTTCGCAGGAATTATTGTTGCGCCTAACAACTCCATTTTACGAACATTTGAAGATTGTCGCTCAATGTCTTTTTCTCCCATAAACACTGTACAAGTAATACCTGCTAATGCACAAACGGTTGCTGTAGCTACACCATGTTGGCCGGCTCCTGTTTCAGCAATAATTCGGGTTTTATTTAACCTTTTTGCAAGAAGAATTTGTCCAATTGTATTGTTAATTTTATGGGCTCCTGTATGGTTTAAATCTTCTCGTTTTAAATAAATTTGGGCATTATAATGTTGAGATAGCTTTTTTGAAAAATACAATGGAGTAGGTCGTCCTACATAATCTTTCAAAAGTAGGTCAAACTCCTCTTTAAAACTGCTACTTTCTATTATCTTTTTGTAGTTATTCTGTAATTCAAGAATATTTGGTTGTAACATTTCAGGAATGAATGTAGTTTAGCCCCCAATAAGTTCGGAGTGTTCTTTTAAATTTCATAATACTACAT
>CAYLWS010000064.1:0-17891 GCA_964387525.1 uncultured Fluviicola sp.
TGTTTTAAAACTGCTTTCTCTAATAAATAACTTTGTTCCTCTTCAGACTTAGCTTCATAAGCCGTTAATTCTAACTGTTCAATTTCTTTACTTTTCTCCGAATTAACAGCCTTAACCTTAGCTATTATAAGCTCATCTCCATCTGTTGATGAGGATGTTTTTGTTAATTCTTCGAGCAGTATTGTATTCTCATTTTTAACCAAAGACAAGCGTTCTTCAGTTTGATTCATTGTTGTTGTAGTGTTTTGAGAGTCAGTATTATCAACTACAACATCTAAAGTGTTTCTCAAATCTTTTTCTCGAAGAACACTTTCTTTAAATGCCAATTCGCACACCGCTTTATCAAGTTCAACTACAACAGAATATCTTCTTTTTTGATTTTTCTCTAGTTGAACTAATTTAGATTGAATTTTTCCTTGTAATTCAAGTTCTCGAGCAGCTTTTTCTACATTCTTTTGACTAGAATTGGATTCGTTAATTCCAACGATATCATCGCTGTAATTCTCGTCTACTTCTAGAATAACTTGTTCCAAATCCCCTACTGAGATCGATCCAATTGCTTTTCTTTTTTGATTTTCAACTTTCGTTATTTGTTTATTTTCTAAAGTTTCAAGTATTTTAAGCTCTTGCGACAAAACTGCATTTCCTTCATCTTTCACTAATTTTTTTCGAGTAATTACAACTCTTTCAGCAATAAGCTCTAGGTGTGATTTCTCCACAATCAATAGGTTCTTCTCCTTCTCATATCCTTGAATACCTGAAAATTCAATGTCTTTTATTTCTTGAGTGTAATTTGTTGTAATCTCCTCTTCTATCTTTTTACTTACTTCTTCATTACTAGCTAATTCTGAAACTACATTTTGAGTGTCTCGAATTTGTTCTCGTGTTAATATATCAGCATTCTTAGTCGAGATCAATTCATTTAGAATGTCATTTTTAACGACCAACTCTTTATTCTCTGGAGTTTTAGTCAAATCTTTCTCCACTTTTCTTTGAACTTTTACCAATTCATCTAATAAGCGTTGGTCTTCGTTGATGAATTTTTCCAGTTTCTCGTTGTCCGAAAGTGATTCATCTGCCTTAATCTTATCCATTCTACTTTGATAGCCTGGCTCAAGCTCAGTTAAAATACTTTCTGCTGTAGGAATGATTGAATTTTCACTATCCTCATTACTTACTGTACTTGTATTGTTTTCTATAACTGTAATTTCATGATGCAATACTTCATTTTCCTTATTGAGTTCTTCGACAAATGCATTCAATTCTTTTTGCTCTTTCTTTCGTTCTTTAGAAGATGGATTTTTGGACAATTCTGAACGTACCGCAATAATTCGAGCTTCAATTTTTTGAATAGTCTCGTTATTTACATCAACTTTCGCTTCGTTTTTTTGTAATTCAGAAATCCCTTCATTATTGTTAATTTCTTCAATACTTGAAGCGTATTCATCTTGAATTTTGTCAATTTGTCCTTTGTTCTTAACTTCTTGAGCAATTAAAATCTCTTGATTAAGAAGATCCGATTCTTCAATGATTGATTTTTTCAATTCTAGAAGCTGTTCTTTCTCTCTTTCTAGTTTCGTGTTTTCACTACTCTCTTTTGTTTGAGCTTCAATGACCAACAATCGATCATCCAATTCTTTTATTGCAATCGTATTTAGAGCAACTATTTTTACTTTCTTCTCTTCTTCGGACCAATCATTATCAACGGAAGAAAGTTCTTCTTTCTCGTTCATGTATTTTTCTTCGATATTTTGGAAAGAATAGACATCGGTATTCTCCTCAATCATCGTTTCAATGTAGTCAGGAGACAGTTCTGGGTGTTCTTTCTCCAATTGATCTAAATCATTCTCAATTTTAGCAACGTCAGAATTCTCTTTACTTTCGTAGACTTTGGACAGGATTTCATCGACAGAAGATTGCTGATTTGAAAATTGATTCTCTTCAACCATCGCTTTTTGAACAGACGCGATGTTGTTGTCTAGGATATAAAGCGCTTGATTTTTTGCATCAATCGATTTTTGTGAAGATGAACTCATTTCAATCAACAATTCTAATTCTTCTT
The DNA here is from genome assembly GCA_964387525.1 of uncultured Fluviicola sp. GTDB lineage: Bacteria > Bacteroidota > Bacteroidia > Flavobacteriales_D > Crocinitomicaceae > UBA4466. Next base: position 2,063 of record CAYLWS010000064.1, read on the forward strand.
TCTGTGCTTGAATTTTAGATTTAATTCTCTCTTTGTCTTTCTTTTTTGCGTTTGGAATAGAATTCTCTAACATTATGTTCGAAGAATGCAACTCGTTTTTTGAGCGTTCATACGAAATTTGTTGTTCATTCAGTTGCTTAATATCATCTGTCAAGGCAATACTTTCCTCGATCATTTCATTGATAATTTGTGACGAAGACTCAGATTGTGTTTTTCTTATTTTATTTTTAGAATCGATTAAAAAACGTAAGGCATCTTCTTCATTGTTTGCAGCAACAAGTTGGTTGAATTTTTCTTCAATGGCTTTCATTTGATTACTTCCGTCACTCGTCAAAGCTGTTGAAACCATTTTATTTTTCACATTCTCCAAATGAGTAATTTCAGCAATTAATGCTTCTTTTTCATTTTCAATACGAAGTGATTCTGAGAGTAATTCATGTTTCTCACTCGGTTTATTCGTTTCATCTATTCGTGATTGAAGATCTGACAAAGTAGCCTCATACATTTTAAGTAATTTAGACTTCTCAATGATCTCATTGTTGACATTTGAACTAATTTGTTGGATTTGCTTTTGTTTTAACTCTTCCGTCAATGTCAATTCATCCAATTGATTTGAAACCTCTCTTAAAGACATTCCTCCAAATCCAATTTCAGCTAGTACTTTATCTCTATTTTCTTGTGCATCGAGTTCTTTCAAATCAAAATCATCGATATTGACATCCAATTCTGCTTTTTTTCTAATTACCTCTGCAATTAACGCTTCAGCACCTTCAACTCTTTCGTCAAATAAATTTACTATTTTCACAATCTCCTGACCATCCACAGTGGTATGAATAGCCTTTTGTTTCAATGGTCTAAATTCATCCAAAAAAGGCAACTCAACGACAAATTTGTAAAGATCTTCACTTCCTTCAATGTTTACTTCATATGTATATTTCCCTCCCCGTGGAAATACGAAAGAATACTTCCCTACTTTATTGGTTTTTATTTTCCCAACAGATTCACCACTTGTAAATGACGTTACGTTAACTGACATCTTCTTATTCTCAGGATTAATTTCGGAGAGAAAATCACCCACTATAATAACCTCTCTAATCGGAACTCGTGCAACACGAACATTGTACACGTGTAATTTACCATTCTGACTTTGGCGTGCAGAAGCAAAATAGGCATTTTGAAAAGTTTCATCAACAACATAGAACAAATCATCATCTGGAGAACTGATTGCGAAATCAACATTCTCTGGTTTGCCAAAAGAATTGATGTTTGGGTCAAAACGAGACATGAAAATATCATAGCCTCCCATAGAATTATGTCCTTTTGAACTGAAGAATAAAAATTCTCCACTAGAATGTAAAAAAGGAAAATCTTCATCTTCCTGAGTGTTCACGCCTCCAGATAAACGTTGTGGTTCACCCCATTTCCCATTCGGCAACCTTCTCCGAACGTAAATATCTTTGTTCTCCCCATTACCATAACTTGAATAATAGATTGCTTTAGCGTTGGGAGGAAAATGAAGAATAGGAACATGACCTTTCTTCTTGTCCATTTTAGACTGGAATTCAGCTGAAACTAGAATCTCTCCCCCTACGGTCTCTATATTGTCGTACAATCTAAAAAACTTCGATTGATCAATCTCTTTTTTATTTTTGACAATTATATCTGTAAAAGTAACCAAGAGTTTTTGTCCATTTTTACACATTTGTATTTCCCGTTCAACATTGTATCTTTTATCTCTCTTTTCTCTTTTAGAAACGTAAAGTTCATAATAGTTGATTGCTTCTTTAAATTGATAGTTTAAGTGTAAAGCCTTTCCGTAAAAGTAGAAAGAACGAGCGTCAATTCCATTTTGCTTCACCGCATAATTCAAATATCGAATAGCCTTTATTTTATGGTAAGAATTGAACAAAAGACATGTTCCATACTTGAAATTATAGTCAGAAGATTTAGGATTTAAAGAGAGTAATTGAAGATATATAGGTGTAGCATCAACGTATTGCTCTTTTTCAAACAATTTACCCGCGCTTTCTTTTAACTCTATTTCAGTTTGACCAAAAACCAAATTGGTCATCAGTAAAAAGAATAAAACCTTTATTGTATGCAGTTTGAACTTCATTTATCTGTCGATCTACAATTGTTTAATCAATTGAATTATAATACGTTTTATTATTGAAAAGGTTCATATCTATATCTTCAATTATTGAAATAATTCTAAAAATTTAGCTAAGAAAACTGTACTATTCGTTAACTCATACTTGAAATTTTTCTTTTTACGTTTTTCCTCTTTCAATTCTGTTAAAGCTGATTTTAATTCTTCATCTCCTGTCTTAATTCTCATCAGGCCATCTTTTTTCTGCATGGTATAATTGAAGAAGTAGTCACGACCACCAGGTATATTCATGAAGAATGTAAAACGATCTCCACCAGATTTTGAATAAATTTGCTGGAAAAATGCTTGAAAAGGAACATATTTCATGATTGGCTTGTTGTAAATACTTACAAGAATAGCTGAATTTACATTCGTTATCAATCCTTTGTCTTGTGTTTTCTGGGTGTCATAAGAACTGAGTCGAATACCTGAAAAGGTAATTGTTTGTTGCAATCCTTTTGGTAACTTTTTCACTTCACCTAAACGAACAAACTCATCTTTCAACTTATCAACAGCTTCTTGTCCATCCCATTCCACAATTGCTTGTTCAAGTGTTGATGACGCAAAATTCATAGGTTTTAAACCTTCCACCTCATTGATTCTTTCTGCAACATCTTGCATTAAGCCTTTATCAATTGCCATATTGAATCGCATTGTTAAATTCATTGAAGTTCGACCCGTTTTTTGATCATAATTAACAACTCCTACGGACTCTACAGTAACATCTCCGAAGTTCATACCTAGATTTACTACGCCCATTCCGTTCATTGAACAACTTTCAGTATGTAGCGCTAAATAATTTCCAGATTCATCTTGATTGATCAGCTTATCTTTCGAAGCAATTTCAAATTGATGCGCACCATAATTGTACTGTAAAAAACCACTTGAAGTCATTACAATTGGATCTTTCTCAGCAATCAAAGAGGATAAAAAAGTTGGATATAATTCAATACTATCTGTCGATGGCGAATCTCTCCACACAATTCCTGCTGAAAGAGAATTACCTTCTAAATCCTTCATTTTATTAGAAACAGGGATCTGAATGTTATTTGGATCAATTTCAGAAATAAATGCCATCCAATTTCGATCAAATTTATCACAAGAATGAATAATTCTCGTTGCCCCTTCAAATGAAATCAATGGATTAGCTGCTTTTATGGCCACATCTCCGTAATAATCAAATTCAGGGCTTAATTTAAAATTCATTTCAGGAGTAACGACTCCAGAAGCGATTGTCTGGTAAGAAGTATCTAGTCCGATATTATTCATTTCTATATACGTCACCGTACTATCCTTGTCGTAATAAGGGTAGTTTCCTTTTGCTGAATATTTTCTACGGGCTAGAATCTCCACTTCCGCATCTTCAAAACTGTGGTATTTAGTAATGTAATTGGCGACAATTCTTGAATGTTCTAATTTATCCAATTTTGCCTTCTTACGAATATTGACCTTCATACTGTCTGGATATATTCGAGCATCGGCAATATCAATGTACTCCACTTTATCACAGTAAATTACTTTTTCTTTCAAATCAAATTTTGCTCTAGGAGCTCTAAACTGAAGAGAATCTTGTTTCGGGTGGGTTGAGAAGAAGTTTGGACCTACTAAATCAACTCCAGTACTAATAGCAATATCTCGATCTTCTTTCTTTTGCATTTCAATCGATAGTTCATCCATTAACCAAGAAAATTGATCCATTTTACACATGTACTGATTTACAGGGAATTCAACTACAGATTCACCTTCATTGGAGGTAAACTCTCCTTTTCTATCTTTGAAAGAAACATGTGCTTTTACATTCTCTGTTTTAAAAGCCAATGCATTTTCAGAAACATCATCACTTTCGTTCCTTAGATTAAAGCCTGATGTATCTGCATCAACTTCATAACGATTGTAAGTGAAATGATCAGAAATCAATGTAGCACTAACAAACGTCATTAACCCTTTTCCAGACATTCCTGAAGGCCTAACTGTTGCCACACCTCTTAGTTTAGCTTCATTGTTAAAGAAGACCAACTCATTCTGTGGTGTAGATTTTACTCTTAAAGTTTTACTTTTTGGAATGTACGTTATGAAAACATTTTCTCCCGTCACATCAGGGAATTCAATTCCATTCTCTACAGGATGATTGATGAAACTAGCAAACCCAACCGTTGAATCGGGCAAGAAAGTCAATGCTTTAGATTCCGAAGTCGATTTCACAAAATTAATTACTCCCGAACCTTGTAAACCATTATTGGATAACACAATTTTATTCTCATATTTTGCTTCAGGTCCATAAAAATCAAGTCCACCATTCTTTGCATCTGTTGCAAATCCGAATGAATAATCGGGCATGATTTTCAAATCTTCTTTGAGAACAGGGAATATACCCGCAGAAACTAGCTCTCCTTTTAAACGAAACGTATATTCTTCAAAATCATTTAAGCTATCTCTTAGGAATGGTTCAACGGTATAATAAAAGCGTGTGCTGTCATATGCGCCACGATAGATATATTCTGAATTGTAAAATATTTTAGAAACGTTGTCAACTCTTAATTTTGGGTAATCTCCAAATTCAGCACTATTTCCTGAGCGATTTGTCGGTGAATCAATGAGTATTTCCCCCGTAACTCCATTCAAACTACTTTTCATTGCAATTGGCTTTGGACCATCTTGCTGTCGCATTGGCCGAACACGAAACAAAGCTTCTTCTGTTTTTAAAAGAGAGAATTTATATTCATCGTAATTAAATTTAGCAGCAACTGTGTTTACTTCAAGTTTACCAGCGTTAATCCAACCTGAAAAATTAAAATCTCTATTTTTCTTCAACTTAACCTCGCTGTTCGTAGGAAAAACCATTGTATTATTCTTTGCAGAAATAATAACATTGTCAATGGCCAAAATATCTAAATCAAAAGTAGACAAGCTCATTGTTGCAAAATTCTTCATGATTCGTCTTTCCTCATTTTGTTTTGCATATAATTTCTGGATAGATTGCAAATAAGGGTCTTTCTTAATTTGATCGGGCGTATAACCTGTTAATTTTTTAGGTCTAAAATCAGATTTGAACACCATATTATCATAATCTATTTTCCCGGCTTTAGCTTTTACAAAAGTTTCGAGTTTCTTATTGATAACTACTGTTTTATTATCTGTGTCGTAACTAATAAACCCCATGTTAGACAACTTAAGTAAAGTTGTCTTTGCTTGAGAAATAGTTAATCCTAATGCTGAAGCCGCTTTACCTTCTGTCAAAACATATTCATCGTACTTGTAGCAATATCTTGACAACGCAACCAAAGGGTGAACACTTGCCATTCCTTGCAGGCGGTCGTATATTTCTTCATCGAAGAATAGATTAGACTCAAAACTCGCTATTTTTTGTTCTTGGGAAGTCCCAAAATCAAAAGTAAAAAGTAGGTTCCCATCTCCTTCATTCCATATTATTTTAGGAACGTAAATCTCTATTTGATGGTAAGAGTCGATAAAAGGAGAACGCCCAATTCCGTTTCCAAAACGAGTTAATTCAATTTTCTTCTTATTCAAATCATACGTGAAATTAATTCCAGCATGAGTAATAGAATCTCCAGAAGCTAAGAAAAGTGACATCGAAGCTTTCTTAATCTTCACTTTATCTTCTGTTATAAAAATCTGAGGTGATTTCGCAATGATAAAAGGGACCTCCTCTTTTTTGTACGTAATTTTTGCCAATTCCTGATTTGTTCCTGTCCCTACAAAACTAGCACCTTGTAAAGCAAAACCTCCGATATAGTCTACATTCTTTACAATATCTTTAATCAATAATTTTCGATCAAAAGATAAGAATTGAGGATATATTTTGTCCGTTTCTCTATTGATCTTAAATGCTCTATCGTTTAATGAACCTTGAATCTCTGAACCAAAATAGGGAGTTGTCAATAAAACAGAATCTATTCTAATCGTTGATGATTTAAGCGAAGCATTGTAATTATTAATTCGCGCAAAAGTTTCACTAGGATCAAGACCAACTTTCTCCCAAGTGATTATCCCGTTTTTTCCTATCCACTTTTTCAGAACAGGATCATACACTCCTTCAGTGTTAATCACAACTAAAGAATCAATCACCGCACCTTTATCTTTGGCTTTTTTACTGTGAATTCTACAAACTAAATTACCACTTTTAAAACGAATAAAGGCTTTCTTTTCGTAAACGAACTCGTACTCACCACCGGTATAATACCATTTGAAATTTGAAGATGTTGCAATTCTAGATTCAGAGAAGAATCCAGCGGACATTTCAAGGAATCCTTTTATTTTTTTAACATTTCTTGAATTGAGCAGTTTATCAACCGAATTATGCCATGCAGTATAACTATCTTTCGATTGTTTATTCTTTACAAAAGCACTGACAGAGAAAACGTAATTGTATATTGAAGGATAAGGTTTAATTTTCTTTGTTTCCATCAAATTACAAGTTTCAACCATTTTTGAAAAATAATTATCTGGAAAATCTGAACTCTCTAATAAAAGTTGAGGGAATTCTTTCTTTGAAAAATCTTGAAACTCCCCTTTTCCATAATCACTGAGTGCTTTTTGAAATTCTTTGACAAACTTCTCTCGGTCATTTGTATAACTTTGAGAGAAGGAAATGAAGAGTAAAAGCGTTGTGATTCCAGTTAAAAGTAGTTTCATCATTTTTTTATTTTTTTATTAATTGTATAGCTGCCCATTCATCTTTTCCAAACAGTTTAATTTGAGAAAGTTGAAATTCAGAAGCGTAATTTACCAGTTCTTCAACATCGGTAGAGAAAAAGCCACTTAAAAGAAGTGTTCCGCCACTCTCTAATGCTTGACTGTATGATTCCATGTGACTTTTGAGGATGTTTTTGTTTATGTTAGCAATGATTAAACCAAATTTTTCATTACCAACTTTGTCAATATCCCCACAAACACAACGGATATTTTTGGAATTGTTTCTTTCCGCGTTTTCTTTCGCGTTTACTACAGACCAATCTTCAATATCAATTGCAAGAATATTGTCTGCACCTAGATTTTCGGCTACAATTGCCAAAACACCTGTCCCTGTCCCCATATCGAGTACATTTTTTGGCATTTCTCCCAATTCAAACAATGCTTTTGTCATCATCCAAGTCGTCTGATGGTGCCCTGTTCCAAAAGACATTTGTGGTTGAATTTCAACGACCATACCTCTCCCCTTCGATTTAGCATGAAAAGGGGCTAAAATTGTCGCATATTCCTCTATGAAAACAGGTTGAAAATCTGCTTCCCATTTCGCATTCCAATTTTGGTATGGGATTTTTTGTTGCGCAATAGAAAACGTAAAAAGATCATTCTTCTTGAGTGAAGTTTCTTCTAAAGCCTTCTCTACATCAACATCTGCATTCACATAAGCTAAAATACCCGTTTCCGTTTGTACAAAACTTTCAAAACCCTGGTCAGCTAATTCAGCAACGATTATTTCGTTCCATGGAGATTTAGGTGATAATTCAATTTTTAATTCAATAGTATCCATTAGAAAGAATGAATTAAAGCGTTAAAATCGTCAGCTTTGAGTGCAGCACCACCAATTAATCCACCGTCAACATTCTTGCAAGCAAATAACTCTTTTGCGTTTGAAGGTTTACAGCTTCCACCGTATAAAATTGAAACAGATTCTGCCGTTTCAAGATCGTATTTTTCTTCAATCCAAGAACGAATGTTTCGGTGCATCTCTTCAGCTTGATCAGAACTAGCTGTTTTACCAGTACCAATTGCCCAAACAGGTTCATAAGCAATCACTTTATTCATCATTTGTTCTTTGATAAGATGAAACAAGGACTCATTCAATTGAAGACGAACAAAAGTCAATTCATCCCCGTTTTCACGAATAGCAAGAGGTTCACCACAACAAAAAATGAAATTAAATTCATTCTTTATCGCATGGTCCACTTTATTTTTCAATTGTTCGTGTCCTTCCTTGAAATAAGCACGACGTTCACTGTGACCAATCAAACCAATGTTAACATTGACACTTCTTAATTGTTCAATTGATACTTCGCCTGTAAAAGCTCCGTTATCATTCTCAGAGAAATTTTGAACTCCAACCTCTGTGTTCTTTGCTGTAGATGCAATAGAATCAACATAAATACTAGAAGGAAAAACAATCGTTCTAACATCACTAGGGAATGATTTCTCATTCAAATTTGACATTAATTCTTTCGCTTCATTAGATGAAAGATTCATTTTCCAATTTCCAGCTACAATTTTCTGTGCCATAATATTATTTCTTTTTGAGTAGAAATCTACTCTAATTATTAATTACAAATGTTTCTTTTTAAAAACATTCAAGTTCGGTGTAGAACGGAAAGGGTATTTAGCCTTTACAATTCCTTTTTCAATGATTATCAATGCTGGGTTTGATCGACAAATTGCTTTTAACTCCGTTTCATCGTTCACAAAGAAAGGCGCATAAAATTTATTCTCCTCTCTAAAAGTAATGATATCAGGTCTTGAACCATTGCAAACTACTGCAAAAGGAATTCCATTGGACTGACATTCTTCAAAAATTGCTTTCAAATCATCGATATTTCTCCAGTCACCTTCTAAAAGATTCTGAGAAAAAATCAATACAATTTTATCTGTGTTTACAATGAAATCACGAATACTTACTTCTGAAACAGATGGATCCATCATTGTTATCGTATCTAATACGGCATAACTTGAAGTGTCGTAGTCGTTTGTGTTGAATTCATTTAAAGGAACTTCTATTTCTCCATCGTATTTTAAATCCTTCAACAAGACACCCTGCATACTTGATTTTTCGATAAATTCATTCACGGATGGGAATGATTTCTCATATTCAGAAAGATCATAGATATCTATGAAAGGGTTAAATTGGTCAGTGATTGACGGGATTTTCGTTGGAATAATTACCTTCTGAGCCATACTCAAATACTCCCAATCTTCATCTTCCCAGATTTTGGAATCGTTGTATTCAGAAGAAGTTGCAAGAAATTCTTTTTCTTCTCCGTTAATTTTATTTTTGTACACAAGTAGGTTTTCGTAAACCCCTTCTATTCCATCACTCATTTTTTCTTTCAAGTCAGAACCAACAGCGTAAGCTCTATAATCTTTTAAAGGAAGAAAAAGAAGCACGTAACCAATCATCAACATTGAAATGATGGTTACAAAAAATGCTACTCCATAATAATTGCCGAATATTTTTCCGCCATATTTAATTACCCAGAGTGAACCTAGGATAGTTGTGATACCAAAGAAAAATGGGAAATACCAAGAGAATATCCATGAAAAGAAAAGAATAACGAATAAAGATGCAGGAATGAATATTTTATTCTCTTCACGGGTATTCGGAAGTATTCTTTTGGTTGAAATAAATATCCAGAGAATGAGATAAACTAAAATTAAATCTTTCCAAAAGGACTCAATCGGTGTTAACGAACGACCTACAGAGCCTTTCATTGCATCACCAAAACACCCACAATCATCCACACATTGAGGTTGTTTCATTTCATCAATGACAACAGATGTTTCAGATTGTGAAACAATTTTTAAATCATAATCAGGATTATCTTTGTTGGTATTTATTTGATCTATTTTTATTTGAGCAATAGGATTTGTCATCTCATACGTATCTCTATCTAAGAATTTTACAGACGAATCACAGTTAGAAGTATGCCATGTTAAAAATGAGAAAAAGACCATCATTAATAGCATTGAATACGCAACAATTTTAACTTTCCCACCTATGATAATAAGTACACCAAGTATTATTTCAGCAACACAAATGATTACACTCAGTAAAAGTGCATAATCCATAAAGAATTCTAGTGAGAATTCTGGGGCATTGAACAATTCTTTGATTCTGAATGCCAAAGCTCCATCCTCAAAGTATTCTTCCAGTTTATACGCAAAACCAGCTGGATCATTTGCTTTGACTAGTCCCGAAACAATAAAAAGTCCACCAACAAGCACTCGAGAAACCGAAGCCATCAATAATCGACCTTTAAAAACAACCATTCCACCAATTGATGAAATAATCAAAATGACTCCCATTAATTTGAACAAAATTGCTTGTTCTTCAAATCCAGTATGAAATCCAAGCGTAATAAAAACAACACCTAGGAGATTAAAAAGAACAAACAAACTATTGAATAGTAATGATCGTCCCTTAATTGTTACTTTTTCTTTCATGTTTACTAATTATTTATCGTTATCAATTAAAATCAATGCAAATACAGCGTAATTGAGCATATCGAAATAACTGGCATCAATTCCTTCACTAGCAATGGTTTTTCCTTTATTATCTTCGATTTGTTTGACTCTAAATATTTTTTGTAGAATTAAATCCGTCAATGAACTCACCCTCATATCTCGCCATGCCTCTCCATAATCGTGGTTTTTTCTTTGCATTAATTCATACGCTTCTTTTGCATATTTATCATACAATTCCTCCGCTTGTTCATGAGGCAATTCTAACTCGACCAACTCTTTTTCATTGAATTGAATAATAGCCATTATACAATAATTAACGATTGCAATAAACTCATCGTCAATATCTTCTCCCACTTTATTTTCTCCAGTCTCTTGAATTGTTCGTATACGGTTCGCTTTAATGAAAAGTTGATCCGTTAATGAGCTTGGACGAAGGATTCTCCATGCCGTTCCATAATCTTTTGTTTTCTTCGAGAATAGTTCTCGACAAACATTGATTACATTTGTATATTCCGTATTTGTTTTACTCATTTTATTCTATGCAAATTTCAAACGTTGAAAATACAAAAAAACAAGAGAATTACAGTATTCGTGTGAATGATAAATTAATTGATTTATCCACACCGCTTGTAATGGGCATTGTGAATGTAACTCCCGATTCTTTTTACGCCGGAAGCCGTATGGAGTCTATGATCTCTGTTCTAAGAAAAATAGAGCAAATGCAGAACGAAGGAGCGTTAATTGTTGATATCGGCGGGTATTCTTCTAGACCAGGTGCAGAAAACATCTCAATTGAAGAAGAAGTGAGTCGAATATCACCTGTAATTCAAGCTGCTAAAAAAGAATTTCCTGAAATAATTATCTCTTTAGATACTTTTCGTTCAGAGGTTGCTAGAATTGGAATTGAAGCTGGTACTGATATCATAAATGACATTAGCGGGTTTGAAATTGACCCTTTAATCATCGATGTTGTTGCAAAACACAAAACTCCATACATATTGATGCATATGAAAGGAAATCCAAAAACGATGCAAAGTAATACAGAGTACGATAATCTCTTCAGTGAAATGATGCAATATTTTTCATCAAAAATTGATTTCTTAAAGAAAAAAGGAGTTCATGATATAATTATTGATCCGGGATTTGGCTTTAGTAAAACAATAGAACAGAATTATGAAATATTGAACAACCTAGAACATTTTAAACTTTTAAATCACCCACTCTTAATTGGTTTGTCTCGAAAATCTATGATCTATAAAAAACTAGGAATCAAACCAGAAGACTCTCTTCCTGAAACAATACGTTTAAATAAAATTGCACTAAAAAAAGGAGGAAATATACTTCGTGTTCACGACGTTAAAGAAGCCGTTGCTTTGATTTAAAACAATGTTCAAAGCCTTATTTCGGTAGGTTAAAAAACAGAAAACCAGAATTCTCAATAAAGAATCACTCCACTCTTCTCTTCAATCCCTTTTACACCTTGCAAACCTCCTGTGTGAATAAAAAGAACTGTAGAATTATCAAAGGTCTCGTCTTTCAAGGTTTCTACTAAAGCAAACATTGTTTTTCCTGTGTAAATTGGATCTAATTTTAATTGATGGTTTTTAAAGAAGTTTGAAATAAACAATAATAACTCTGAATTGTATTTTCCATAACCTCCAAAATGGTACTCATTGTACACTTTTACTTTGGACGTTAAAAAATCAACAGCCTCACTGTCCATACCGCTTCCGTAAAATAGACTTTTCATTTCACCAATTGAATCGTATTTTTTTAGAACAGGTACAACATGTAAAACTTGTTTTTCTTTCAACGACATTGCAATCCCGCAAGACGTAGTTGAAGTTCCTTGGGCAACAAAAACATGGTCAACATTCTCGTTCACTTCATTCATGATTTCCTGACAACCAATCATTCCATGGTAATTCGCCCCTCCTTCAGGTACAATATGAAAGTTTGGATATTCTATGGATAGAGACTCGACGTATGCCTTTTCATGCCTTAATTTATATTCATTTCTTGGCAAAAAAACAAGTTCCATCCCAAGCTCTGAGCATTTTCGTAACGTATCATTGCTGTTACGATTCAACTCATCCCCTCTTACTATTCCGATTGAGGAAACACCGATATGTTTACACGCAGACGCAGTTGCCAATAAATGATTAGAATATGCTCCTCCAAAAGTCAAGATTCCACTTTTTTTTCGAGCTTTACATAATTCAATGTTGTATTTTAACTTTCGCCATTTATTCCCCGAAACTTCCTCATGAATCAAATCGTCTCTTTTAACAAGTAAACGTATTCCTCGTTCGGACAATGAGTCAATCATTAATTCTTGAACGATAGAATTGGAAAGGTTGTACATAGACTTTGCTTTTTTACAAATATCGGTTAAATTTGCAGTATGAGTGATGATATGTCAGGCTTTTCTTCAAAAGCAAAATTAGATAAAGAAGATTATTACATGAGCCCTGATGGGTACATTATTTTTACAGAAAAATATCACTTAAAAAGAGGTTATTGTTGTAAAAATAGTTGTAAACACTGTCCTTATGGGTTTAATTCTTCAAAAAAACGTTAATTTCCTTTTTTTTAATTGAACAATAACTCCCCTTTGTCATTAAAAATATTGTGTTCATCTAATAGTTGTTAAACGATATAGGAGCCATTAAGATTTTGTGTAAATTTAAGCTCTTAATCAAAGCTAATGGACTTCAACAAGAACTACAAAGGATCATACATTTTTTCAGAAGTTTTATCTTCTATTTCTAAAAACACTCCAACAACTGAAATAAATTCATTCCCGAGTTTAGACTTTTTAGAAAAGAAAAACAGCACAATTAATTCCTTCAACAACATTGATTTTTATTGTCTAATTGATATCCAAAAAGAAGGGAATTTTATACTTGAAAAAGACATTTCCTTGAATATAGGTTTTGAAAAAAATAGCATTAACAAGATTATTGACCACATCGATGAAGGTGCACTTCGAATTGATGCTGAAATGGATAAGGCGTTCACTGAATTCCATATTAATCATCACTTAGCTCCTCTTGACATGGTTTTGAGTAACATTAATCCAATGGTTAATAATAAAGGTGAAAAATTCTATTTAAAACGAACTATTTGTATCCTTTCCAATGACCAAAGTGGAATTCCTTTATTTGGGTTCTGTGCAATTACAGTAATTGACATCGCCAATGAAGTTTTTGATCCAAAAAACTTCACACTTAATTTCACTACACCGAATATCGAGTTAGAAAGAGAACTAAGAGAAATGATTTCGAAGTCTATCAATTAATTACTTTCCATCAATTCCTTTTTCAGGAAAACGTCCTTTGTATTGTTTTAAAATATTCTTAATGTCTTGAATATCTTTTTCAATATCTCCTGTTGGTTCAAAAATACCGTGAAATCCACCTATTTTCTTTTCATAATCCATGTAACCGATGTAAATTGGAACTTCTGCTTTCTGAGCAATGTAATAAAAACCTTTTTTCCATTTTGGATTATAACTTCTCGTTCCTTCTGGTGTAAAAACCATATACATTATATCATTCTCTTTAAAATGACGAACGGCTTCAGTTGTTAAATTACTTTTTCCTTTTCTATCTACTGGAATACCTCCTGTTTTACGAAGAATCCATCCCATTGGAAAGAAGAACAATTCTTTTTTAATTAAGTATTTTCCTTTTACTCCAAAAGCAATAAAAGCTAGTCTTCCAATAATAAAATCCCAATTAGATGTATGCGGTCCCATTACAACAACACATTTATCAACACCTTTTGGGCTTTTGTCGTCAACTTTCCAACCAAATAAACCTAAAATACCTCTTGCTATTTTTCCCTTCATAGTGTAAAGTTAGTCAATCTTACAATATTTAGTTTATTTTTGATGCATGCAAAAGAAAAAAATTCTTGTAAAGCTAATTCCGATAGTCTTCCTACTAGGTGTTATGTGGCTATTTTTCTTTATCAGTGAAAGCGTCATTAAGAAAACAAACACGGATATTTCCGTATACCTTCCAAAGAAAACGGAATGGCTTATAGAGTTCAATACACAACAATTGATCGAAAAAGGAATAGAATCTGTACTTTTTGCTCAAATCCCAGACAACGAATTAAATACCCTCATTAATAACCTTGTAATTGATCAAAATGAGAGCAATGTATCTATTGATGAAATCGGAATCAACCTTAATGCTACTATTTTCATATTTAGACTGAATAAAAATGCCGTTGAATTTACTTGTGGAATTTTTGAACTTAAAAATGCTCAAAAATTTCGTAAAAACAGCCCTGATTTTCTTCCAGAACTATTTCAATCATTCAATAATGAAAAAGTTGGCTTAGTTATTTATGGTCCTATTGATGGAAAGGAAAAAATAGCCAACGAAATTTTAAACAATCATAATTCACTAAAAGAATCGTCAGACTACTCTATTCATCTCAACACTAATTCATCTCATTTAACATCTTCTATTGACATTTCAATATTAGATTCTTCTTTATTATTCAATGGGGATTTCAAAATTAAAGATGCTATTCTTGGTCCAAATCGATCTCTTGTACCAAAAGATTTTCACTTTTCTAGTCGGTTTATCCCTCAATTAATTAGCGACTCAATTTGTTCTTTTTTTCAAGTAGATTCTAATCAGTTACTTGGTTTTTCTACGAACCATTCTTCTTCTGAATTAATTAGTAAGCCTAAAGTTTTACTCAAGATGAATAGTTCATTTTTATTTCATTTCAAAGAACCAATATCTATCCAACGTAAAATAGCTTCATTATCTCAACAAGAGAAAATAATGTCAGCTGATTCCACTTCTTTCTCCATTGGTGAAAATATCTATTACTTCTATCAAGTATCCTCTAAATCATTTTACATTGGTCAACAAAAATTTGAGTCTTCTTTTATTACTGAAAAAAATGATGTTTTCTTTATGAAAGGAGCGCCTTCGAGTCTCACAGACGTCAAAGGAGAAGGGATTGTACGTAGATTTCTAAGCATCATACCATTATTTCATGCAAGTGAATCTTTCACCAATTCTATTGAATGGATTCAGTTAAACACCACAAAGAATAATACAATTTCTGGTGAAATGAATTTCAAATCGGGAAAGAAAAGCATGAATGAATTGATTCGTTTTGTCTTACTGTTGAATGAATAATTCTTCAACGGACATTTTGTGTTTAGAATGACTTTTATTCGTAAATAACGGCACAACGTAAAAAAATACGTCCTTAGTTTCTACTTCTTTGTGTTGTGAAAATAATCCCAATACACCAGAGTAAATAAACTCGACTTTTTCACGACTGAAATCAGTTCTGAATTACCCATTACATTTCCTAAAATGTGTTATTATCACTGAGTTACCCACCCTTATAAATATTTTTTTTCAGATACTTATATTGACTTGAATAAATAATTGTTCCTAGATTAAAATGCTAATGCAAGTTTTTTTAGTAAAAAGTTTCCCTCAGATT
>CAYLWS010000065.1:0-17021 GCA_964387525.1 uncultured Fluviicola sp.
GCGCTTCAGCATATGTTCTTAAAACAGGTTCTGTTCCTGAAGGACGAATCATCAACCATCTATCATCGTCAAAGAAAAATTTAAAACCATCAATTGTCCCAACACTTTTTACAGAATATTCTCCAAAATTGGTGTATTTACCTGCTTCACAGTTGGCAATGATACTTTGTTTTAATTCTTCGGTTATGTGTAAGTCACTTCTTTCAAATTTAAATCCACCAACGATTTCATACACTTCTGCGATCAAATCATCCAATGTTTTTCCTGACTTCGCCATAAATTCCCAGATGATTAATCCCATCCATATCCCATCACGTTCAGGAATATGTCCTTTCACTGCAATTCCTCCAGATTCTTCTCCTCCTACCAATACATCTTCTGCAACCATAATGTCAGCAATGTATTTAAAGCCAATTTTCACAACTTCAGAAGGGAGATTATAATGATCGGCCATTACTTTTACTCTCGGAGTTGTAGAAAATGCTGTAGCAACTTTACCTGTTTCTTTTTTATATTTTGCTAAATAATGAATCAACAATAAAATAATGTGATGCGAATCAATGAATTCTCCACTTCCATTGTACAAACCAATTCTGTCTGCGTCGCCATCAGTTGCTAAAGCACAATCGATTTTACCGTCAGCTTTAATAAATGCCTCTAGCTCTTGTAAGTTTTTTGCAATTGGTTCCGGAGCTTGTCCGTAAAAAGATGGATTATTCTCACAATGTAAAAATTCAATGTTTGGCAAAATACGCTTCATAGCATCTTGACCAGCACCGTACATTGCGTCATACATCAAATTCAAACCTGATTTTTCGATTGCATCAATGTCAAAATTAGCTTTCACATGATCCACGTACATTGTTTCTAAATCTACTACCTCAACTAAATCAGTATCCAAAGAAACTGTCGTTAAATTCACCGGATTTACATCTGGAATTTGGTCTTCCACTTCTTGAACAGAAGATGGAGTTAACGGTCCACCGTGGTGTGATTTTAATTTAAACCCATTGTACGAAGGAGGATTATGACTTGCTGTAATAACTACACCAAGAGAGCATTCTAACTTCACTGCTGCCAATGAAATCATTGGAGTAGATACAAAACCTTTGGCCATTTTAACATTGACACCTTCAGAAACAAAGACTTTCACGGCAGTTTCAACGAATAGTTCACCCGCAAAACGACAATCGTGACCGATAACGATACTCGGATTGTCAAAGTTTGCTTTCACCCACTGGGCTGTAGCATAAGAAACACGTGCAACATTTTCAACGGTATATTCTTGAGCTATAATTGCTCTCCAACCGTCTGTACCAAATTTTATTTTTTGTATCATCTAATATTGTAATATTATTTAT
The DNA here is from genome assembly GCA_964387525.1 of uncultured Fluviicola sp. GTDB lineage: Bacteria > Bacteroidota > Bacteroidia > Flavobacteriales_D > Crocinitomicaceae > UBA4466. Next base: position 1,362 of record CAYLWS010000065.1, read on the forward strand.
TGCTTCAAGAGTCGTAGTGTCCTCAGCTAACTCTCATTTAAAAGTTGGCTGAGGCACTCGAAGCCTATTTTTCAAATTCGTTAATTGTTTTTTCAATGATAGCAACACACTCCATTAGTTCATTTTTAGTCATGACCAAAGGAGGAGCAAAACGAATAATGTTTCCATGTGTTGGTTTCGCTAACAATCCATTTTCTTTCAATGCCACACATAAATTCCAAGCAGTTTCAGACTCTTCTGTATCATTGACGATAATTGCATTCAACAAACCTTTTCCTCTTACTTTAAGTACTAGCTCTGATGAATCAATGATTCGTTGCATTTCACTTCTAAATAATTCACCCAATTCTTGCGCATTATTTGCTAATTTTTCATCCGTTACAACTTCTAGTGCAGCAATTGCAACTTTAGAAGCAACAGGATTACCACCAAAAGTAGAACCGTGTTGTCCTGGCTTAATTACATCCATCACTTCATTGTCTGCAAACACAGCAGAAACTGGATAAACACCACCTGAAATAGCTTTACCAAGAATTAAGATATCTGGTTTCACATTCTCATGATCAACAGCTAAAAGCTCACCTGTTCTTGCGATACCTGTTTGCACTTCATCAGCAATGAACAATGTATTATTTGCTTTACATAAGTCGTAAGCTTTTTTCAAGTAACCATCAGCAGGAACATAAACTCCAGCTTCTCCTTGAATCGGCTCTACTAAAAATCCTGCTACATTTTTTTGTTGCAATGCTTTTTCTAACGCATCAATATCATCGTAAGGAATACGAATGAAACCAGGCGTAAAAGGTCCAAAGTTTTTCTTTGCAACGGGATCATTTGAAAATGAAACGATGGTAGTTGTTCTACCGTGGAAGTTATTTTCACAAACGATAATTTGCGCTTGATCTTCAGCTATATTATTTTTTTCATACGCCCATTTTCTACACAATTTAATGGCAGTTTCAACAGCTTCAGCACCTGTATTCATTGGGAGAACTTTATCAAAACCGAAATATTCTGTTACAAATTTCTCGTAAGGTCCTAGTGAATCGTTGTAAAAAGCACGAGAAGTCAATGTCAATCTTTTTGCTTGATCTATCATTGCTCCTACAATTTTAGGATGGCAATGTCCTTGATTTACGGCAGAATAAGCAGAAAGGAAGTCATAGTATTTTTTTCCTTCAACGTCCCAAACGTGAACACCTTCACCTCTTTTTAAGACAACTCCAAGTGGATGATAATTATGAGCTCCATGCTCATTTTCCATATTTACATAATCTTCTGATGTCATTTTTCCAATTGTTGTACTCATAATTAATAATTTCTCTATATTTTGAATAATAAATGCAGTTTATTAGTCAGTCAGCAAAAATACATTTTTAAGAAGATTAAAGCAAATGGATTACGTTTCAATCAATCGTATAAATTTAGAAATTTAATTAAGGGTTCGAGAATAAATTCCTAAGAGTGTGCTTTTGAAGTAATTCAAAGCCTAACATTTAGTGCGTTTGAAATTTTAATGACCGAAAAAAATGTCACAACACCCAAACTATATACTTTTTTGTTATCAATACATTTATCAAGCTCAGTTCTTTTCACAAAAGAAAAACATTATTATTTATTCTCTTTCAAAACTTAACCTCTATTTCACTTCCTAAAACAATTTCGTTTGATCTTCCTCATCATCTTCGCTCTTCACATCCCACTCTACAGTATCAGAAACATCATCTTCAACAGGTGTAACCTCTACTATTTTCTTAGGTTCTGGCCATTGTTCTTCCCCTCCTTCTGGAATATTATGAACAATTTCTTTAACTTTCAATTTTGTCAATTGATTCCCTTGGGATTTCATTCCTTTTACATCAATAAAGTCTGCGATATTGATAATTGTATCTGGTAAGTTTTTTGTTGCTTTTAACAATTTATTGTACACAATTCTTGCTTGTGGTTGATACGCTGTTGAAACGACATCTAAGATTGACCCTTCTGTTTCTGAAATAAATAAAACTTTTTTGTCCGTCGTTATTTCACACAAAAAACGTTTGCAATAATGCATTTCTTTCGACGCATCGAAATAAACAGCAGAAATTGGGTGCTCTGGATTCCATTTTTCAATTTGAATCATATCGTCATCGAAATGTGTAGACAAATCAAAATTACTCAATCGATATTCTCCAGAACTGTAGAGGGTTAAAATCTTATCCGTCCCTCTAAAATCTCCTAAGAACTTACCTCGTCCATCGTCATTTAAACGACTGACCACCTCATCAAACCATATTTTACGGGCAGCCAATGTTGAGCCACCGACTTCTTTTTGAATAATTTTAGAGACAATCTCTTTGGTTACGCGATTTCCACCAGCGCCACGACCTTTGATGAGTAAATCCCCCATGTCAACATCAAATTTCAATCGTTTCAAATGTGGTCTTGCACGTAGCACAACCGTTACGACTTCACGTTCTCCATTTGGATGTACCGTGAAATATAACATTTTTGAACCTTTCGTTCCTTTCGTTAAATCATATTCCGTATCTCTCGTGATAGAGTTCACATTGAATCGTTTCATCATCGTTGGACCACCTTTACCGTCTTGATACATTAAATGATAAACCGTTCTTTTATCACCTCTTTTCCAAACGTTCGCATAAATAATCCCTTTCCCAACGAATTTTTTATCCGCTATTTTAGTGACCATCATTTTACCCGAAGCAAAGAAGATGATGATATCATCAATTTCAGAACAATCGGCTATAAATTCAGCTTTTCGAATACTGTGTCCGATAAAGCCTTCTTCATAATCAACGTATAATTTTTTATTTGCAATAATTACTTTTGAAGCGGTGATTGATTCAAATGTTTTTATTTCTGTTTTTCGTTCTTTTCCAGCTCCAAATCTCTTTTTCAAATCTTTGAAATAGTCAATTGAATATTCGATAAGATTGGCAAGATTACTCTTCACCACTTCCATTTCTCCTTCAATCTTCGCAATTGTATCATCTGCTTTTGACGCATCAAATCGTGTAATACGAATCATTGGGATTTGCGTCAAACGGTGTAAATCTTCGTCTGCAATCTCTCTTATTAATTTCTTTCCAAAAGGTTTAAAAGCTTTGTGTAAATATTCATACAATGCAACTTTATCAGAATAGTTTTTGAAATCAATGTACATTTCTTCGTTGATAAAAATCTTTTCCAACGTAGAAAAATGCCATTGTCGCTCTAATTCCTCTAAGCGAATTTCCAATTCTCTTTTAAGTAAATTAACCGTTGTATCCGTATTTACTTTAAGAATTTCTGTCACGCCCATAAATCGTGGTTTATCACCATCAATCACAGATGTATTTGGAGAAATAGACACTTCACAATCTGTAAAAGCATACAATGCATCCATTGTTTTATCAGGAGAAACACCAGGCGCTAAATGAATGACTACTTCTGCTATTGCAGCTGTATTGTCTTCCACTTTTTTTATCTTAATTTTCCCTTTATCGTTTGCTTTCAGGATAGAATCTATCAATGAAGTCGTTGTCCCAAAAGGAATTTCTGTTACAATTAAAGTCTTTTTATCTTGCTTACTAACTTTTGCCCTTAATCGAATCTTCCCTCCTCTTAATCCATCGTTGTAATTGGAAACGTCAATCATTCCTCCGTTTGGGAAGTCTGGGTAAAATAACACTTTTTTTCCGCGCAAATGGTTAATCGATTGCTCGATCAATTCAATAAAATTATGCGGCATTATTTTACACGCCATTCCAACTGCAATCCCTTCCGCACCTTGCGCAAGTAACAGCGGAAATTTAACGGGCAATTGCTCTGGTTCATTATTACGTCCATCGTAACTCTTGAGCCATTTTGTTGTCTTCGGGTTAAAAAGAATATGATTGGCTAATTTAGAAACTCTAGCCTCAATGTAACGTGGAGCTGCCGCACGATCACCCGTAAGCGTATTCCCCCAGTTTCCTTGACAATCTACCAACAAATCTTTTTGACCTATATTCACCAAAGCATCTCCAATAGAAGCATCTCCGTGAGGATGATACTTCATTGTATTTCCGATAATGTTTGCGACTTTATTGTAACGCCCATCATCCATTTCTTTCATGGAATGCATTATTCTTCTTTGCACAGGTTTAAACCCATCGTACAAAGAAGGAACTGCTCTTTCAAGAATTACATAAGAAGCATAATCCAAGAACCAATTCTCGTATAGACCACTTACAGGAATGATATTATCATCCAATTCTCTATCACTAAACGGACTAGCATCATCCTTTTGTCCGTCGTTCAATTCGTTGTTTTCTAACTCGTCGTTTTCTTCGGACATATTATGAAGCTTTATCTAGTTTATCTTTATCTACTGAATCAACATCTTCTTTAACCTCTTCCTCAACCCTTAAATTATTGATGATGAATTCTTGTCTTGCAGGCGTATTTTTACCCATGTAGTAAGATAGAATTTCATCAATGGACGAATCTTTTGAAAGAATTACAGGTTCCAATCGAATATCTTCTCCAATGAAATGTTTAAATTCATCGGGGGATATCTCTCCCAACCCTTTAAATCGTGTAATCTCTGCTGTTTTTCCTAATTCAACTAAGGCATCTACCCTTTCTTGATCAGAATAACAGTAAATTGTTTTCTTTTTATTCCGCACTCTAAACAAGGGAGTTTCGAGGACATAAACATGATTTCTTTTGATTAAATCTGGAAAGAATTGCAGAAAGAAAGTCAATAACAATAAGCGAATATGCATTCCATCGACATCGGCATCGGTTGCAATTACAATTTTATTGTACCTCAAATCATCCATATCTAACTCAATATTCAAAGCAGCTTGTATGAGGTTAAATTCTTCATTTTCATACACGACTTTCTTGGTCAACCCATAACTATTCAAAGGCTTTCCTTTCAATGAGAATACAGCCTGTGTTTTCACATCTCTTGATTTCGTTATTGACCCAGACGCTGAATCTCCCTCTGTAATAAAAAGAGTTGTATTATCTCTCAATGGATTTTTAACATCTGTAAAATGTACTCTACAATCCCTCAGTTTTTTATTGTGCAAGTTTGCTTTTTTCGCTCTATCTCTTGCTATTTTACGAATACCTGAAAGTTCTTTTCGTTCTTTTTCAGATTGTTTTATTTTTCGTTCTATAATTTCAGCTACATCCGAATTTCTATGCAAGTAATTATCTAACTTCTCTTTTAGAAAGTCATTGATAAAAGCACGCATTGATTTTCCTTCTGGTTCAATTTCCAAAGAACCTAATTTTGTTTTCGTTTGCGATTCAAAAACAGGTTCCATTACTTTTACAGCAATTGAAGCAACAATAGATTGGCGAATATCAGAAGCTTCATAATTTTTTCCGTAAAAATCTTTGATCACTTTTGCAATCGATTCACGAAATGCACTTTGATGTGTCCCTCCTTGCGTTGTATGTTGTCCATTCACGAAAGAATAATAATCCTCTCCATAAGTCTTCCCATGGGTAAATGCAACTTCAATGTCATCGCCTTCCAAGTGAATTATTGGATAAAGAGGATCTCCATCCATATTGTTCTCCAATAAATCTTTCAATCCATTCTTAGAAAAGAACTTCTCTCCATTCATACTTATTGTCAACCCTCTGTTGAGATAACAATAATTCCACATCATCTTTGCTAGATAAGGAGTTTTGAATGCATATTTTTTAAAAACGGTTTCATCTGGAATAAACTCTACGTACGTTCCATTTTGCTCGTCTGTTTTTTCAATTTTTGATTCTTCAATCAATTCTCCCCTACAAAATGTAGCAGATTTCTTTTCTCCATCACGAACAGAGTATACTAAAAAATGGGAAGATAACGCATTTACTGCCTTTGAACCAACTCCATTTAATCCAACCGATTTTTTAAACGCTTTGGAATCGTATTTACCACCGGTATTGATTTTAGAAACTACATCAACGACTTTCCCTAGTGGAATACCTCGCCCATAATCTCTAATGACAACTTTCCCATCTTTAATTTTAAGGGTCACTTTCCTACCGTTCCCCATAACAAACTCATCGATACAATTATCGACAACTTCTTTCACAAGGATATAAATTCCATCATCAGCAGAAGAACCATCACCCAATTTCCCAATGTACATCCCCGGTCTTAAGCGAATATGTTCTTTCCAATCGAGTGATCGTATATTGTCTTCGGTGTATTGATTTTCTGCCATTCTATTTCTGTTTAATTGGACAATTACCAAATATAACAAAGAAAGGCGTTGGTTTCTAAGGCTAAGCAGATAACTTATTCACTTTGTTACGTTTAAAACTACTTAAATCATAGAATATGTATTTTAAACCAATCTTTGAGTAGAAACTATTCTCAATCAATTTTTCAATTCAAATTTTAGTACATTTGAAAAAAAGCAACACTTATGAAAACACTTATTTACACATTTTTATTCTCTGGAATATTATTTTCTTGCAACTCACCGAACCAAGACACTCAAGAAGTGATCGTTGAAAATGAAATTCAAGAGGAGTCAGCCAAAGAAATAATAACAACCAATTATGTAAAGATTGATTCTGACGAATTATTAATCGCAACCGCACTTCTAGCCGCACCAGCTGAAAGTCGTGAAAATTGCAAAGTCATTGGCTATAATACAAACGGTGAATTTGTAACCTTAAAAGAAGGGACGAATGAATTCATTTGCCTTGCAGACAATCCATCGAAAGAAGGATTTAGCGCAGCTTGCTATTACAAAAGTCTTGAGCCATTCATGGCAAGAGGTAGAGAATTAAAAGCAGAAGGGAAAAATCACCAAGAAATCTTTGACATTCGAGAAGAAGAAGTTAAATCTGGGAAATTAGAAATGGGAAAAGCAGGTTCTACGTTACATATTTATTTTGGAGACAACAAACAATATGATGCTGCTACGAAATCTGTACCCGGTGCAATTTACCGCTACGTTGTTTATCTTCCATGGGCTACCTCTGCTTCTACCGGACTACCCGAAAAACCTTACGCTTCGAACCATCCTTGGATCATGAATCCAGGAACACATAAAGCACACATCATGATTTCCCCAATTTCAACCCCAGCGAATTAATAACCTCTTTATTTAAAAACATATGCGTACTTTATCAATTGCACTCTTGGCATTAATTATTGCCTCATGCTCACCCAACCACAAACCTTCAACTACCGCAGAAGAGAAATGCACTTCTAAAGACGGTTATTGGTACAAAGGAGAATGTTGGAAGAATTTTGACGACACAGGGATTCCTATTTCTGAGATCGATTCTGTTGTTGAAGCTCAAATGAGAATAATCAACAAAAGCTTCATTTCTATCAACAAAAAGAGAGAACCGCTCGTAGCATTCCTACCTATTGAAGAAGACAAAAAAACTTTATTATTTATTGCAGTATATGGATCAAAGGATTTAGGATACAAAACCCTCATCATTCCTACATCCATGAAAGATGTCAAAGAAAACGAATCCAAAGCAAAAGTTCTTCTTTTTAGAGGAAATGCTCTCGGAAGCGACATGGAAGAGTCTCCGAGTTTCACTGGAAATGTAACCATTCAAAACATAAACATGGACAATCTCATATTCAACATCACTGGAGATTTGACAAAACAAGACAGTACGGAGAGCATTCACATTTCATTTGAAACTAACGAAGCAATCTCTGGTGCAGGAAACAGTAATATTGAAATAAAAGGAAATGAAGCTTTTATTTCTGGCGACTTAGGCACTGTTACATACGCACAAATGAAAGACCTCATCCAAAATCATCCTGAAATAAAAACGCTTGTCTTAACACAAATATCAGGCTCAGTCAACGATGACGTCAACATGCATACAGGAAGAATTGTTCGCGAACATGGTTTTACAACAAAAGTTTTAAAAGACAGTGACATCGCATCAGGCGGTGTTGATTTATTTTGCGCAGGTAAAGAAAGAATTGTAGTGAAAGGTGCGAAAATAGGTATTCATTCTTGGTGTTGTGTAGACGACCAAACAGCAATTGAAATTTCTAAAAACCATCCCGCTCATCAATACCAATTAGAATATTTCACGATGATGATGGGTGATTCTATTGGACCAGCCTTTTATTTCCACACATTAAGCGCTTCTCCATTTGACGGCATTCACTACATGTCTGATGAAGAAATTCAAAATTGGACAGTAAGCACTCAATTTATTGAAGAATAGATTTCAATAAGAAAAGCTAGAGTTTTAAATTTTAACGTAAAAACGCCGAATGAAAATTATTCATTCGGCGTTTTTTTTATGATTTAAACTTTTAATATTTCATCAATTCATCTATCGCAATTGTCAATCGTTCTTTTGGTAAAAACTGTTTTTCTAACTGCTCAACAAATGGCACTGGCGTATCAATAGAAGCTACACGTTTCACTGGAGCATCTAAGAATTCAAAGCAATTTTCTGAAATAAGTGCTACAATTTCACCACCAATTCCACCAGTCATACAATCTTCATGTAAGACAACTACTTTTCCAGTTTTCTTAGCGGCAGCATAAATCGCTTCTTTATCTAGAGGCAACAATGTTCGAAGATCTAAAATTTCGATACTCAAATCAGGGCGACTATCCGCAAAATCTCTTGCCCAATGCACACCAAACCCATAAGTGATGATTGTCAAATCTTCTCCTTCTCGAACAAGATTTGCTTTACCTATTTCTAAAGTGTAATACTCATCGTGAACATCTTCACGAATAGATCGGTACAAATTTTTATGTTCAAAAAACATGACAGGATTAGGGTCTTCAATTGCAGCAGCAAGAAGTCCTTTCGCTTCAGAAGGTGAAGAAGGATAAACAATTTTTAGTCCTGGTGTATGAAAAAACCAAGCTTCATTACTTTGCGAATGAAAAGGACCCGCAGCAGAACCTGCACCTGTTGGCATTCTCACAACAACATCAGCATTCTGGCCCCATCTCCAATGAGTTTTCGCAAGATTATTTACAATTTGATTGAATCCACATGTCACAAAATCTCCAAATTGCATTTCTACAACAGATTTCATTCCAGCAATTGACAAGCCTAGACCTGCACCAATGATTGCAGATTCACAAATCGGCGTATTTCGAACTCGATCCGTACCGAATTCATCCACAAATCCTTCCGTAACTTTAAAAACACCACCATACTCAGCAACATCCTGCCCCATGATGATTAAATCGTCATATTTTTCCATCGATTGACGCAAGCCATCTTGAATTGCATCAATAAAACGTTTCTCACTTTTATTTCCTTTAGCAGGATGAGATTCAGGAGTATGTGCTTTAAATAAATCTTCATGTTCTGCCTCTAAATCAGGAACAACTTCCTCTTCAGCAAACGCGACATCTAATCCATCTTGTATTTCTTTTTTAATATTCTTTGTGTATTCCTTTTCTAATTCATCCGAAAGGACTCCTTCTTTTTTCAAGAAATTGGTATAATTAGACAATGGATCAAACTCTTCCCATTCATCTTGAATACCTTCTGGGTAATAAACTGTACCAGAAGCCTCCTCATGCCCTCTCATTCTGAAAGTCATTAACTCAAGAATAACGGGTCTAGGATCATTCCTCATTTCTTTTGTCAATGACCTAACCGTAGAAATGACTTCTAAAATGTTATTTCCATTAACTTGAACAGCTTTCATTCCATAACCAATTCCTTTATCAATGAATTGCTCACAGTTGTATTGCTGTTCAGAAGGAGTTGACAACCCCCAACGATTATTTTCTATGGCAAAAATAACGGGTAAATCCCAGACTGAAGCAACATTTAAGGCTTCATGAAAATCACCTTCACTTGCTCCACCATCACCTGTAAAAACAAGCGTAGCTTTCTTTTGGTCTCTGACTTTAGAAGCCAAAGCTACCCCATCAGCCAAAGCTAACTGAGGTCCAAGATGAGATATCATTCCTACAATTTTATATTCTTGTGTTCCAAAATGAAAAGAACGATCTCTTCCTTTTGTAAAACCAGACATTTTTCCTTGAAATTGAGAAAATAATCTATTCAAAGGAATGTCTCTTGATGTAAAAACACCTAAGTTTCTGTGCATTGGAAAGATGTATTCTTCTCTATCCATACCTATGGTCGTACCAACAGATATTGCTTCTTGTCCCCAACCCGAAAACCATTTAGAAATTTTCCCTTGACGGAGAAGAATCATCATCTTTTGCTCTATCAATCTTGGCTTTAAAAGCTTATAATAGATTGACAACAACTCTGCATCATCAAACTCTTGACGATTATATACTATATTTCTTTTATCGGTTTTAGTCATAACTTATTTAGTGAGTAACAAAGCTAACAAATAGAATTCTTTGTAGAAGGAATTAAACCAAAAAAAAAGGTTAGCATTCTTAGAATGCTAACCTTTTTCTTAATATTATATTTAAGGCTCTTAAACGAGTCCTTGATCAATCATTGAATCTGCAACTTTAACAAAACCAGCAATGTTCGCACCTTTTACATAATCAGTGTATCCATTTTCAGTTCCATAAGCTACACAAGCTTCATGAATAGAAACCATGATGTTATGCAATTTTTCATCTACTTCCTCAGCAGTCCAAGAAAGACGTAAAGAATTTTGCGACATCTCTAATCCAGAAGTTGCAACACCACCAGCATTAGAAGCTTTTCCTGGTGCAAATAATATTTTTGCATTTTGGAATGCTTCAATAGCATCAGGTGTAGTTGGCATGTTTGCTCCTTCAGCAACACACATTACTCCATTTGACAATAAAGTTTTAGCTTCTTCACCATTTAATTCATTTTGCGTTGCGCAAGGAAGAGCAATATCAGCTTTCACACTCCAAGGTCTTGAACCAGCTGTGAATTTAGCAGAAGAATATTTCTCAACATATTCAGAGATACGACCTCTACGCTCGTTTTTAATTTCCATTACGAAAGCTAATTTCTCAGCATCAATACCTGCTTCATCGTAAATAAAACCAGAAGAATCAGACATTGTAACAACTTTCCCTCCTAATTCAGTTGCTTTTTCACAAGCATATTGAGCAACATTTCCTGAACCAGAAATTGCAACTACTTTCCCTTTAAAAGAATCATTTTTTGTAGCCAACATTTCTTTTGCGAAATATACAGTACCATAACCTGTAGCTTCTGGACGAATCAAAGACCCTCCCCAGTTAGCACCTTTACCAGTTAAAATACCTACGAATTCATTACGAATTCTTTTGTATTGACCAAACATGTATCCGATCTCACGACCACCAACACCTATATCTCCAGCAGGCACATCTGTATTTGCTCCAATATGGCGAGACAATTCCGTCATAAAAGATTGGCAAAACTTCATTACTTCGTTGTCTGATTTTCCTTTTGGATTAAAATCAGCACCACCTTTACCTCCTCCCATTGGAAGAGTCGTTAATGAATTTTTAAATACTTGTTCAAAACCTAGAAACTTCAATATAGAAAGGTTTACAGATGGGTGAAAACGTAAACCACCCTTATAAGGTCCTATAGCAGAATTGAATTCTACCCTGTAACCTCTGTTCACTTGAACATCTCCGTTGTCATCGATCCATGGAACTCTAAACATAATCGTTCTTTCTGGCTCAACCATACGATCTAGAATTCTAGCCGCTTTATACTTAGGTGTTTCTTCGATCACTGGAATTACAGCTTCAGCAACTTCGTGAACAGCTTGTAAAAATTCAGTTTCATGACCATTTGTTGCTTTCACTTTCTCCATGAAAGCATCAATTTGTGCTTGGTATTTATTTGACATTTTAAATGTGTTTAATTTTACAGTAACAAAAGTAAATAATTTTTGAATCTAAACAGCAAAAAAAAATCTTATGTTTGGATTTCTAAGTTTACTTTTAGAAAATGATTGGATAATTATAATACTGTCCAATATTTTAATCCTGAAAAGCAACTTTAGAATCTAACATACGTTATGATATTGAAAATTGTATTTTATTTATACTACACATATGAAATTTAAGCATTTAATACTTGCCACTCTAAGCTTAACAGCCTTACAAACAACTGCCCAAAATGTTTGCTTAGGTACTGACGCGACAGTCTGTCTAGGAACCCCCGTGACAATCGAGGACTGTAATCCAAGCAATGGTGGTGGCGCAAATATAATATCTTTATCAGCAGCTTCAGCAACCTATTCATTATCAGACGACTCATATACTGGAGTTGTAAACATTGGCTTTTCGTTCGACTTTTACGGAAACACATATAATCAATGTGTCGTTGGATCAAATGGTGTTATTTCTTTTGATTTATCAAAAGCAAATGGATACTGTCCTTGGTCACTAGGAGGAGTCGGTACATTACCAAATACAACTTTTGGAGATGCCCGAAACGCTATGATGCCAGCATACCAAGACATGAACCCTTCATCAACCAACTCTCCAAATGCTGAAATTAGAACAGAAACAATTGGAACTGCTCCAAACCGTAGATTTATTATTCTATTTAAAGATGTAATTTCATTTGGAGCAAGCAATGGTGAATGTACATATATGGGAATTATAATGAATGAAGGTTCCAATAGTTTTGAATTTCACATTGGAAATAAACCATTAACTCCAACATGGAATGGTGGTTTAGCAATTCAAGGTTCAGAAAACCAAGCAGGAACTATTGCTCATATTACTCCAGGTAGGAACAATAGTCAATGGCAAGCTTTTCAAGAAGCGAAAATTTGGACACCAACATCTCCTTCCAACACAGGAAACTATACGATATCAGCAATTCCTTACCTTACAATTACAAGCCCAAACTCTACATATACTTGGGCAAACACTGCAAACAATACTACAGCTCCTTACAACAATGGAATACTAGTAGTCAACCCTATATTACCAGGTATTACTGGATATTTCCTTACGGTTCAAGCAATTGGATGTGGTCCGGTAGGTGGTTCTTCCGATACTACTTTCATTACTGGAATATCTTCTTCTGTAACAGCATCGGCAATAGATGACATCTGTTCCGCTGGAATAGGTTCCGTAACAGCAAATCCAACAAGTGGACAACCCATTTACACATACAATTGGCCAACGCTTGGTGGAGCGACAACGCAAACAGTTAATAATGTTTCCGCAGGAACGTATCAAGTCATTATGACCGACGGAATGGGGTGTCAATCGGGAACAAATGTTACAGTTGGCGATACGCCAGCATCATACAATAGTAACTCAACAGTTGTTTCTTGTCCTGGAGGAAACGATGGAACAGCATTTGCCGAAATGATCCCAATTCTTGGAAACATCACCTATCTTTGGGATGATCCCGCAGCTCAAACAAGTCAAACTGCGATTAATCTACCTGCAGGTGTTTACAATTGTACAATCACTTCTGATATTGGGTGTTCTAGTATTATTACAGTAACAGTAACTGAAATACCCGGAATGCAAGCAAATATTGCTAATCAATCAGATGTTACATGTAACAGTGGAAATAATGGTGTAATTACTCTAAATGTAATTGATGGAACAGCACCATATTCTTATTCTTGGGATAATTCAATCTCAACAACAAATACGGCAAATGATTTAATGGTAGGCCCTCATGTTATTATGATTACTGATGACCTAGGTTGTGTCACAATTGTTAATGGAATTTTAGGACAACCTTTAGCATTAACAATTACGAACACGACACCTGATACTCAAATTTGTCCTGAAGATGACATCACTTTAAGCGTTACTGGCAATGGTGGCTCATCCACGTACACTTATACATGGAGTGAAAATGGGCAAGGAATCGGCACAGGTTCAAGTATACTTGTTGATCCTGTGAATACGGATACATATTATACTGTAATTTTATCAGAACAATGTGGCTCTCCCAAAGCATATGACACTGTGAAAATCTATTTCCCTACACCAATCATACCTTCAGCAGTTCCTGATATGATGGAAAAATGTGTTCCTGATACATTCTACTTTTCTAACACATCAACCAATCCCACAGAAATTGCAACAACATTTTGGGAATTTGGAGATAACATAACACACAATGAAATTGCAAATGGAGCTGACCCTGTTCAACACTATTATTCTGCAACAGGTTTTCACGACATCACATTAACAACAACTTCAATATTCGGTTGTGTTTATACTGACACGATGAAGAACTTAATTGAAGTTATACCTTCTCCGATTGCTGATTATAATTTCTCTAAAAATCCAACAACTATTTTTGAGACAGCAGTAAAAATGCAAGATAAATCATCATATGATGTTGTGAGTTGGAACTGGGACAGTCCTTACTCAGTACCTTTATCAAGTACAGAAACAAATCCTCATTTTTTATTCCCTGACGGAAAAATTGGTCTATACCCAATTACTTTAGCTGTTGAAACAGCACGAGGCTGTGTAGATACAGTAACGTACCTATTGAATGTAATTGAAGATATTTTATTTTACGCACCCAATGCATTCACTCCAGACGGAAATGAACACAATCAAGTTTGGAAACCTATTATTTCTGGAATCGACATTTATGATTATGAAATATTTATCTTTAACAGATGGGGTCAAGTTATTTGGGAAAGTCATGATCCAAATTTTGGATGGGACGGTACTTACAAGGGTAGAAAACTTGCCAACGATACTTATATTTGGAAGGCGACTGTAAAAACCCCACATACTGATGACCGAAAAGTATTCAACGGAACAGTTGTAATCTTGAAAGGAAAAAACTAACTCTTCATAAAATAAAAAAAGAGAACTTCGGTTCTCTTTTTTTATGAACTCATTTTAATGAAAAGAACTTTATTGTTCTTATGTTTACAAAAAAAAACCATGAAAAAAATATTTTTAGTCTCCGCAATTATTTTCTCTTTTACTTCTTGTGATGTTTTAGAAGAAGTAGCAGGTACAGTATTAACAGAAGGTACAACAACTGCAGCTCCGGCTTTAACCAACGCAGATGTAATTTCTGGCTTAAAAGAAGCGCTGAGTGTAGGGATAACAAATTCAGTCAACCTTACATCTGTCTCGAATGGATTCTGGGACAATTCAAACATACGAATCCCATTTCCTCAAGAGGCTATAAAAGTAAAAAATTATGCCGAAGATTTTGGACTCAATAAACAAGTGACTAAATTTGAAGCGACAATGAATCACGCAGCTGAAGAAGCTACAAAAGAAGCATTACCAATATTTAAAAATGCAATTACAAACATGAGCATTTCAGATGGTTTTGCAATTTTAAATGGTGGAGAAGGAGCTGCAACTCGTTTCTTAAAACAAAACACTACAGCAGGTTTAACTACAGCTTTCCAACCAAAAATTGATGCTGCAATTTCTAAAGTTCAATTGACAAATTATTGGAACCCAATCATTACAAAATATAATTCTGCAATGACTTTTACAGGCGGTGAAAAAATGAATCCAGATTTAAATGATTATGTAAATAAGCTAGCGATTGATGGTTTGTTCAAAATGGTTGAAATTGAAGAGAATAAAATAAGAAAAGATCCAGCTGCGCGTGTATCAAGTATTTTACAAAAAGTTTTTGGAAGTATTGGTCAGTAAAATTAATACTGCAAATAATTTAAGGCATTCTCTTTATTGAGTATGCCTTTTTTTGTATATTTACTATCCATAAAAAATAAATAAAATGCAATATCCACCTTCAGAATTAGTTTTAAACGAC
>CAYLWS010000066.1:0-16558 GCA_964387525.1 uncultured Fluviicola sp.
TTCAATGGTCAAATGGCGCAAAGATTCGAGTGTTTGTTTTTTATCCCAAGGACACTCAGCTCTTAAATCATCCATGATGTTAAGTAAGCGATCAAAAGCTAACAGTCGTAAATCCATTTTTTTTATTTCAAAAGTACTATTTATATGAATGTAAAAATCCTTTTGTTAAATTTGCAGCTGTGAAAAGTCTATTATTTATTTTTGTACTCATTGTTTCTTCTACGGTTTTAAGTCAACCGACAGAGCATGATCATTGGATTGAAGCCCGATTAAAAGGTGGTTTTTTGGCTGCTCATAGTAGTGTGATGGGGCATTTAGCAAAACAACATGCCGTTGGGTTAGAAGTAAGCTACATGTTTCAGTCTAAAGGAAGGAAAGAATGGCAAAAAGCATATAATTATCCAGTTTTCGGAGTTACTGCTTTCGCAACAAGTGCCGGGAATAGAGAAATTGTGGGTAATTTCTACGGTCTATTTGCTTTCATGAATTTACCTTTAATCAAACGTAAAATTTATTCTCTCTCAGCAAAAGTTGGAGCAGGGTTGGCCTATAATCCTAAAGTATACGACAATGAAACGAATATTTTTCAAGTTGCAATAAGTACGCATATCAATGCACGAATTACAATGGGATTAGAAAATAGATTCACTTTTGGTAACAACAGCATCGTTGTGGGAATAGATGCAACACACTTTTCCAATTCTGCAATTAAAGTACCCAACTTAGGCATAAACTTACCTTTTTTAAGCCTCGGTTATGCGTATAGAATAAAAGAGAATAAAGATTCTATTACACCAATACCACGGCCTGTAAAGTATTGGCAATTTGGAGCGGTAGGTATTTTATCTGTGAAAGAAACATTTCCAACAGGTGGAAAAAAATACCCGGTTTACGGATTGAATTTGGTCGCAAGAAGATTCTTTAATCATAAAACAGGAATGGAATTCTCAATTGATTTCATCTCTAAACAAGCCATCTTTAATTACCACGATGATGTTCCTAAAACGCAAGCTGGAATTCTTCAAATAGGTGCTTTTGTTGGTTTTATTTTACCTTTTGACCGACTTCACCTTATTACTGGTATGGGAATTTACATTAAAGATAAATACCAACCGGAAGATTTTTTATACCATAGAGTAGGGATGCGCTATGTTTTTGACAATGGTATTAACATAAATCTGGTCTTGAAGTCTCATTGGGCAAGAGCAGATTATACCGAATTTGGTATTGGATATACGTTTAAATATGAATAGAATTATACTTCTTCTCGCTTTTGCAGGAGTTCTTCTCTCGTGTAAAAAATCACAAGACAGATCTTGTTGGAAAGCAACAGGTGGACTTACAACGAAAGAAATAATGCTGGACAGTTATGGGAAATTATACATGGGTCCTCATTTGAAATATCGAATGGTTCAAGATACGGTCAATAAGGTAATTTTAATTGGGGGTAATAATTTAGTGAACTTTATAGAGACTTCAGTTTCTGAAAATTTATTGACGATAAAGAATAACAATAAATGTAATTTCCTCCGTTCTTACGATAAAATTGTAATGGTTGAAATTCATTTTGTGAAAATATTTAACATTTTATTTGAAGGGACTGAAGAAGTCATTGCTGTAAATACTATAAATACAGACTACTTGACGTTAGCAATTCGAGACGGTGTCGGTACATTTAATCTTAATGTAAATGCAAATTCATTGCACTTTGTGATTTCTCACGGTTGGGGTAATTTTAATTTCAATGGAACCGTTGATTTTCTCAGTATGGACATTAGAAGTAATGGGTTTGGAGATGCTTATGGTTTAAATGTGTCCGATTCAATTCATGCAATTTCAAATTCTTCGGAAGTTTTTAATATAAATGTACAGAATTGCTTAATTCGTACACAAACCTTCGAAAAAGGAGATATTTACTACAAAGGTATTCCAAGTTTTATTGAGCATTATTCTTATGGAGATGGTCAATTGGTGAATAAAAATTAGTAATTTTGTAAAAAAATAAGACATGAAATTAATTCTTCTTTCCATCGGTTTATTGGCATTAGCATTTGCCGGAATTGCAATTAAAATTTGGGCAAAAAAAGGCGGACGTTTTGCTGGGACTTGCGCAAGTAATAATCCTATGATTAACGAAGAAGGTGCTGCTTGCGGTTTATGCGGAGCACAGCCGGATGAAATGTGTAAAAGCGACGAGTAATTTTCCTTCTTCTTTTCATTCATTAGGGGCAGAAGTATAACTTTCTTGAGGAAGTTCTCTTTCTTTATAACAAGGGAATAAAATTTTTCTAATCTCCTTTCTAAACGCGGTCATTTTTTTTCGCCTTTTTTGCTCTATATAATCTTTTCTTTCAATCAATAACCAATCCATTTCATCTTTAATGCTCATTGAATGCGAGCTTCTTTTTCTGTTGAGTTGTAAAATACTTTCATTTAGTTCTACTTCAGAAACCCTTTTCATCTTTATTTCGCCTAATTCTCCTTTTTTAAAGGTCTGTTTCTGGAAGTATTCGTATCCATCTTCCGTTAAACCAATTAGCCCAATGTCATAAAGAATATCGTCATTGAGTGGGTAATCAAATGCACCATTTTTACTTTTTATTCTTTGGAAACTCTTTAATTGATGTGGGAATAAATAGGCGTAAAGTTTTATGTATTTTTTTGAATTTGGAACTAATAATGAAAAGGTATTGTACGTAATTTTCACTCTTTTTCCTGAGGCGGGGTCAATTCTATCCATTGAAGTTCTGTTAACAGTGGCATCCCAAACGTAAGCATCAATGTTTTTAATTGTTCCTTTTGGGCTGTGTCTTAACGTAAACCCAATTGTTTTCCCAATTTGTTTTTTCACGTTTCGCATATTGAATTTATATTCTTCTAACAATGCTTCTTGGTCTCTTTTTATTTTTCGGGTAGATTCTTTTGTTCTTACATTTTTCACTTTTTCGTCCCACTTTCCTTTACGTCTATTTTCTTTTTCAGCTATTTGCTTGGCTTGTTTTTTTAAATCTTTAATTCCATCTTGATAAAACTTTTCCAATGCTTTGATGTGAGGATTGTTTGGATTTACTGCTCCAACATTCTCTAAGGCAAATGACTCAAACTCTTTATAACCCATTGCTACAACTTCTTTGTCAATTTGAGAGATTGGTTTTGACAGTTGACTGGTGTATTTCTTTAAGACACTTTTATTGCAAGTTGAGTGAATAGCGCGCATTCTTTTTTCAAAATCTCTCGTTGAAATATTGGTGTTGTTGAATTTTGGTTTCCAAAAAGCAAGAACTTTAGAAGGGGGGATAAAGGAGAGAACAGCTTCGTCTTCACTAATACTTGCTATATATTCTATATCAATTGAATCATTTACGATAAGTGGTCTCATCTTACGTTTCGAGTCTTTTTTGTCAATGAAATAGAATTCTTCTGCAATTTTTTCAAAATCTCTTTTCCAATATGGTCCTTCTGCCCATTGCGCTAACGAATATGCTTCTTCGTAAGTCATATTCTTATCAATTGGCATATTATTCCCATACAGGAAATTATTTTCTTCGAGGGTTATTTTTCTTTGAGGGATTTTAATAATTCCTTCTTCATTTGTATCTTGAAAATCTTCTAAACTGTTTCTGTATTCCGGTTCTTCAAAACTCAAATACAAACTATCTCTTTTCTTTTTGCTTTTACTCCATTTTATTTTATCTAAATGAGTTTCATATCCAACAGGGTAGAAGTCCAAATCCGTCATTGGAGTGATAACAGGTAACTTTGCTAACTTTTCTGGATTCTGCCAATCAATAGTTCCGTCAGGATGTTTAACACCGTCAAACAATTGCATTCCTTTCTTGTATTCATCTACCGGTACTTGCATGTATATCCCAACTTTTGGGTTTATATCCAGATGCTTTCCTTCTGGAGTGTATGCATCAAATGAAAACATTCCTTGTGTTTCTAAGAGTCTATCGCCAGACATTGTACTAAGACCACTTTTTACAATTGAAATAGCATCCATTGCTTCTTGAAATTTAAGAATTGCTTCTCCGTTGTAAACTTTACCATTTTCGAGAAATGCCCCTTTAGGAGTTGAGATTAAAATCCCTTCTTTGGAAAGAACAATTGCTCCTTCTTTTGATATAGAAAATAATTGAGAAGATAGACCATTTATGAGATCATTATCTGGTATTTTAACTTGAATTTTTTCAGAAACTTTAGAACTCCATTTTTTCTTTAAATTATCATTGGAATTAATTACAAAAAGGCTGACAGCAATAAGAATACCTAAAGATAAACCGCCCCATTTCATTAATTTAGAATAATGGTATTTACGAGCTGTTTTTTTTATGTCACTTCTCATTGAAGCTCTTTTTGCAGCCTCATGAATTGTCTTTTGAAAAAGTACTTCTTCTTTCAAGGTAACATTTTCTTCTAATCGTTTTTCAAAAGCTATTTTGTCTTCAGTGTTTAACTCATCCTGAAGATATTGTTCTATTATTCGTGTGATATTTGGATTCATGGTCTTAAAAATTAGGAGTGATTAAAATTTCTTCGGATTGCATATCACGAACTTTTTCTTTAACTTTATTGATACACCGGTATTTTTGAGCCTTTGCAACTTTGTCATTTCGCAATCCAACCTTTTTAGCAATCTGCACCATATTCCATCCTTTTCCGTAGAATAGTTGCAGAATTTGTTGACATTGATTACCAATTTTTAAAATTGCTTTTTCTATAAGTTGAAATTTTAATTCTTTTTGCAACCAATCATCATTTTCAAAATCTTCCAGCTCTTTTATTTCTTCTTTTGAGTAGGTTTCTTTTTTACGAGACTGATTGTACCATAAATATTTACACGTGTTTTTTACATAATGGAATGGTGTTGTAGTTAATTCAAAACTATCATCGTCCATTTTTCGTACATAAATCAATAAAGCTTCTTGAAAAATGTCTTCGGCTTCCGTAGTTTTACAACCGATCAATTTCAAGAATTTTCGCATATCTGGCCATTTTGAATAAAGAATTTTTAATTCTTTAGTATGGTTTTGATTTTCGCTTATTTTCTTTTTCATCCTTAGTCTTTACTACTAAATGTTCAATTTTATTAAAGGTAAACAATAAAATTAAAAATTCTTTCTAAAAAAAATCTCTATTCTGTAACTTAAGCTACAATTCAATCAATTTTCTCTCTGTATCTTTGTCGTCAAATAACAAATTATTTTATCAAATATGGAAAAATACACAATCGTAGATGTTAGAACTCAAGGTGAGTTTATGGGTGGTAATGTTGCTGGTTCAGTGAATATCCCTTTACAGGAAGTTGTTGAAAGAGAAGCTGAAATCATGGCACTTGAGCAACCTGTTTTATTCTGTTGTGCAAGTGGAAATAGAAGCGGTCAAGCTACTCAATATTTTAAATCAAAAGGTTTAGAATGTGAGAATGGCGGTGGATGGATGCAAGTAAACGCAATGGTTTAATTACCTTTCACTAAAATACTTATAAAACTCGGTCTGAAAAGATCGGGTTTTTTTATGCCAACTATTGTGTGATGAAGTATTAGCTTACGTAAACTAAGTTCAATTCTTTCTTTTTTCGAAGATATGATTTTACAATTGTTCGAGTGTCTTTATTCTCCTTCGTAAAAGTGATAAATTCTTCCCAATCTTTCGCTTTTAAACTGTTGAAATGAAATGGAGCATGACCTATTCCCTCAACTGTACCATTTTTGATGTACACTAAACTACGTGTAGATCTATCTCTGCCTTTTTCAACAATGTAGAATGTAGAATGATTGAAATTTAAACCGTCAATTACAATGTTGCACTTTTTGTTGTAAGCTTCTACGCCTTCTTCTTGAATACAAGCGCCATCACATTGATGAATTTCATGGTGGAAACATGCACCATTTGTCTTATAGAGATCACATAGTTTTTGGCAAAGTCGATTTTTTTCTACTAATTTTTCTAAAAAAGAAACGCCTTCTTTCTTTGTAGAGAATGATGTAATTGGAGATTCTTCCATTTTAGAAGTTGCTCCAATATAGAAACGATTGTACCCTTTCCCATCAATATAGTTGAATAATCCGTACGCCATTCCTGACCTTTTGAGTCCACGATTGTATTTTGGAGTATGTTGTTTAATTAAATCAGACTCTCTGAGCAACGCGATCAATTCAGAACCAGTTGTTTCATATTCGATGCGCGCAATTTCTTGCTGCATTTGAATAGATTTGGCTGTTTTTGTATTTCTAAAATGCTGTTCTATTCTTTTTTTGATGTGAACACTCTTGCCAATGTAGATCAATTGGTTGGCATCATTGAAAAAAGAGTAAACTCCAGCTTTATTCGGGATGTCGTCAATGTCACTGATTCTTAAATTTGGATGGAGTTGCTTAGGATTCAGTTCCTTTTGAATGAAGTCTTCTAAATTATTGGCGTCTTTCTCAAAAATTAACTGAAATAAATGAGCGGTTGCCAATGCATCTCCACCTGCTCTATGCCTACCAACAAGTGCAATACCTAAACTTCTAGTTAGTTTTCCTAGACTGTATGAATCATGACCAGGTATAACGCTTCGAGAAGCTTTAACTGTGCATAAATGTGAACGGCGAAAATCAAGTCCCAAGGAACGGAATTCAGACCGAAGAACACCGTAATCGAAAGCAACATTATGCGCTACAAAAACGCAATTTTGAGTGAATTCAATTATTTCTTTGGCTACTTCATGGAATTTTGGAGAATTTTGAACCATTCTATCATTAATTCCAGTTAAATTTACGATGAAAGTAGGGATGGGCATTTCTGGATTGACAAGTGTTTCGTATGAATCGATTACTTTTTCTCCATCGTGTTTATAAATGGCTATCTCCGTTATTTTAGAATTTTTAGGAGAGCCACCGGTAGTTTCAAGATCACAAATTACATAATGCACGTGCAAATATACTAAGCTTAGAGGAGTTATTATGAATTAATGATTACTAATTAAAAATATTACGAAGCATTCATAATTCTTTTTACTTACCTTTATCCCTGAAATCAAAACTATGGATAAAAAAACTCGATTCAAATTTCAAACGCTTCTTGGAGCTGTGATTATTGTTGGTGTATTTTTCCTTTCATTCAAGTATTTAATGAGAGGGCCAGCATTCATCAAAGTTCTTGCGTTAGGGTTAGTTATTGGGACAAGTTATCTTGTAGTAGATTATTTAATTAAAAAAAATAAAGCAAATAAAAATGAATAATTTTAACCAACAAATGCCCGATTTTAATATTGACCCAAAGAAAATTGGGAAATATGTCGTAATTGGTGTGACGAGTTTAATTCTCGTAGTTGTATTTTTAATGTCTTGGCAAGATGTAGATCCTGGAGAAGAAGGTTTTATCTACCGACCATATGGAGACGGAGTAGATACAAAGGTGTCATACAATGAAGGAACACAATTTATTCTTCCTTGGAATGAATTGATTACGTATGATGTATTACAACAGTCTAAAAATTACCAATCTACAGTAATGGATAAGAATGGTACAGATATTACTGTTGAAATAGCCGTTAACTTTTCTGTGCAACGTGGAAGTTCTGCTGAGCTTCACCTTCAATGGGGTAAAGGTTATATTACTTTTGTGGATGATAAGTCTCAAGGTGCCATCAAAGATGTTATTGGAAAATACACGTATGAAGAAGTATATTCTACGAAACGTAATGCATTGGAAGGTGAAATAGTTGAGAAATTAACGGAAGCATTTCATGCTAACCACCTAACGTTAGAGTACATCGAAATCAAAGACGTAGATTTACCACAGAATATTGCAAATGAAATTGTAAATAAAGAAACGCAAAAGCAACGAAATCTTACCGCAAAAGAAAAACAAAAAGAGGAAGAATATTTAGCCAATGCTAGAATTGAAAAAGCACGTGGAGATTCATCTTTGGTTGTATCTGCACGATTTAAAGCAGAAGCAATTCAGTTAGAAGCATCTCAAATTGCTAAAAGCCCAGCCTATATCGAATTGAAGAAATGGGAAAAATGGGACGGTATTGGTTCTCCTTATGGAGAATCGAATGTCTTTGGTGCTGGAGTACAGGTGTTGAAAGGGTATAAGTAAAAAAATAAATTTTATTGAAAGGAGAATCGTAAGATTCTCCTTTCAATAAAATTTATTTCATAATTACAAATGATCTCTAATGAGAAATAGCTTTCAAATTCTTTTTCTTTCTTTCCTTTTTTTATTCTCAGCTTGTAAAAAGGTAGAGACTCCCAATGAAGAAGCAAAGAAAGTTTTTGGTTCATGGGTGTATAGATATAACACTGGAGGTATGTCTGGCGCAGGAGGAAGTCAACGTTTTATCGAAGGTCAATGGCTTGAATTTACAGATAAAGGAAAGCTTTTAATTTTCGAAGGTTCTAAAAAAATCAATAAGTTTCGTTACAAAATTGAAATGAAGAAAAGTATCTACGGTGGAGAAAGACCAGCTTTAATTTACGAAAATGGAGTATATGAAACGTATCAAGTGCAAGGCGATCAACTTATGATTAGCGATGAACATTATGATGGGTTTGCGTTTGTTTTTGAAAGAAAGTAATTCTAACAAACGCTAACTTAACCTTCAATCATTGAAATTTCGTTCTTCAATTTTCTCGCTTAAATATTGAACAAATTCATACTCATTGCCATCTTCATCCGCAAAGTATTCTCGGATTCTATATTTTTCTTCTTGCCTTGGGTAATCTCTTTTGTATCCTGCTTCCAACAATAACTGACTAATTTCATCAACGTTTTCAACAACAAAAGCAATGTGATTTATTCCTAAATCAGAATAGTTTTCTCGCGATGATTGTTCTTTGTTTAGTGCTTGATTGATGGCGATGTATGTATAGTCATCACCTAAGTGAACCCATTTACGGGCTTCGTCTCCTTTTGTGCGTATTTTGAAATGAGGGAAAGCAGATTGAAAAAAATGGATTCCTTTTTCTAAATTACTTACCGTAATGTTAGCGTGTTCTAAGTATATTTTTTGTATTCTCATCGTTGTAATGTTTTTGTTCATTACAAATATCAAAAGAAAATTACATCAATATTATTGATGTAATTTATTTACACATAGATTTTAATTATTTAGACTTTCTTCTTTCTCTCTCTTTTACAATCAATGACAATTCTCGAGTTGTCTGGCCAGCAACCGATGTGTTTTCTTCTGCACGACGAATCAAATATGGTAATACTTCTTTTACAGGGCCATAGGGAACGTATTTAGCAACATTGTAGTTGTCGTTCGCTAGGTTGAAAGAAATGTGATCACTCATACCAAGTAGTTGTGCAAAGAAAATACGTTTGTCATCTAATGCAATAGAATGTTCTTTCATCAATTGAGTTAAATGTACGGCACTCTCTTCATTGTGGGATCCAGCACAAAGTGAAACAACATCAATGTTTTCTACACAAACCTTTACAGCTTCATTAAAATCTCTATCCGTTGCATCTTTGTTGGGTTGAATTGGAGACGAATAGTTTTTCTCTTCTGCTCTGTCTCTTTCTTTCTCCATGTATGCTCCTCTCACCAATTTCATCCCAATGAAATATCCGCCTTCTTTTGCTTTTTGAATCTCTTCTTTCAAATAACTCAACCTGTCATGGCGATACATTTGTAGTGTATTGAAAACAATTGCTCGTTGTGTGTTGTATTTCCGACTTAAATCCATTACAATTCGGTCGATAGCATCTTGAATCCATGTTTCTTCTGCATCAATAAATAAAGGAACATCAGCAGAATGAGCTGCAGAGCAAATTGAATCAACACGTTCGACTAGTTTGTTGTATTTCAATAAATCATCTCCAGACAAATTTTGAATTCCATCGTTTGCTTTTTCTAAGGTCTCAAAAAGTGTTATTCCAGTAACTTTAAAAACGGCAAAAGGAATGTTGGAATTGTTCTTTGCTTCAGCAATTGTTTTTTTGATTTCTTCAACGGTTGCATCAAAGTCCTCTTCTTTCGTTTTTCCTTCAATACTGTAGTCAAGTATAGTTTGGACGTGAAACTTGGCTAATTCATTGGATGCTTTCAAAGAGTCTTGAATAGAAATTCCTCCACAGAATTGTTTAAAAATGGTTTTTCGAATGATACCGTCAATTGGTAAGTGAAGTTTAATTGCAATATTTGTTGCCCATTTACCAAACTTAACCATACCAGGATTAGATACCATTTTGAAAAGCCAATACGCTCTTTTCAATTCTTTCGTTGTTTTACTCTTAAAAGCAACTTCAGTATTTTCAAATGAATTCATAGCACAATTTTTATTACTTACAAAAATACTTGTTTTGGTGAATTAAAAACAGGACAATTGTTATTTATTTTCGGTTTTCTCAATCAAATAATTACTTTTGATAAGAATAGTGAATAAGAAGTATGAAATACATTGATGCCGTTGATTATAAATTAGAATTAGGAAATCTAGAATCTTCTTCTTTTAATCAATTATTAGAAAAGTATGCGTTGAATAAGAAGGTAATCATCGTTGATGAAAATACGCACGAACATTGTTTGCCATTCTTAATCACAACTTTCGAAGAATTGTCAAAAGCTGAAGTAATTTTATTGCCGCCCGGTGAAGAGAATAAGCAAATGGAAATTGCTTTTCACGTATGGGAAGCATTGACAGAATATGAAGTTTCTCGAAGTGATTTAATCATCAATCTTGGTGGAGGAATGATGACTGATATGGGAGGTTTTATCGCGTCATGTTACAAAAGAGGATTAGACTTTGTTCATATCCCAACTTCTTTACTTGGAATGGTAGATGCCTCAATAGGAGGTAAGACAGGTGTTAATTTAGGACATTTTAAAAATCAAATTGGTGTGTTTTCAAATCCAATAGCTGTTTTTATAGATCCAAAATTCCTTTCGACTTTACCAGAGAATGAATTGTACAGCGGTTATGCTGAAATGTTGAAACATGCTTTTATTTCTTCGGAAAGTTTACTCGAGAGAATCATCGACCAAATGAAAAATAAAGAGGAATACTCAATCGATTTAATCCACGATTGTATTCTTGTTAAGAATGACATTGTTAAAAGAGACCCTTTAGAGAATGGCGAACGAAAAATTTTAAACTTTGGGCATACAATTGGACATGTTGTAGAAGGTTACTATATGGATTCTCTACAAATATCTCACGGACATTCTGTTGCAATCGGTATGGTGATGGAATCTTTTCTTTCTATGAAAATAGGAGGACTCTCCGCTGAAAAGTACACAGAAATAGAATCTCTATTAACCTCGATTTACCCTTTACCTAAATTGACTGACGTTGGAATTCAGAAAATGACGGCCATGTTAATCAATGATAAAAAGAATAAAGAAGGAAAAATTCTCAGCTGTTTGTTAAATAAAATAGGAGAATGCACTTACGACAATGCCATTGAAGAAAATTTATTTATGGAGGTTTTTATGCATTTTAAAAACCTTCAAATTAACATGAATTAATGGAGAGAATTGTCTTTTTTTTAAAGAGTAATTGGGGAGTAACCATTGGGTTATTTATAGTGCTCTTCTATTCCTTTTCTATTGTTGGTTTTTCTTTGGAGTTTTTCCCTGGAGATCTAGCAGACGGTCGGTTTAATAATTTTATTCTTGAACACGATTACTTGTTCTTTATCGGCGAAGTTGAATCTTATTGGGATGCAGGCTTTATGTACCCAGAATCAGCAGTTATTTCATATTCGGATAATTTACTCGGTACAGCCCCATTTTATGCTATGTTTAGATGGCTTTTCGACAGAGAAACGTCTTATCAATTGTGGTTTGTTTTGATGACATTGTTTAACTTCATTTCAGCGTATTTATTTTTAAAAATTGTATTCAAAGATAAGGAGTCAGCTGTTGTTGGTGCGCTCGTTTTTGCGATATCGATGGTGTTGTACGGACAAGTTGCACATGCACAAACATTTGTTCGCTTTCCAATTCCAATTGCCTTTCTCTTTTGTTTTTTATTCCTAAAAGACTTGAAGCCAGTGTACTTTTTTGGAATAGTTTTTACTGTAGTCTATCAGATTTATTGCGGAATCTATTTAGGACTCTTCCTGTTAATCCCTGTAGCAATATTTGTTTTCATCATTTTAGGTGTAAAATGGAAGACTGTTCTTCGTAAAATTAAGGAATGGAGGTGGCTCGTTAAGATGATTGGAGTCATTATCCTCAATGGTTTGTTTCTTGCGCCTCTTTTATTACCGTATTTAAAAAGGTCTACAGCATTGAATCCTTATACATACGACCATATATTCAGCTCTTTACCTACGGTAGAATCATTTTTATTTTCTCCTACAAATTCCTTATTGTGGAGCTTTTTGAATGAAACGGCCAAAGATTATGGGGATTATTGGGACCATTATTTGTTTGTGGGAGGAATTGCTGTGTTCTCGATGATTTTTTTCTTTAGCAGTCAATTGAAAAAAATATTCAAAGGGAAAGCTGATTATCTATCGACGAATAACATTGGCTTTTTTATTTTTTCTATTGTTGGTTTGACTACATTTTTATTATTCATACGAACAAGTGAGTTTTCATTCTATAGAATTATTTATTCTATTCCAGGGTTTACTTCTTTGCGTTCTTTAACCAGAATAATCAATGTTGAATTAATCTTTTTTGCTTTTGCGGTTGCTTATTTCACAAGAATTGTTTTGCAAAAATACAAGCGTTACAGTTCCTTGATTTTTAGTTTAATCATTGTTTTGTTTCTTGTCGATAATTATATTCCATTTACGTCATTTAATAGGACTTCAAAGTTAGAATCTCAAGCTAGAATCAATGAGCTTGTGGAGAAAATGGGAAAATTTCCTAAAGGGAGTGTTGTAAGTTATGAGCCTTTAAAAAATGAAGAAGTAAACATTTACAGCCAAATTGATGCTATGATTGCTGCACAAAGTTTAGGCTTAAAATCAATTAATGGTTATTCAGCAACTGCACCGTATGTTTATGATAAGTTTTGGGGAAAAATGGACGAAGAAAGTCGAATGGAATGGTTAAAATTCAAAAAGATGGATTCTTTAACCGTTTATGTAATTCACTGATTCCGCAATCGAAATAGCTTCTGTTTTATTTTTTCTAACCTAGAAATTAAGTCTTGTTTATCGAAATTGTTTGAAACAGAAACTTTGTAATCGGTTGATTTATCTCTGAGCGCTTTTTTTGCTCCATCCAAAGTATATCCTTTTTCTTTGACAAGAATGTATATTTTGTCGAGAGTTTCAATATCTTTTGGTGTAAATAATCGATTCCCTTTTTTGTTTTTCTTGGGTTTTACTCTAGTAAATTCTTTTTCCCAAAATCGAATCAAAGAGGTGTTGACATCAAAAAAAGAAGCTACTTCTCCAATGGAGTAGTACAATTTTTTTAATTCGATATGTTGAATTTTACTCAAGTTATTTTTTCTTTGATGCCAAGATAATGAAAAAACTGGAATACATTTTATTTCAATCGAAAAACCGTGAATTTAAACTTGTTAGGTTGGAGAATCTCTTTTCTTTAAATGCCAGATCAAATAAACGATACAAATCAACAATAAGATAATTCCAAAGAAGAAAGTGCGAAATATAGAGTCTAAAGTATTGTCATAATTGAATAAGGTACTGAATGAGCCAAGCATGATTCCGAATTCAAGTGCAATAAACAGTGTGCCAGCCCCAATTCCTCTTCTATCAGGGTGAGAAAGATCCGCCATCCAAGCAAATAAAGTTGGACTAGAAATACCTGTTGCAATACCAAAAACTACCGCAGCAGAAGTAAACATGATCCACTCTCGTGTTATTGCCAAAAGAAAAAGACTGATCACCATCATGATCATTCCGATGACAAGTGTTTTTCTTCGACCAATTTTATCAGATAAGCCACTCGCCATTAAACGCACAAAGATGGTAGAAAGAACATAAAATCCAAAAAACCAACCTTTATTCTGTATTCCAACAAATCCTGAAATATCTTGTGTGAGGACAAAGATAATTCCTGACGATGTTGCGGACAAAAACATAACAATTGCAGCGGGCATTACGCTTGGTTCAAAAACATCGACCCATTTAATTTTTAAAAATTTCCATTGAAATGGTTGTGGATTTGGCAGTGTTTCTTTAACTAGAGTAATCAGTATGGCAGAAATTCCAGAAAGTATAGCAGCGATTAAAAAAACATTTGTCAATCCAAATTCTTCGCGTGCCATGGTAGATAAAAATTGACCGACACCAATACCCAGTGAGATAAAAACTCCCCATACACCCATTCCTTTTCCTCTTCTTTCTTCGGGGAGAATGTCTGTGACTAGAGCCGTTGCACCAGTGGGTAAGAATCCTGCACTAAATCCATGCATAAATCGAAGCATAAGAAAGTAAAATACGACAGGAAAAATAGGGTAAAGTAGAGTAATGATGATTCCAATAGCAATTCCAATCATCATTACTTTTTTACGTCCTATATTGTCCGATAATTTCCCTGAGAATGGTCGAGAGATTAAGGCCGATATCGTAAAAAGTGTAATAATTAATCCTTTCTGTTTTCCTCCACCCATATTGGAAAGAAATTCATTCATTTCAGGCAAAATAAGGTTAAAGCTGACCATGAAAAATAGCAGCGCAAAACAAATAATCCAAAAATTTCGAGAATAATTTAAAATCACCGTACAAAAGTACGCTTTCTTTCGTCTAAGGATTAAATAAAAAGAAATATTATGAAATTATTAAGCGTTTTTTCCCTTTTGTGGATTGTAATCATTAGTTGTAACAATGATTTGGATAATGAAATCATTACTATTTCGAATCAATCAAATGAATCAATCCATTTCTTTTCTGACAGTAATAAAGTCGTTAAATCGAATGAAGAATGGCGAAAAATTCTAACCCCTGAGCAATACAATGTTTTAAGAGAAAAAGGAACAGAGAAAGCATTTACTGGAGAATATTGGGACAATAAATCCGATGGTTTATATCATTGTGCTGCTTGTTCAACGGTTTTATTTTCTAGTTCTACTAAATTTAAATCGGGAACAGGATGGCCAAGTTTTTACCAACCAATAAATACCAGAAATGTAAAAGAAATAAAAGACAATTCTCATGGGTGGAGTAGGACAGAAGTAGTTTGTGCAGTTTGTGATGGACATTTGGGGCATATTTTTAATGATGGACCTAAGCCTACTGGATTGAGATATTGTATCAATTCTGTGTCATTAAGGTTTGAGAACAAGTAATTTTTGCTTTCTTTTGCAATATGATTAAAGAAGTAACATTTGGAGCGGGATGTTTTTGGTGCATTGAAGCTTGTTTTAACGAGGTAAACGGAATAAAAACTGTTGCGCCTGGTTATATGGGGGGAGATTCTTCTACGGCAAATTATAATGCTGTTTGTTCTGGTAGAACGAATCATGCCGAAGTAGCGTTGATTATATTTGACGATGAGGTTATTTCTTTTGAAAAATTACTTGAGTTGTTTTGGTTTGTGCATGATCCTACTCAATTGAACCGCCAAGGAAATGATGTCGGAAGACATTATCGATCAGCTATTTTTTACCATGAAAGTTCTCAAAAAGAATTGGCGATTGATTATATAGAAAAGTTAACTAAAATGAAAGTTTGGAATCGACCAATTGTTACAGAAATTACACCTACATCCATCTTTTATCCGGCTGAAGATTACCATAAAGATTATTTAAAAAATAACCTAAATAATCCATATTGTCAATCTATGGTTCGACCTAAGGTGGAAAGTTTTAAAAAAGTATTTGGTTCATTGATCCGTTAATTTTAAAACTTAAGAATAAAATCATTTTTTTACAGTGAGTTTAAACGCCAATCATTTTGACTCAGTCTAATTATTTCATACAAAAAAATCCCGCTGAAAATTCAGCGGGATTTTTGCTATAAAGAGGAATGTAAATTTATTTTTTGACTGCGTCGCAAACTGATTTGAACGCTTCCGGGTGATTCATTGCTAAATCAGCAAGAACCTTTCGGTTAAGCTCCATATCGCTTTTGTTCACCAATCCCATGAATTGAGAATAATTCATTCCGTGTTGACGTGCACCTGCGTTAATACGCGTGATCCACAACGAGCGGAAGTTTCTTTTCTTTTGTTTTCTACCTGTGTATGCATATAGCATACCTTTTTCTACTGCATTTTTTGCAACAGTCCAAACATTTTTTCTTCTTCCAAAGTAACCTTTGGCGTACTTCATTATGTTTTTACGACGTGCTTTTGAAGCAACATGATTTACCGATCTTGGCATAATTTTTAAATTTTTAATAAAGAGTGCACCATTATTACAGATGACTTAGTTACTCGTTACTGGGTTAACATTTTAATGAACCGTATGACTTTAATCCTTGCGGATTATTTCATACATAATTGTTGCTTGATATTAGCTAGGTCTGCTTTGTGAACCAAGCCATCTTTAGTCAAGTTACGTTTTTGCTTTTTTGTCTTTTTCGTTAGAATGTGACTTTTAAAAGCATGTTTTCTTTTAATTTTACCGCTTCCAGTTACTTTGAATCTCTTCTTAGCACTAGATTTAGTTTTCATTTTTGGCATCTCTCT
>CAYLWS010000067.1:0-16500 GCA_964387525.1 uncultured Fluviicola sp.
ATTATTCCAAGAATAAGAAGTAGCTCCAGAACCAGTCAATATTACTGCTGTTCCTGCACAAACTATTTGATCAACCCCTGCATTTACTGTTGGTAAAGCATTTACCGTTACAACTGTTTGGTCTGTGTCTGTACAACCATTAACATCTGTTCCGGTAACGGTATACGTTATTGTTGCAGCAGGTGTAAAAGGTGTTCCATTCGTTACACTGTTATTCCAAGTATAAGAAGTCGCACCAGAACCAGTCAATGTTATTGCTGTTCCTGCACAAACTGTTTGATCAACTCCTGCATTTACCGTTGGTAAAGCATTTACCGTTACAACTGTTTGGTCTGTGTCTGTACAACCGTTTGCATCTGTTCCGGTAACGGTATACGTTGTTGTTACAGTTGGTGTGAAAGACATTCCGTTTGTTACTCCATTATTCCAAGAATAAGAAGCAACTCCTGAACCAGTCAATGTTATTGCTGTTCCAGCACAAACTGTTTGATCTGCACCTGCATTTACTGTTGGTAAAGCATTGACTGTTACAACTACGGGAGATGACGTTGATGAACAACCACCTCCATCGGTGTAAGTTACAGTATAAGTTCCTGCGTTAGAAACTGTAATCGTTTGAGAGTTATCACTTGTCGACCATACATTTCCATTCGCATACGATGAAGTTAAATCTACAGATGAACCTGCACAAATAGTCAACGGTCCACTTGTTGAAATTACTGGAGCAGTTGGTGGTGTTGGATCTGTTAATGTTTGATTGATAGAGTTTGAAGTACATCCTGTATTTTCTACAAAAGAAATTGAGTATGCCCCTGCCGTAAGTGAATTAATCGTATAAGGTAAAGAAATCGTTCCCGAATTACCAGAAGAAACCCCTGTCCAAGATAGAACTCCTGTTCCAGACCCATTAATTTGAATTGAACCTGTTGCAGAAGCACAAGCAGAAGGATTATTCACTGTACCAATTGAAATAATAGGTAAAGCATTTACAGTTACAATTACTTGATCTGTATTTGAGCATCCATTAGCATCTGTTCCAGTAACTGTATACGTAGTTGTTGAAGCGGGTATGAAAGAAATTCCATTCATTACTCCATTATTCCATGTATAAGAAGACACACCTGAACCAGTCAACGTTACTGTTACCCCTGCGCAAACAGTTTGATCAATTCCTGCACCAACTATTGGAGTTGGATTAACAGTAATTGCTACTTGATCAGAATTTTTACACCCATTTAAATCAACACCAATAACAGAGTAAGTTGTTGTAAGTGCAGCGTTAAATGAAATACCGTCAAGGATACCATTATCCCAAGTATAAGAAGATGCTCCTGAACCAGACAATGTCACTAAAGCTCCTTTACAAATTGTTTGGTCAGGACCGGCATTAACCGTCGGTAAAGCATTAACATTAACGACCATTTGATCTGTACTAGTACAGCCATTACCGTCTGTTCCTGTAACAGTATACGTTGCTGTTGAAGTAGGAGTAAAAGATACTCCATTCGTTATTCCATTATTCCAAGAATAAGAAGTCGCACCAGAACCAGTTAAAGTTACTGCATCACCAGAACAAATTGTTTGGTCAATCCCTGCATTAACCGAAAGTATAGTATTTACTGCAACAACTACGGGAGATGACGTTGATGAACAACCTCCTCCATCGGTGTAAGTTACAGTATAAGTACCTGCATTAGAAACCGAAATCGTTTGAGAGTTATCACTTGTCGACCACACATTCCCATTCGTGTAAGACGAAGTTAAATCTACAGATGAACCTGCACAGATTGACAACGAGCCACTTGCTGAAATTATTGGTACTGCTGGTGGTGTTGGATCATTCAATGTCTGATTGATTGAATTTGAAGCACATCCTGCATTATCAATAAAAGAAATAGTATATGAACCAGCAGTTAGAGTACTGACTGTAAAAGGTAAAGTCACAGAACCTGACGAACCAGTTAAAGATCCTGTCCAAGAAACAACACCTGTCCCTGATCCATTAATTTGAATTGAACCAGTTGCAGAAGCACAAGCAGAAGGATTATTCACTGTACCTATAGAAATGACAGGTAAAGCGTTTACCGTTACAACTGCTTGATCTGTATTTACACAACCGTTTGCATCTGTTCCGGTAACCGTATACGTTGTTGTTGAAACAGGTGTAAAAGACATTGCATTTGTTATTCCATTATTCCAAGAATAAGAAGTCCCACCAGAACCAGTTAAAGTTACTGCCGTACCTGCACAAACCGTTTGATTACTTCCGGCATTTATTGTTGGTAAAGTATTTACAGTTACAACTGCTTGATCTGTATTTGAACAACCATTTGCATCTGTTCCGGTAACTGTATACGTTGTTGTTGAAGTTGGTGTAAAAGACATTGCATTTGTTACTCCATTATTCCAAGAATAAGAAGTCCCACCAGAACCAGTTAAAGTAACTGCCGTACCTGCACAAACCGTTTGATTCGTTCCTGCATTTATTGTTGGTAAAGCATTTACCGTTACAACTGCTTGATCTGTATTTGAACAACCATTGGCATCCGTTCCTGTAACAGTATACGTTGTTGTTGAAGTTGGTGTAAAAGACATTGCATTTGTTACTCCATTATTCCAAGAATAAGAAGTCCCACCAGAACCAGTTAAAGTAACTGCCGTACCTGCACAAACCGTTTGATTCGTTCCTGCATTTATTGTTGGTAAAGCATTTACCGTTACAACTGCTTGATCTGTATTTGAACAACCATTGGCATCCGTTCCTGTAACAGTATACGTTGTTGTTGAAGTTGGTGTAAAAGACATTGCATTTGTTACTCCATTATTCCAAGAATAAGAAGTCCCACCAGAACCAGTTAAAGTAACTGCCGTACCTGCACAAACCGTTTGATTCGTTCCTGCATTTATTGTTGGTAAAGCATTTACCGTTACAACTGCTTGATCTGTATTTGAACAACCATTGGCATCCGTTCCTGTAACAGTATACGTTGTTGTTGAAGTTGGTGTAAAAGACATTGCATTTGTTACTCCATTATTCCAAGAATAAGAAGTCCCACCAGAACCAGTTAAAGTAACTGCTGTTCCTGCACAAACCGTTTGATCAACTCCTGCATTTACCGTTGGTAAAGCATTCACTGTAACCGTTTGAGTAGAATTATCAACACCTCCATTAACATCAAGAGAAACAGAAGAGGTACCTCCAGTAGCAAAAACTACTGTATGTGGACCAACTCCTGTAGCTGTTGAAGGCGATGCACCAGCACCAAAACTCCAAGACCAAGAAGTTGCCCCCACGGAATTATCTGTAAATGTAATACTTTGCCCTTGACAAACTGTATTTGACGAAGGAGTAAAGTCTGCAGTTGCAGTACTCGCAACACCTGTTAGATTAACATTATCAAGGTATAAATATTGACCATAGCCTGATATATTTCTAAAAATCACATCAACTTTTGCATTCCCTATATAAGGCGTCATGTCTATTGTTTCTGTTCTCCAAGTATTCGGTGCTGTATACCCTCCGGTTTGATCAGGATCAGTTGCTAAGACAGTACCTGATTTAGAATAAACTGTTGTATACGTCTGTCCACAATCCGTAGAAACCAAAACATCTAATTGTTCAAAGTTTGCAACATCATATCTTGCATAAGCAACATCAAATTGTAATTGAGATGAAACTAGTCCACTTAAATCAGCAGGTTTCATTACTAAATCATCAATTTGTCCATTGATATCTGTTGTAAAGTTATCCATTACTGCAGAATTCCCAGCTGTTGGAGCATTTCCTTGAGTAGTATTCTTCACCCAAGTCAAAGCATTACCTCCATTGTTTATTGACCAATTCGCTGGCAAAAAAGTTCCCGAAAATCCTTCTGAAATAGGTAATACAGTTCCAACACCAGCAATTACATTAATTAAATTCGTTTGAGTTTGAGCATCATTACCAAATGTATTTGCAACATTTAGTGTTGCATCAAATGTCCCTGCAGAAGCATAAGTCACAACATGTGGTCCAATCCCATTAGCTATAGCTGGAGTTCCACCTGGGAATGTCCATGTCCAAGAAGTCGCACTAGAAGATGCATCTGTATAGGTCACTGTTGAGCCCTGACAAACAGTCGTTGGTGTAGCTGTAAACAAAGCAATTGGAGGAGTAGTACTCCCTTCTCCATTTAACAAGAAATTGTATGTTCCTTCATCACAGTCGTTTGTTCCAAAAGATACATTACCATTAAAACTTCCACCAACAGAAGGCGTAAAATCTACAGAAAAAGAAGTAGAAGCTCCAGCAGGAACAATCGTTATCCCAAAAGTTGAATTTAAACTAAATTCAGTTCCTGTAACCACAATTGGACCTGACAAAACAAGATCAGTAGTCCCTGTATTATCAATTGTAAAAATAGCTGTAGTTGTACTTGCGATAGATTGTTGTCCAAAATTATACGCCCCTTCATCTAAAACATCCGTCCCCGTAACTGAAACATTTATTTCTCCGGGTGTTACTGCTGTATAGTTGAGGTTGTCAATGTAAAGATTTCCACCATTTCCAGAATTTGTAGCTCTGAAACGAAATCTAATATTTTTTGAGACAGCTGTCACGTAGGTAGATAAGTCAACCGTTTCTGTTCTCCAGTCCGCAGCAGATGCTGGTACGAAAAATCCATTTAAATTAGCCGCATTTGTTCTTAATGCATTCCCTGACTTATTGTATGATGTCGCTGACCAAGTCACACCACAATCTTCAGATATTTCTAACCTTAGACGATCATTACTTGCATTAACTCTTTTTCTGTAAGCTACATCAAATTGAACTTGAGCAGAAGCAGCATTACATGGAAGAATAAAAACTGGTGTGTATAAATACTCGTCTTCATTTGTTCCATTATTATAGTTTGGCATAAGAGGACAAGCATTGTTACCTACACCAGAACTTGATGTGCCAGTCCCTGTTGTCCATTCATAGCAATCATCATTAGGGTTTACAACATTCCATCTTAAGTCAGGAGGGAAAATTCCACCTTCAAAATCTTGAGTATAAGTTGGCATAAAACCATTTGAAACTGCAAACTGAAGAGAAGTAGTATCGTAAATTGGAGAAGGGTCAACTACACCATTTGGTAAAGTTGAATAAGAAGAAAAAGTATGATTACCTAAAGTAGTCGTAAAAGCGGGTAGAACAACATTCAACTCTGCAGAAGGCGCGATACTCCCTGTCCAAGAAAACGTTGTAACTACACCATTATCAATTTGATAATTAATTGTTACAGAAGTTAAATTATTCCCTCCTCTATTTCTTAAAGTTACATTTGGCGTTAAACTACCGGGGCAGTTATCACCAATTGGATTCAATACATTAACAATAGAAGCATCACTTGGATTTGGAGGTGTACAAGCGTCTGAGGTTATAAGAGAAGCACGAATAGGGCTATTCTCCAAAACAGTTCTCATTCTCATTTTTTGATCAAATGTAAAGATGTTCATACATAAATCATCTGTATAATCCATGTAATTTTCAACCATATCATTCGGATTACCCGCAGGATCAACACAACTGTTTGTTACAGGACATCCAAAATTAGAAGCATCAGAAAGAGGTGTGTCAGAACAGAAATCATCTACTCCACATCCTCCATCACCCCAGATATGACGTAACCCGAGCCAATGCCCAATTTCATGTGTTGCAGTTCTACCTTCATTATAAGGTCCCGGATTACCAGTTACAGCACTCTTTCCTATTGTCGCCGTAGCAAAAACTACCCCATCCGTTACAACACTTTGAGACGCACAACTCATTCCACCAATTGAGGTCGTTGGGAATTGAGCATACCCCAAAATACCTCCAGACATTTCGCAAATCCATATATTCATATACACTCCCGGATCCCAGCCTTGTCCATTCGTGTAAGGTTTAATATTTGCATCTACAAAATTAGTAGTGTAAGGTGCGTTACCAAAACCAGCGGTTGTTGCATTAATTCTATTTATACCAGGCTCAGTAAAAGCACTTCCATCTGGCTTTCTCATGGCCATACAAAACTCTATTTGAGTATCAGCTCCATCCTGGTGAGAATTTTCACCATTTGTTCCAAGAATTTTTCTAAAATCTTCATTTAGAACATCAATTTGAGATTGAGCGTATGAAGCAGGAATATTACGTCCCGTACCTATTGCTTCACCATTGTTATGAACAATATGGAAAACAACAGGAATTGTATAAACACCATTTATTACTTGTTTATTTGTTGGAAGTTTTTTTCTTGTTTGAATTTCTTTTGCCATCCACGCTTCGAATTCATCATTCGTTTGAAGAGTTGGATCATTTGCATGACGTAAAGAGTCCATTTCGACAGTCGCACAACGTACAACTCCTTTTATTTGAGCAAATGTAGAATTGAAAGAAAACAATGTAAAAATAGCAGCCACTATAAAAGTGGATACTTTCATCTTAGAGAGTTTCATAATTTTAGTTTAGTTTTAATAGTTCAGTAACACTAAACTAACTAAAATAATCTACCCACTCCTTTTCTTTCGACGAATTAGTGTTTTTTCAAGGATTAACACTGTAAAAAACACGACAGAAAGGAAATGATAATATTTTTAAATATACTTATTATTCAGTACTTTAAGAAAACAATGAATCAACAAACTCTACTCGATTGAATAGCTGTAAATCTTCCATTCTTTCCCCTACTCCGATATACTTAACAGGGATTTTCATTTGATCAGAAATTCCAATTACAACTCCACCTTTTGCAGTACCGTCTAATTTTGTAACCGCCAAAGAGCTGATATCTGTAGCAATAGAGAATTGTTTTGCTTGTTCAAAGGCATTTTGTCCAGTTGAACCATCCAAAACCAACAACACTTCATGTGGAGCTCCTGGAATTACTTTGTCCATTACTTTTTTAATTTTGGACAACTCATTCATTAAATTCACTTTATTGTGCAATCTACCAGCTGTGTCGATAATGACCACATCTGCATTTTGAGATTTTGCTGATTGCAAGGTGTCGAATGCAACAGACGCAGGGTCAGCATTCATTCCCTGCTGTACAATTGGCACTCCGACTCTTTCTGCCCATAAAACTAGTTGATCTACTGCTGCTGCACGAAATGTATCAGAAGCACCAAGTACCACTTTCTTTCCCGCAGACTTGAATTGGTAAGCAAGTTTACCTATTGTTGTCGTTTTCCCTACACCATTTACGCCAACCACCATAATTACATGAGGGCCTTCATTGTGTTTCTCTATTTCAAAATCTACAGAATCTGTCGTATTATTTTCTTCAAGAAGTGAAGTAATCTCTTCTTTCAGAATATCATTCAATTCAGATGTCCCCATGAATTTATCACGAGCTACGCGTTCTTCAATTTTATCAATTATTTTAAGCGTAGTATCTACCCCCACATCAGAAGTAATTAGAATCTCTTCCAGATTATCTAAAACTTCTGCATCAACTTTTGATTTCCCAGCGATTGATCGTGAGAGTTTACCTAAAAAGCTTTGCTTGGTTTTCTCTAACCCTTTATCAAGCGTTTCTTTTTTATTTTTCGAGAAAAAATTGAATAATGCCATAATTTAAAAAAACAACAAAAGCTTCCACCAAAGGCAGAAGCTTAAATAAAAATATATACTAAATAAAATAATTAGTTCTTTTCGAACCAAGCTTTTACTTTATCCTGGTGTACTATTTCTTCTTTAAAAGAGTAAGCTCCTGATTTTTCAGACTTTACCATTTTAATCACTTTCGTGTGCTCTTTACCACCACCTTTCTGTAATGATGCTACTACTTTCTTTGCCATGTCTTAAAGTTATTTAATTTCCTTATGAACCGTGTAACGTTTCAAGATTGGGTTAAACTTTTTAATCTCCAATCTATCAGGAGTATTTTTTCTGTTTTTCGTCGTTATGTAACGAGAAGTGCCAGGCATTCCAGATTGCTTGTGTTCAGTGCACTCTAAAATAACTTGGACTCTATTTCCTTTTTTTGCCATTTTCTTTTTTTTTATTCTACCATTTCACAATGGGAGAAAGCATATATTTATTTAATATATCCCTTTTCTCGTGCTTCTTTCAAACACACAGAAATACCTTTCTTATTAATCGTTCTCAACGCTGATGTTGAAATCTTCAACGTGATATATTCATTCTCTTCTGGAATGAAAAATTTCTTAGTAATTAAATTCGGGTAGAATTTACGCTTCGTTTTACGTTGCGAGTGAGAAACATTGTTCCCTACCATTACTGACTTACCTGTGATTTGACAAACTCTTGACATCTCTATATTTTTATTTACTTATACTAAAAAGCGGGTGCAAAGAAACCATTTATTTCATAAAATAGCAAGTAAACTTAAACTTTTTTATGAATTAATTTTAAATAACTCACACCTCAACAAATTCAAGGCAGTCAATACTGCCGATTGAATATTTCTTTCTCTATTGTTTCCAAAATGAAAACGTTTTGCAAAGGTACGCTTATTTGTTGCAATTCCTATCCATATTAAACCAACTTTATTAATTTCATCAGAATCAGGTCCTGCAATCCCGGTAGTTGAAATACAAAAATCAACATTTAGCAGTTCTTTACCTCTCCGAGCCATCTCTACCGCAACTTCCTGGCTAACAACTCCAAACTCTTCAATTATCTCTCTTTCAACACGAACAAGTTGCTCTTTTACCCGCTCGTTATAGCTTACTATACTTCCTTGAAAAAAAGCTGAAGAACCTGGTATTCGAACGATTTCTGAAGCAATTGCTCCTCCCGTACAACTTTCAACTGTAGCAAGGGTTGCATCCTGTTTCACCAACTCTTCTCCAACAATTTCACTCAACGATTTATTTTCTTCAGAATAAAAATGAATGGGAACTTCTTCTTTTATTTGCTGTATCGCTTGGTTAATTTCTCGAATTACTTCATTCGATTTCGCTCCATTAAATCTCAAACGTAACATTCCGGTAGAAGGTAAATAAGCCAATTTTATTCCCTTAGAAAACAAATCATTTTCTAATTCCTTGAATTTATCGGCCAAAAAAGCCTCACCTATTCCTTGTAAATAAATTGTTTTAGAATACATTTCACTTACCGAAAACTTTTTCAATAAGCGAGGAAAACCTTCTTTTAAAAGAATATGCTTCATTTCATACGGCACTCCTGGCAAACTAATGACCACTTTCCCATCTTTCTCAAACCACATCCCTGAAGCAGTACCAACTAAATTTGCTAAAATTATAGCCGACTCAGGTAAAGCAGCTTGCTGAACATTCACTTCCAACATCTCTTTTCCTCTACTCTCAAAAAACGACTGAACTCGCTGTAAGACCTCGTTATCAACAATCAAGTTCGTCTTAAAATACTTACAAAGTGTTTTTTTTGTTATATCATCCTTTGTTGGTCCAAGTCCACCAGTTAAAATAAGTACATCTGACCGATTTAAGCCATTCTCAACTGCTTGAATGATATCATCTTCCAAATCCATTATTGTAGATGAAAAATGGACAAGAAGACCTCTTTTTGCTAATTCTCCTCCGATCCATGAAGCGTTTGTGTTAATTGTTTGACCAATCAACAGTTCATCTCCAATTGACACCAGTTCTACCTTCATTTTAGCTTATACTTTGCGATTGATTCAATATGGCCAGTATGAGGGAATTGATCTACTAAAGAAAGTTTTTCCAAAGAATAACCTTCTTTCATTAACGTGTCAGTATCTCTTGCTTGAGTAGATGGATTACATGAGATGTAAACAATATTCTCAGCACCTAACTCAATGACTTTCATCAGTGTTTTAGGAGCAATTCCAGCCCGAGGTGGATCCAAAATTATTGTTTTAATTTTCCCAACAAAATTAGGATATTCTTTCAAGAATTTCCCGACATCTGCAGCGTAAAAATCAACCCCTTTTATACCATTTCTTTTGGCGTTTTTTCTTGCATCAACAATTGCTTCTTCGACGATATCGACACCAATTATTTTTACACCGTCATTTTCTGAAGCTAAAATTTGACCAATCGTCCCTGTTCCACAAAACAGATCCATGACAACATCATCTTTCTCTAATTTTTCTTCAAAAACATAACTTAATGCTTTGTTGTATAATTTTTCTGCACACTTAGGGTTTGTTTGAAAAAAGCTTTCCATCGATATTTCAAATTTCAAACCTAGTAATTCTTCAATTACCACAGGTTCTCCATACAGCAACGTACACTTTCCATTTTCTATTTTCGCCCTATCTGCGACATTATCATTAATTGTATGTTGTAGACCTGCTAATCTATCTCCTAATTTATCTTTTAGAAATTTTGCAAATGCAGGTGCATCAAATTTTTCAACCCCTTCAGAAGAAGTTACTAAATTTATCAATAATTTATCTTGGTAAAATGATTTACGCACAACAATATGACGGAAAAAACCTTTCTTTTGAGGCGGATGCCATGCTGTTAATTGAGATTTTTTTAGATATTCCCTTACATCGATTAAAACGGTCTCCCATTCTTTATCAAACATTCCACTTGGCTTATCTAAAGACTCAACTTTCCACCACGTCCCTCTTCTTTTAAAGCCTAACGCAAATGCATCATCAATATCTTCACCAGTCTTTCTATCGTGTTCAATTGACGAAAAACTATATTCCATCTTATTTCTGTAGAAAAAATGTTCAGGAGACGAAATAAGCTCATCAAAAACACCCATAGGATCTTCGACTCCACCAATTCTACGGAACACCTCCAAGGTAGACTCCTGTTTTACCTTTTCCTGTTCTTTGATTGGAACAAAAATATACGGTCCACCAGAAATCTCTTGAAATTCGCTTACTTTTTCGATTGGAGATCTTTCAATCACATCAATCAATTTTGCTTCGGCATATCGTTTTCTTTTCTTTGCTATCCTTGCTTTCACAGTTTGTCCTGGGAAAGAATTATCCACAAAAACGATGTAATCACCGTTTTCTGTATTGATTTTAGCAATTCCACGACCGCCAAAAGCGTATCCTGTAATTTCAAGCGTCACTACATCAGCTCTTTTTATCATTGTACTAAGAAAATTAAACTATGAAATATTGAATTAAATCATGCCACGGATGATTCCTTTTTCAGAAGATTCTACAAAGTCAATTAACTCTGTTTTCAAATCAGAGTCCTCCATGGTTTCTTTAATCGCAATTAAACCTTTTGAAATATTATTGTTTTGCACATATAATGTACGGTAGAAATCTTCAATTCCACGCACATCATCATCAGAAAATCCTCTACGTCTTAAACCTACAGAGTTCACACCTGCAAATGTCAACGGTTCACGAGCAGCTTTTACGTATGGCGGAATATCTTTTCTTACCAAAGAAGCTCCACCTACGAAAGAATGTCTACCAATGCGAACAAATTGCTGCGCTGCCACTTTTCCTTCCAGAATTGCATAATCATCAATTATCACATGCCCAGACAAGCCAACATAACTCGCTAAAATTACATTGTCACCAATTTGGCAATCATGAGCAACATGGACATAAGTCATCAGTAAACAATTGCTCCCAATAACTGTTTTCCATTTATCTTTT
Organism: uncultured Fluviicola sp.; assembly: GCA_964387525.1. GTDB lineage: Bacteria > Bacteroidota > Bacteroidia > Flavobacteriales_D > Crocinitomicaceae > UBA4466. Next base: position 11,556 of record CAYLWS010000067.1, read on the forward strand.
GTTCCTCGATGAATGGTTACACACTCTCGAATAACGGTGTTATCACCTATTTCTACAGATGTTTCTTCTCCTTCAAATTTTAAATCTTGAGGGTCAACTCCAATGACAGCTCCCGGAAATATTTCGCAGTTTTTACCAATAATTGTATTTGGATAAATGGTCACATTAGGGTGAATTCTTGTACCATCACCAATCACAACATTTTCAAACACTGTTGAAAATGAATCAATCCTAACCCCTTCACCAATAGTGGATTTACTCGAAACATTTGCCTGGTTACTTATCATCCTTTATCTTTAACAATTTGTGCAAGCATCTCTGCTTCTACTACTAATTTACCATTTACATAACCTTTTCCTCCCATATCCACAAGACCTCTTCGAATTGGAGAAAGAAGTTCCAATTCGAAAACAATTGTATCTCCAGGGACAACTTTCTGCTTAAATTTAACATTGTTAATTTTCATGAAATAAGTCGAATATAATTCTGGCTCATCCACTTTACTTAAGGCAAAAATACCTCCGACTTGCGCCATTGCTTCCACCATCAATACTCCTGGAAAAACAGGGTTACCTGGGAAATGGCCCGTAAAAATCGGTTCATTCATGGTGATGTTTTTCACACCAATAATTGAGTTCTCTTGAATCTCCATGATTCTATCCACCATCAAGAAAGGAAAACGGTGAGGTAACATTTTTTCAATATCTACCACATCGTATAAAGGAGTCTTTTCTAAATCGAACTTTTTACCTTGTTTATTTTTATTTTTCCAATATTCTTTCAAAACTTTAGCGAAACGCACATTACCGGAATGACCAGGTCTAGCACCTAAAATGTGTGCTTTAATCGGCATTCCAACCAATGCTAAATCACCTACAATGTCTAATAATTTATGGCGAGCAGGTTCATTCTCAAATTTCAATTTTGTACTATTCAAAACACCAATACCGTCAAATGAAATTTCTAAATCCTCTTTACCAAGTAACTTTGCCAAAGAATCAATTTCTTGTTGACTGATATTCTCTCTTTCAACAAGAACGATTGCATTATCGAGGTCTCCCCCTTTAATTAGATTATTTTTTGCTAAAAACTCTAATTCTCTTAGAAAAACAAAAGTCCTACATGATGCAATTTCTTTCTTAAACTCACCAATGTGATACATTGAAGCATGTTGCGTTCCAAGAACAGGAGAGTTATAATCCACCATTACCGTCATTCGATAGTGATCATCTGGAATAGCTAAAAACTCAATGCCTTTATCTAAATCTTCCCACTTAATATTCTCATCAAGTTCTAAATAAATTCTTTCTTTATTTTGTTCTTCGTAGCCAGCATTTTCTATTGCCTCCACAAACAACATTGAACTTCCATCCATGATCGGCACCTCAGGTCCATCAATTTTAATCAAAACATTATCAACTTGACAACCATAAAGTGCTGCCAAAATGTGCTCTGTTGTGTAAACTCTTGCACCATTTTGTTCCAATGTAGTTCCACGATCTGTTGCAACTACTAAGTCACAATCAGCTTTTACCGTAGGCTCTCCTTCAAGATCAACTCGTTGAAATTTATAGCCATGATTTTCTTTTGCTGGAACAATTTCAAGGTTTACTTTTTCTCCCGTATGTAAACCGATTCCATTTAATTTAATCGCTTTCGCAAGCGTTCTTTGCATTTCAGCCATTGGTTATTTCTCTTTAATTAATTCTTTTATCTGTTGTTCTAGCGTTTGCAGCCTTGTTAAAATACGCGGCAATCTTCTAAAACCTAAATATGATTTCTTATAATCTGTACTTTCATATGCAGGTGACCCCATATATGTTTTCTTTTCTTTCAAATCTCCAACAACACCTGATTGAGCAGCGATCATAACCTGATCTCCTACTTTCAAATGTCCAGCCAACCCTACTTGACCACCGATAAGCACATTGTTTCCAATTTTACACGAACCAGCTATTCCAACCTGAGCAGCCATTGCAGAATTCACTCCTACTTCAACATTGTGTCCAATTTGAACTAAATTATCAATTTTTGCACCTTTGCGAATAATTGTACTTCCCATTGTTGCTCTATCAATTGTTGAATTAGCACCAACATCTACATTGTCTTCCAAAACAACATTCCCAATTTGGGGTATTTTTTGAAAAACTCCTTTTTCGTCAGGGTTAAAACCAAATCCATCCGCACCAATTACAGCACCTGCATGAATAATACAATTTTCACCAATCACACAATCACGATAAATGGTTGCTCCCGGATAAATAATTGTCCCATTACCAACTGTAACGTTATTTGCAATAGTAACGTTTGGGAAAATTGCAACATTATCACCTATTACGCTATCTTTTCCAATATAAGCATGTGCACCGAGGTAAATATCTGATCCAATTTTCGCAGAATCACTCACAAAGGAAGGTTGCTCTATTCGAGGCTCTTCTTTTGTCATTGAGTCGTATAACTCTAGTAATTTACCAAAGCATGCATAAGCATCTTCCACTTTAATTATTGTCAATGTTTCTGGAAGACTTTTAGATGGCTCAAAGGTTTTATTCACAATGCATACACTTGATTCAGTGTCGTAAATAAACTCTTCATATTTCGGATTACCTAAAAACGAAAGAGCTCCCGAAAAGCCTTCTTCAATTTTAGCCAATGCGCTAACTTCTACAGAAGAGTTTCCTTCAATTGTTCCTTCTAATAATCCAGCAATTTGCTCAGCAGTAAATTTCATAGTATCAAAAATAAAAAAACATTGATTATAAGGAACATGAATATCATTTTTTTATTCACATTCCGGTTGTTCATTCTTCTTTGTTATGTGATAAACATTTTTCATTTCCTTCAAATTCAAAAGCAGTCAAGTTCAATTTATCTTTGTACCAGATAAAATTTGCCCCTATATTTCTCCCTTTATATTCAAATTGAATAAAATGTTCTGCTTTCGGTCTAATTGATAGATCTGATTTCTCAAAATCTATTTTTCCATTTTCAATCAATGACTTTAGAATCTCTTGCGGATTCTCCAATCCTAATTCTTTCTGTTGACAACCCAATACGCTATTTGTATCCACATAAACGAGATTGTCGTCCATTGGGAAATGAATTAATTTTCCTTTTCCTTTTATTGATGTAGATTTAATTTCTTTTTTAACATCTACAAAAACTTGAGAAATAAAACTTTCTGCAGGCAAGGTAAACGCGTACGTCACTCCTTCTTTCTCTATGATATAGCATTTGTGCTCTCGGTTTTTGTCACTGTCTCCAAAAAGAATATCTCCATCATTCAACACTTGAACAACATCATCTGTAGAAAGGTTCATTTTCAACATTTCTTTTTCGGTATCTTGATCAATCACCAAAACTCTATCTAAAATAGTATTCTTAACACGATTGGAAGGCAACCAAGAACACCCTCTATTTTGAAAGAAAAAAACGACAAAAAGAATCCCGAAACCGAATCCCACGCCGTAATACTTCAATCTTTTCATTATTGATTTCATCTCTGTATTTTTTAATCATGCAAAGGTACTACTATTTAGAGAATTCTTCGAGATTATATAGGCAAAAAAAAAGCATCCTTTCGGATGCTTTTCATATTTTCTTTATTTGTAATTGACTACAATAATGCATTCAATTTCTCAGTCAATTGAGCTTTAGGTACTGCGCCAACAGACTTATCAGCAACTTCACCGTTTTTAATAAACAACACTGTTGGGATATTTCTAACGCCAAACTTAGCTGATACACCTGGGTTTTCATCAACATTCACTTTAGCAATAACTGCTTTCCCTTCGTATTCACCATGCATTTCATCAATGATTGGTCCTATCATTCTACAAGGCCCACACCATGCTGCCCAGAAATCAACCACAACTGGTTTATCTGATTTCAATACTAACTCTTCAAAATTTGCGTCTGTAATTTCAACTGCCATAACTTTATTTTTTATTTAATATTTTTTGTTTTTAATTTTGCACTAAATTAATTGTAAAATTTAATTGACAATAATTTTGCCAAGAAAAAATTCACGACTTATTGTCATGCTAACCATTTATAACGGTCATCTTTTTAACGTTTTTTTGATTCTCAGCGATTAATCCATAAAAATAATCACCGTTCGGGATTCTTGTTGAATCAAAGCGGACAATATTCCCTCCCTTAGAGCATTCTTCATTTGAAACCTCCAAGAAATCATTCATTTGACTGTCTAAAATTAGAATTTTCACATTTTTCACCTCGTTTGAAGTGTAGTAAAAAACAATTTCACCAGAAGCTGGGTTATTTTCAATGATTGACAATACACAGTAATTCTGATGCTGTATTGCATCTTTACTCAACCTATTCAGTAACCATTTATAAAAAATATAGACGACTAAAATCACCAAAGACACCCACAGCATCCCAATTAAAACATCTCCAAAAGAAAACCCTACTAATACCATATTACATTGCAATTACACCTTTGACTTTCGCCACTTTTTCATACTTAGCAATAATCGAATCAACGTCCATCATTAATTCTTTTGCTCTAACACTGACAAAACGACCATTTTTTGATTCTTTCAAAACAACTTCGGCACTATCATCAAACATCGATGTAACTTTCGATAAAGTTTCAGGGTTATTTGGTGAAATAAACAAAAACATATACACACTTGGCCATTTCTGCAAATCCAACTGTACCTTCAGTTTATCAAAAATATCAGACATTTTCTTCAAATTTAGACCACAAAGATAATCGAAAAGCTTCTTGTTTTAATAAATTATCATCTGCAAGTTGATTTATTTCAACAGAGGTGGACAAACCTAAAGAATGAAACCGTTTGATTTCTTCGTAAACACTCATAACATCAGGTTCTACTGACATTTTCACTTGTTCAAATCCTGCACTATCAATCCTTCCTAATTTCCAGTAATCTGCATTTTTTTTATAATTATCTAAAAG
>CAYLWS010000068.1:0-16298 GCA_964387525.1 uncultured Fluviicola sp.
ACTATGTTTAACCTAGAAAATAAAAAACTTGCATTAGCTAGTTGAATCTACCTATTAACACCTTCTATGCTTTCTGTATTTAAAAAACCGGAAGCATCTATCTCCATGAGCCAAGCATCAGAACCTCCGTTGGTAGGAACAGTTTTGTTGCCTGAAATGCCACTATTAGAAAAGCTACTAAAATATATTGAATTAGGAGAGGAAAAATAAGTTCCTCCATAATCGTTTAATGTGCCGCCATAAGATTCTTGCACAATTTCAGCACCCAATGAATCAACAATAATTAGCCAGACATCAAAATTGCCGTACTTTGGAGCAGTTTTGTTACCATTATTTATTGATTCAGAGTTACTAGAAATAACAAATCTATTTTGAGTTTGAGAATGAATAGAAACGCCATAGTCATCAGCATTTCCTCCAAAAGATTTATCCCATATTAGAGAGTAGTTATTATCAATTTTTAAAATCCATACATCATTTCGATCAAAGGCGTCATAACTATCCCAATAGGGTGCTGTTTTGTTGCCGGAAGCTATGGAACTTGATGATGCAACAATATATAAAAAGTTATTATTCAGAATGAAAGAACCGCCTAAATTATTTTCATCGCCCGTACCTCCAAAACATTTGTCCTGTAGAACATTTAAGTTTAAATCGATTTTAATTAGCCAAACATCAAAACTACCATATCCAACATCTGTTTTATCTCCACTAATACCAACTTCTGATTGACATAGTAGATGAATGAAGTTGTTATCAATAATAAGATTCTTAAAATCATCTTTGTTAGATGAACCAATTGTATTTTGATTAATAATTGAGCCGTCAGAAGTGTTACATTCTAACATCCATATATCCGATTGACCAATAGAGTTTTCGGTTTTATTACCAGATATATTAGAGTCAGAAGTTGAGCCAATTATTAAGTTATTATTTGCGTTGAATACAATTTTAGCTTTAGATTCATTGTTACTACCACCATATTGATTTTGCCATAATATATTGCCAGACAAGTCTAAAGAAATCAGCCAATTATCATAACCGCCAAAAGACATCATTGTTTTTTCTCCGGAGATATTGGAATTGGATCTTGCAATAACATATAAAGTGTCGTTATAAATTTTTGCATCTTCAAACCATTCAAAACCATCACCCCCAATAGTTTTATCCCATAAAATAGTATGAGTTTGATCCAGACGAAGAATCCATATATCTGTGAAACCTCTTGAAATTTCAGTTTTATCACCAGAAATGTCCGAGTCAGAATACCCGATTAAAAAATAGTCAGTACTGTTGGGTATTTTTAACGGGAATAATCCTTCATTTCCACTACCACCAATGTTCTTTTGCCAAAGAGTGGGTGGGTTTTGGGCGAGTGTTAAAAAAGTAAATAAACTCGCGAGTATGATAAGTATTGTTTTCATGATATATGGATTTTTGTTGGTTGTTAATTGACTTTTATTGCAGTTTTTTGAATGATGCTACCATCCTCGAATATCAAGTTTACTTTTAACTGATTATATGGAAAGTTTGAAATGTCAACAATAAAAGTTTTTGGTGTGTCAATTGTTTCTTTGATTTGAATCTCTTCATTATAATATATTTGACCATCTAAAGATTGGATAATTATATTTGCGGTTAGATTTTTTTTGAGCTAATATTAATTTTCAATTCATTATTAGTAATAATAGTTGGTCTTAAAGTTAAATTAACATAATTTTTTAAATTATTTCTATTTATTTTTTGTTCAAAAGTGAGAGGGATAATCGAACCATTACTTTTATAGATTAAAAATTGGTATAAACCTGTGGTTAAATTGTTCAAGCAACTTATATCAATTGCTTCATTCTCTGAATGAATAATAATAGTATCAGAAGCTTGATTAATTTGATAAACCATGAAACCTATAATATCAGGACATGGTAGGACATCTAACATAGGATCAGGGTCATAGTTAGGGTCGTCACATAAAACGCAGTTAAAATAAGACGAAATTGGAACAGAATCGAATGGGCAGCCTGCTAGATTTTCAATTATTTGATTATCGTTGTTTATGTTACTAGAACTACTAGAGTTATCACACTCAAGACCTGCTGGTTCGTTGATAGTGAAATAAGAGTATTCATAAGACGGTTGAGAAAGTGTATTTAAGTCAACATATGTATTGTACCAATTCATCCATGCACCACCCTGTGTAATATTATTGACCAAGCACATCTCATTACCAGGATTTCCACTTGCAAGACTTGAAATCATAAGCTCAAATTGATCAGCTTTTTTTTCAAGTAAAAAACCATTAGCGACTAGATTGTTGTTTTTATCAAAAAATGGACCACCAGGTGTATTAGAGTTTATAGGTATTCGCTTATATAAATAGATAGGAGCTCCCGTTGGACCATTATCTGTTATAATTGAGTATGGGTGTAAAGGTGAATAACTAGAAAGAGAAGTTGTATTAAATGCTTGATAAAAAGGTATTACAATATCAAGTTCTTGATTGATGGATTGATAACCATTATGGACACTCATTCTAGTGTTACCATAATCACTTTCGCTTATTTTTAACATCCAAGAATAGGAAGAACCATTACAAGTATTTGTGCATAACTCAGTGTATCCATTCCCTCCACCAATTATATATGTTTGCGCATCACTTTCCTGAACTATAGAACCATTATTGGCATCATAAGCTACGATAGAGTAGTATAGTCCTTTAGTATCAGTATAATTTTCTTTCAGCAATCGGGCGTAATTATTAGTAGTTGTTTTTTGCCCTACTTGATAATAATTGCCAAGTGAATCTTTTTGTAGTAATTTCACCTCATATTTTACATTTGGAATAGAATTCCAACAGATATATCCTCTCGAATGAGATGGTTCTATAACGGAAGTTAAACTACGCCCCCCCCCCATTATTTTGGGCGTTACAGAGGTTTCCTAAAGCCATTGCGAAGGCAAATAAAATTGTTCTTTTCATAACAGTGTTATTTATTGTTAGACTATAAACTTAAACAAAATAAATGAGCTGCAACAATTTTTAGCTTTCATATTCAAGTTATTTCACAACAAACTGTGTTGTTTTACTAGTACCATTTACGGTGATTTGCATAAAATATACACCACTATCTAATTCTTTTGTGTCCATCAATACAAGGTTAGACCCTATCTGTGCATTTATGGTATGCGATTGAATATACTGTCCTGTAACACTTGTTATTGTAATTAAGGTAGTACCAGCGTCTTTTGTTGTAAATGCAACATTTAGTTCATTATCTGCTGGATTAGGGTAAACATTTAACTGCTCGATGTTAGATAACTCATCAACCGCAACAATATCATCACTTGGACTACCTTCATAAATATTGATGTTGTCTAGATAGAAATTGTTACCTCCTCCACCTTTAAATTGAAATTTGTAACGGAAATTATCTACCCAATATGCACTTGTAATGTTTGTCATATGTATCGTTGTCCAATCTGATTCTGATGTAGGAACGAAAGATGAATTTTGAATGTCAGTGTTGAGTATTTGTCCATGAATACTTTTTCTTAAAGCCCAACTTTGCCCACAAGTATTTGTAATGTATACTTTCAACCAATCATCATCAATAGATGTTCTTCTTTTGTAAGCATATCTAAAACTCAAAGTCATTGAGCCAGTAACTGTAGATAAATCTATTGGTGCACAAATTAATTCGTCGAAAGTTCCTTCAGGTTGGTTGTAGTTTCTTAAACGAGCAGATTTAGAACTATTCAACCCTGTCGATGATGTCAACTCGAAAGCATTTCCACTGTCGTTTCTAATTTCCCACTCATCAATGTTTGTTAAGGTTGTAAAAGATTCAAAACTTTCAAAGAATGGTATTGCCGAACCATCAGGTAAAACTCGAATGTAACTTGTTTTAACTTCAGTGTCATTACTACTTCCATCGGTTGCATTCAACGTAACTTGATATAATCCTGGAATGTTATAAGTTACAGTTGGATTCTGACTTGATGAATTTGCAGGATTTCCTCCGGCAAATGTCCATGTCCATCCGTTCACAAAATTGTAAGAGTCATCTGTAAAAGTGACGGTAGAACCAGCGCATACCGAAGTTCGATCTGCTGAAAAATCTGCTGTACATAAAACTGGATTATTATCGGCTCCTGTATCGATCAAGTTTTGTGCTGTCCAAAGGTTATTTCGACCTCCAACACCTGACTGAATCGCTGTTCTCATTCGAGTTACTTGTCCTTGAGTAAACATGGATTGGCAAGACAAAGCATAATCCATATAGTTTTGAGTATTCGCAATAGGTCCACAAGCATTTTCATTTAAGTTACATCCACCAGATGCTCCTCTAGTATTTGGAGTATCGTTGATTTGGTCATCCTCCAAGCAGTTAGAAGCAATACCTGGTGTGTTAGAGTTTCCCCAAGTATGTCTTAAATTTAACCAGTGCCCACATTCGTGTGTTAATGATCTGCCAGCGGATAATCCGGATGTTCCAATTTCCCCAAACTGAGTGTGAAGAATCCAGATACCGTTAGACATATCAACACCGCCAAAGTTACTAGGATAATTAGTGTATCCACCTGCACCACCTGCATTCTGAATTACATAAACATTCAAGTATTTATTACTCGGCCAGTTTCCTTGAAATACATTATTCCCATTTCTCACAGCGTCTACTTGAGCGTAACCATCATCGCCTTGTGATGTCAGTGCTGATTGAGTGCGTGTATATCCACGGAAACACTCTCCATTGGGAGCTTTTGTAGCTAAGACAAATTCAATTTCGACATCTCCAATAATAGGTTTGAAAATAGCAATAACACTTGCCGTATCAGCATTTTGAGCTCTAAAATCTCTATTGATTACCTCTAGAGCATTCATTATTTGTGTTACTTCAACATTTTCGGGACCACCATTATGCAGTACATGAAAAACAACAGGGATTTTATAAATGATTCCTTTTGGTTGAATGAGCGGTGATACCTCTTCTGCTTGACGTATAAGTTCATCTTCATTCAATTGTTGAATGTATGCAGGATTAGCATACAATTCATTCATCTTGTGAGAAGAATGACACCAGTCTTCAATATTTAATTCTTGCGCATTAGAGAATTGGAGAAATAAAAATAGACTGACTAAACTTAAAATTATCTTCATGTTTTGTTGAATAAAAGTAATGCGAGTGTTGAACTAAAACCAACACTCGTTTATAGATGAATGTTTATTTAATGATAAATTGAATTGTTTGAATTGAACCACCTGCATTTATTTGCATAAAATATACACCAGATGACAAGTCTGCAGTATTCATAAACACAAGGTTTGAACCAGAGTTTGCGTTAATGAGGTGGCTTTTCAATACTTGTCCAGAAAGATTCTGAATTTGAACATTTACTTCTTGAGCCGTTTTAACAGAGAACTGAACGTTAAGTTCATCTTCCGTTGGGTTTGGATATAATGATAAATCATTGATTATTTCATTGTCAGAAAGTCCAGCTATTAAATCATCAGAAGGCGTGCCTTGATAAATGTTAATGTTATCAATGTACATGTTATTACCACCACCAGCTTCAAATTCAAATTTAAAACGGAAGTTATCAACCCAATATGTACTTGTTATATTTGTCATGTGAATAGTTTTCCAATCTGATTCAGAAGTTGGGACAAAAGAAGATGTTACAATTTCTGAAGAAAGGATTTGACCGTGTAAAGATTTTCTTAACGCCCATCCATCGCCACAATTATTTGTTACAAATACTTTTAACCAATCATCATCAATAGATACTTTACGTTTATGCGCATACCTAAAGCTAAGAGTCATTGTTCCAGAAATACCGCTTAAATCAATTGGAGTACTTATGAGTTCATCTTTTGGACCTGGAGCTTGTGTGAAGTTCATTATTTTAGCTGATTTTGAACTATTTAAACCTGTAGAAGCAATTTCAAAACCTATCCCTTCTTGGTTTACAACTTCCCATTCAACGATATTGTTAAGCGTAGAATACGATTCAAAATCTTCTAACAATGGAAGTGTAGAACCATCGGGTAAAACACGAATGTAGCTCGCTTTTATTTCGTCGTCATTGTTTGTTCCATCAGTTGCAGTTAGCTTTACTTGATAAAGACCAGGTGTCGAATATGTAACTGTTGGGTTTTGAGAAGTCGATGAAGAAGGTATTCCTCCAGTAAATGTCCATGTCCAACCATTGACTGCATTAAAAGATTCATCTGAGAATGTAATCTGACCTCCAGAACAAATAGATGTTTTATCTGCTGAAAATTCAGCTTTGCATAAGTAGGTGTTGCCATTTGCGCCAGTCGCAGTAAGATTAGAAGCTGACATTACATTGTTTCTTCCACCAACACTTGATTGTAAACCATTTCTCATTCTGGTAACTTGGCCAGGAGTATACATTTTAGAACAATAAGAATAATCCATGTAGTTTTCCGCATTGTCTATTTGGTTAAATCCCCAATATGCATTATCTCCAGAACAGGAGTTCGCCGTTAATGAACATGAAGTTAAACCAATACAATCTGGAGTATCACTAATACCATCATCGTCATTACAACTTGAAGCATTACCAGGGTTATTATTCGGCCCCCATACATGTTCTAAGTTTAACCAATGTCCACACTCATGTGTCAATGCGCGACTTGAGAAAGTGTTCGAAGTACCAATAGACCCTAAGTAATTGTGTAATAACCATATGCCGTTATTCATATTGTTACTCGTCCAAAAGTTGTTAGGAGTTGTTGTGTATCCTGCAGCACCACCAGCATCATCAACAATAAAAATATTTAAATATTTATCTCCAGACCAGTTTCCTTGGAAAACATTATTCCCATTCTTAACTGCTGTTACTTGCGTTGATCCGTTTGCACCATTAAAAGTTGTTTGAGTATTTGTTCGAGTTATACCACCAAAGCATGTCCCATCAGGAGCAATAGTTGCTAAACGAAATTGAATATCAACATTAGCAGGAACTCCTTGGAAAGCTGCTACAACATTGTTTGCATCAGGGTTCATACGAGCAAAATCTCTATTCAAGATATTGAAAGCATCTAGAATTTGTTCATTAGAAACATTCTCTTCACCACCAGCATGAAGTACGTGAAATACAATAGGAATATATAAAATAGTTGCTTTAGGTGTGTTTTGATTTAAAATTTCGTTTTGACGGATAATTTCTTCGTCAAGTATTAATTGATGTGCTTCAGGGTGTGTAGTAAGATAATCTGCTTTCTTTTTATGTTGTGTACAGTATTCTACTGATTCACCATCACGTACATTTGTGTAATCAATAGTATTTTCTTGAGCGTAAAATGTAGTAGTCATTAAGGCAAAGGCCACCAATGAAAGGAGCTGTTTTTTCATAGTTTGAGATATTTAAATAGTTCTGACGCACAATATACTCTATTGCTTACAGATTAACAAATTATATGTATGAATCGGGGAGCAGTAAGTTTAAAGGGTAAGAGTTATTGATTTATCTGCTAGATATTTCTAAGGTCAATAAACAGCTCTTCTCGATAAGGTTGTTTTAATAAGTCCAATAAAATGTTTGCGGCTTCATCTGTGGAGAACAATTCCCCTTTTTCTTTTAGACTTACAAAATTTCGATGAGAAGAAAAATTAACTGGATCAGAAGAGCGAATCTCCGTTTGCATATCGGTATCAATTACACCCGGAGAAATAACGTAAACTTTAGGTGAAAAACCCAATTCTCTTTCTTCCAAAAAGAAATTTTCAGTGAGCATGTTTAAAGCAGCTTTAGAAGCACAATAGGATGACCACGATGGAATGGCTCTTTTTGCCGCTCCGGAACTAATATTTACTAAAGTGAAATCATTTTTATTTGTCAGATTTGTGTAAATCTTTGACAAAATCTCAAAAGGTGCAATTGTGTTTACTTGAAGAGTTTTGGATAAATCATGTTCTTCTTTTGTAGAAATACGATTGATTTCTCCAATTATACCTGCGTTATTTATAAGTGTAACAGGTTCATTAAAAGATTCAAATTCCAGTTGGTTAACGTCTTCATGTGAACTCAAGTCACACGTGTGAAAAGTAAAATTTTCATGTACAAAATCGGAATTTCGACCAACTCCAATTACTTTCTCACCTTGATTGAGTAATTGTTGGACGAGTGCCTTGCCTAAACCTCTTGATACGCCTGTAACAATGTACATTTTACAATGATTGGTTGATTTCTATAAATCGTTCTACGCTTTTTGCAGCACCAAACACAACAAGTGTATCTTTTTCATTGATTACTGTTTCACTTTTTGGAACACCAATAATATGTTGTTCTGTACAATCTTCCCCTTTTCGTGTGACACAAAAAATTCTTTTAATTGTAATCAAGGTCATCTCATACTTATTTCTAAAACCTACGGAATCAATTGTTCTTCCAACGCAACCTTTTGGTGCACGAATTTCAGCAATTTCATGATCATCTGGCAATGAAAAGAAAGAAATAATGTCTGGATTAATAAGTTTTTCTCTTACCGCGTCGGCAACCTCTTTCTCTGGTGTTAAAATTTCAGTAACCCCAATTTTTTCTAAAATCAATCGCTGGTGATCTCCACTGGCACGTGCAATAATTCTTTTCACGCCTAAGTCCAATAAATGAACACATGTTAGAATGGTTGCTTCAAAATTTTCACCGATGGAAACAACAACAGCATCCATTTCATCAATGTTTTGAGACTTTAAAGCACGAAAGTCAGTTGCATCAAGTGTTACTCCAAAAGCGACATCATCTTTAATGTTGTCAATTTTTTCTTCGTTTGGATCAAAAGCAAATACTTGAGCTCCTTTATCAGCCAAACGTCGGGCAATTGATGCTCCATATTTTCCAACACCGATTACGGCAAATTTACTGTAATTCATATTATTTTGTATTCAATAAGGAGCACGTAGTCAAAATAGCTTGGCATGTTCTCCGAATTCATTTTACGATCGAGTATAATTATTGTCTTCCACAAATGTACTAAAAATATAAGTTGAGATACGGTGTTCTGAAAGTAGAAAATAAAGTACAGTCACATGTGTTTAAATAGAGAATTAATAATAAACAATGAATTGGAAAAAAGATAAAATAAAATCTTGAATAATAAAGTGAATTACTCTACCTTAGAATTCTTATCTTTAAGCCCTTGTCAACAGAGATTAAACATAGAATTAATGATTTTCTACAAGAAAGTACACACTTCAATGCAAATGATGTACTCATTCATGCTTCCGTAGAAAATAAAAAATTACATTATTCAAATGAATTATTGTTTCCTCTCGATGAATTCCCCGCTATAATTCTTCGAGAAACAAAGAAGTTTAAGAAAGAGACAGGAGTGAACATCTTGTCAAGGTCATCAGGAATCGTAACTTTTACTTTTGAAAAAAGAGAAGTTCAAGCACCCATTATTCTTCATTCACTGGATTATTCTATTGATAAATTGAAGAAACAAATTTCTTTTTCTGTCGAAGAAGACGAATGGTTTGTTAATCCTTTTTTACTGAACTTCATTGTTCATACGCTAGAAAAAGAATTGCCAGATTTTGATGAAATTGAAACGTTTTATGAGTTTTTACATTCCATTGATTTAGTCAATATTTCAAGTAAAAGACAATTCATAGGGAACTTCCATCACCATCGATTTCAAATTATCAAGGAATTGGAAGATTTGATGAAGTGCGACGAACTACATCCTAATGTGAAAACTTTATTGGGGAATTCGACTAAAATGGTCGAACCATCGGTTGACTTGTCTTCTCTGCGACTTCTTCCTTCGGATGTCGATCACGAAAAAGTTCTTGAAGTATTAAGAGCTGATAATTGTGTCGTTCAAGGTCCTCCGGGAACTGGTAAATCACAAGTTTTAACGAATGTTTTAGCCAATAATTTAATCAACGGAGCAACTACAATTGTTGTTTCTGAAAAAAGAGTAGCGCTAGAAGTATTGGTGAAAAAACTCAGTTCTTTTCAATTGGATAAATTGTGTTTCATTGCTACGTCAGATCATTTGAGTCATACATTTATTCAAGAAATGAAAAAGACTTGGGATTATTTTGATTCGTTCGAACCGATCAATCAAGTTGTTCTAGGTCTTTCAAAACAATACGAAGATCACCTTCAAATGTCGTTGGATTTATTGCGTCAAAAAGAATTGATTGGAGGTGTTTCTTTTTCAGAATTTCAGAACATTTCAGAACAGTTTAAAGGTTGGGAAAAAACAAACTTTTCTAGTCAAGTGCCTTCTCTGAATAATGCCCTGAAATATGAAGACAATATTGAAGGGGTTTTCGCAAATGAGTCAAAGAATTCAATTGCTTTTATTCAACCCGATTTTCTTAAAAGCGATCTCTTTTTAAAGATAGATACCAAGGTAAATAAATGGCTAAAAAGTATTCATCGAATAAATAAACAAATTCCATTTTCAACTTTTGATGAATTGAGAAAAGTGATGAAGTTGGCGATAAATTGCCAAGTGTATGAGAATGAAATATACAAGAATTACGTTTCCATTTTAAAAGTGAATTCTCGTCCTCAAAAACGTTTTTTAAGTCTTCGTAAAAAGTACTTAAAGTTAAAAAAGGAAGTTGATTTAATAAATGCTAATCGATCTCATTGGAAACAAATCCCTTCGGAAACGGAAACGAAATTCTTACTCGATGTATTTAACTCAAAAGGTTTTTTCGCTTTACGAAAAGCTTCACGAAGATGGAAAGAATTATCAACGATTTCTATAAAAAACGCTTCTGAAATTCTTCTAGAACATATTGTAGAAATAGATAAACTGAATCAATTTTCTAAAATTACGATTGATTTTTGCGAAATAAACATCAATTCACCTGAAACTGAAGTGGATTCTATCTACAGAACGATTACTCAATTCAATTCAGATCAATGGGTGGAATTGGAGAAAACACCGATGGATGTTAGGCTTGAATTAACAGATTTACATACAGAAATACAATCTATTTTTTCTGATTTCAGAACGTATTTTAGTTTTGATGATGCAACAAATATTCAATTGTATTTAGTGGAGTTAAGTAGGGATATTGAAAGTATTCTTCCCGTAAAAAGTAAGTTGAATTTTTTGAACTCTTCTTACATGGAATTGATGAAGATTTCAAAAACAAAGGAACATTTTTTCGGGCAAGTATTGAAAAGTAACTGGGTGAAGTTTAAAGAACAATTCCCTGCGTTTTCTGATTTCAAAATGGTGCAACTCAAACAAAAGATTGATGAAGTAATTCGACAAGAAAAGGTGGAAGCATTTCAGATGTCTAGCGAGATTGAAAAGAAGGTTAAAAATAAATTTGATGAATACACTTTATTGTTGCAAACTCCTGCTCATAAACTGAGTAAAACGGACAAGGAAAAGAAGGTTATTCTGAGGAAAGGAAAATCAATTTTAATCAAAGAATTTAACAAAACAAGAAGTCATCCATCTTTAAGGGAATTGTACAATTCTGAAGCACGAATTTGGATCGAATTATTGAAGCCAATTTGGCTGAGTAATCCCACACAATTAGCCAAATGTTTTCCGCTGGAAACAGGCTTGTTTGACTTGGCAATATTTGATGAGGCAAGTCAGATTCCATTGCAAAATGCTTTAGGTACAATACAGCGAAGTAAGCAAATATTAATTGCTGGCGATGAACATCAAATGGGACCGACTTCTTATTTTAAGAAAGGTGAAGACGAGGTGATTGATTTATTACATCAGGCGAATTATCATTTTCCGAAAGTGAAACTAAAACACCATTACCGAAGTTTACATCCAGATTTAGTCGCTTTTTCAAATAAATATTTTTACGAAAATGAACTCAATGTTTTTCCTTCGTTTAAACATTCAACACCTATTCAACATCATTTTATTCCATCGGGGAAATTTATTCATCGAAAGAATTCCATCGAAGCTAAGGCCATTGCTCTACAAATTGAGGAATTTCTTCAAAAGGGTGAATCAATTGGTGTCGTTGCATTTTCAGAAGAACAATTGAATTGCATTTGGGATAAACTTTCTGAAAACTCGAAGAATAGATTTCAAGAGAACTTAGAGAATAACATTGGCTTTTTTAAATCTTTGGAAAATGTTCAAGGAGATGAATGCGGTCATTTACTCATTAGTTTTGGGTATGGCAAGAATGAAGATGGAGAATTTTTTATGCGCTTTGGACCAATGAATAGAGTTTCTGGTCGCAAGAGGTTAAATGTTCTATTGACCAGGGCAAAAGAATCTATCCAATTTTATTGTTCAATAAAAGCTACTGATTTTAGATTAACGGATAACGAAAGCGTGCAATTATTGCAAAAATGGGTGACTTTCTCTGAAAAATATCAATTGGATGAAGGTATTTCTTTTCCTTTTGACTTAAAGCCAATTATTCATGGGAATAAAGTAGAGTTTAAAAATATTCAACATGTAATCTCCCAAGCCAAAGAGTTAGTTACGCTTCAAAATGTGCTCGAAAAAAGAGGATGGGAAACGGTTTACACTTAAAAAAGCTCCTTTCAGTCAATTTTGGCAGCATTTTTGAAATTATAGTGATAAAATCATTAATTTTAAACAAAAAACCATGAAATATATTTTACTCCCTATTGTATCTGTTTTATTTTTATTTGCTTGTTCGACACAAAAGAAAAGTGTTGAGAACGCTGAAGAAGTCTCTTTAGGTGATAAACAAAGTAAAGTTCTTTTTGAAAATGAAACTCAATTTTCTAAACTTTCGGAAGAAGATTCCCTTTTTGCATCCATTAATAAAGGGTTTTGTTTTGGAACCTGTCCCGTTTATACAATCAATATCTATAAAAGTGGCTACGTTAGCTATAAAGGTTCACACAACGTTGATTTAGAAGGTGAATACTTTACAGTAATTAGTTATGATAAAATGCTGAAATTTATTGCTACAGCTAAAGAAATTGAGTATTTGAATTTGAAAGATGTATATGATAATGAAGGGATAACTGATTTACCTTCAACAACAACTTCTATTGTTTTGAATGGAAAAAGAAAAACAGTTCGCCGAAGATATGATTTTCCGAAATCAATTTTAGTGTTCGAGAAAGTTTTTAGTGATATGTTATCGAATGAAAATTGGGAACTTTCACAAAAAGAATAAATTCACTTGGATTTTTGCTAAAAAAACGGATACCTATTCATAGTATCCGTTTTTTTTTAGTCATTTATTCTTCTGAAATTTCTACAGCAATCAAATCCATAATTTCGACAAGTAATACAACTTCTTGGTATCTTTCTTCTCTGCTTAATTCTTTAGGAAAAAAAGCAATTAATTCATTTTCGTAAATACTAAGATGTAGATCTCTATACTCTTCACAATATTCAATGCACTTTTTTCGAATTTTTGAACTCAAAAAGCTTCTTTGCACATGCTGAGGTTCGGTGGATATTTCAAAGTATTCTCCAAAATCGACCATTGAAACACGGTCTTTTTTAGCAATGGCTTTAATTGAATCTAGTCTAAAAGAAGAATAGTTGGAAGACGGAGCGGCTAAACTCAGCTTTACCATCGGTTGTTTTAAATTTTGAACAGGATATTTGTAGAAACTTCTATCCACTCTGTTTACAGTTGTAGCGGCCATGTAAAACCAACGTTTATTGATGTATCCTTTTACCAAAGGAAAGTCACGTATTATCGTTTTTGTTCCTAATTCTTGCTCGAGTTGATATTTCTCAGCAAGCAGTCTAAAGTATTTTCTTTGTGATTTATTCGTAAAATACATCAAAAGCATGATGGGAGAAGAGGTTAAAAGTACAAAGAAAGCAATGAGTAAAGCGATGTAGATGTATTCCATAGTTGTATAGTGGTTTTGTTGTAAAGGTACAAAAATTAATATTGGTTTTATACGTAGATAACATGGAGGTAGCACAAAGCTTAGCAGAGTAGAAAAGTTTTTTGTTTTGATAAGTGATTAAGTTTCCTCCTTTGGAGGAGAGAGAAGATTCTTTTCGAAGAACAAACGTTAGTGCAGTGAAAGTAAGGAGGAGGATAAAGTTCAATTCATTTATTTTCTTTGCGAACTCTGTGTTATTACTTTTGAACAGGAACATGGAGCTTAAATTACCACAACTAATTTTTAATTCATAAATTCCTGAGCCAATCCGGTAAAAAAATATTCGTGCCATTCACACTAAAATACCTACATTTGCCCTATGGATTACAATACGGTAAAAGCCCTTCATATTATTTTTGTTGTCAGTTGGTTTGCGGGACTTTTTTACATCATTCGTTTATTTATTTACCACGTTGAGGCGCAAGAAAAGGAAGCCGTTGCAAAGCAAATTCTTACCGACCAATTTGAAATAATGGAAAAACGTTTGTGGTGGATTATTACAACACCTGCGATGGTTTTGACCATTGTTTTTGGAACATGGATGCTTTTTTTAAACCCATATCTTCTTGAAAAAGATTGGATGTTTATTAAGTTTGGTTTCATCACGTTGTTATTGTTCTATCATTTCGTTTCCCAAGGGATTATGCAGGACATGAAAAAAGGCATTTACAAATGGAAATCGAACTCCTTACGTCTTTGGAACGAATTGGCAACACTTTGTTTGGTAGCCATCGTTTTTATTGTCATTCTGAAAGATTCCATGAACTGGATCAAAGGAACAATTGGCTTCTTTGCCGTTGCCTTTGGGTTAATGATTTTGATCAAATTGTATAAAAGAATGCGGAAATAAAATTACACCTTTTCAATACTCTTTTAAAGAGTTTTTAGTGATGAGGTTAATAATGGTATCTACATCCAATAATTTCTAACACATCGTTTTCAAAGGAATATACAAGTCTATGTTCTCCGTCTATTCTTCTGGACCAATATCCTTGCAAATCGTATTTTAACGACTCTGGATTGCCAATGCCATCAAAAGGCTCTCTAAGAGTTGCATTTATTAACTGATTAATTCTTTTTAGCTTTTTCTTATCGGTAGATTGCCAATAAATATAATCTTTCCAAGCTGTTTTAGTCCAAGTTATTCTCATTCTTCAATTAAACCATGTTCTTTTGAATCCCCTGTTTTAGCTTCTTTTATTGACTGCATTAAAACATCTCTATTTTTACCGGATAATAAATAACTCGTTTCTTTCAATGAATTGTATTCATCCAAAGAAATTAAAACCAAATCTTTATTGTTTTTTCTTTTAATGATTAATTCTTCAACATCATTAACTACGAGGTCCATCCATTTTTTTAAATTGACCCTTAAGTCTGTATAATTGACTACTCTCATACGGTTCCTTTTTACAAAGATACTAAAATAAATTAAAAAAGTACGTAAATGAGTACGTAAAAAAGTATTTATTTTTGGTTGACTCCAAAAGGTGAAGCAATTCGATCTATTTACCTAAATGATTTCTGTCTTTATTTGGATTCGGATGAAGTACGAATGGTTTAAAATACCAAACCCGGCCTAAAGTTTATTTAGAATGGGTTTATTTTAAATTTATAAAAGCTCATGTTAATTTTTACTTCACTACAATTCTTCCAGAATGATTAATTCTCTCACCTTTCACTTGGTAAAACACAACTTGATTAACCGTTGATAAATCATATGATTTATGAATAGAATTTGAAATGATTTTATCCTCCATAATAATTCTTCCCTCAACGGTATAGAAAGTTATATATACATCTTCTTCTAAATCGTTAAACTTTAAATTAACTTTTCCATTTGAAGGGTTTGGATAAACAGAAATGGTTGTTTGAACTCCTTCTATACTTTCTGTATTTAAAAAACCAGAAGCATCTATTTCCATGAGCCAAGCATCCCAACCTCCATTAGTTGGGACTGTTTTGTTACCTGAAATACCGCTTAGTGAGTTCCCAGACATATAGAAAACACCATTTGTTGAGGTAGGTGAGGGTGTAATGTAGTCATCCTGATCTCCTCCATATGTTTCTTGCGCAATAATATCCCCCAAGGTGTCAATGATTAAGAGCCAAGCATCGAGCCCTCCATACTTAAGGGCTGTTTTATTGCCGCCAGGGACAGAAGATGAAGAACCGTTGAGTAATAAGCGATTGTAAGATAGATAGGCGATACCTCCACCATTATCTTCATGTAAACCACCGTATGTTTTGTCCCAAATTATATTAAAATTAGTATCCGTTTTAATGAGCCAATAATCAAAAGCCGGAAAAGGTCCAGAATTGCCCATGTAAGGTGCTGTTTTATTTCCTGAAATGATTGACATTGAGGATGTGATTATATAAGGTAGATTCAACTAGCTAATGCAAGTTTTTTATTTTCTAGGTTAAACATAGTA
>CAYLWS010000069.1:0-15653 GCA_964387525.1 uncultured Fluviicola sp.
AATCTGAGGGAAACTTTTTACTAAAAAAACTTGCATTAGCATTTTAATCTAGGTAATAATATCCATCAATAAAATTGATGGAACCGCCAAAAAACCCTTCAGAACCTGAACCGCCAAAACATTTGTCTTGTAATACATTTAGATTCATGTCAATTTCAACAATCCATACATCGTTTAACCCAAATCCATTATCTGTTTTGTCTCCATTAATCCCTTCGTCAGCTTTCCCTGTAATTATAACAGTATTGTTCGGAGAGAGGTATAATTGACGAATATGATCAGGACTTGCTGAACCAATAGTGTTTTGGTTAATTATTGAACCATCTGTACTTGAAATTTCGACAACCCAATAGTCAAGATTACCATTACTTGCTTCTGTTTTATTTCCGGAAATACCTGAATCTGATGTTGTGCCGAAAAGTATATTTCCATTGGTTAATTCTATCATGTGGTTTACAGCATATCCATCGTATTCTGTACCGCCATATTGGTTTTGCCATAGAACAGTACCGTTAAGGTCAAGGCAAAGAAGCCATAAGTCCGGACTGCCATCAGTGTTAAAAGGAGCGATTGTTTTTTCTCCTGAAATAGATGAGTTTGATGTACATAAAATATATAATTTAGAATCTTTAATAAGTGAATTAATAGTACTTTCAGTGCTATCTCCTCCAATGGTTTTATCCCAAAGAATAGTGTGATTTTGATCCATTCTAAGAATCCAAATATCATTAAAACCTCTTGAATCCTCTGTTTTATCTCCAGAAATATCTGAACTTGAACCACCTATGAGAAAATAATCAGTACTGTTAGGGATTTCTAACCTTGCTAGGCCATCACTACCACTACCACCAATATTCTTTTGCCAAAGAATGGGTGGGTTTTGGGCGAGTGTTAAAAAGGAGAATAAACTTGTGAGTATGATAAGTATTGTTTTCATGATATATGGATTCTTTTTAGACACTAAACTTACATAAATTAAATAAATAAATAAATTAGAGATTTTTTGGGTATATTTTTAAATAGGGTAGAACATAAAATTCAAATTTCCCTACCTTTACTCCATGGAAGAATATACCAACGAACTCATTAAAGAATCATCCCCTTATTTATTGCAACACGCGCATAACCCCGTGAATTGGGTAGCTTGGTCAGACGATATTTTTGAGCGTGCAAAAAAAGAAAACAAAATGGTTTTGGTGAGTGTCGGATATTCCGCCTGTCATTGGTGTCACGTGATGGAGCACGAATGTTTTGAAGATTTGGAAGTTGCTACTTTAATGAATAAATTTTTCATCAATGTGAAAGTGGATAGGGAAGAACGTCCAGATGTAGATCAAGTATATATGACTGCGGTACAATTGATGACTCAAAAAGGTGGTTGGCCATTGAATTGTTTTACGCTTCCAGATGGTCGCCCGGTATATGGAGGGACTTATTTCCCGAAAGAACAGTGGATGCACATTCTAAAATCATTGAATTATGCCTTTGTCAATGAATTGGATAAATTTGAAGATTATGCGAAAAATTTGCTCGAAGGAATTGTTGCCAGTGAGCAAGTGATTGAAACAGCAGAAATAGCAACTTTCGAAGAAGGGAAATTGAATGAAATGATTCAACGCTGGTCGAAAAATTTTGACCGATACGAAGGAGGAGATTCTCGTGCGCCAAAGTTTCCATTGCCTTCCAATTATGATTTTTTCTTAAATTACATTCAGCATTCTACAGATAATATTCAACAGAATACAGTGCAGAATCATGTTGAGTTATCTTTGGATAAAATGGCTTTGGGTGGAATATACGATCAAATTGGTGGTGGTTTCTCGCGTTATGCTGTAGATATGTTGTGGAAAGTTCCCCATTTTGAGAAAATGTTGTACGACAATGGTCAATTGATTTCTTTGTATGCAAAAGCATATCAACAATTTCCTAAAGCACTCTACAAAAGAACCGTTTTTCAAACCATTGATTGGTTAGAAAGAGAAATGCAGGACGAGAACGGTGCTTTTTATGCGGCATTGGATGCTGATAGCGAAGGCGTGGAAGGTAAGTTTTATGTTTGGACAGAAGAGGAATTAAAGTCCATTCTTGCGGAAGATTTTTCATGGGTTTCAGAGTTCTACGAAGTCGGGAAAAGCGGTTATTGGGAAGATGGGAATTCTATTCTGCTGAGAAGGAAAACAGATAAAGAATGGTGTGACGATAAAAATTGTTCCATCGAAACATTGGAAAAAGATTGGTCTCGCATCAATGAAATACTTTTACAAGCTAGGAGCGAGAGAATTCGCCCAGGATTGGATAATAAAAAGATTACTTCCTGGAATGCAATGACTTTAAAAGGTTTATGTGATGCTTATGCTGTTTTTGGGGATAAAAAGCACTTGTTCATGGCGTTGAAAAATGCAAAATGGTTGGTAGAAAATCAACTTGAAGAAAAGAAGGGTGAAATGTTTGTATATCGACTTTCTGAGCAGAAAAAAATCAATGGTTTTTTAGATGATTACGCACATTGCATTGAAGCTTTTATTTCTCTTTATACAATTACATTGGATGAAGATTGGCTTATTCTATCCGAAAAGATAACGCAATCTGTGCTCCAACACTTTTTTGATTCCGCTTCAGGAATGTTTTTTTACACCAATGATAAACATCAGTTAATTGCCCGAAAAATGGAAGTCAATGATTCCGTTTTGCCTTCGAGTAATTCTGTGATGGGGAAAGTACTGTTTGATTTATCTATTTATTTTCATAAACCAGCTTACAAAAAGATGGCTGAACAAATGCTTTGTAATGTGTACGATGGAATGGAGAATTATGGCTCGGGCTATTCCAACTGGGCAGTACTTTTATCGAACTTTATTTTTGAACCAAAAGAAGTAGTCGTTACTGGGCCAAATGCAAAAGAAGTTTCGGCTCAAATTCAACAAAATATTTCAACAAAGATTGTTCTTGCAGGAACGGAGAAAAAAAGTGAAATTCCTATTTTTTCCGATAAAACACTGAAAAACGAAACGATGATTTATATTTGTCAAGCAGGAAGATGTCTCTTGCCAACGAATAATATTGACGAAGCATTGACTTTATTAAACTAAAAACTATGTCTAAAAAAACACCAAAAGTAACGGGTATCGGAGGAATTTTTTTCAGAACGAAAGATCCTAAAGCAACAAGAGAATGGTATGCAGAAAATCTTGGAATGGCGATGACTGAATACGGTTCTCCGATAGAATTTAGAAATGCACATAACCCAGAAGAGATCAATTACTTGAATTGGAGCGTCTTTAAAGATGATACGGATTACATGGAGCCTTCTCAAAAAGAATTCATGATAAACTATCGGGTTCAAAATATTGAAGGGTTGGTCGAGCAATTGAAAGAGAATGGGGTCAATATTCTAGATGAAATAACAAGCTATGAATACGGTAAATTTGTTCATTTAATGGATGCTGATGGAAATAAAATTGAGCTTTGGGAACCGATAGATTCTGTTTTCACAGCAATGGGAGGAGATACAACAAAATAATCTTTCTTGAAAAACGTTTTATTCGGTACTAAAATTGATTTACTTTGTAATGTGAAAAATATATTTCTTCTTTCTTTTTTATTTCCAATGCTTTTGTCGGCGCAAGTTCTCCATAATAAAGAGGGGAAAGCCTTCACGGATAAGCCTTTTTTTAACCGTGAATTTATTCACAAGAATAAAATTAAACAACTCACCGGATATTATACGTATAAAAAACACCGTGACATCATGCGGGAAACAGAGTACGTTTATTTGTATCAATTTGATCAAAACGGAAATTTGATTTCAACCTTAGAAACGTGTCCGGATGATGGTTCGAAAGATACCGTGAGAAATGTGTACAAATATAACCTTCAAAATAATCTTACCGCTCATTTAAAATCTGACCAAGATGGATTTCAAGCAATTTATTTTCAATATGATTCCTTGGGAAGAGTTGTTTCTGAAGAATTTAAAAGAGAAGTTGTAGATGAGAATCATCAAGTGATTGAATCGATTACTTTCAATAAAGAATATTTTGAGTACTTCGATTTTGGTTTACAAACCAAACGAACACGTTACAACAGTTACGACTTACCTTATTTAGATGAATTTTTCAATTACAATGAAATGGGTTATCTCGTTGAGCATGTTGAACGCTTGAAAATGACCAATGACGTTTATACAATTATGTATGAATACAATGAAAAAGGATTAATCTCTGCCATTCGTAAGAAAAAGAATAAACAAGAAGATTTCTCTGAAGAAATAACTTTTGAATACGATGAATTAGGGAATCTTGAGCAGAAACACATTTATAAAAACGGTGTTTTCACTACAGATATTCAGATTATTTACAACAGTAAGAGTAAATTAATTTCATCGGTGATTACAAGACAAGTCAGTACAGGCTTTTTGATGATCTTGAGATTCAGAGAATTTGAATATTATTAAAATAGTAGTAGTGCCGTTAGAATACTAGAAAATTAAACCTTTTCCTCTCAGTACTCTTTGTGTTTCCTCACTTTTCTCTGTGTAATGAAAAACCATTCGTGGCGATAAAAATAAGTGCTATTTCACTCTTCCTTTCACAGCATTTTGAATTGTTTCTTCAAGAGAATAGAATTTATAACCCAATTCTTTCTGTATCTTCCCCGCATCGTAGGCATAATTAGAAAATAAACTATTGACGGTTTCACTCGTGACGGAAGATCGTTTCTGGGTAAATATTGAAATGAACCCTAAAATTCTCCGAACAGAATTGACCATCCACCTTTTTACGGGTGTTGTTGGTTTTTTGACCTCCAATTCTTCAGCAATAGCATCCATTAGTTTTTTAAAAGTCTGGTTGTTTCCAATGCAAAGATAACGCTGAGATACTATTTCTGATTGCATCAATTGAACTATTATTCTTGCGACATCTCTCGCATCTACAATGGCATTTGCACCAGGAGGGTAGAAGCGAACTCCTTTCTCCATCGTTTTAAACAAGGTCAATGAACTATCGTTCCAGTTACCAGGACCTAAAATTACGCATGGGTTAACGATTACTGCATCTAAGCCCTCTTCAATTCCACGCCAAACTTCTTTTTCTGCAGAATATTTAGAAACGCTGTAGCCACTCGTGGTTGGAGAATTTTTCCATTGGTGATTTTCATTGATGGTTTTCCCATCTTCACCTCCAACAGCAGCGGTAGAACTGACGTAACAAAGCTTGTCAACAGAATTTGAAAGAGAAAGATTTACCACGTTTGCAGTTCCTTCTCTGTTGATTTTCATTACGTTATCGAAATCTTTTGGGTGAAAAGAAACCAAAGCGGCACAATGGTATACAAGTTTACATCCATGAAGTGCATTATTCAAAGAGGTTATGTCAAGAATATCTCCCTGAATCCAAAGGATCTTATTAAAGAAATTTTCCCAGTTATCACCGTAATAAAATTGGAATAAATGTTGAACAATCTTCAACCTAGATTCTGATCGATACAAAGCACGAATGTTTTCATTGTTTCGCGTCAGCTCAATCAATAAATGACTACCTAAAAGTCCTGTTCCACCCGTTACAAAAATCATGATGTAAAGATAGATGATTATTCGAATTTTTTTTAAAATTGAGCTTAGATTTAAGAAAAAGAGGAGAATTGATAATATCCTATCTACAAATGTTAATTTCTATGGTTTGAATGAATATTTAACGCTGTTTATTTCTATGTTCTTTCTTACCTTTGTTATCTATGAAAACACTGTCATTTTCAATTATATTATTTATTGGATTATTATCCTCTTCTTGTACTTCTGAATACGAAGAACGATTGGAGGAAGGTAAAGCGTTGGTTCTACGTCTTGATTTTTTAGAAGCAAGCCAATCTCACCTTTCAGATGAGTTAATTAAGGATGAATTGACAACCATTAGTAATGAAATCTCTATTCTTGCTAAATTATCAGGAAATGAAGAGCTATTTCTAGTTCAATTGAAAAAATTATAATTCTAACTCAACTACTGGATCCCAAAAGAAATCGTTAAAAGAGATTATTTTATCATCTTTAACTTCTATTCCTTCTTTCATTAAACGTTCCTCCATTAACTCAGGGGGAGAGAAATGCATTTTCCCAGTCAATAACCCCATTCTATTTACAACTCTATGAGCGGGAACGTCTGGATATTGATGTGCTTTATTCATAGCCCAACCAACCATTCGACTAGATCGAGGAGCACCTAAATATTTTGCAATTGCACCATAAGAAGTTACTCTTCCTTTTGGAATCAAGCGAGCAACATCTAGAACGTCTTTAAAGAAATCTTGACCAGAAGAATTACTCAACGGTAACTGATTTAGCCAAATTTCTTGGTTGATCAACGTTACAATTACGCATCACTGCTATATGGTAAGAAAGTAATTGAAAAGGAATCGTTGCCAATAAAGGAACTAAATGTTCATCCGTTTCAGGGATTTCAATAACATGATCAGCAATTCCTTTTACTTGTTCATCTCCTTCAGTAACGATAGCGATTAATTTCCCTTTTCTTGCTTTAACTTCTTGGATATTACTGACTACTTTTTCGTATGAAGGACCTTGCGTTGCGATAACGAATACAGGCATTTCTTCATCAATCAAAGCAATTGGGCCATGTTTCATCTCAGCAGCAGGATAACCTTCTGCATGGATGTATGAAATCTCTTTCAATTTCAAAGCGCCTTCAAGTGCGACAGGAAATGAGCTTCCTCTACCTAAATAAAGTGCATTTGAAGCATTTTGATATGCTGCAGAGATTGTTTTAATTATATCGTTGGTATTTAAAATTTCTTGAACTTTTTGTGGAATAGCTTCTAATTCAGAAAGCATTGTTCTAAATTTAGTATCACTGATTGTTCCTTTCTTTTTAGCCAATGAAAGCGCCATTAAAGTCAGTACAGTTACTTGAGCTGTGAATGCTTTTGTTGAAGCTACACCAATTTCAGGACCTGCATGCGTATATGAACCTGCATCAGTAATTCTTGAAATAGACGAACCAACGACATTACAAATACCTAAAATAGTTGCTCCTTTCGATTTTGCTAATTCAAGTGCAGCAAGTGTATCAGCAGTTTCTCCAGATTGAGAAATGGCAATAACGATATCATCTTCGTTAATGATAGGGTTTCTGTACCTGAATTCACTAGCATATTCAACTTCTACATTGATACGTGCTAAATCTTCAAACAAATATTCTCCTACTAAAGCTGCGTGCCATGAAGTACCACAAGCAATCATAATAATGCGTTTTGCATTAATCATTTTCTGCTCGTATTCTTTTATACCTCCTAAGGAAACCCACGCTTCTTCTGCGTTCAATCTTCCACGGAAACAATCTGTTATAGAACGAGGTTGTTCGTGTATTTCTTTCAGCATAAAGTGATCGTAACCACCTTTTTCTAAAGATTCTAATTTAAGTTCTAATTCTTGAACGTAAGGTGTCTTTTGTACATCGTCAATGCTAAATAATTTTAGACCAGTATCTAAATTTAATACAGCAATTTCTTCATCATCTAAATAAACAACTTTCTTTGTGTATTCAACAATTGGAGTTGCATCAGAAGCGCAAAAGAAATCTCCATCTTTACCTATTCCAACAACTAGAGGGCTACTTTTTCGAGCAGCGATTAATTGTCTAGGGTTTTCTTTAGAAATCATTACAATAGCATAAGCTCCAACTACTTGTTGCAATGCTAATCGTAATGCTTCTGCATAAGAAGTTTTCACATTTTTTTTAATGTCTTCAACTAATATTGTCAATACTTCCGTATCCGTATCACTTTGAAATACATAACCTTTACGGAGTAATTCTTTTTTGATTGAATCATAATTCTCAATGATTCCATTGTGAATGAGTGCTATTTCACCATTATTGGATTGGTGAGGGTGTGCATTTACATCATTTGGAGCACCATGAGTTGCCCAACGAGTATGTCCGATTCCAATTGTACCGCTACGATCTTTATCTTTCGTGAATTCTTCAAGGTTGGCTACTTTTCCTTGTTTTTTATACAAGTTTAAATTCCCATCTGCTAACAATGCAATTCCTGCACTATCATACCCTCTGTATTCCAATCGTTTTAGTCCTTTAACAACGATTTCATAAGCATCTCTTTTCCCGATGTAAGCTACAATTCCACACATAATAGTTAGGTATTAAAATTCAGTATATAATATAGTCAGTTTTGGTTTTGCTTTATTTCCAGAATCGGGACCGTTGAATACAATTCGAATTGCAGACGTATGGTGTAATATTGGAGATAAAACTAATCCGTGGTTCTCAATGTCACCATTTATAACAGCCTGAACATAAGAACGTAAGTCGATTTCATATTTTTTTGTAAAATCATTGTATTCACCGAGTGTGTTTACACTAAAAAGGTTTGTAGATCCACTTTCAATAAAAGTCGCAATAGAAATGTTCACTCCTGGATGCAATTCATCATTACTTTGGTAAGAAACGGGTAATTCTAAAACTGCTTTATGAATAACTGCTGTTTTTGGTAAGTGGTTAATTCCATTAAATAATACTCGTGCACGACTACCAAAACTTTGTGTGTAGAATTCAACTTGACCAATTGCATTATTGTTGAGTACCGATTCTATATTAGTCATGGAATTATCAATGTCTACGTGATTGAAATCCGCAGCATTCGTGTTGATGATAAAATCGAAGGTTTTAGCTTCTCCAGCTAAACGATAATAAATGGTCATTTTTGAAAGAGGATCATTTAAGTTGAAGTAAAATATTCCTCCAGCACCGCTTGCTTGAATTCCATTGTTTGTTTTGATGTGAAAACCTTTAAAGTAGGAAAGGAATGCATCATTGTCAATAAAGTTACCACTTCCAGAATTCGCCTCAACCATTAAAAGTCGTGCGAAATTTGTATCCAACGGAATACGAATTTGAGCATCAACCGTATCGCTACCAATTACAGTAATGTTTTCTCTGTCAAGATTGATGTTGTTCATTCCTGTTGCTACAAGATCAGTTCCTGTTTTATCCATCAATGTTTCAAATGAATAATAAGTTGAATCCACATAAAAATCTTCACCAATTTCAAAAACTTCTATGGTTTGAACACCATTTTCACCATAAGAACCAATGTATTCTAAACCTAGAATAATTGAATCAATGATAACAGTACTTAAATCACCAAAATCAGGTGCGTTTCCAGAAAGTCTAATTTGAGTGTATATTTCTGAATTGAAAGTGCCAAATTTTGAATCATTGTAAGAACCTAATAAAGCGAAAGGGGCATTGTCAGAAACAACTGAATCGTCAAAATAGGAGTATGTTGTCAGTGAAAACGTATCCGTTCCGGCAGAGGAAAGGAGTTCGTTTGGGTCAATTACACTTTGTCCAAGTGGGTTTTCTTTCTTTTTACAAGAAAAAATAACAAAAACGATGAGCAAAAAAGTAGCGGTAAGAGTGAAACCCTTCCGCCACATTGCAGTTGAATGATTATTCATATTATGATAAAACTTCTGTACCAATTACTTTATCTAAAAATTCTGAAATTTCTTTCACTTGATGTTCTTCTGCAACGAAATCTAATTTATCACAAGAAGCATCATCGAATGCTTTTCTCACTTCAGGAGTTAATTCTTCACTACTAACGATTAAACCATCAACATATTTTGTAATGTTTTCTGTGATTGAATTATAATTTGCATTTTCAAATTCTTTTACAATCTCATCGCTAAAGCCATCAAATTTAAGCTTTTCAGAAAAGCGCTTATCCCAATTATTGTTAAAGCTATCGTTATATAGGTTGTACACTACTTTTGTGTTTGCAAAATGAGGATCATCCTTGTAAATGTTCTTCAGGTACATTGGCATAAGAGAAGTCATCCATCCACTACAGTGAATCACATCTGGTTGCCAACCTAATTTTTTAACTGTTTCAAGTACACCTCTACAAAAGAACATTGAACGTTCATCATTGTCAGCATGTTCTATTTCTTTCTCATCAACAACAGTGTTCTTTCTTTTGAAATATTCATCGTTATCAATAAAATAAACTTGCATTCTTGCTTGAGAGATAGAAGCAACTTTAATGATTAATGGATGATCTGTGTCGTCAATAATTAAGTTCATCCCAGAAAGACGAATAACTTCATGTAATTGATGTCTACGTTCATTTATTACACCAAAACGTGGCATAAAAACGCGAATTTCTTTTCCAGACTCTTGAATTCCTTGAGCAATGTTTCTTGCAGAAAGACAGACTTCTGATTTTGGTAAAAACGGCGATACCTCCTGAGAGATAAATAGTATTTTTTTCTTCTCCATGAATTGTTTATTGATAAACTGAATACAAAAATATACAAAAAAATGTGAAACTTCAACAAAAACAGATAGTTTTGTCGCTTTCAATTGTGTTTAAATGTCAGAAAATAACATCTTTAGTTCGGTAGAGTCTTTGCAAAAAATGCTTAAAAGTTTGCCGCAACAATATAATATAGGGTTTGTTCCAACAATGGGAGCACTTCATCACGGTCATGTTTCGTTGGTGAAAAAGGCGTATGAATTTGCAGAAATTGTTATCGTAAGTATCTTTGTTAATCCCACTCAGTTCAACAAAAAGAGCGATTTAGAACTGTATCCAAGAACGCTGGAAAGTGATTTAGAATTATTAGTTTCTTTTCCAAATGTAATCATTTTTACACCAAGTGTTGAAGAAATGTATCCCGCAAATTTCGAGAATATTTCTGTTGATTTAGGAGATATAGCTATCGTTATGGAAGGTAAATTTCGTCCGGGTCACTTTGATGGAGTAATGAACGTTGTAAAACGATTTTTTGATATAATCACACCTAATTATGCTTTTTTTGGAGAAAAAGATTTTCAACAATTGGCTGTAATCCAATTTATGGTGAACGATCTTGATTTAGATGTTGAAATTGTACCTTGTGAAATTATCAGAGAGAACTCTGGATTAGCCAGCAGCAGTAGAAATGCAAGATTGTCGGAGAAAGATAAACACACTTCAATAATTATTTCGAAATCTCTCATTATCGCGAAAGAATTATCTTGTTGTTTCTCGCCTTTTCAGGTGAAAGAACTTATTCGAGACTTATTTCAATTGTCCAAAATTGATTTAGAATATTTTGACATTGTAGATCCTTCGTCTTTGAAGTCTCTCACAGAATGGACGCCTGGAGCTCATGCATGTGTCGCAGCATTTTGTGATGAAGTCAGATTGATTGATAATATGCAATTGACGGAGAGTAGAATAAAATAATCAACTATATTTGCCCAAAGAATTTTTAGAAAATGTTAATACAAGTAGTAAAATCAAAAATACATCGCGTTTCTGTAACTCAAGCAGACTTAAATTATATCGGTAGTATTACGATCGATGAAGATTTAATGGATGCCTCAAACATGGTGGAAGGTGAACGTGTTCAGATTGTTAACATCAATAATGGTGAACGTTTTGAAACATATACGATCAAAGGGGAGCGAAATTCAGGAACAATTTGCTTGAATGGACCGGCTGCTCGACGTGTTGCAATGGGAGACAAAATCATCATCATTGGTTATGGTTTTATGGACATGGAAGAAGCAAGGAATTTTAAACCGTCTTTGGTTTTTCCAAATGAAGAAACAAATTTAATCGATTAATTGTTGAAAGATCAACTCATTAAAATAGCGAAAATTGTTATTCCAATTGGAATTGGAGTCTATCTGACATGGTATTTTTTCAGTGGACTGACAGAAGAACAAATCAGTCAAACTAAAAGTGCTTTTCTTGAAGCAAATTATTTTTGGGTTTTATTGGGATTGTTAACGGCTGTTTTAAGTCACATGAGTAGAGCTTACCGTTGGTTGTTTCTGTTGGAGCCATTGGGCTATAAGCCGTCATTTGCGAATTCATTTTATTCGGTCATGGCGGGGTATGTTATCAATTTTACCGTGCCTCGTTCAGGAGAAATTGCTCGAGCAGGGTTGATGACAAGTTATGAAAAAATTCCTTTTGAAAAAGGTTTTGCAACCATTGTGATTGAGAGAGTTATTGATGTAATTATGTTGGGAGTTGTGTTTTTTATAACTGGAATATTACAAGCAAACTCAGAAGAATTTAAACAAATTACGCAAACTGAATCCAATGGGATTTCATCTACCGTTATTTGGACGGTTTTAATCGTTGGATTTATTCTTGGGCTTATTCTTTTGGGTTTTTATTTTAAGAATGAAAAATTCAAAAAATTTGTTCAGTCTAAATTGAAAGGTTTTTACGAAGGCTTAAAGTCTGTTTGGACCATGAAAAAAAAGTGGGCATTTATCGGTCATACTATTTTTATTTGGTCGTGCTATGTCGGATCAATTTGGTTTTTTTCTCAAGCTTTCCCTGAAACAAGCGCAATGGTTGTTGGTTGTGTATTTGGTGCTTTTCTTGTTGGTGCAACTGCTGTAGCAATTCTCCCTGGAGGAATAGGAATCTATCCACTTTGGGTGACGCAAGTATTGTTGATTTACAACATTGACTTTGCTGCATTTGGAATTTTTCTATGGGTAGCACAAACGGTATTGATTGTTTTAATTGGGTTATTGTCCTTGTTTTTAATTCAACGACAAGATAAAATGATAGAAGAATGATGACACGTCTAGATTATATTACAGCAAAAATTATTGACACAGAAACTGCAAAGAAGAAAATTTCTACGTGGAGTTTGAAAGGTCAAAAAGTAGTTTTTACCAACGGTTGTTTTGATATTTTGCATAAAGGTCATGTCACTTATTTAGCACAAGCTGCTGAATTAGGCGATGTATTAATTGTTGCGCTAAATACGGACTCTTCTGTTCAACGCCAAGGTAAAGGAGAAGATAGACCCATCAATAAAAATGATGCACGCGCAATGGTTTTAGCATCTCTCGGATTTGTAGATGCTGTTGTGTTTTTTGATGCTGACACACCTCTTTCTGTCATCGAAGAATTAAATCCTGCCGTTTTGGTAAAAGGAGCTGATTATGACCCTGAGGAAACCAATGAAAATGCACCAACGTATATTGTTGGATCAGATGTCGTAAGAAAAAATGGAGGAGAAGTAAAAGCCATTCCACTAGTTGATGGTTTTTCAACGACAAGTATTATTGAAAAGCTGAAAAGCTAAAACTCCAATTTACTACTTACATTTCAACACTCCGATTTGAATCTAGTATTACAATATGTGCATCTGGATCAGTACGAGAGATGACTTCTTCAATTCGAAATAGTTTTTTAGCATCATTGGTTACAAGAATCATCTTTTCATTTGAATCGTGGTGAATCAGTTTAATACTTTTTTGAGGTAAATTATTTGGATTCATTATTTCCAATTGAATTTCCTGATTTCTTTTTGAAAAAATTAAAACAGTTCGAGTTTCTACGGCCTTATTCTGGTAGTATTCGATGGTTTTGCTGATGGAGATTATTGCAATAACACAGTATGCGGCCATTGTGTAATCATTGAATATCGTAACACCAATGATTACAATTACAGCATTTAATGTCAAGGTTAATTGACTAAAAGGAATGCGAATGTACTTTTGAAGGATTCTTACGATAATGTCATTCCCTCCTGTTGTTGCACCGCTAGTCATGACAATTGCTACTGCTATTCCAATCAGTATTCCACCAAATATTGTGGACACTAAAATATCATTTACCAAAGGTTTTCCTTCGGAGAAATATAGGATGAAATCTATGCCAAAAGATACAACAAGCATTGATATTGATGTTTTGATTCCTTCCTTTCTGCCAAGAACACGCATTCCGATAAGCAGAATTGGGATATTTAGAATCAGGGAAATTAGCCCTACCGATGAGTGGAATATTTCATTTAATGCAATACTTAAACCGAATATTCCACCGGGTACTATGTTGTGAGGTACAATAAAAAATGCGTAACCGATAGCTAAGACAAATGAGCCTGCAGTAAGCAAACTGTAACTTTTTAATTCTTCCAAAGAAAATTTTGGAATTGATCTATTTTGGATTTTATTTTTCATGAGCAAAAAAAATCCCTTTGATTCAACGTGTGTATCAAAGGGATAAATATTATAAATGTGATAATAATTATTCGAGAGATACTTTGAGGTAATGTTTTGACATAAAACAATACTTTATAATTCTATTATAGCTCATATACTGGGTTTCGGGTGTGTTAATTATCTGTTTCATCGTTAAATTTTAAGTAAAAAAAAAGACGTTCATCGATTAGAGAACGTCTGGAGTATTTTATTTATTGATACACTTTACGTTCCATGGAGGTTAAACCAAGGCTTCATAATTATACATGTATATTTAAATTGTCTATTCATTTCAGGTGCAAATGTATGAAGATTATTTAGAAAACGAATTATTTCTATATTTTTCTCTCCAAGATTTTCAACTTTCTTCTAATCGCCTAAGTATTTTGTACTTTTACTCGATGTCCTTGAATCCTGAGCAAATCATTTCACGAAAAATTATCCATGTGGATATGGATGCGTTTTATGCGTCTGTTGAACAGATGGATAATCCGGAATTGAGAGGGAAGCCTGTAGCTGTTGGAGGAAGTAAAGAAAGAGGTGTTGTTGCTGCTGCTAGTTATGAGGCCAGAGAGTTTGGTGTTCGTTCTGCAATGCCAAGTGTTGTCGCTGCTAGAAGGTGTCCTGAATTGATTTTTGTGAAAGGAAATTTTGAGCGATACAAAGAAATATCACAACAGATTCGAGCAATTTTTTACGATTATACAGATCTTGTAGAACCGCTGTCATTGGATGAGGCGTATTTAGATGTGACAGAGAATAAGAAAAATAATCCGTCCGCGAGTTTAATTGCCAAAGAAATCAGAAAACGCATAAAAGATGAGGTAGGTTTAAATGCTTCTGCTGGAATATCGATCAATAAATTTACAGCTAAAATTGCTTCGGACATTAATAAGCCAAACGGACAGAAAACAATTCCTCCCGATGAGGTGATTCCTTTTCTTGAAAAGTTGGCGATTGAGAAATTCTATGGAGTTGGAAAGGTTACGGCAGAAAAAATGAAAATGCATGGAATCTTTACGGGAAAGCAGTTGAAACAATTTTCCTTAGAATACTTGAAACAATATTTTGGAAAAGCTGGGGCTCATTTTTACACAATCGTTCGGGGTGTTCAAAACAGTGAGGTTCGACCTGATCGGGTTCGGAAATCAGTTGGGGCGGAGAGAACTTTTTCGAAAGACTTGAGTACAGAGGAGTTTATGTTGGAGCAGTTGAGTAATATTTCTGAAGAATTAGAACGTCGTCTTTTAAAAAATAAATTAAAGGGTAGAACTGTAACGGTTAAGTTGAAATTCAATGATTTTACACAGCAAACGAGAAGTAAAACGATTGAAAATTTCATTCAAAAAAAGGATGATTTTTTTCCAATTGTGAAAGATTTATTGTTGCAAGAAAAACCGGGTAAAAGTGTTCGGTTACTCGGGGTTTCAATGACTAATCTTGATGTGAATGAGCAAAAGAAAAGTGTTTCAGTGCAATTGAAATTTGAGTTTTAATCGTACAACTTTTATTACACAGAGAAGGAGAGGTTGTTCGGAGATTACAGAGATTTTAAAATCTAGTTTCCCCTAGATTAAAATGCTAATGCAAGTTTTTTTAGTAAAAAGTTTCCCTCAGATT
>CAYLWS010000070.1:0-15372 GCA_964387525.1 uncultured Fluviicola sp.
CAGTATCTCTATATTCTAGATCACCTTTTAATTCAACACTCTGCTTTTCTTTTACCCATCTGGATACTATATTAACATTCCCAACTAACTCTCTAAGGACATATAAATCTACGACTGAAGCTTCACCTAGGAATTGGAAATCATGAAATGGTGTTGAAATTTCACCGGAAGCATTTGTCTCTCCGCTTAAATCCGCAATCTGTAACAGTGATGAAACTTCGGATAAATCAATGTTTTTCACATCAAATTTCAATTTATCTTTTTCACTTTGAGACATTTTACCAAAAAAAGAAATAGACTGCTCCCCTCTTAACAATTCAAATTGGTCAATCGAAATTGTATCTCCCCTGAAGGCAACGTCACTTTCCTTTTCAAGCTTCCACTCATATTGTTTTAAACTAAAAATAGATGGATAAATAAGAACATCCATAGCGTTCCAACTGTGAATTTCAGTATCCCAAATTAGTTGTGATGAACGTAATGAATCATTCCCCCATTCTAGTTGAGATGAAATGTCATCCATAAACGCATGATTCCTATAAATAATGTTGTTAAATTTTGTGGAATCGTTTATATCAAACTGATTCAATTTCACATAACCGTGCAAAGAATCTTTTCCCATTATTTGCTTTAAATCAATT
The DNA here is from genome assembly GCA_964387525.1 of uncultured Fluviicola sp. Classification (GTDB taxonomy): domain Bacteria; phylum Bacteroidota; class Bacteroidia; order Flavobacteriales_D; family Crocinitomicaceae; genus UBA4466. Next base: position 642 of record CAYLWS010000070.1, read on the forward strand.
CCTTTAAACAACAAATCATTGTAGGTGATCCAATTTGATTTTAGTCCAACCGAATAGTTCATTTTATTCTCACTATAATCGGCAACCAAACTTGTTTGTGGTGCAATTTTCAATGTAGGAATAAAAATATCTAGTATATCATCAACATCTTTGACTTCCAGTTGAAGGTGAAAATTATCATTATCATGCTCTACATGTTTTTTTTCTTCATTTGTAGTAAGTGCTGGGAGAATTTTATCCATTTGACATTTAAGATCATCCGGTAATTGATTGAAATCTATCTTTCCTCTTAATTCAGCATCAAGCACGTCACTTCTCAAAGAAAAAAGATCTTCCAATTCATTTCGAGTTATTGTAAAATCGATAGAAGGAATTCTTAAAATTTTCACTTCCTCATCTTCTTTTTCAAAAAGATAAACTTGCGCTAATTCAGCATTTCCACGAAAAGAATTAATTCCTGTCCCAGTCATATCTACATTAATGATAGAAGACAAAACTGTTTCACTATTTGGAGTTTGAGAAAGATGGAGCTTATCCAATTGAGCTTTGTCAATTTCTGCAGTGAAATCAAAATGCAATTCACGTTTAAAATCTACAATACCATTGTAATGTAAACATACATTCGGATCATCAACTTCAATTATCCCTTCAAATGAATTATTCATCATCTCTGCATCAGAAATGGTAATATTACTGTAGGGGTATTCCATAAAATCAAATCGATTGATTTCACCTTCAATGGAGGAGAATTCAAGATTTGAAGAAGAGAATGCTTTTCCACTGACAAAAAGAAAACCGTCTACAATACCCAATTGTTGATTCCCTAAAAACTGTCCAAGGTTGAATTGCTCAATTTTCAAATCGTAATTACTGGCCGTAGATTGCTGAAAATCAAATGAACCATCTGATTTATTCTGCGTAAACATCAATCCATTATTCATTCTCACACTTCCAAGGCGCGTACTTATTCTATCAGCTGCTAAAACAAATTGAGAAGAAAAACCATCCAAATTAATTCCTTCCGCTACAAAATAAGACAAATTATTAGTGTTTTTATCCAATGTAATATAATCGCCCTCAAATGTTTTCGGCATTTTTAAAGATTGCAACTCTTCTAAATCAATGTATGCATATCGAATTTTTTCTTGCAAAAAGGCACCCTCCAAATCTCTAAAATCGGGTAGATTAATCGTTGCTTTGATTTGTGTTTTATCCTTAAAACGAAGATTAAAACTAGACAAACGAAGTTTAGGTATTTCTTTTGTTACAATTGTCGAAAGATGAATTGTGTCATTCATTCCCTCTAATGCAGGGGCAAAGTAAGCCACTTCAGAAAGAGCAATTTTACTTTTATTCAATTGAGCATCAAATTTAACTTTTTCTACAAAGTTTTTAAAATCACTGAATTCTTTGGTAATCATATTAAACCTTGGCGCATAGATTATCGACCCAGGAGATTTAATACTCAATTCTGTCAAAGAAATTCCATGAGGTGAAACTTTAGCATGAGATTTTAAAGCATACAAATTGAATCCTGACTTTTCTTTTACAGAAAAAGAACGGATAAAAGCTTTGTAATCATATTTTGAAACTTCAATATTTTCAATTACAGCATTGATATGATCTCCACGTATATGAGAATAATCTACACCAAAACTGGTCGGTACTTTTCTATCATCATCGAAAATGAATGTTGTTTCAGTAAGAATAATTTCATCCGCAAAGACATCAAATTTAACATTGCTTTTCTTTGTCGTGTCTTTACCAAATTTTTCACCAATAAAGCTAAAATTAGAACGACCATTTTGATCATATTGAACACGTGTAAATCCTCCATTTAATTCAACTTTACCAACTTTAAACGTCACTGTTTTAATGTTGTATTTTGCAACATCGACATAAAGAGATCGACATGCAAATAAAGTGTCATTTTTCTCATCCGCCATATAAACACCATGCAAAGCAATTTCATTGGGAAAAATAACAGCTATTTTATCAATTGAAACAGCAACATTTAATTTTTCAGCAAGATAATCTGTTGCTTCTTGAGCGATGAATGTTTGAACAGGGGAAGTTCTTATTAAAAAAGAAAACAGAATTATAGAAATAAGAAGCCACTCGAGAGTGATTCCTATAAATCTTCCTATAATTTTCAGTAATTTTACCATTCAATTTACAAACATAAGCATTGTGAAGCAAAAAGAAACAATAATTTTAGGTATTGAGTCATCGTGCGATGATACTTCTGCAGCTATCCTCAAAAATAGCACCATTTTATCTAACGTAATTGCTGGCCAAAAAGTACATGAAGAATTTGGAGGAGTTGTTCCAGAATTGGCTAGTAGAGCACATTTACAAAATATTGTCCCTGTCATTGACGCTGCAATTAAGCAAGCAGGAATTAAGAAGGAAGACATTGATATTGTAGCTTTCACAAAAGGCCCTGGCTTATTAGGTTCATTAGTAGTAGGAACTTCTTTTGCGAAAACTTTTGCTTTAGCGTTAGATTTACCATTAGTCGATGTCAATCATATGTACGGCCATATTCTTGCTCATTTTATTGATGATGGTAATAAGCCTAAACCAAAATTTCCTTTTTTATGTTTAACAGTTTCTGGTGGACATACACAAATAGTTGTTGTGAAAGATTATTTAGAGATGGAATTAATCGGAACAACTATCGACGATGCTGCAGGAGAAGCATTTGACAAAGCTGCAAAAATGCTTGGTTTTCCATACCCTGGAGGACCTCTAATTGATAAGTACGCTCAAAATGGTGACCCTACAAAATTTAAATTTGCTAAACCAAGAGTTGGAGGATATGATTTCAGTTTCAGTGGATTAAAAACATCCATTTTATATTACATTCAAAAACAAGAGAAGATAAACCCCAATTTTGTTACTGAAAACAGAGATGATTTATGTGCTTCGATACAAAAAACGATTGTTGACATTCTTCTCAAACAAATTTCAGAAGTTTCAAAAGACTTAGGAATCAAAGAAATTGCTATTGCTGGTGGCGTATCAGCAAATTCGGAGTTAAGACGACGATTAATAGAAGTCGGAAGCAGTAAACAATGGAACGTGTATGTGCCTCGTTTTGAATTCTGTACAGATAATGCGGCGATGATTGCGATAACTGGGAAATTTATGTTTGAAAATGGAATGACCGCCGACCAAAGTGTTGCAGCTAAAGCTCGAATTAAATTCTAAAATATATAATCATCCGAAACTGTCATTTACTCATTGACAGATGAATAATTTGCTAAATCAGTTTATTATTAGTAGTTTAAGCGAGAATTCTAAATTATATGCTATGCAAGAAACTCAAAAACCAACACTCGTAGAGAAAGAAATTATCCAAAATTTAGCTTTTAAAAATGAACTTGATATTGAACAGCATCCAAATGTTCATTCTCAAATAGAAAAAGCTACAAAACTAGGAAATTCATACCGTAGAAAAGTAGCTATTTTATTTCATGATGACAAAGGTCTAAAGCGTGTTGATACTACAATTTGGGCAAATGGTTCAAAGTACATTTGTTTAAAAGGTGGTGTATGGATTCCTAAACAGCGTATTGTTGAAATTAAGGTCTAACACAATGCTATCAAATGCGTTTTTAGTTCTCGTAAAAGAATAGGAATCCAAGCTTATTTTTATAAACGCCTTTCATTATCCCTTTGAATCCCTTTGAATGTTTATTTTTGTTCTAATTAAATTTAAAGGATGAAAAAAACATTTCTATTTCTATTATTAACCTTTGCAGCGAATCTATTTTTTTCGTTAGAATCAAAGGCTCAATTAGAGTTTCCAGAAGACAAAGTAAGTTGGAAATATACTGTTGAACAAAGTGGTGAAGAAGCAACGATAATTGCTACAATCACAATGGTTGAACATTGGCATATTTATGCGGTTCATATTCCAGAAGGTTCTTTTACTCTACCTACAGAGCTCAACTTAGCTCCTTCTTCTAATTTCAAATTAATTGGTAAAGTCACTGAACCTAAACCAATTTTTGAACACGATGAGTTAGCAGATGAAGACTTGTATTATCATTCCAAGACAATTCAACTGAAACAAAAAATTAAAATTCTATCTACAAAGAACTTTAAAATAAAAGGTGTTTTTGCATTCCAAACTTGTGATGACACACACTGTTTACCACCTCACGAAGTTGAATTTGAGGTTAAAGTAAAAGGTGCTGAAAAAGAAATAATTGAAGAAGACATCATTATTATAGAAGAGGATGTTATTATTACGGAAGAAGACACTACTGTAATTGTTACAGAAGAAGTAATCATTGAAAAAGTGATTCCCGAATCGAATAACTCTGATGCATCTGTGATCACTTCTTCTGAGGAAGATTCTGATGAAGGCGGTAGTTCAAAATCAATGTGGACAATATTCTTCCTTGCATTTGCAAGTGGATTTGCAGCATTATTGACTCCTTGTGTATTCCCTATGATTCCTATGACGGTTAGTTTCTTTACGAAACAAAGTAAATCTAAAGCACAAGGAATTCGAAATGCAGTTATTTTTGGAATATCAATTATTCTTATTTATATATTACTTGGAACTGTTGTAACGGGTGTCTTTGGCTCTGACGCATTAAATGCAATGTCTACCAACTTTTGGTTTAATATAATTTTCTTTTTAATACTTGTCGTTTTTGCAATCTCATTTTTAGGAGCTTTTGAAATTAGACTTCCTAATTCTTGGTTAAACAAAGCAGACAGTAAAGCAGATAAAGGTGGCTTAGTTGGAATCTTTTTTATGGCACTCGCCTTAGCATTGGTTTCATTCTCTTGTACAGGTCCAATTGTAGGATCATTATTAGTTGAATCAGCTACTATTGGTGGATTAGCTCCACTTGTTGGAATGTTCGGATTCTCTTTGGCATTGGCTTTACCTTTTACTCTTTTTGCAGCATTCCCAGGATGGATGAATTCTTTGCCTAAATCTGGTGGATGGTTGAATACTGTAAAAGTTGTTTTAGGTTTCTTAGAGTTAGCCTTAGCTTTCAAATTCTTATCAAATGCAGATCTCGTTGTTCAAGGACATATGCTCGAAAGAGAATTGTTTTTAGCAATATGGATTGGTCTATTTGGGATACTTGCTCTTTACTTATTTGGAAAAATCACTCTTCCACATGATGATAAAATTGAACGCTTATCTGTAGGACGAACATTGTTTGGAACTACTGTTGTAATTTTTGTTATCTATTTAATTCCAGGATTATGGGGTGCGCCTCTTAAAATAATCAGTGGTTTTCCACCCCCAATGTCGTACAGTGAATCTCCACTTGGATTAGGTGGTGGCGGTGGAAACAGTCATTCTTCTAGTGCTGAGATTGTTGAAGGAATGCACATGGGAGAACATGGAATAATGCTTTTCCATGATTACGATCAAGGTGTAGCATATGCTCAAAAGGTTGGAAAACCAGTTCTACTTGACTTTACAGGATATGCTTGTGTCAATTGTCGAAGAATGGAATCTAATGTATGGGGAGATCCAGTTGTATTAGATATACTGAAAAATAAAGTAGTCATGATCTCTTTATATGTCGATGATAAAACTGAACTTCCAAAAGAAGAACAGATTACCGTTCAAGTTACTGATAAAATTACACGTAATTTAAAAACATTTGGTAACAAATGGAGTCATTTACAAGCAACTCGTTACCAAACAAATTCACAGCCATATTACAGAATGCTAGGCCCTGAATTAGAAGATTTATCCAACGGTTCTGCTGATTACCAAGATCATGGAACTCCAGAATTATTTGAAAAATGGTTACTAGAAGGATTGGAATTGTATAAAAAATAAACATCTATTGTTATAAACTAGTAAGGGCAGGTCTTGTGACCTGCCCTTACTAGTTTAATTTTTGTTACATTCGTGTTATTAATCGTTATAACGACGAAAAAAACAGTTATGAAACAATTTTACATTCTACTTTTCTTATTTATCCCTTTTATTCAAAAAGCACAAGTCAATGAAGGATTATCTCCTGAAGAACGTGCCTATCTCTACCATATCGTCAAAAAAAGTCCTATTTTAAACAATAATTTTGGACGATTTTTTGACTATCAAGGACCAGATATTTTGTACCCGAATAAGAAAGTAAATTTCGACTCGGTAGAATTATTGATCATTAATCAACCGGATATACTCATTATTCGAAAAGAAGAAATTGCGAAGTCTCCCAAAGGCTTAATTGCGGAAGCTGCAAACAAAATGGCAATTTGGGAGTTGAATAAAGTTCTATTGGCAAAAAGAAATACTCCGAATGATTTAAAACAATATGCAAATGAATATGCTACTTTCGAGCGTTTTTTACTCGAAAAGCTCCCCCTTATTGCAACAAAGAAAGTAGATGGACATCTAGTTGCTCATCCAAAAATGTTGAATTTATTGAATCCTAGTTTGTCTTTTGACGATAAATACATGTTTGTACATTCTCTCCGATACCCTACAATCAATGAGGAATATTTAACACTTCAAGCAATCAATTATGCTATCAACGAATACGTTGAGAAAAGAGCGTATGAAATTTTTCGTTCTTTAGGTGGTAATGCAACGTATTTCCAGAATGTGTTAGTTGCTGCTGGTGACGGTTCATCTACGACAGGAATTCTAGAGGAAAGAGAAAAAGATGAAAAAGGAAGATGGAACAGAGGATTACCCAAAGCAGTTGGACTCTTCCCCTATCAATTGGTCAAAGCAAAAACGCAAGTCAAAAAGAAAATTACAGAAAGTATTGAGCCGATGCGTTATTCCATCAATGATTTTAAAACGGCTGGAAATAATCGAATAACGAATCTTCATTTTGATGTTTGGGGATACAATTCAAAGAAACAAACCACTGTTGTAATTGAAAAAAATGGATTGAATTATCATCTTTTTGGTGCGATAGACACTCGCTTTCTATCTCCTGACTCTTCTTTCTCAGACGGTAAAACTTTTCAAGCAATAATCAATGACCTAGAGTTCAATAAAATTGCCAAATTACATGAAATGATTCATGGTAAAAAAGGTTTTGACCATTGGATTGATTACAACAAGAAAAAGAAAGATGCGACAGAATTGAAAATAGAGAAAGCAGAGAAACAATACTCTGACATGGGATATACTCCGATTACAACCTCTAAGAAACCGTCTCGAAGCGTAAAAAAATCTAAGCGTAAGGCGATAAAAAAAGGTTCCGGTTCTGGTTCTTTTGACGGTACTCCGACAACTAGTTCCAACCGAAAAGATCGGAAAAAATTACAAAATAAAATCGTTGGCCTTTACAATTTATTTGATGCTTACAAGCGTAAAATTGCAGAACTTGAAAAACAAAAAGTGGATGCAATTGATTTGATGGCGGTTTACTCTCGAAGACTAGATACTTATAAGCGAATTATGGGCCACCGTTGGGCTACGTATGAAGAAAAGGATGGTCTTTACATTTTCGAAGATTCTACTACTTTTGATATTTTAACCCAAGAGTTTCAATTTCCAGCCAGTGATTCTATTGAAAACTTTGAAGTTCGTTTGATTGCTATTCCTGAATCATCTTTATCTAAATCTGCAGACGAAGTAATGATTCACATTAATGTGATGGATGCAAAACCAAATTACAATGCAAGAATTAATTTACAATTGACAGATGTTTTCTCCTCGGACGATTGGAAACTAAATCAAGCTTTATTCAATGAAGGAGATAGTGTTGCTTTGCAATTGTTTTTTGAAGGTTTACTGGATAAAAAAGTGGATTTTTCTATTATTTCTAGAGGACAAGGTATTGCCGATTTATACAGTAATCAGATTGAAAAAGATTACCATCCTGAAGAGTTAAGTCGCTATCCATATGGGAAAATGGATTCCCATTTTGTTCGTTTGCGTGTTTCTCAAGTCTTCATTCACATGGGGAGAGAGATTGTTTTAGAAGTAAATTCATTCACAGACCCAGTGAAATCGAATCTGAAAGTTTCGGATGAAGTCATTTTAGCAGCAATGCGAAAATATAACTTATCCAATAATGACGTATTGAGTGCATTGAGAACCCGAACAATTTTACTTCAATTGAAAAAGGAAATCAATATTCTTGCAGGAAAATATTTATCCCGTGAAGATGCTAAAATTGTGATTGATCGCTTTAACAAAACAATGGAGAAAGTAAAAATTTCTGTAGGAAGGACTTCTTTGAAGTTATAAAGTTGGAGTACGGAAAGAGAAAATGAATTGCTTACAGTCCGGATCTCAAACTAGAAAGTTAGTTTGCTTCTATTAAAAGGAACACGATGTAATCGTGCACCAGCTTTGGGCGAAAGGTTCGCGCGACAGCTTGGGAAGATGCTAAAATTGTGATTGATCGCTTTAACAAAACAATGGATAAAGAAAAGATATCCGTAGGACGTACTTCTTTGAGGTTATAGAGTTGATATTAATATTCTTCCAATGATCTTAGATGCAATATTGAAGAAGTTTCCCTCAACACTAAAAATGTATTAATTCCTTTTATGGTAGGACAAAACATAAAGAATCAATTTAATTGTCAATAATAAAATTGAACTTAGAATAAGGAAAAAAACAATGGAATACAATGCCCAAGAAGAAGCTTTTAGACCTATAAATTCAATAAGGTAAAGAAAAAAACAGTAACTAAATAAATAAATAAGGTATTGTTTTTAAAAGATGATCAATCCAAGAATTAAATGACTTTAAATTTGGCTTCCAATATAAAAATAGAATCAGTATTATTAAAAAGGGTAAGAGAATTGTGTACAAATAAAACATTTACTTTTTAAGTTTTTATTGAAAATAATCACACCTTTTTAGTCATCATTTCATCATCGCTACTTTCACAATTACGTGCTGAAATTTTGGATAATATGTACCTGATTGAAACGTAAATGTTTTGACGTAATTATTAATGGTAAAAGTTGCCGGAGTACTTTTTAAATTAGTATCAACCAATCTTGTGCTAGTTACTTTCCCTTCTCTATTCACAGCTAATTCATATTTTGCATAACCATTGGTCATTCCTTCAATGATGAATGCTGGTTTGTTTAATACTTTACGTCCTTCTTCCACCAAAGTACCGCTGATTAATTGTCCAAATGAAGTTGTGGAAATAAGGAGAAATAAAAAAAGTAGTTGACGCATTATAGTTGTTTTAGTTTTGCCAAATATACAAACTTCAATCCAATTAAATATTTTTGAAATCAAACAAATCTGTATCGAGAAGATGTGTAGGATTAATGTTTTTTAATGCATTGAAAATAGAAGAACTTCTTCCTGGAAATTCCTTTTCCCATTGAGCAATCATTCTTTTTACTTTTTTTCGCATTAGATTTTCTTGAGACCCGCAAAGTGTACAAGGAATTATTGGGAATTTCTTTTCTTCAGCGTACACTTCAATTTCAGATTCTTTGCAAAAAGCCAAAGGTCGAATGACCACATGTTTCCCATCATCTGTTCTGTATTTTGCTGGCATCGTTTCGACTTTTGCACCATTGAATAAATTCATGAAAAAAGTTTCTATAATATCATCTCTATGGTGCCCCAAAGCAATTTTTGTTGCGCCTAACTCTTCGGCTAAAGTATATAGATTCCCTCTTCTTAATCGAGAACAAAGACTGCACATTGTTTTTCCCAACTCAATTTTTTCTCGAACGATACTGTACGTATCTTTCTCCAATATTTTGAATTCTACTCCTAAATCAGTCAAATAATTAGGTAGAATTTCTTCCGGGAATCCAGGTTGTTTTTGATCTAAATTAATGGCAACAATATCAAATTTAATGTCTGACTCTTTCTGAAAATGTAGCAAAACATCTAACATCGTATAACTATCTTTTCCTCCAGAAAGGCAAACCATTACACGATCTCCGTTCTCAATCAATTGATACGTTTCCATTGCAGCCCAAACATCCCTTCTTAAATGTTTTGTTGCACGATTCACCAATTTCCGATGCTCCTTTTCACTGACATTAGACTCTTGTCCATCACTCAAACCTTCCTCTGTTTCAACTGTTGTTTTGAACATTTGTTCTGAATTTATTGATTTTTTTTTCTCCAACATAATTGACTTTTTTAGGCGATTCCTCTCCAATTGGGTTTATTTCGTATTGTCTCAATTAGAACAGATCTAACACCTACATTTTCTGGTTTCTCTAACCTTTCATCTTCGATTAACAGAACTTTAGCAGCATCTCTTGCCATAGAAACTAATCCTCCATCGGTGGCGAGGTTTGCAATTTTAAGGTCTAATTCTCCCGATTGTTGTGTCCCCATAATATCTCCAGGTCCCCGCAATTGTAAATCAACTTCTGAAATTTCAAAACCGTCATTTGTTCGGACCATGGTTTGCATTCTTTTTAAACTATCTTTCGATATTTCGTCGCCAGTCATGAGAATGCAATACGATTGATCAGAGCCTCTACCTACTCTACCTCTCAACTGATGTAATTGAGAAAGTCCAAACCGTTCTGCCGATTCAATGACAATTAAAGAAGCATTGGGCACGTTCACTCCTACTTCAATCACAGTTGTTGCAACCATGATTTGAGTTTCCCCTTTAACAAAACGATTCATTTCAAACTCTTTGTCTTCCGGCTTCATTTTTCCGTGAACAATACTTATATGATAATCTGGACGAGGAAAAGCTCTCGTGATAGCCTCATAACCATCCATTAAATTATTAAAATCCAACGTTTCGGATTCTTGAATCAGCGGATAAACCATGTAGACTTGTCGTCCAAGTTCAATTTGCTCTCGCATGAACCCAAACAAACGTGCTCGGCTACTGTCATATTTATGCATGGTAATGATCGGTTTTCTTCCCGGAGGCATCTCATCAATCACAGAAACATCTAAATCACCGTAAAAGGTCATTGCAAGAGTACGTGGTATTGGAGTTGCCGTCATTACAAGAACATGTGGAGGAGTTGCATTTTTCATTCTCATTTTTGCCCGTTGAGCTACTCCAAAACGATGTTGTTCATCTATGACAACCATTCCTAGATTCTTGAATTGAACAATGTCTTCAAAAAGGGCATGCGTACCAATGAGAATATCCACTTCTCCATTCAATAATTCTTCGTGCAAAATTTTACGCGCTTTCTTTTTCGTCGATCCAGTAAGTAAACGAACTTCAATCTCCATTTCAGAGAGTAATTCCTGAATGGATTCAAAATGTTGAATGGCCAATATTTCTGTTGGAGCAATCAATGCCGCCTGAAAGTCATTTCCAATTGCCAGTAGCATGGACAATAGAGCCACCAGTGTTTTTCCAGAACCAACATCTCCTTGCAAAAGGCGATTCATATGATGTCCGGTTGTAAAATCTTTCCGAATTTCTTTGAGCACACGTTTCTGAGCACCTGTTAATTCAAATGGAATATAGTTTTTATAGAATTGATTGAAAGCATCTCCAACTTTATTAAAAATAAATCCTGAAGACTTATTCATTGAAATTTTCTTTCGCATTAATAATTCAAGTTGCAAGAAAAATAATTCTTCAAACTTCAACCGTAATCGAGCATTTCTAGCTTCCAATTCAGATTGAGGTAAATGAATCGCATAAAGCGCCAACTCCCTCGACATCAAATGGTTAGAACTAACAATCCCGTCAGGGAGTAATTCTTTAATTTGTCCTTTCAATAAATTTAAAAGAGGCAAAATTATTTTTTGAATCCCTTTAGAATTCAGTCCCATTCTATTTAATCTTTCCGTACTTGAATAAACAGGCTGAAATCCTATTTTTTGTTGTTCTTTTGGGCTAACAAATTCAGGGTGAGCAATATTCCATTGTCCTTTAAAAATGGTTGGTTTTCCAAAAACAATAATTTCTTCATTGATTTTAAGGGAAGAACGAACCCAATCTGCTCCTTTGAACCACACCAAGTCAACTACACCAAAATCATCTTGAAAAGTAGCATGCAATCTTTTCCCTCTTCCAACCCCCGAATGATAAACCCGTGTAATTCTTCCTTTCATTTGCGCAAAACCATCGACAAGATGTAAATCTGAGGTACGGTGAAATTTTGAACGATCTACATAACGGAATGGAAAATATTCGATTAAATCTTGGTAATTAAAAATACGTAATTCTTTCTTCAGAGCCTCCGCTTTTTGGGGCCCAACACCTTTTAAAAATTCAATGGGGGTTTGAAGAAAATTATTCACAAGTGTAAAGCTAAAAAATTATAGAGAAAGTTACCGCAATAGATTACTAGAACTTAAAGAATCTTAGCACTCTAGAATACACGAAATTTAAGTTATTTACTGATTAACAGTTCAAACTCACAGTTCTTGATCAAAAATTTCCACCATATATTTATATAAATCGGGGTGTTTCTTTTTAAACTGGTGAGGACTACTGAAGAAATATTCACTCACAACCGCTAAGAATTCTGCATTATTTGTCAACGAATAAGGATTGATATCTGATTTTTTTTTCATTATCTCATCCATTTCCTCTTTGATTTCAAACAACCATGATCCGACATACGAATGCTCAATCAATCGTTCTGGGATTCCATCAATATCTCCATCTGTTCCGTCTAGAATATGCACAAATTCATGGATTCCAACATTATGTTTCGTTCTACTTCCGTTGAATCCAGCCAATAAATCAGGTTTTGAAAGAATAACGGTTCCTTTTAGCGCTTTATTCCCCACCATTCCTGTGATAAATTGTTGGTGATTTTTATACTTAACCGTGTTAAAATCCTCATCAAAACTTCCGGGGTAAATCAGGACTGTTCGGATCGAGGGATAATTAAAATTAGGGAATGCAAATGTTGGAATAACTGCAGAAGAAGCAACCAATAATTTAACCTCATCATCGATTGAAGTATCGACAGCTTCAATTTTTTTTGTTGCGATAAAGCGAAGAATTTGCTGTTCGAACAAGTCTTTTTCTTCTTTTTCTAATTCTCTGTAAAAAAGAACTTTATCGTGAATAATTTCTCTCCATGCTTGTGAGAAAGGTTCATTTCTTAGTTCATTTTTTTGTTCCGTCTTTTTACGTTCTTTCTTTTTGTATACTGTTACGGCAACAATTAAAAGAACACTTACAAGAATAAAGAGTACGATGTCCATTTTTTTTAGGTCTAAATTAGTAGAATTTATTGATTATATTTACAAAAACACAAAAGATGAAGATTTCAATTTCATTCCTTTTACTACACCTTGTATTGTTCGCTTCTTGTTCTGACGAAATTATTCAAGAACAGAATGAAGACAGCATTGTTATCATTGAAAAATCAGTAAATATTCTCGTTTACAAAGATTCATCCCTTACAATTGAGACCTATCAAGATGCTTATTCAAAATACATGGAAATGGGATTATCGCATGATTCGATGGGGTTAAAAAAAGAAGCCCCTCGTTACTTCATTCAAAATATAGCTGCAAGTAATAAGAAACTAACGACAAAAGAGAGAAAAGAATTATTTGTTTCCATAATTCTCACGAACACATTACTTGTGAATGAAAAAATGCTGGTGACAAGAAATAAAATGATGTCTATTTTGAATCAATCTAATTTTTCAGCGACTGATTCTTTATTTTTAGATAGTTTAACACATATCACGCACATTAAGAACAACGATTATACTCAGTTACCAATTAAATATGATATTATTCCACCTTCTTTGGTTATTGCTCAAGCGATAACAGAAAGTGCTTGGGGTACTTCTCACTTTGCCGTAGAAGGGAATTCACTTTTTGGAGAGCACATGCCTCATAGCGCGAAAGGAAAATACATTCAAGCATCAAACTCAAGCGTTCGTTTGAGAGCTTTTAAATCAATAGAAGGGGCCGTTACTGAGTACATTGCCAATTTAAACCGAAACAATGCTTATAAAGGAGTCCGAGAAGCTCGACATTCTTTTAGAGTTAAGCGTGAAATTTTCAACGGAATTCAATTAGCAGAACGTGAAGGTCATTATTCTGAAATGGGAAACTCGTACATTACAACAATTAAAAGTATTATTCATTCCAACAATTTACATCTTTTTGATGATGTAGTGTTGCGTGATATGAATTCATTTTTCATTTATGTAGTGCGTTAATTTATTCTTCATTAATTGTTTTCATAAAATTAAATGATCAAATTGTTATTCTTTAATTATTCTGTATGTGACTTTACTACCTTTTTTTGTGCTTATTTCAATCAAATATAAACCAGTAGCTTTATTAATATTTAATTTTATATTTGAGGCTAAATCATAATAGGTATTTGATATTGATTTTCCAGAAGCATCTCTTAAAACTATTGAAATATCTTTATATTCTTCACCTAAATCAATTGTAACTGTACCCTTTGTTGGGTTTGGAAATATTTTAATAGAATGTCCAAAAGTATTTTCAGAGAATTCAGCAATTATAACACTTTGACAAACTGACGTATCTACACAATTGTTAAACGTGACTTCAACTGCATAACTCTTATTATCAGTTACTGTGTATGTTTGATATATAGCTCCAACAATTTCCGAGAAATTATTATCACAATCCAACCATTGATAACTATCTGCAAGTGTATTACTTACCGTTAAAACATTAGTAGTTAATGTAACATCTGTATTAACTTGATTTACATTCAATGTTAACATTACAATACTATCACATCCTTCAATAGTTTGGTAAGTGTCGGTATATACACCTGAGTTAATCAAAGACTGACCTGTGAAAAAATAGCTTTCATCTTGACAAATATTTCCAAAAACATTGTTG
>CAYLWS010000071.1:0-15106 GCA_964387525.1 uncultured Fluviicola sp.
TATAATGGGTAATACTTCAATGTTGAATATAATGAAGTACCAATTACGGGCTGGATTAAATACAAGGATACTGAAAGACTACTGATTGACTTTGAGATAAAATAATATGTATCTAACACACGCTTAAACAATGCGATTTTCTTACTCCTTATGGATCTTTTGGATTAGCAAATCTATTCTTATCTTCGAGAAAACAACCACGGTAAGGAGTCGTACTGTTCATAGCGTTAGCCGTTAGTAACTATAAGATTCACTCATAAAATTAAGCTATTTAATTTTCTAATTACGCGTATTTGGTGTATATTTACATCAAAACAATTATTATGGCACGTCAAAGCATATCTTTTACCCAACCAAATGATGATTGGCTTAAAAGTCAAGTAGGTAGTAAGGAGTACTCAAGCAAAAGTGAAATAGTCAACGATTTAATAAGGCAGGCTAGGCATCAACAACAGCAAATTGATTGGATTAAGACTAAAATAGAAAGAGCGGAAAATAGCGGATTTACCAATGATAGTAAGGCCGAAATATTAGCAAAATCTAAGTCTCTACTAAATGGCTGAATATAAATTAAGTAATGTTGCTAAAGAGGATTTAATACGTATCCATCACTATGGAATAGAAAGGTTTGGTATCAAGCGAGCCGACTTATATTTCGACTCATTTTTTACATATTTTGATACTATTGCTCAAAGACCATTTTCGTTTGAAGTAGTTGACTTTATTAAATCTGGATATAGACGCTGTGTTTGTGGTTCGGATACCATTTACTACAAAATTAATGACAACGCGGTGGAAATAATGACAATAATTGGACGCCAAGATTTGAAAAGTATATAACTGTTGAAAATAGACAGTTGGTAATAACTAAGCATACGAACTGCCGATACTTCAGTTAACTCTGTAACAAGGCCAAGTTTGTATGGATTATTGACAACCGAACTTGTGAGCTCACCGAAGGTAAACCCGTTTCAATTTCTCGAGTGTTTCAGAATATCTCTATGGGGAAATCAAATCACTTCAAGCTTACGGAGTATTTATTGAAATTTTAGCTGGAACGAATGGGTTGATTCATATTTCTGAGTTTACCATGAACATATTACTAAAAAGGAAGACGTTTGTAAAGAAGGAGATGTCGTTAAATTTAAAGTGGTCAGCAGAGATTCTAAAACTAGAAAATGGAAATTATCTAGAAAAGTTCTTTTACCAAAACCAGAAAAACAGAAGAATAAACAATTGTCTTTTTAAATAACCTGAAATGGCTTCGAGAAATCGAGGCCATTTTTTGTTTGGTAAAGTTCTTTTTGTACTTTTAATGAATAAAGTGGGATAGTAAACCGTTTAATGGAGTTTATCCACTCGTTAGCAATAATTAAAAATCATCAAAACTCAAGAAGGTACAAATGAAGGTTATCATATTCTCTCTTTTTATTATTATTTCTCAATCTGTTTCGGGACAAGATGATAATTCAAACACAAAATATAAGGTTACAAATTCAAATGAAAAATACTTTTATTCTGAAGATGACAATAACGGCAATACAATATTTTCTAAAAATATAGGGATGAATGGTCCTATTACTATGATTTCTGCTTCTGAATATGATAGTTTGAATCGTTTAACAAAATCATATTGGGTGCATTCAAATCTTGGGTTCTATTTGACTGAGAATATCTATGAAAAAAAATGTGTAAAGAGTTATAAATATGAAATCAAGATTGACACTTCATTCTCTTATGATAGACAAACATTAAACAAAATCAATACTCGAAAAGAATTTATTGAAATGGAAGTTTTCTTCTATTTACAAAATGGTCAAAAACGACTTAGAAATATTGATTACTTTGATTCTTCAGACAATAAAATTAAAGAAATATTTCTTTCTAAAAATGGCGACACTACTGCAATTAACACATACGAATTCAATGATGATAATCAAGAGATTTGGTTTCATAAAGGCACATTAGGCTCAGAGACTTGGACGTGGGATATATATTATTTGTATGATAAAAATTCGAACAAAATTAAATCTACTCGAATTTCATCTTCTAACGGAATAAAAGATACAACGGAAGTGCATAGTTATTTTTATAACAATAAAAATTTGAAGATATCTGAAAATTACTATTACAAAAATACTTTTCGAAATAAATCAGAATTCATTTACAATAAAAAGGAACAAATTATTACTGTTTTATTTTATGAAAGAGCAGAAGATATTTTGGATGCGAAAACGATTTATAAGTATTATAAAAATGGTGATGTGAAGAAGAAAATAATTTTTGATTATCGAAAAGAAAAGAATGATCAAAAGGAAGTTTTTAAGATAAAAAAAGTCAATTAAAAAACTATTGCTAACACTATATATAGAAAATAGAGCGTTTTGTGGTAAGTTGAAAGTAAAAGTCCGCCAAACATAAAATTTGGTGTTTAAAAGTAATAAAATCTTTATCTTTGGCTATGAAGACAAACCGAAAGTGAAGTGGCTTTTACTGCTCTACTTTCCATATATTTAACGTGAGGTGATTTTTTTTTAACATCTAAAAACAAGAAAATAAAAGATACAATAGAAATTTGAAGGACTTCTTATACCAAAAAAGTTGTATTTTTAACCAACACGTAAGTATATATAAACTTTTGTTTCATTAAAAAGAACCAGCCAATGGTAATAGCACTTTATTTAACAGCATTCATTTCATTAGTTATAGGCATGGGAGCAATTTTTACTTTAGTAGAAAAATTTCCTGTTAAGCTACTTTATTACCACTACCATTTCAGAAAACCACTAATCTGGATTCTTTTTATTGCTTCGTTTGGGACTCAAATTAACAACTTATCAAATGGGGTTTCTTTAAATGCAATACCACCTTTAGCAATTATTGGTTTAACTGTAATTTTAACCTACAAAGTTCATCAGTCTAATTGGTTTAAGGCGGTTTCCTACCCTGAAATGACAACTGATTTTGATACATTACCACTGGCAGATGAGGAGGAAATGGCTCTTGTTGATTATGAAGGTGTTATTAAGGCATATCCCTTGAATTATGTCATTCATCACCATGTTGTAAATGATCAATTCAAGGACAAAATAGTAGCACTCACGTATTGTGCGATGTGTAGAAGTATTATCCCCTTTGATGTTACGGAAATCGGTCCATTATTTGTTGCTTCATTCAAAAATGCAAATATGATTCTGGCGGATAAAAAGACAGGAACATTTTTTCAACAGGCAACCTTTCATTCAATTATAGGGAAACTTGCTCCTCTTTCTTTACAAATGATAACATTTCAGATTTTACCGTGGAAAACAGTTAAGCAATTAAAGAATAAGCCTCAAGTTGCTATCGTAAACAAAAATGACCTTAGGCCTTTTAAACTTCCAATGCCGGGAGTTTGGAAAAAAGTGATGTCGTCAGATCTAACACCGGGCCTTTCCAATAAAGACAAAACATTCCCATCTAAAACTTATGTTATCGGCATCACAGACCCTTCTATTAATGAACGTGTATTTTACTTGAAATCAGAAATATTACAGCAAGTAGTTGTAAAAAATAAAAAATTAGACTTTACACTTATTTCTACAGGAAGCACTGTAAATGGTTTTAAATCCAAAAACATCAATTTAATACTTAAAGACAATCAAATAATTGAAGATACGCTAACTAAAACCAACTGGGATTTTGTAGGGAAATATCTCAACGGGTCATTAGAAAATGATTTAGAGAAAATATCTATCCTAGATGGATACTGGTTTTCATGGAAAAAATTTCACCCAAAAAGTAAATTACTTCGATTAAATAAATAACGCATAGAGGAATAGGTAAATTGTTGTTGAATGGGGTACAGGAAGCCCAACGGTGTCTGTTGAGTTGACAGATAAAATAGTAACCTTTATAAAAAGTGCAGACTGCTTACTTATTTTTCTAGGTGCTTACGCAAAATATTCCATTGAGAATGATTATTCAATAAATGCTTACCAATGTAACTTAGCAAGTATTGAAAGCGTGATTCAATTTTACGAAAAGAATGTATAAACAATTGGTAAAAACAAAGGAGTCCAGAAATACATAAAGATGAAAAATAAAGGAGAGTTAAAAAGTTATATTAAAGAAAACTCATAGTCTTTTTAGTTCCCTTGAATAAATTGAAATGGCTTCGAGTAATCGAGGCCATTTTTTGTTTGACAGAGATTTTTTTGTACTTTTATTGAGCAAAGTGGGGGGGGCGTTTAATAGAGTTTAGCCACTTGTTGTAGATAATTTACACATACAATTATGAAGTTAATAACAATACTTATTTTTTTAATTTTGGTTTTCTACTCATATTCTCAGGATACCGTCGTTTCACTTACGACTCAAAGTACGCAAGTAATGTATTGGAATATAGAAAATTCTATTGAGTTTACAATAGCGCCAAGTTCTTTGGATTATCAGGTTAATTGCACAAATTGCGACACCTTTTTTGTGTCAAAACAAACTAATACTTATCTCGCTACGGTAGGAAAAGGTAGGTATACTGAATTCGTTATTAGTAGTTTAGAAAAACCATCCGTAGTTTATTCAAAAAAGCGAATCCAGAACAACTATATCCCAAATCCAACTCTATATTTTGGTTCAGCCATGAATGGAACTAAATGTTCAAAATTTTCGACATTGATCTCAGCAAAATATACTTCTAAAATGAACCTTAATTATAATTTTGAAGTTCAACGTTGGGTTTTGTATATTAACGACAAGAAATATAGTGGAGATGGAAATAAGTTAACAGCAGAAGCACAGAACTACCTTAATAACGAAACATTTTTAAATGTAAGTATCATACAGTAGTCAAAGGACCTGATGGGGTTTTAAGGAAAATAGGAGGTGTATACAACTTATAACACTGGTAACCGTTACACAACTGCCAAATCAATCAAAAACTGACTTACTAATGAAATCATTTTTAACCATTCTATTCATCATACAAATCATTAATATTTCTGCTCAAAATGATGTGCAAACAAAATATTTAGTCACATACGGTCAGGTCTGGGGTGTGCTAAAGTATTTTCATCCAATGCCTAGTGAAATGAATTGGGATCAAGTTTTATTGGATGATTTTCAATCCGTAAAAGAATGTAAAAATGAAACGGCTTTCAATGAAATTATTGCAACACTAATTCATAAATGCGGTGATTTTGAATATCAAAAAAGAAATATTCCCGATTCTCTAAAGTTTAAAGAAAGCTTCGAATGGATGAATAATGAATGGTTATCAGCTTCGAATAAAAATGCAATCAACAATTTAATTGAAAACAAACCAAATTTTGAAAATCATTATATAAAAGGTACTCTAGTTGGGAACCCTAAAATAAGCAATGAAATCGAATATGGTGAATACAAATACAATCCTGCAGTACAGTATTTAGCAATTACACGTTATTGGAACATTATTAATTATTACTGCCCTAATCGAACAATTATTCCTGAAAATTGGACAAAAGTTTATTACAATAACTTACAGGGATTTGTCACAGCTGAAACGTATGAAGTATATTACTTTGAGGTTAGAAAATTAACGACTAAAATCAGAGATGCTCATGGATTTATTCGAACTAAAAACAATCCTACGTCAATGTATAAGTACGCACCTTTTTATTGCACGAATGTTTCTGATGGTTACTTTATAACTCATGTTTGGCAAGATAGTTTACAGTCGATTAATCTTAATAAAATGGATAAAGTAATATCAATTAATGGAGTGGAAGTGGAAGATGCCATTACTGAAATTGGGACTTATCTTTCAACATCCAATGATTATTATTTGTCAAAATCAACCCATTATTTAAGGGTGACACAAGATAATTCTATGATAATTACTGTAGAAAGGAATGGGGAAGTAATATCGGACACATTAATAACATTAAATAGAGAAGAGTTTGGTAAGCGACTAAAAAAGAATCAATATAAAGATGTATCGCCACCCTATAAATTTCTTACTGATTCTATTTCTGGTAAAAAATACGGCTACATCAATATGGCTAAGCTTGAAAGAAAAGATATCAATTGGAATTTTAAACGGAAATTAAAAAAAGTAAATTATCTTATTATAGATAGTAGAAATTATCCGAATTGGACAGTCTTAAAGTTATCAAAAGTGTTACTCAAAAATGAAACGACATTTGCAAAGTTTATTAAAATGGATTTCGATTACCCGGGGTCTTACAAATGGACAAAAAGTCAAACCATAGGGGGAGGTAGAAAAGGTTATGAAGGGAAAATCTACGTTTTAGTAGATTATATGACAATGAGTCAAGCGGAATATACGGTAATGGCTTTTCAACAACATACTGATACAAAGGTTATCGGTGGACAAACAGCTGGAGCAGATGGGAACATCTCAGAAATTCCTTTGCCTTACGGGATAAAATCGATTTTTTCTGGTCTGGGAGTGTTTTATCCAGATGGCAAACCAACACAACAAGTAGGTGTTTATCGAGATTACTCTGTGGTGCAAGATAAAAGTTTCTTAATTGAAAAGAAGGATTTAATCTTAGAAAAAGCGTTGGAATTAATTCGAAAAACTGATCAATAAAAAAGATGTTTCTATTGAAATAGCTTGCTTGTCGTTTATGAAAAATAGATTGTTTATATTTGAATGCTTACATTTGATAATGTTTTTCGATAAATAATAAATGCCAGAACATTCTATTAACCCATAATTACAGATGATTTTCCCTCTTATAGATTTATCCATCCCGCCAAGTACAGGTATTGTTTTGGTTATAATTTTCCTTTTTTTAGGGTATAAGTACTTTGAAACTTTTTGGTCCTATAAAGTAGGTAAACCATACGCTTGGGAAGAAGGAGTGAAGAATCAAATGATTTCTAAACAACTCGTTAAAATTGAAAGAAGCTACAAAGATAAAGTGAGATTTTTTAACCTGTGGTTTCAGATTGAGCAATTAAAGAAGAACAATATAAAAGGTGCTTTTGCTGAATTGGGAGTTCACCAAGGAGAAACGGCAAAGGTAATGCACCACATGGATGACCAAAGAATTTTTTATTTGTTTGATACCTTTGATGGATTTAAAGAAGCAGATCTGGTTCACGAAAATCAGAATGATGAAAGGTTTGAAACCGATATGTTTGCTGATACTAGTGTTGAGAAAGTGAAGAAATACATTAGAGGAAATGAAAATATTTATTTCAAAACAGGTTTTTTTCCAAAAACAACTGCTGGTATAGAAAATGAAAGATTTGCATTAGTGAATATTGATGCAGATTTATATGCCCCAACAATTGAAGCATTAAAATTCTTTTATGAAAGATTAAATAAAGGAGGGGTAATTATAGTACATGATTACAATCATAATTGGGACGGTATTCCAAAAGCGATCAATGAGTTTATTGGTTCGATTCCAGAATCTATTATTGAGTTACCAGATTGGCAGGGGAGTGCAATGATTATAAAAAATGCTTAATTAAGATGCTTTTGTAAAAAAGTAAAGAATTAATTCTTTACAAAACATCAATCAGCGCTACGTCAAAAACAATCACTGTATTTGGGGGGATATTTCCGCTACCGGCTGCTCCATATCCTAAAGCAGAAGGAATTAATAATTTACCATTTCCTCCTTCTTTGAAGTAAGGAATGCCTTCTGTCCAGCCTTGAATAACGTTTTGTAAATTAAATGTAGCACCCAATGCTGAACTCTGGTCGAATACATTGCCATCTGTATAATATCCAGCGTAAACAACTTTTACGTCAGATGTAGGGACAGGTGTTTGACCATTTCCTGGATTTTCTATCACATAGTACAAACCAGAACCCGTTGCAATTGCATTTAGATTATGATCTGAAATGTATTGTTGAATAATTCCTTCATCAACCTCAGCTTGTTCGGTAGAGTTGTCCTCTTTTTTACACGAGAATAAGGAAAGAGTAATAAAGAAAAATACAGAGAATGATTTCATAAAAATGTTTTAAACAAATATAAGAAACTATTTTGAGCTGAAAAGGTACCTTTCTTACTTGTCTTTGGTTTATATCAGAACATTTCGTTAAATTTGACCTCCATACGATATAAATTATACTATGAAACTAAAAAAAATATTATTTACACTAATTTTATTACCATTCTTTGGTTTTGGACAAATTAGTTATTCTGTAACTGTAACAAAATTAAAAGCAAAAGCAGACGATTGTGACGGTGCGATACCACCATTTTGTTCAGGTGCGATACAAGATCCTACATTCAATATTTGGTGCTTGGATGGTGCAGGAAATGAAGAAACGAATTGTTGGAACTTTGATGAAGACCCAAGTATCAATTACAATATATGGAAGGATATCTTAGATGTACAAATTGGTTCTGAATCCAATGTGAATACTTCGTACATTCAAATTGATATGGCAGGTTTTGAGAACGATCAAGCATTTACGTCCTGTTCTAGCTCTTTTGGTGATGACGAAATCATTGATAGAATTTTAGCACAACAGTTTCCTTTGTCTTCATTGAATGAAGGTGTTGTAAATATAGTTCAAGTGAGTATTGGTGATATTTATTTCGCTGAATTAGAAATTGAATGGCATGACTTGTATGCAGGCGTACATGATTTATCGAAAGATTACGCTTATTCTATCGTTCCAAACCCATCAAATGGAATTTTTAAACTTGATTTCAATAAAGAAATGAACGATGAATTTTCTGTAAAGGTTATTGATATGGTGGGAAGAGTAATTTTTGAACAAGATGGTTTAACCGCAAACAATTCATTTGATTTATCTTCAAACGAACCTGGGAAATATTTTGTATACATTGTAATCAATGGTGAAGCTAAGGTTGAATCAATCATTATTCAATAAAAAAGAAGTTATTTAATGGATTATTTTTATCTAATTCTAGGCTTGCTCATTTTAATTGTAGGTGGTGAATTTTTAGTGCGTGGGGCAGTAGGGTTTTCAAAAAAAATGGGAATTTCTTCATTGGTTATTGGTATGACCGTAGTTGCATTTGGAACTTCTGCTCCAGAATTACTCGTTAGTTTAAAAAGTGCACTCAATGGGAATTCGGGAATTGCTATAGGAAATGTTGTAGGTTCTAATATTGCTAACATTGCTTTAGTTCTAGGTGTTACTGTGTTAATCTTTCCTTTAACAGTTGATAAGAATACCAAAAGAGTTGATTATCCCATGATGCTTTTCGCGACGTTATTACTGAGTGTCTTCGCTCTTGATGGTGTCTTTTCAAGAATAGAAGGATTGTTCATGTTTTCTCTTCTTGTAGTTTTCATTATCTGGATGATTAACCAGCAAAAAGCGAAAAAAAAGTTTGTTAAAAAATTAAGAAAAGCGATTGTTGAGAAAAAGGACAAAATGATCATAACACGAGATAATGTTCAAATTGTTAAAACGGTACCTTTCTGGAAATCAAGTATTTTTCTTTTACTCGGATTTATCGGTTTGTATGTTGGAGCAGATCGTTTTGTTGAAGGTGCAGTTGGAATTGCCAATGAAGTTTTAGCAACAAATCCAAACAAAGATGTCATAATAGGAGTGACGGTTGTTGCTTTTGGTACAAGCGCACCAGAGCTAGTCGCTTCTTGTGTTGCGGCATTTAAAAAAGAAACAGATATATCAATAGGGAATTTAATAGGCTCTAATATCTTCAATGTTTTTGCAGTTATCGGAATTACGTCCATGGTAAAACCTGTTGAAGCCACTCAATCTATCATCGATTTTGACATTCCTTGGATGATTGCAATAACATTTTTATTACTCCTAGTTATCTACATCGGAAAAAAAATTGGACGTATAAAAGGAGCGATTCTTTTACTTTCTTACGTTTCGTACATTACTGTGATACTTTTAAAAGTAACCGGAAAAATATAAATAAGAATTTAATTCAATACAATGAAATACTATAATAACATACTCGAAACAATTGGGAATACACCTTTGGTGAAAATTAACAAAATGTGTACAGAAATTGATGCATTAGTTTTAGCTAAAATAGAAACAACCAATCCTGGGAATTCTGTCAAAGATAGAATGGCTCTTCAGATGATTGATGATGCTGAAGCTGACGGAAGTTTAAAGCCTGGAGGAACAATTATTGAAGGTACTTCCGGAAATACAGGAATGGGATTGGCGCTTGTTGCAATCATGAGAGGATACAAATTGATTTGTGTTTTAAGTGATAAACAAAGTAAAGAGAAAATGGATATTCTTCGTGCAGTTGGTGCAGAAGTTCATGTTTGTCCAACAAATGTTGCTCCTGACGATCCTCGTTCTTATTATTCTGTTTCCAAAACATTGGCGGAAACAACGCCTAATTCTTGGTATGTAAATCAATACGATAATCCTTCTAACGCAAAAGCACATTATTTGAGTACTGGTCCTGAAATTTGGGAACAAACAGAAGGAAAAATTACTCATTTTGTAGTAGGTGTTGGTACAGGTGGAACAATTTCAGGAGTTGGTAAATTCTTGAAAGAAAAAAATCCAAACATAAAATTGTGGGGAATAGATACTTACGGTTCAGTGTTTAAAAAATACCATGAAACGGGTGAATTTGATGAAAATGAAATCTATCCATACATAACAGAAGGAATTGGAGAGGATATTCTACCTAAAAATGTTGATTTTTCTATCATTGATCGATTTGCTAAAGTAACGGATAAAGATGCTGCAGTTTACCAAAGAAGGTTAGCGAAAGAAGAAGGGATTTTTGTAGGAAATTCTGCTGGTTCAGCAATCAAAGGGTTGTTGCAAATGGGCGAGGAGTTAACGAAAGACGATGTAGTTGTTGTTTTATTCCACGATCATGGTTCTCGTTATGTTGGTAAAATGTTCAATGATGACTGGATGCGTGAACGTGGTTTTCTCGATGAAGAAATTCTAACAGCAGGTGATTTAGTTGCGAAACATGGAGATGCTCCTTTAGTAACCGTTTTTGGGGAAGAATTGGTTTCTCATGCTATTGATAGAATGCGAAAGTACTCTATTTCTCAAATTCCTGTAATTAAAGATGGTGGTTTTGTTGGTTCATTGAATGACCATAATGTGTACCAGTCTTTGGTAGAGGATCCTGAATTAAGAGATAAATCAATTTCAAATATAATGTCAGCACCTTTTCCTATTGTAAAAGAAGACACACCAATTGATGAGATTTCTAAATTGATCAGTAAAGATAATTCCGCAGTATTAGTTGAATTAAAAACGGGTCAATTCCACATAATTACACCACAAGATTTAATTTCTGCTATTTCATAGTTTGAAATGAAATTATACAAAGATCAAATGAATAAAACTATCCGATTGGGCGACAAACCTAGTCGGATAGTTTCTTTAGTACCTTCTCAGACAGAGTTACTACATGACCTTGGGTTAGAAAATGAGGTTGTGGGAATAACAAAATTTTGCATTCATCCCGATAAATGGTTCCGTTCTAAAAAAAGAATTGGAGGAACTAAAAATGTTGATTTTGAAAAGGTAAAGGCACTTCGACCAGATTTAATCATTGGGAATAAAGAAGAAAATGCCAAAGAAGATATCGAAAAATTGAAAGAAATAGCTCCTATTTGGATGAGTGATATTTTCAATTTGGAAGACGCTATTACTGCACTTCTTAAAATTGGAGAAATTACGGGTGAATTCAGTAAGGCAACAAAAATGGCTGAATCCATTCAGGTTAAGTTTAATCAATTGAGTAAAGTTGTTGCCGATTACCCTCGGAAAACTGTATTATATTTTATATGGAATGAACCTCGATTTGTTGCCGGTAAAAACACCTTTATCGATGATATGCTCTCGCTTTGTGGATTTGAAAATTTAAGTAAGAATGAGCGATACCCTGAAGTTGAGACTGGAGTAGAACCAGAATACGTCTTTTTAAGTTCTGAACCATATCCATTCAAAGAGAAACACAAGGAAGAATTCCAAAAAACGTATCCAAATGCTAAAATTATCATTGTTGATGGAGAAATGTTTTCATGGTACGGATCAAGAATGTTAAAATCACCAGAATATTTTATTGAATTAATAAGAACGGAAGGTTAATTTCCTTATTCAATGTTTATCCATTAATTTTGCAGTATGAAAATCTACATAGTACTTCTTGTTATTCTTTTTTCCAATAATTATAGTTCAGCACAGAATAACTTGCCTTATCCAATTATTTTTGTACATGGCTTAACAGGTAGCGATGAAACTTTTGGCCCGACAATGGAATACCTTAGTCAACATGATTCTTTGGGGGATATCAATGTTTTTGATGTGGTTTTAAATGCTGATAACGACAATACAACTGCAATTCTTTCTGAAGATGTAAAATGGCAAGACTTTACATACAATTCTACAGCAATCAATGTAGGTCGAAGGAATTATGATGCAGACATCAATAATTTTGTTGATGGATGGGTGGGAACAAACATTTTCGCAATAAACTTTAAAGAAGAAAGAATTCGTGGTGCAGCAGGTGCTACGAATGATTATTTCGACCAGAGTAATGAGTCAGCTATTTTTAAACAAGGTCATGCGTTGGGGAAAATGATCGAGGAAGTTTTGAGTTATACAGGAACAGAGAAGGTTATTTTGGTTGGACATTCAATGGGCGGATTGGCTATTCGTGAATATTTGCAACGAATGGATTATACTTACCAACACACTCATTACATCGATCCGAGTATTATCGATGGACATCACGTTGCTAGAGTCGCAACTTATGGAACACCACATTCTGGCTCGAATACTTCTCCTGACCCTACAAAAGTTTCTGAAGTGCCTAATCCTTTTGGTTATTCTGAGGCCAATAGAGATTTAATTTATGAATACAACTCTTTCACTCAATGTATTGAATATCCTAAAAGTATTTATTTTTATGGTGGGAATGAGTCATGTATTCAATCTGTTTCTGGTAATTCAACCTTTCCAAATGTTGACATTAATTGCAATGGAATAGAGAATGATGAAATTCGAGGTATCAATGAAAACTTCTATAGTTTTGATTTTAATCAAGGAATGTGGTTGCCAGATGGGATTGACTATACCTATATGTGTTCTATTTGGGCAAATTGGGGAACAGGTTTAGTGGGGGATGGTGCTGTTTCAATTCATCGTCAATGGGTACACGATCTTGATATTCCTTCTCCTCAAGGATTAGCAGATACAACAATGAGTACTATACCTCACACAAGTGAAGGGGCTGATTATAAAACAATTTTAAGAGGTATAGATGAGCCTGAATCTAGAGAAAGAGCGTTTAAAGTAGTATTCAATAAAGAATATATTGGCTACATTACTTATCAACAAGGTATGCAAAATTTTGATGGAGATTATTTTAAAATAGATTGCTCTAATGTTGATTCCTTAATGTTTACTTTAAGATCTGATTCAATAAACATGCTTGATGTTCGGTTTTCAAATGATGATTTGAATTTTCAATCAATGTTTGGAGTAAATTCTACGGTTCAAACTTTTTCTATTAGTGTTCCTAATGAGGTGATTTATATTCGTTTAGAGGGTTTAGCGGATAGTTTTTCATGGCAACATCCGTATCATTTTGAAGTAACTCCAATGAATTATGTAGAAATTGATGAAGAACAAATTAGAACTGTTTTTGAAATTTACCCAAACCCAACCTCAGAGGAGGTCAATATTAAAACGTCATCAAATGAATATACCATTGAAATATTTTCTTTTGATGGTAAGTTACTATCTACTTCTCAAAATAGCAAAACATTAGATATTAGTATGCTTCCAAAGGGGGTGTATTTTCTTTGTTTGAGCTCAGAAAAGAAACGTTACCTACGAAGGATAGTGAAGAATTGAATGGTGTGGTTTATGACATAAAACTTCCAACTTTAACTTCTGGAAAAATTTCAGCATATGTTGATACTTGACTGTAACTTACTCTGCGGTTAATGTGTTTTCGTTTTAAATCGTTTGGAGAGTGAACGCCAGTAGCATGAATTAATTCAATTAAATTTTTCATTGTTTCGAAGTGAAAATTAGCAACTCGATTTGATTTATCTTCTACATCTAAACCTTTCATTAGCTCTTTATTCTGTGTTGCTACTCCAACAGGACAAGTATTTGTATTGCATTGTAAAGCTTGAATACAGCCCGTTGCAAGCATCATTGCACGTGCACTATTTACAAGGTCAGCTCCCAAAGACAATGTTCTAGCGATGTGAAAAGAAGTGATGATTTTTCCGGAAGCAATAATTTTGATGTCTTTCTTTAGGTCATATCCTCTCAATGTATTTACAACGAATGCCAATCCATCGCGCATTGGTGAACCCATTGAGTTTGAAAATTCAATAGGAGCAGCTCCAGTTCCACCTTCTCCACCATCAACCGTTATAAAGTCAGGTTT
The DNA here is from genome assembly GCA_964387525.1 of uncultured Fluviicola sp. Classification (GTDB taxonomy): domain Bacteria; phylum Bacteroidota; class Bacteroidia; order Flavobacteriales_D; family Crocinitomicaceae; genus UBA4466. Next base: position 14,361 of record CAYLWS010000071.1, read on the forward strand.
AACTCCAGTAGAAATCATGGCCTTACATAAATCAATGAATTCATCCTTGTCACCAACACACAGTTTAAAACCAACCGGTTTACCATTTGAATTCTCTCGTAGTGATTTAATAAAACTCATTAGACCTTCAGGAGAATTGAAAGCCGAATGAGATGGGGGAGAAAGGACATCCGTAAAAGGTTTGACATCTCTTATTTTGGCAATCTCTTCCGTGTTTTTCTTTGCGGGTAGAATACCACCATGACCAGGTTTAGCACCTTGAGATAGTTTTATCTCGATCATTTTTACTGAATTGAAATTCGCCCTTTCTTTAAATGTTTCAACATTAAAGGTCCCATCATGATTTCTGCAACCAAAATAACCTGTACCGATTTGCCAAATTAAATCGCCTTCGTATTTTAAATGGTATGGACTAATTCCACCTTCACCAGTATTGTGCGCGAAATTACCAGCCTTAGCTCCTTTATTCATTGCCATTACTGCATTCTTACTCAAAGAACCGAAGCTCATTGCTGAGATGTTCAGTAAACTCGCAGAATATGGTTGAGTACAATCTGGACCTCCAATTTCAACTCTAGGATCAAATACTGTAGGTGTTTCATTACTTGCGTACATCGAATGATTCATCCATTCATAACCAGTTGCATACACATGCATCTGTGTCCCGAAAGGAACAGTATCGTTTACGTTTTTTGCTCGTTGATAGACCAGTGTTCTAAAAATACGACTAATTGGTCGACCTTCAG
>CAYLWS010000072.1:0-15078 GCA_964387525.1 uncultured Fluviicola sp.
TTGAATTACATCCATTTGAAGTCAAATACGTTATCGTTACACTTCCTGCTGCAACTCCAGTTACTAAACCAGTGTTATCTACTGTTGCAATTGTAGCATCTGAAGACGACCAAGGCGTAACTACATCAGGGACACCTGTTCCAAAAAGTTGGGTTGTCATCCCAAGACATACAGCATTAACTCCTGAAATTGTTGGAGATGGATTAATTGTTACATTCACAGGTTGAATTGAAGTACAACCAGAAACATCTAATTGTATAAAATATGTTCCTGAAGTTGAAATTGAATTCGCTCCACTTAATGTTATTGTTGCTGAAGCATCAGACCAATATGTTAATGCTCCTACATCAGAACCAGTTGTCACTGAAGCAAGTGTTATATCAATTGTTCCTGGAGAGCAAACTGTTACAGGATCAGTAATCGTAAGATTTGGTGCTGGAGAAACAGACGCCACAACTGGTTGAACAATTGTACAAGTTCCATTATCCAACTGAACATAATACGTTCCAGAAACTGATACCATATTTGGATTTACCAATGTAATAGTTGCTGCTGCATCAGTCCAATAAGTCAATGTTCCAACATCTGAACCTACAGTAACAGAAGCAGAAGTTAAATCAACAGTTAAAGGTGAACAAACAGCAGTAGGATCTGTGATTGTCAGAATAGGTGTTGGATTAACAGTAACGACAACAGCTTGAACAACTGTACAAGTTCCGTTGTCCAACTGAATGTAATACGTTCCTGATGCTGAAATAGAATTTGGTGCAGCTAAAGTGATTGTTGCAGCAGCATCTGACCAATAAGTCAACGTCCCTACATCTGAACCAACTGTTACAGCAGCCAATGTTAAATCAACAGTTCCTGGAGAACATATTGCCGTAGGATTTGTTATTGTTAAATTGGGTATTGGATTAATTGTAACAACTACAGGTTCAACAACAGTACATGTCCCATTATCCAATTGAATATAATATGTTCCAGAAGCAGATATCGAATTAGGTGTAGCTAATGCAGTTGTTGCGGCTACATCAGACCAATACGATAATGTTCCAGCATCTGAACCAACCGTTACTAATGCTAATGTTAAATCAATAGTAGAAGGAGAACAAACAGTGGAAGGATTTGTAATGATTAAATTTAATGGAGCAGGATCGACAAGTGTCGTATTCGCATTTGAAGAACAAGAAGCCCCACCCGCATAAGAAATCTGAATATTATCAATCGCTACAGAAGGATCTGCACCAACTCCGTCATCATTATTTGTCCATCTAAAACCAACTTGAAAATTAGGTAAACCATTTAAAACAGCTGGAATTGCCCAAGTATACTGTGCCCATAGATGCTGTCCACCTATACACGCTCCAACAGAAGTATTCGGTAAAACACCCAAAGAATTCCAGATTGTTCCATCAAAATATAAAAGTTCACATTGATCAGCCCCATCACCAAGATGAATATAATCAAAGGTCATTGTCATACCCGTACCAGAAAGGCTAATTACGGGTGATTCAGCTCTGACATCAGTATCAACACAGAAAAAAGAAGGACAAAGACCTCCTGCATTATATGCAGCTCCTTGATCAGCAGCTAATCCAAAAGCTGGAATCACAGGATTACTTATATGAAGTGTTCTACTCAAATTTGCAGCAGAACAAGTCGCGCCACAATTCCCAGCGCCAACACCTGCTTCCATTGTACTAACATACCATAAATTTGCATCAGGGTCATTAGTACCTGTATTTGTAATTGTCCATGCTCCAACCCCACTATTGTAACCACTAGCAAGTGTACCTTGACTATCGCAAGAACTTGCATCGGTACCATAGTTTTCAGTAAAAATAACTGTAGTTCCACCAGAAGCATCTGTAACTTCTAGAGAATAATTACCAGCACACAAGCCAGTTATAGTAGCAGCATTAGTACCTATAGGATTTGTCAAAGCATCAAACCATTGATATGTATATGGAGAAGTTCCGCCTGAAACTGTCGCTACAATTTGACCATCACAATCTCCATTACAAGTAGGATTAGTAACACTTAAATTGTCAATTGAAGGTCCGCCGATACCAGAAACACTTTCTGTTCCTGTAATTTCACATCCTGAGTTGTCTAGAATTGAAACAGAAAAATTTCCAGCACTTAGTGAAGTAAAAGTTCCTGAACTAACATATGGTGCATTTCCTGTTATTGAATATTGATAAGGTCCTCCGTCACCATCTGCAGCAATGAGAACAATTTGTCCATCACCAGCTCCACAATTCTCATCTGTAATTGTTGCGGTATAAGTAACACTGTATGCAGTTACTGAAATGACACTTGATGCAGAACAAACCCCAGAAGTCGTATAAAGAACATCATATGCTGTACCAGAAGTTCCTCCGGTTATAGCACCAGAGGAAGCATTGATGATCGCAGCATCCGAAGGAGCAACATTAAAAGTAAATGTTCCACCAGATGTCCCTGTAACACTTGCTGTACCTCCATCACAAGTAGCTGTCATATTGAAATTGGCATTTTCACCCGGTAAAACAGAAACTACAACAGGCTGAATATCAGCACAACCAGCACCAATTTCTAATTGAATATAATAAGTTCCTGAAATGGCTACCATAGAAGGATTTGCCAAAGCAGTTGTTACAGTTGCATTCGTCCAATAAGTCAACGTCCCTACATCTGAACCAACTGTTACACTTGCAGAGGTTAAATCAACTGTACCAGGAGCGCATACACCAGGCGGATTCGTTATTGTTAAATTAATAGAACCAGAAACAGTAACAACTACAGGAATTCTAAAAGTTCCTGGACATACACCTACATAATAGGTTGTATTGGCTGTTAAAATAGGTGTAGTAAAATTTGTACCAGTACCCAATACAGATCCTCCAAATTGTTGAGAATACCAATTAATTGTTCCACCAGTAGGCATCGTACCCACCACATTCGCAGTGAGGTTTGCTGTTGCGCCAGTGCAAATTGTAACACCTAAAGCAGTTAAATCAAAAATAGAAGAAGGTAAAGAACCTACACCTGAAGCACCATTTGTGGCGCCATTTGGAGGGAAATTCACCATGTGATCAGAATCTGTAACACCATTTGAACCTGCATTTATATTTTGCGTTGGAGTACCAGAAGAAAAAGCAATACTTCCCCCTGTACCAGACCCACCTGGGCCAGAAGCTTCAGAGTTCATTGAAAATGCAAATGTTAATACTTGATTTCCACCATTTCCACCAATAGCATTGAAAGAAATTGAGGCTGGTATAGCATTTACATTTTCAAAGAATATTGAACCAGCAGCTCCACCACCTCCAGCGCCATCATTCCCACGTCTTGGTGATCCGAAATCTGCTGCTAAATTATTTGGGTTTGTATTTTGTCCATCTTGTCCATTAACACTGACAGCACCAGCACCAGTTACTGTTCCATAACACGTTATGTAAACAATTCCTCCACCTTTACCTCCAGCACCACCTTCTCCAGAATCTTGGTCACCAGCACCACCGGCACCACCAAAAAACAATCTTGTAGCATCATATGTAAGAGGATGTCCACCTCTTCCCCCATTCGTTTTCCGAGCATCTCCACCCCAACTTGAATTATTTGGACCTACAGTTAATTCATTTTGATCAGTATCAGATAAAGCATAACCACCACGTCCACCACCTGGTGAATTTACACCACTAATATTCGTAAATCCTACAAAATCTAGTGTTCCATCAGATGGGTTTGGATTCGGTGGGTTTGAAATATCCAACGCCCAAACTGAATTATAAGTAGGATCGGGCACACCATTACCAGTATAATAACCTGAACCAATATTTGATCCACCGCCTCCACCACAGTTTTGGTACCCCCCTCCACCACCACCATTGGCAGGAGCGGATATTCCATAACGAGAATAAAGTGCATTTAATTCTGGATAAAAACCAAGAATACTTTCTCCTTTCTCTGAACCTTGAGAAGCATCAGAAGATCCAAAAAATCGAAGTTCATCAGGTGTAGCTGGGTTACCAGAATTTCCGGCACCATCTAACTGACCAGCTCTAAAACCAAATCCAGAGGCAGAAATAGATGAACCTGCATTAATATTTATACTTGTTTCAACTTCAACAGCAACGATTCCACCAGTTTGCCCATTCCATAGCGTAGGAATTATTGAATTAACGCCACCACTTACAACAAGATTATTAAATCTGGGTATACGTACAATTTGAACGTGACCTGAAGCTGTGTAATCATTTTTTAATCCGCATTGAAGATTGATCGTATTTGCACCTGAAACACTAAGAACTTCTACTCTTTCGTATTTACCAGCGTTATTGTAATTCGTAATTGCCCCCCAAGCTTCAACATGTTCTTTGTAATCATTAGACCACAAAAAAGGAGATGGAAGAGTGTAAGACCCCCAACCATGCTCATGAGGCCAAACATCACAATTAATATCTGCACCTTGCATTTGAATAATTAAGATTAAATCACCTGCTGCTAAAGAAGAACCAAATATCCCTCCGTTCAATGCATTGTCATTTACATTAATTGCAGTTGATCCAGACGATGCATTATTCGTTAAAAAAGTATATGAATTTACGATAGTATTAGCCGAAGAGGCATTATAATCTCCATCTTTAGCTCTTTGAGCAAAAGAGAATTGTACTAAAAGTGTAAAAGTAAATAGAACAGACAGTTGTCTTACAAGAGAATTGTTCATGTAGCGTAATTATAGTTTATATAACAAAAAACATAGCCTAGTTTAGGGACTACAGTTAAAAAGACGAATATAAGAAAAAAAAGTTGGGTTTAAATAAATTTATTTGGTATTTGAACAGCGATTTTAGCTACTGCTGGACAAATTTCAACATTCCTAAGTGTTAATGGCAATATCGAGATCATTCTCTTTCTGTCTGTATGAGGATATTCTCTACAAGCCTGCGGTCTATACTCATAAATTCCACACGAATTATCATCATGTAAAAATGCACAAGGTGCCGTTTTCAAAACCCAATCTCCTTCCTCATCTTTCTTGAGATATTGTTTCTCAAAATCGGGCGAAGACATTTTCATTTTTTTTGCAATTCTTTTTACGTCAACTGCACGAAAAATTGGACTTGTAGTTTTACAACAATTCCCACAAGATAAACAGTCAATTTCTTCAAAAACCTCTTCATGCAACTCATGAAAAACTTGATCAACTTTATTGTGTTTTTTCTTGGATAGTTTCTTAAAGGCTTTTACAATTTCTTCTTTCAATTCAATTGCATCGTCTAACTCTTTTTGGTATTCCATCAATCTAATTATTTATTTCTCAACTTCATTGATTGAAGTGTATTAATCATTAAAGATGCAATCGTCATTGGACCTACTCCACCAGGAACAGGAGTTATAAATGAACATTTCTCTGCAACATTCTCAAAATCGACATCACCTTTAAGTGCCCATCCATTCTTTTTCGTATCATCTTTTACACGAGTTGTTCCTACATCAATAATCACAGCTCCATTTTTCACCATATCTGCTGTTACAAAACCTGGTTTTCCGATTGCAGCGATAATTATATCCGCTTTTAGCACTTTTTCTTTTAAATCTTTCGTTCGACTATGTGTCAATGTTACGGTACAATTTCCTGGATTCGTATTTCTTGCTAACATAATACTCAAAGGCATTCCAACAATATTTGAACGACCAATCACTACACAATCTTTTCCACTTGTCTCGATGTTATTTCTTGTCATTAGCTCAAGAATTCCCGCTGGAGTGGCAGGTAAAAAAGCAGGAAGATTTAACATCATTTTCCCTAAATTTTGTGGATGAAAACCATCAACATCTTTAATCGGGTCAATGGCCATCGTAATTTTCAACTCATCAATATGATTTGGCAACGGAAGTTGAACAATAAATCCATCAATAGTATCATCGTTATTCAATTCGATCACTTTTGCGAGAAGTTCTTCTTCAGAAACAGAATCATCGTATTGAATTAAACTGCTTTCAAAACCAATTTGTTTACATGCTTTTACTTTAGCATTAACATACGTTAAAGATCCACCATCACTTCCTACTAGAACTGCTGCTAGGTGAGGGATTTTTTTTCCATCATTTATTCTTTTCTGAACTGATTCTTTCAATTCATCTTTGATTTCTTGAGATGTAGCTTTTCCGTCGAGTAATTGCATGTTTTATATTTATTAGTTAATGTCTTTTTTTACAGCAGAAGCTTCGGCTGTATTTTCACTCCCCACATCCTTCACTTCAACTGTAGAAGGTTTCACTTCTTCAACTTTACTTTGGATAGGCGGAATATGTGAATTGTGACTTTTAGGTTCGTACTTTATCGTAGAATCTAGGTCATTCATCATTTGATCCAATGGTTTTTGAACCTCTTGAACGGTATCGTCAATAATACCTTTAAGATTCAAATCTTTTTTGATGTCTACACCCGATTTTTTAATTTCAGCTTGAATATCATTTGTTGCATCCTTAATCTGACGAATTGTTCGCCCGAAAGTTCTTGCAAGTGTTGGGATACTCTTTGCTCCAAAAAAAATCAATACAAAAACAAGTATCAATAGAATTTCTGAGCCTGCAATATCATTAAAGATTAAAATCATGTTACAAATTTACAATTTATATGATAAAACCGGCTTTTTCCATTGGATAAGCATTAAATGTTCCTGAAGCAACAGAAATTAATTTACCATTCTGGTTACGTATCTCTCCTTCAACAAATAGAATTCTTTTTCCTTTCTTGAGAACCTTTGCCTTTGCTGTCAATGTATCATTGAGCAATGCAGGAGCAACAAAAGATAATTTCATTTCAACTGTTGACACTACCCTATTTTCTAAAACGACTTCTGACAAAGCGCAAACCCCCATTGATGCATCCATAAAGGCGCTAACAGAGCCTCCATGTGCAGCAATGGGAGTTGCTAAATGTTCTTTGGAAATTATCATTGTATAAACTACCTCTCCATGTTGGACAATACTGAAATTCATTCCGAGTAGTCGCCCAAAATTATTTGCTTGGATATATCCTTTAACAATAGGATGGTTTAGTAGTTCATTCATTTCACTTAAGCTTCTTTTTGAATATGCACATCCATTTGAGGAAAAGGAATAGATAATCCTGCAGCATCAAATTCAGTATAAACTCTTTCATTCATATCAAAAAATACTCCCCAATAATCAGCCGTATTTACCCAAGCACGTGTTGTAATGTTCACAGAAGAATCTCCCAATTCACCTAAACCAATAAATGAAGCTGGATCTTTCAAAATCCTATCATCTTCATCGATAAATTTTTGTATTAAGTCTTTCGCAACTTTTAAGTCATCACCGTAAGCAATTCCAAAGCTCCAATCTACTCTTCTTGTTTTTTGTTTTGTAAAATTGGTAATTGTACCATTAGCAACCGATCCATTAGCAAGAATGATTGTTTTATTATCTACAGTTGTCAGAATTGTGTTAAAAATTAAGATCTCTTTAACAACTCCTTCTTCACCTTGAACATTAACATAATCACCTATTTTAAAAGGTTTAAAGAATAGAATCATCACACCACCTGCAAAGTTAGAAAGTGTTCCTGAGAATGCCATACCAATTGCAAAACCAGCAGCACCAAGAATAGCGATGAATGATGTCATTTCAATACCCAATTGACCAATAGCAACGATAATAACCATTATTTTCAGTCCCATACTAGCTAAACTTGAAATAAAACCAGCTAAGCTTTCATCTGTTTTTTTCTTCTTCAAACCTGAAGAAACAGTATTCGAAACTTTTTTCGCAATCCAAAACCCTACAATAAGGATAAGGAAAGCGATAAAAACATTCATAGAATGTGTAATGATTAGATGTTGTAACTCTCCATCAGAAAGTCCAAGCCAAGATTCAATAGTGTTCATAATTTGAGTATTTATTTATTTCTTACAAAAATAATTTAGTTTTTTTACAACTCATTGATTTCAAACAATTATTTTTATAAAATGTTTTTTATTTTATCAAAATCTTTACTCTTTTTACTCTCTCCATTTTTTTGGTTTGTCATTCTACTTGCATTTGCTTTGTTTTCAAAAAATGAAAAGCGAAAAAAAAAAGCAAAATGGATTTCTGTTTTCTTTTTCTTTTTCTTCACCAATAGTGTGATTTTTTCTGAATTTTGTAGAACATGGGAAGTTTCTGGTAAAAAAATTACAAACATTAAACATCACGATGTTGCGATTGTCTTAGGCGGAATGTTTGAATACAATACTGACATAGAAGGGATTAGTATCCGGAGACAGGGTGATCGTTTAATCCAAGCAATCAACCTTTATAAAATGGGTAAAGTTGAAAAAATTCTTATTTCAGGAGATTCTGGATACGTTAGCGATAGAGGGTTAAAAGAAGCGAAGCAAGTCAAAGAATTATTAATTCTTTGGGGAATTCCTGAAACGGATATAATCAGTGAAGAAAAATCAATTAACACCCATGAAAACGCAGAAGAAACAGTTTTGATACTTCAAAAATCATACCCACACTTCGATTCATTTATTCTTGTCACATCTGGTATTCATATGAAAAGATCACTTGCATGTTTCGAGAAGGAAGGAATAAATTGCACCCCTTATTCAACAGATTTATATTCTAACCAATCACGGAATTATTATTGGGATCAATATTTCATTCCAAACATGGATAATTTTAACCTTTGGAACAAGCTCAACAAAGAAATCGTAGGCTACATCACTTACAAAATAATGGGCTACGCTTAATCTACACATTAAACATGACACCACCTTTACTGATAGATAACTCTTCAGCGTTTATGGTTAAAAGTGGTAAATGAAGTTCATTCTCAATCATTAATTGAATAAATGATTTAGGATTTTTAATTATACTTCCTTGAAAGTAAGTTGCTGCCATCAAATCGGCATCCACTTTTTGAGCATACTTCATTAATTCTTGTTCATATTTACCCGCATCAATATTTGAAATAACGGAATCTACATTATGATCATTGAAGTGTTTTTTCACAATTCTCAAATTACCTTTAGTACTATTATCTAACCATTCATCCTTATCATGAAAGCCAACTAAATGGATAGTTGCATTGAATTCTTTTGCTATTTTACTTACAACTGTCGCGATTTGGATTGATCTTTTATCAAAATAAAAAGGGAGAACAATTGTCTTAATTTTTTCTACCTCTTTTTTTCCTTGAGTGATTAAAAAAGGAGAAGAAGAATTACCGATCATTTTTATTGCATTACTTCCAAAAACTTTCTGAAATCCTTTAGCACCATGAGTCCCCATTACGATTAACTCAACATCTAGTAATTCTCCTGCTTTATTGATATCCTCAAACAGATCGCCTACAATTACCCTGTAATTAATCAGTTTTTTTTCTTCGTCAGAATGATTCCGAAGTACTTCTTCAAAATCTTTCTTTGTTTTCAATTTATCGGAAGCTTTTTTTAAAACATGTAGCAACACCACACTACCATTATTGTATTTCGCTAGATCTAAACCAAGACGCAAAGCGCTTTCAGATACTTCTGTAAAATCGTAAGGAATTAAATAAATTGATTCTTTTTTCATGGCATGTATTTTAATGCATTAATTATACTTTCTAAAGTTAGTTTTTTTTTAAAAAATAAACTACTTAACTTTTTATTTGATACTGTACAGTTTGTTTTTGATTGCGTAAATAACTAATCCTACAGTATTTTTTGAATTTGTTTTTTCAAAAATACTTGATCGGTATCCTTCTATCGTTCGAATACTTTTACTTAAAACAACTGAGATCTCTTTATTTGTCATTCCATCACAAATGAGTAGAAGTACTTCAGTTTCTTTTTCAGTAAGAATTTCTGAAGTAAAAATTGGTTCAAGTTTTTTATCAGAAATCAATTCAAGTAATAATACTTTTGAAATTTTATCGTCAAAATAATAACCTTGCTCATGAACAGCTTGAATTGCATCTATTACATTCTCTATATCACTATTTTTAGGTAAAAATCCTCGAGCTCCAATTGTAATACATTCTGAAATGAATTCGTCCGAATAAAACATACTAATTATTATAGCATGAGTATTGGGGTATTTTTTAACAATTACTTTTAAGGCTTGTTGTCCGCTAACAATAGGCATATCTAAATCAAGAAGAATAATATCGACTTGTTCTTTTTCTAATCTCTCCAAAAGCTGTGCACCATCTCCTACATCAAATGTAACAACCATATCGCTTTCTTCATTAAGAAGAGCAACCATTCCTTGCCTCATCAACTGATGATCTTCCGCTATTGCTATTTTAATCTTTTCACCCATAATTTACACCATTGGTATTGATAATTTCACACATGATTTACCATTGCTTTTTAATTCAAAATCTAAGTTAGCATTTAAAATGATAACTCTCGTTTGGATTGAGGTTAAACCTATTCCTTTGGATTCTTTTGCAAATTTTTCAAAATCTTCATTTGAAATTCCAGCTCCATCGTGTGATATTTGAGCAACCCTCAGACCTTTCTCTGTTTTAAAAAGAATTTCCATGGTTTGTGGATCATCGTGTTTTAGTGTGTTATTTACTAATTCAAGAATGATTCGGTACATGTTTACTGTTATACTCCTAGGTAACTCAATGTCTTCAACATCACCGGTAACCTTAACTATTGGACAATCAAAATTCGATGTATAATTTCTAACCGCTTTTACAATACCAAACTTCAACAGAAATTGTGGAGATAAATCATGGCTTACCGATCGAACATTATCAATAATCGTATCTACAAATTTACGCTCGTCATTTAACTTCTCAGCAGTAAGAGTACCCTTATCAAATGCTCTTTTAAAACTACTCATATCGAGTTTTAATTTAGAAAGAAGAGGTCCAACTTCATCGTGTAAATTAGAAGCAATTTTATCCCTTTCTGACTCCTGTGTCTCAATTACTTGCTTAAGCATTTCTAACTCTTTTTCCTTAATATTGATAGTATGTTCATTGTTCTTTTGCTGGATTTTCTTATTGTATGTAATTACAAAAAGGATAATTGCGCCAATAAATAGCATCATTAATAATGTTCCAGAAACTACAATTAGAACTATGTCGTTTTCATTATCCATAACATCTTAGCGATTAAAAGGTGAAACAATACCGTTGAAAAATTCATAATCTGCCAAAGATACCCAAAGGCTATTGGCTCAACATTACTTATGTACTTCGGACTTACCGTTACAACTAAAGGTATTCCAAAATAAATAAACAAAGCAGTAAAAAACCAGAAAGTAGACTCTTTTGTAATAGGAATCGTTCCTACAGAATTAAATTTCCAAAAGAAATAATAAAGGACAAAAAAGAGAATAGCAAACTTTAAGAAAGTATTATAATAAACGTTATCAAAAGAAATACTCCAAGTACAAAGGGAAACTGCGCAAAAAATTATTAAAAATACGACAAACACTACTGTACTTAAACTTTTAAAAGTTGAATTTAAAGGTAGTTGACGAAAAATAAAAAGAAGACATAAGGCAACTAAAAAAGAATAGATATTGTAAAATGATTCAAAATAACCACCCATATCCTCCCCAGAGTATAGGCTCAATAAAATGTCAATAAAAAAACCTGAAAACACAAAAAATAGAACAAGCCATTTTAGCTTTAGAAGCTCTTTAGATTGCTTTTGGAAAATAAAAAATAAAAAAACCAAAGCACCACTACCTATTGATAAAAAGACAACAATGTTTTGGAATAAAACTAAGTTTTTCATTTCTTCACTCATCTAACTATTGAGAGAGTTTGAAGAAGAACAATTAGTTGGACAAGGAATAGAATTTTCTAATATAACACCATTCACCATATCATTTTCACTAGCATCGGCTCCAACCAACACCAAGTTTTTTTTACCATTATCTAATCCATGGTACATTCTAATTCCCATACAACCTGATTGAGTAAGAATATCATTCAATTTATCTTTTCCAAAAAAATGAGCAATTATCTCTCCTTGCGCAATTGTTCTTCTGTAATTCGAGGTCCATACTGATGCATCTGCAAGCGTTACTATTTTGGATTCTGTTCCGTTAAAAGGCATAATAATAAATTTTAAGTGGTTAAATATGTGACAATATAATCATTTTTTTTTAGTCGTAAAAAACTCTAAACGTAAAAACCGCATAGTGAAAAACGTAAAACTACGCACTAAAAAAAACCGTATTTATACTCTTGTAGAAACGAAAAAGAATGCTGAATTTTACACCAACAAAGTTACTCAATACAAAGAGTACTTATTTCTGAAAAGAAAAAAAAGACATTGAAGGAAAAACCAACCACAGACACTGGATTCCCTCTAAGAAAAATTTATATAGTTTAGGTAGTTTAGCGTTATCATAGATTTCTTAGAGGGATGATAGTTTTAATCCTTACACTATGAATGAAACGGTTTACGCACTTCAAAAAGTTGGAGATAAAGACGAATATCATTTATTCACCTGTTCTATCACTTCTGAAGGCTCAATTCTTGAAAAAAAATCAATCTGTAACCAAATCGATTACAATGAAGATCATGTTGTATTATCCTATCTTCGTGAAGAACTAGCTCGTGTAAAATGTGCAAATGGTGGCCGATCAGTTTGTCATCATTGTGTTTCACACCTATACGTTTAATCTTGTTCACAACTAATAGTTAAAGTTTTCTTTCTTATTATAGACTATCTATTGTACTTTTATGCAATAATTTTAATCAATAAATAATGTCAAAAAAATCACTGCTCTTATTCTTTTTATTATTCTCTGCCTTTGGTTTTTCTCAAACATCATTCTCTCCAGGGTTTAATAAGTATGAAGTTAGAGATGCTCTTCAATTCTCAGCTCATTTTTATTCTGACTCAATGCGAAAGACAATGAATATGCCTGAAATTAAAAATTGGGAATTAGTTCATTCTTCCGAAGAAGTTGGTCTATATAATAAATGGGAATTCTGGCATCATCCAGAGAACAATACCTGTGCAATTAGCATTCGAGGTACAGTTAAACATTTAAGTTCTTGGATGGAAGATTTTTATTCTGGAATGATCAAAGCCGAGGGGCAAATCCAAATTGATTCTACCAAAACATTCAACTACAAATTTGCTGAAGACACAACTGCTTTTGTTCATGTAGGTTGGACAATTGGATTGGGTTTTATGGAAGAAGGAATCGTTTCCAAAATTGAAGAATATTATGCCAAAGGAGTTCGAAATTTTTATATTTCGGGACACAGTCAAGGTGCTGCATTAGCAACCTTACTTACATCATATTTACATTACCATCCTACTCTCCCTAAAGATATTCAATTCAAAACATACGCTCTTGCAGCTCCAAAACCAGGAAATTTATCGTATTCGTATGATTTCTCTTCTTACACACAAGATGGTTGGGCTTTTCGAATCGTCAACACACTTGATTGGGTTCCTGAAACACCGCTTACCATTCAAGTCATAGACGATGTGTCAGCAATCAACCCTTTTGTAACTATTGAAGAATCAACTAAATCAATGGGTAAACTGGAGCGATTAGTTATACTTTCAGTTTATGGTAAAATGAGTAAAAAATTAACAAAAGCACAAGAATACATGACGAAATATCTCGGATATAAAGTCCATGGATTTGTTGAAAAAGATTTACCATTTGTAGAACAAAAAGATTTTGAAAAAAGTTTCGAATATTCGCCTTGTGGAACTCAGTATGTCCTCGTTCCCACTTCTAATGACCTAGCTCATTTTGAAAACCCTGACGATTCATTCACTCACCATCATGTATGGAATTACTATTTCATTTTCAAAAAATTTCTAACCGATTAAGGAATTAGAAAATCGATGGTAATATTAGGAGTCGAAGTTCCCAAAGCATTCAATGTAAAAGGAACATCAAAAGAACTGTTCATATAATCTCCACTCGAAAATTGTCCATCTCCATTTGAATCATATATAGCATTCAAGTAATAATCACCTGGATGCATGTAATTGAACTTAAATGTCCCAACACTTGCTGCATCTGTTAGTACATATCTTGAACGGAAATTCAAACTTGCAGGATCAAATACAAAACCATTGAACATTGGTTGCGTGGTAATAGAAAGTAAAACTTTAGTCGAAGGAGTTATCACAGTAGGATTTGTTACTGTAAAACCAACATTCGTAACACCTAAATAAGGTTGTTCATTTTCTGGATATGGATCTAATGCAGCAGAATAAAATACCGTCTCCGTCAATCCTTCAAACGTTGTAGAAAAATCTTTTGTCAATTCTTTTTGCGGATAATTAAACATTGAGATTGCATCTTGAGCTGAAGTATTATCTCTAAGGTTCGCTGTCCATTTCATATGTGTCGTTGGTTGCGAAAGAGAATTAAATTGATTCGTAAACGTATGCATAATTAAACTATCCTGCTTAAACGTTACATCCGTGTATACTCTTGTCCCACCAGAAATCGGGTCAACAAATCGATAAAATGCAAAAGAAGAAGTAACATTCACACTATCAATTAGCATATATGAATTTCGAACATTTCCAGCAAATCCGCCTCCATTTCTAAAAGCAACTTGATATTCATTGTTGTATTTACATATGAAAAAACTCATGAATATGTCATTGATAGAATCTAATTCATTCTTTGCGGATATTTGTGAAGGCGAAATTGGACGAAAATCAACAATCCATTCAGGAAAAGAACCTAATGCTGTTGGAGAAGCAACTGGTCCTGTCCATATACCTGATAATTTTTCTAAAATCGAATAGCCTTTTACATTGGCAGAATTATCAATCGGAGGATTAGGATTCGTTGGATTGTTTGAATAGACACAAGATCCGTCGTCTTTTTTAGCATCAGACTCGTAATTGGTCGCCATTTCATCAGTACATCCTTTCTTTTTACAAGAATTAAAACTGATAGACACCAACGCGCCGACAAAAAATAGAACAAAAATTCTTTTCATAATAGTATGTTTGATTAACGATGTAAATGTAACGATTAAAAAATAATAAAAGTATAACTCCTTCTCAAATCACGAATGGTAGATTCAACTAGCTAATGCAAGTTTTTTATTTTCTAGGTTAAACATAGTA
>CAYLWS010000073.1:0-15076 GCA_964387525.1 uncultured Fluviicola sp.
ATCTGAGGGAAACTTTTTACTAAAAAAACTTGCATTAGCATTTTAATCTAGGATCGTCAACTAGATATTTATTAATGAGTTGTTCTAAACAAAAAAGCCTACGTTGTTATAACGTAGGCTTTTAAAAAATAATTGAATAGTTTCTTACAACTCAAACTTAATTCCTTGAGCTAAAGGTAGACTATCTGTATAATTCACAGTGTTTGTTTGTCTTCTCATGTAGATTTTCCAAGCATCAGATCCAGACTCACGTCCACCACCTGTTTCTTTTTCTCCACCGAAAGCACCACCAATCTCAGCACCAGATGTTCCGATGTTTACATTTGCAATACCACAATCAGAACCTGTTTCAGAAACAAACAATTCTGCTTCCCGCATATTGTTTGTCATAATTGCTGAAGAAAGTCCTTGAGGAACATTGTTTTGAATTTCAATTGCATTCATAACATCTCCAGAATATTTCATGATGTAAAGAATTGGAGCAAATGTTTCAGACTGAACAATTTCGAAAGAGTTTTCTGCTTCAACAATTGCTGGGTAAACATAACATCCTGATTCATATCCAGCACCTTCTAAAACACCACCTTCAACAATAATATTTGCACCTTGAGCTTTTGCTTTCTCTAAAGCGGCTAAATAAGTATCAACAGCCATTGTGTCAATTAGTGGTCCAACGTGATTGGATTCATCCAATGGATTACCAATTTTTAATTGTCCATATGCTTTCACCATTGCATTCTTCATTGTGTCATAAACATCTTCATGAATAATCAAACGACGAGTAGAAGTACAACGTTGACCTGCTGTTCCAACTGCTCCAAAAACTGCTCCCGGAAGAACAATACTTAAATCAGCTGTTGGCGTAATAATGATTGCATTGTTACCACCTAATTCTAATAATGATTTACCCAAACGTTTTCCAACTGCTTCTCCAACAGATTTACCCATTCTAGTAGAACCAGTAGCAGAAACCAAAGGAATTCTTTTGTCGTTAGACATTAATTTCCCAATTTCAGCACCACCAATTACAACACAAGATACTCCTTCCGGAACATTGTTTTCAGCAAAAACTTCTTGTGCAATTTTTTGACAAGCGATTGCAGTTAAAGGAGTTTTTTCAGATGGTTTCCAAATACAAGTATCTCCAGAAATCCATGCTAAAGCAGTATTCCAACACCAAACAGCAACGGGGAAGTTAAAAGCAGAAATAATTCCAACAGTTCCAAGTGGATGGTATTGCTCCATCATTCTGTGACCTGGACGTTCAGATTTAATCGTTAATCCGTACAATTGACGAGAAAGACCAACAGCAAAATCACAGATATCGATCATTTCTTGAACTTCACCTAGACCTTCTTGTAATGATTTTCCCATTTCATAAGAAACCAATTTCCCAAGAGAGTTTTTGTTTTCTCTTAATTTTTGACCTAATTGACGAACAACTTCACCTCTTTTTGGTGCTGGCCAAGTTTTCCATTCTTTAAATGCTTCTTGAGATTTTAAAACTACTGCTTCATAATCTGCTTCAGTTGCAAAATTTACAGAAGCAATAACGCTTCCATCTGCTGGAGAAACTGAATCCACTTTAGTTCCACTTGTTTTTAACCAATGTCCACCAGTTGATGCACCATTGTTCTCTGCTTCAATTCCAAATTGAGCAAGGATTTCTTTCATTCCTAAATCTGTCATTTCTTCTACCATTCTATTTATGAGTTTAATGTTAATTTACATTTTCTTCTGCAAAGTTAAGGTAAAAATTGGAGTGTTGTATTGCGTTTTTAGCTTTTTTAACGTTCTAAATTGGATTCCGCAATTATCGAATTAAAACTTTCATTATATTTGAAAGAAAAAAGCGAATGAATCCATACGTTCTTATCATGGCTCTTGCGAGCATTATTATTCTTAGTTTCTTCTTCAATATTCTTTCTAAAAAGACGAATATTCCTTCTGTTTTGATGCTTATTGGTCTCGGAATGGGGATAAAAGCTTGGATGAAATCTAATGGAATTATCAATGACGATTTAAAATTAGATACTATTCTAGAAGTGCTTGGGAATGTTGGACTGGTTATGATTGTTCTGGAAGCAGCACTAGATTTAAAATTGGAAAAAGAGAAAAAAGGCTTGATTTTTAAATCATTTATTGTTGCAACACTCGGAATTGGTGGTTCTACTTTTGCATTAGCTGGATTCTTTCTTTATATTTTCCCAAGTACCGATTTGTACACCGCTGTTGTTTATGCTATCCCACTGAGTATCATGAGTTCTGCAATTATCATCCCTAGTGTTGGTCGACTGACGGGTAAGAAAAAAGAATTTATGGTGTATGAAAGTACGTTTTCCGATATTCTTGGGATTATGGTTTTTTACTTTATGATTGGCGCAAATGATTCAAGTAGTAATACATCATTGTTCACAGATATTTTCACCAACATCTTAGGAACAGTTGTCCTTTCTATTGTCGTTGCATATATTATGGTTTATTTATTTCAACACCTAAAAATGCAAGTGAAACTGTTTTTGATTATTGGAGTTTTACTCTTTCTTTTTGCAATTGGTAAATTCTTCCACCTTTCTTCACTTCTTCTTATCTTAGCTTTCGGATTGGTGTTGAATAATACAGACATCTTCTTTCAAGGGAAATTGGCCAAAATTTTTGACAAGGAAAAAGTTGCCCCAATTCTACATGACTTTCATAATTTGACCTTGGAATCAGCCTTTTTAATTCGTACTTTTTTCTTCGTTATCTTTGGGATAAGTATTTCCTTAGCTTCTTTATACAATTTAGAAGTAGCGATTAACAGTGTCGTAATTGTTGCAATCCTTTACCTCATTCGTTATGTTTTATTAAAAATCTTTGCAAAAGAGCATCTTTTTCCTGAAGTTTTTATTGCCCCTAGGGGGTTGATTACCGTTTTATTGTTTTTTGTCTTGATCAAGCATGACGATATTCATATCGCTAATTTTGACACAGGACTTCTTCTGTACCCTATTTTGATTTCAAGTATGATTATGATGTTTGCGCTCATTTCCTACAAAGGAGAGAAAGTGAAAGATGTCATTTTTCATAAAGTTCCTTTAATTAAAAATAAAGAAAATGAAAAGGTAAAAGAAGAACTTGATCGAAGAATGGAAGATAATACGGAACACCTTGATTTTGATGGTTTTTAGGTTTATAAAGCCCAATTTACTTTAGTGAATTAGTCTACGGAACTCCATTCTACAATTAGTTTCCCAGTAGATTTTCCGCTTTCTAAAAGAGCATGAGCTTTAAAAAACTCTTCTTCTGAGAATACGCCACCTATTTGTGGAATAATCTTACGTTCTTTATATAAGGAAAAGACTGTTTTTAGACAATGCTCTAAAATTTCAGGTTTGTTGTCTGCGACTTTAAGCATATTCACTCCTATAACAGAACGAGAACTCATCATTAATCCAACAGGAATTATCAATCCCATTTTACGAACAAAGTTCAAAGCAGAAAGAATTCCCCATTTACCATTCCCTAATTCGGATCCGCCAAATAACACCATTCGACCGCCAGAGTTAAGAATAGAAAAATCTTTTTTGTACGTTGATCCTCCTACAGGATTATAACTAACATCTATTTTTTTATCTCCTAGATGATTTTTTATTTGTTCGATATAATCTGAAGAATTATAATTTACCACGTAATCAGCGCCCAGAGATTTCACTAAATCTTCTTTTTCTTTCCTTCCTACTTTTGCAATAACAGTAGCGCCACTCATTTTTGCCATTTGTATCAAAAGCGTCCCAACTCCGCCGGCAGCAGCATGAATTAACACGGTATCAGAGGCATGAATAGGAGCAATGTATGAAGACATATAATAGGCCGTAACAGCTTGAGTACTCAAAGCTAACAATTCAGCTACAGGTTGATTTTGAACGACAACACTAGAGTAATCATTGCTAATTGCGTGTCGAGCATAACCGCCAAATCGACAAAAAGCAATTACCCTTTCTCCAACCAAAGATTTGTCCGCTTTTTTTCCGCATGAAATTACTTTTCCAACGACTTCATATCCAACGACACAAGGAAATTCGGGTGCTTCTTTGTAAAGACCTCTTCTTGCCATTACATCTGCATAATTTAGCCCAAAAGCTTCAACTTCTATAAGGATTTCATGTTCTTTAGGTTCTTCTAATTGAAAATTTCTCAGTTCAAAAGCCTCTTCAGGACTTCCTTTTTTATGTAAAAAAAACGCTTGGCTTTGCATAGAATTAAATTGGATAAAGAATCATTTTGTGTTAAGAATGAACTTTTAAAATTCAAAATTAATCATTAACAATCTAAAAAATCCGTATTTTTGCAAAATAATCGATAAATCTACACGCAATGTTATTACAAAAGTTCAGTCTCCTATTTTCTGTAATTTTTATTTCCAGTTCTATTCTTTTCGCTCAACCTGATTTTGAATGGGTGCATCAAAATGGGGGTAGTAACCATGATGGAGGTAGTTCAGCAGTGTTTGATTTAAATGGAAATACAATTAGTTGTGGTACGGTAGGTTTAAGTACTTCTGGTCAAGTGATTAAACGAACGTCAACAGGTGTGGTAGTTTGGACTAAAAACTTTAACAGCTCTACTTCAATCCGCCCTAGTGAAGTAGATATAGATGCTAATAATAATACAATTATAACAGGATATTTTAATGGAACTGTAGATTTTAATCCAGGAGGAGGCACCTTTAATTTAACTTCAACTAGTGCATCTACGGATATTTTTATTTTAAAATTGGATGAAAATGGTGTTTTTTTATGGGTAAAAAAAATAGGAGGCACTGGCTCTGATGAAGCAATGGACCTTGCAATTGATAATGCGAACAATATAATTGTTGCTGGTCGATTTGAAAATACGGTTGATTTTGATCCAGGTTCTTCTGTTGATAATGAAACTTCTAATGGTAGTAGAGATGCTTTTATACTTAAACTTGATGAAAATGGAAACCATCAATGGGCACATGCTTTTGGTGGAACTTCCTTTGATATCGGTTGGGGTGTTGGTGTAGATTCTAATAATGCTATTTTCTTAAGTGGTAAAATTAGTGGAACGATTGATTTTGATCCAAGTTCTTCCACTGCTAATCTTGTTTGTGATGGTATCTTTGTTGCAAAATTTACAGCAGCAGGGTCTTATGTTTGGGCAAAATCTTTTGTCGGAACTGGTAGTGGAGAATGTATTTCGGTTAAAATTTCAAACGACGGTAATTGCTACATGGTCGGAACTTTTACCGGTACTGTTGATTTTGATCCAAACGCAGGAACGTATGAATTAACTTCCTTAGGGGCACCATACCATGTATTTATTCTTAGGTTAAACACCAATGGTGATTTGAACTGGGCAAAAGCATTGGAAGGTTCCGTAAGTTCTTATAGTGATGTGCATGAAATTATTGTAACGAGTAGTGAAGACCTCTATCTTTGTGGAAATTTTAATGATTCGGTAAATTTCGACCTTAATGGAGCGGATAACTCTATGGTTTCTCTTGATCAAGACTTTTTTGTATTGAAATTAGATTCTTTAAGTAATTATCAATGGTCTATTTCTTCTGGTAGTTCAAATTCTTCAACTGCAGAATCAACGGGTATTGATGTGAAAAGTAATGGGGATTTCTTTTGCACCGGAAGTTTCAATGGAACGAAAGATTTTGACCCAAGTTCTTCTTCTTCTAATTTAACCTCAACGTTGTTGGATTGGTTTGAATTATACTATTCTGAGCCTTGTGTTCCTTCTGCTCCAGTACCATCTGTTTCTCAACTTCAAGATGTGTCAAGTAATTGTCCAATTGCTGCACCAACTGCGCCAACTGCAAGTAATTGTTTAGGTGTTTTTTCTGGAACTTCTAATGTTAGTTTTCCTATCGTATCTTCTGGAACGACTGTCGTAACATGGACTTACGATGATTTGAACGGAAATACTTCAACGCAACAACAAAACTTTATCTACACACCTATCGATACTTCTTTTTCTGTACTTGCAACCGCTCCATATACGGCAACTGCAACAACAAGTGGTTATAATTATCAATGGTACGATTGTGATTTGAGTAGTATTGTTTCGGGTGAGACAAATCAAACATTCTCGCCTTCATATAATGCAAATTATGCTTTAATTGTTGACAATGGGACATGTTCTGACACTTCATCTTGCCATTTGATTGTCATTGATTTGGGAATTGATGAGTCAGCTTTGGGAGAAACATTTGCCTATTTCCCTAACCCTACATCAGGTGAAGTAAATTTTGAATTCAAAAATGTTCTGTCAAGAGTTGACCTTGTTGTCTTAAATGAATTAGGACAAGTTGTCTTAAAGAATACATACTTTGATTCAGCTATTATTTCTGTAAATTTAAAGGTAGAACCCGGTGTTTACTTTGCAGAATTAACAATTAATTCTAATGAAACAAAGCGTGTAAAAATAATCAAGCGATAAGTGATTACTCTTTTCCTGCAATTACAATTACGATTTCTCCCTTTGGAGGATGAGCTTCGTAATATTCTCTAACCTCTTTGGCTGTTCCACGTTTGTATTCTTCGTAAAATTTAGTGATTTCTCGAGCTACACATACCTTTCTTTCTTCCCCCATAAATTCTTCAATTTGTTTGAGGCATTTAATCAATCGATGAGGTGATTCATATAAAACTGCTGTTCGTGTTTCTTCTGCAAGAATTTTCAATCGAGTTTGACGCCCTTTCTTGTGTGGTAAAAAACCTTCAAAGACGAATTTATCGCAGGGAAACCCACTGGAAACTAATGCAGGAATTAGAGCAACAGGCCCTGGTAAGCATTCAATTTCAATTCCTTTTTCAATACATTCTCTTACTAATAAAAAACCAGGATCAGAAATTGCAGGAGTTCCGGCATCAGAAACTAAAACGGTTGATTCATTGGATAAAATAGTATCAATCGTTCTGTCTAAGGTTTTATGTTCATTGTGTGCGTGAAAAGGAGCAACGGTTTTCTTAATTTCTAAATGATTAAGTAAACGTCTAGTCACACGTGTATCTTCCGCAAAAATCATTTCGGTTTCTTTTAGAATTCGAATAGAACGGAGGGTGATATCTTCTAAATTTCCAATTGGAGTTGGAACAATGTATAATTTCGACATAATTTTTTTTATCGAGTTAAAACGACATAATCTTGGAGTAACGTTTCTAAGAATTTTAAGCGTTTATCAGGTGTTTTATTTAAGCCAATAATTCGTGCAGATTCATCTGCAAGTTCAACGGCAAATTTCTTTATTTCATCGTTTGGATTAGTTCTCAAACGCTTAATTGTAGTTTTAATCAGTAACATATCCTCATCTGTAAAAACAATTGCTTGAGGATAAGCAGGTGTATGATTTTTTTGACTTTTAATTCCCAAAACATCTTTGAGCGAATAATTTACCGATGATTTATTTTTAATAACAACAGTATTTGCCATTACATCACCAATTCGTTGTGTTCGATTTGAAGTTCCGGCGTAAACAATCCCCATTAGCCCAATTCCAAACCAGAAGAGTGCAAATAAATCAGGACTAATCCAGAGAAAATCTCCTTTGAATAACCAACGTGTAAAAACTTCTCTTAATCCAGGACGTTCTCCATTGACAGTTACAACACGAATACCAAGAATATATTTTCCTAAACTTTGACCGTGCGTTAAAAATTCTACGATGGGATTGTATAAAATCCATGGTAAACGCATTAAAAGGAACTGGAGGAATAAAAAAGCACCAAAATTTTGCTGAAAAACATCAACAAAACCAAAAACAACACCAAATAGAATGAAATAAATTGCAAACAAAAGAAAGTCAATAGCAGCTGCGGCAGAACGTGAACCAACAGAGGCTAATTCGTATTCTATTTTCACATTTTGTGCGGACTCAAATTCAATCTTCTTCATAGAAAAGATAAAGATAAGATTATTTATCTTTATTTATTAAAAGAAATAAAAGAACCAACCGACCTTTCTGGCATCAGCATCCCAAAAGGGGATAAAATAGCCGTTTTTGAGGCAGTTGATAATGATATGTTGGAGGTTGTTTTGATAAGTGAAAGATAAGGTTTTTTTGGAGAGAATTTAAAAACTAACTTAGAACGAGATGAACCACGCTAGTAGCACCGAAGGTAATCTCGCACCAGCGGTTTAGTATATTATTCGCGGACGAGTGAGGGGGGGATACCACACTTTCTATGTACTACTCCCTACTGTTTGTAACCAAAATCGATGACAACACCTTTCTGAACAAAAACAACAGCCCATAATAGACTATAATATTCAATATCATCTAAATCTTCCTCCTTATTTTTACATTTTGCTGATATGGGATATGAATAAATTCCATTTCTTTTATTCTTTCCATCAAAATATTGAACTCCAAAATATTTCTTTATAAATTTTAATTTCGTAACGCCTAATTCAATTTCACTTGTTAGAAAAACAAAAGCCTTTTTCCTATTCCCATTACACACGTTATTAACAGATATATCCGTCATTATTTCAGAGTAGTAATTTAAAGAGTCTACTTGTGACATACATCTCACACTAGACAAAACTAATATGATATAGAGTAAATATACTTTTTTTAGTTTATTTATATCTTGGCACCCCATGTCTGTCATTTGTATTATTACTTGGATTACCTAAAACTTTTGTCTTTGATTTAAATCCATCATTTAATATAATTCCGTTTCCATCCTGGTTTATCTCGAACCCATTATTTTTCAAAATTTTAATAAAATTATCTTGTGTAAACAGTCTTTTATTTTGCACCTCCATTCCGTTGTATAAGTACCTATAATTTGCACTTCCAACCGACCTTTCTGGCATCAGCATCCCAAAAGGAGGTGAAAAAGCCATTTTTTGGGCAGTTGAGAATGATATGTTGGGGCTTGTTTTGATGAGTGAAAGGTAAGTTTTTTTCTGTTTTATGAAGTAATCAAAAGTGAAATCTGGAGCATTACGGGCTGGGGTTATTTTTGTTCCCTAGAATATTTAAACATGTGAACATCATACATAACATAACTTGCAACTAATAAATATCCTAGTTCTTCATACGTTATTTCTTCTTTGTGATATAAATTATCTATCATAATATCAAAAGCACCAGGATTATGATTGAATACACTTTTGTCTTCTCTTTTTTTGTATCGAGTTCTTTCAGTAAAATATG
This sequence comes from uncultured Fluviicola sp., assembly GCA_964387525.1. Taxonomy (GTDB): domain Bacteria; phylum Bacteroidota; class Bacteroidia; order Flavobacteriales_D; family Crocinitomicaceae; genus UBA4466. The sequence continues at coordinate 9,179 of CAYLWS010000073.1, forward strand.
ATAATACTTCTTTTTGTTCAAATTTTAAATTATTACAAATAGCATTCTTAAACTCCATGTCTAATGAATCCACATCATTTATTGAAATTGAATCGCCATTAATTATTTTTAAGACTCCAAGAACATCATATAATCTCAAATAGCTTCCATCAATAACAGATTCTTTTGCAATTACCTCAAAAATATCATTACTCTGATACTTTTTTTCTACTTCATTTTTAAGTTGTTGAATATCAATTCCACAATTATTAATGATGTCATTGTTTATTTCGTTTAAATTGAATACTAAGTTTTCACCTTTGTGAGAACATGAAAAAAGAACGATAAAAATATTAGCGTATATTATTTTATAGAATTGTTTTTTCATTTGTTATGGTTTTGTTTTAGAATCGATAATATCAGTTGGGAAAACAGTATTATCAGGTACGAAGTACTCAAATTCATCATTAATGTCATAATTGTCAAACATAAATTGAACGAAGCGTTTATATTCGAAATAATCAGTAAATGTAATTGTGAGAAATTCGTCATGCCTATGATATAGCTCCGCCCCTTTTTTTATCGTGTAAAATTTAACTTTGTATCCACCAGAACTAGTTTGTTGAAAATATCCGTCATTATTGGTCAATTCCATTTCTTGGACTGTTAAATCGCCTCTTGTTCCGTGAAAATCAGATGAGCCTTTCATAACTGCTTCTCCTTGAAAAGTTTCATTTTTCACAGTAAATGAACTAGCATGAACTGTTTTATGATAATTCATTGATGGTGGATCAAACACTTCTCCATTTTCATCTAAAACTCCTGCTTTAAAATATTCTAAAAATTCTGTAATCTTTTTGTCCAAGATATTTTTTGCTGTTACTTTTTCATTTATATACTTTGTTTTTCCATTATAATATCCGTCAAATTTTCCATTACTTTTCCATTTAGCCTTGTACTTTTTCTTATCATGTCCAATGAAACTATAGACATCGCCTACCTCACCTTCAAAGGAATATTTCAACATCACTTTTTTCGTGTTATCATCGATCGTTTGTTCTGTATAAGAACTCCGACCTGTATAATAGCCAATGGATGTGTTGTATGAATCTGGAATGTGTAAATCTCCTCCAATCCCTTTAGTTTTACGAGTTTCACGCCTAGTAGTGTTACAAGTTGAACAAAAAGGTCCTCCTGACGTTGTACCACTTTCATATTTAGTTCTGCCTTTCTTTGCTGGCCCACCCTCCAAACCTAGAGGGTCAGTATAATAGATAGGATTATTATCAAAAGCTACATACGGACTCATCCAAGGGAACATCCCCATCAACGGATCCAAACTTTTCCACCTACCCAACCTCGGGTCGTATTGTCTAAATTCGGTGGTATAAGAATTTCCATTTCCAGACACCTCATTATCTTGTTCCATACCGTTAAAAAAATAACGATAATTTGCACTTCCAACCGACCTTTCTGGCATCAGCATCCCAAAAGGAGGTGAAAAAGCCATTTTTTGGGCCGTTGAGAATGATATGTTGGGGCTTGTTTTGATACGTGAAAGGTAAGGGTTTTTTTGGAGAATTTAAAAACTAACTTGGAACGAGATGAACCACGCTAGTAGCACCGAAGGTAATCTCGGATAGCGGTTTAGTTTGTTATTCGCGGGGTGCAGGGGGGGGTTAGTTCCTAATGATATTTACAACCAAAGCAATACCATAGTTTTTAGCTTTATCATGCATCAAATTAGTATTTTGTTTCATTATGAAATCCTTTGTGATAATTGTCCCACTATTAAACAAATCTTCATCAGTAGCCACATAGGGAAGATCTTTATACTCTAACTCTAACTCCTCCCTATTTAGCCCCAAACTCTTCCTGTATTCATTATAGAATATCTTTATCTTTCTTTTATCCTTACATGTCAACCTAAAGGTATTATAAACAATCAATTTCACCTTCATTTCAGTATTCTCCAATCTACTTTTAAGCCAATCATTTTTAATAATAGAATCAATATTTTTAGAGTATATGTCAGAAAAAAAGAATCTTGGAGTCTTTGTAGAAAGTTTAAACTTTTCAAATACTTGTATAGAATCCAAAAAAGATAAATCTTCTTTACTAAATTGATTAAAATATGGTTGTAACAACGAACCTTCAATAATAATGTCAATTTGATATTTTACATCCTTTGGTAGAGTAAACATACCATCCTTATCAATTGGCAAAACAAGAAGCCTACTCTGGTCTACCTTAACAACAACTCTAATTTCATTAAACGAATGTTCATTATATTGATTAACAACCTGTACATTTTGTGAAAACGCATTAGAATTGAGAACTAGGACTAATAACCCCGATATAAATAATCTCTTTATCATATGTTCTAATAATTTACCCAACATCTTCAGGAATAGTTTGCCCATCAGACCCATCGCGATGATCCCATACATCAGGAAACTTTTCCATTTGTCTTTCATTCTGTTGGTTAAATATAGCATCCATTCCAAATCTATACTGAGTTACTGACCAAAACTCAGAAGTAGCGAAAGACCCTGAATTCGATTTTGCAATATATGGATCGATTCTTCTCTGATAATTTGGACCGTCAAGTTGATCCTCCAACCAGTACTTTCCAATCATTTTAAAATGATCAGCCCTAATTTCTGGATAGTCTGTTGGCGAACTTTCTGATAAATCATTATCCCAATCTCTATGATCATCGGCTCCAATATTATGAAAAATTCCATGCAGAGCTGATTTCCAATCCTGAGCTCCAGTCCATTTACCCCCTGGGTCTGCCAATTCTAAAAAACCTATTGGAATTTTATACTCAGAATTTACTACATTATCTCCTCCTGGAAAATCAGGTGATAATTGATTTAACCTATCTTCAAAAGCTTCCTGATGTTCCCTCGTATAGTCTCCATCATCAGTAAGATTATTCCCCAAGTTATCTAAACTGTGATCAACAATCATCGATATGTTAATTGTAATATCCCAACTCTTTCCTTTGTCATCAATATAAGTTCCACTTTGGGTATAAGTTCCTGTCGGATTTCTCAGGTTGAAGTTTTTTACAATTCTTTCAGCATTCTTCCCGTACACATGACTAGTTGTAGAAATAATCATTTGGTTATTTCCAGATTTATTCTCTATAATTGTTATCACATAATCATTACCGTCAGGATCCATAAACAATATTGGAGAATTTGTAGCATATGCATACGGAGACTTATCAGGGTGTTTTTCTTTAAGATAGTCAGGACTAAACCACCTACCCAATCTTGGATTATACATCCTAGCCCCAAAGTCATAACTATTCCCATTCCCAGACACCTCGTTATCAACCTCCATACCGTTAAAAGCATAACGATAATTTGCACTTCCAACTGACCTTTCTGGCATCAGCATCCCAAAAGGAGGTGGGAAAGCCACTTTTTGGGCCGTTGAGAATGATATGTTGGCGGTTGTTTTGATACGTGAAAGGTAAGGAATTTTTGGGAGAATTTAAAAACTAACTTGGAACGAGATGAACCACGTTAGTAGCATCGAAGGTAATCTCGGATAGCGGTTTAGTTTGTTATTCGCGGGCTAGCGAGGGAGTTAAACTTTAAATTTTGGTCTATCACACTTTCTATACATTACCTACAATCTCGGAATCACAACTATTATTGATGAATATCTTTTTAACAATTTCAATTCATTTTTCACCTTGAATTCCCACTCTAACTGCTTACCTTCATTAATACCATGATTTGTTTCCTCATCATAAGCAAAATTTAACTCATCCCAAAAATCACCATAAAATTTATCATATATCTTCTGTAGAATAACTGATGATTCAAGAAGACTTGTAGACTCATGTTGCGCACACTCTTCTCTTATTTTTCTTGCAACTAGCTCAGCAATATCAAAATGAAGTTGTTCATGCTCTAATAGAAGTAGATTTTCGCGAAAATCATTTTTAACCCAAGATTTATTTGAGACGAAAAAGCATGGAATTTTCAAAATAATTGAATCTTTACTAACAGTATTTTCAAAATTTATTTTTGAGAATGTTTTTGCCTTATATTTACTTTTAAATTGAATTTCTCCTAAAAAATCTAACCATGAGAGACGATCTTCTGAATCCCACAATATAAGTTCTGTTGGGACCTTAATCAACAAGCTGTCAATATTTAGGCTGTCAATATAAATCCAAATTCCACCTTTAGAAGTCGGATTAACATAGGCATTTGAATTATTGCTTTTATCACTGTTTTGTCCCTCGCTAAGAACATCAACAGAAGTACACCCTATAATGAGTACCAATAAAAGCAATAGTTTAATAAAATTATTTTCCATTTTAATCACACTTATTTTATTAAAAATTTATCTCTAACCTATAAGTTCCATCAGGTTGATCAAAGTGAGGTTTATAAATAACATTAACTGGTTTAATATTTGGATAGTGATGCAGTAAAATGACTCTTGTACGAAGATATCGTTGATACATTAAATGAGTTACTGGACTTCCTTCAAAGGCTCCTTTTTGAACTGTTCCACCTCTACTAGCTGGTGTAAAAATATTTAAAGTAATTTTTTGGTCTGGATATTTATTAAGATACTCACCAATTTCACGCACTTCGCTCAAAAAGATAGCTTTATTTTTTTTAGTAAAAAACTTGTCATCTCCAATGAATGGAATATTTAGGTCTAAGTCTGGTGGTGGATTAGGTATTATCTCTTCGTCTATATCATCTACTATTTCTTCGACATGCCCACTATTATTAGTACCATCTGTATTTACCTCAATTTTACGGTCAATTCCTGTGTCGACTTTCTTAACATCACCAGCTTGATCCTTAGCCTCCTCACTTTTAGTATTCATTCCTTCATTATTCAACTCTTTGTCTGGTGGAACTACTTTAACAATCGAAGGTGTGCTAGCTTTACTTTCTGGAGTTATACGCTCATGTCTTCGAACTAAATATCCGTGTCTATGTTTGCCATTGTTATAATTCGATATATTTAAAACATTCCGACCATAACTGCCTTTTTCAACTCTTATCTCATCATACTTCCCTGATTTTGAAAATGTAAAAGTATGTTCATCTCCATTTTCAAAACCTTTTGGCAAATTGTCAAGTAAGTCTTTTTCTGAATAATCATCGGAACTTCCTTCTAAAGTAGAAGATGTTTTCTTGCCTGGACCTCCTGCACTCAACCCATATATATCCGTATAGTAAACAGGGTTATTATCAAAAGCAACATACGGACTCATCGACGAGAACTTTGCCATCAACGGGTCTAAACTTTTCCACCTACCTAGTCTCGGGTCATACTGTCTAAATTCTGTCGTATAACTATTCCCGTTGCCAGACACTTCATTATCTAGTTCCATACCGTTAAAAGCATACCTATAATTTGCACTTCCAACTGACCTTTCTGGCATCAGCATCCCAAAAGGAGGTGAAAAAGCCACTTTTTGGGCCGTTGAAAATGATATGTTGGGGGTTGTTTTGATACGTGAAAGGTAAGATTTTTTTCTGTTTTATGAAGTTTGTGAAATAATGAAAAGTACAAAATGGAGTATTACCGGATTGAACATAATAATATCACTACTAAAAGGGGGATAGCAGAAAGCCCAACAATGAAAATTAAGGAGATAATAGAATACTTTTCACTTTGTTCTTTCGTAGCAATTTTTCTATATTCCAGATATATCTTCAGAAGCCAATAAGAAGAAATGATTTGATTAGTATCTACCTTTCTCTTTTGAGTTTCATTATACATTGAGAGGAAACTAAAGATTACCATACAAAAAATTACCCCAATTATAAGTAATATTCCACTTATTGGTATAATTGAGTCTGAAAAATTTAAATTGGTAGATTCAACTAGCTAATGCAAGTTTTTTATTTTCTAGGTTAAACATAG
>CAYLWS010000074.1:0-14665 GCA_964387525.1 uncultured Fluviicola sp.
ATGACAGCAGGTTCTTTTATGTACATTGGTCCACAAGGGATCGTACATGGAACAACAATTACGTTGATGAATGCCTTCCGTAAAATATTGCCTAAAAATGAATCTCCAGAAGGTAAAGTTTTCTTAACTGCTGGTTTAGGAGGAATGAGTGGTGCACAACCTAAAGCAGGTAATATTGCTGGTTGTGTAACGATTGCTGCAGAAGTAAATGCAAAAGCAGCAACAAAACGCCACGAACAAGGTTGGGTAGATGTTTTAATTGATACGATGGATGATTTACTCGTTCGAGTTCGTAAAGCACAAGAAGAAAATGAAGTTGTCTCCATTGCATATATTGGAAATGTTGTAGAAGTATGGGAACGTTTTGATCAAGAAAACATCTTTATCCATGTTGGTTCAGATCAAACATCTCTTCATATTCCTTGGACAGGTGGTTATTATCCTGTGGGGACTTCTTACGAAGAATCCAATCGTTTGATTAGAGAGGAACCTGAATTATTTAGAACGAAAGTTCAAGAGAGTTTACGTCGACATGCCGCAGCTATAAATAACCACACCAAAAAAGGAACTTACTTTTTTGATTATGGGAATGCATTCCTTCTAGAGGCTTCTCGAGCTGGTGCAGATGTAATGGCTGAAAATAAGATTGATTTTAAATATAAATCGTATGTGCAAGATATTCTTGGACCGATGTGCTTTGATTATGGATTCGGACCTTTTAGATGGGTATGTACTTCTGCTAAACCTGAAGACTTAGATAAAACGGATGAAATTGCCATGAATGTTCTGCAAGAGATTATGGAAAATTCTCCAGAAGAAATTCAATTGCAAATGCAAGATAACATCACTTGGATTAAAGACGCAAAAGAAAATAAAATGGTGGTAGGTTCTCAAGCACGAATTCTTTATGCAGATGCAGAAGGTCGTGTGAAAATTGCCGAAGCTTTTAATCAAGCTGTAAAGAATAAAGAAATAGGAGCAGTTGTTTTAGGAAGAGACCATCACGATGTCAGTGGTACAGATTCTCCTTACCGTGAAACATCTAACATTTATGATGGAAGTAAGTTTACGGCAGATATGGCTATTCAAAATGTAATTGGCGATAGTTTTAGAGGCGCAACTTGGGTGTCTATTCACAACGGTGGCGGCGTTGGTTGGGGAGAGGTAATCAATGGTGGATTTGGAATGTTACTCGATGGTACGGATGAAGCTTCAGTACGATTGAAAAGTATGCTTTTTTACGATGTGAACAATGGTGTTGCCCGAAGAGGATGGGCTAGAAATGAAGAAGCTTTATTTGCGATTAAAAGAGAAATGGAAAGAACTCCAGAACTTAAAGTAACACTGCCTAATATAGTAAACGACGACCTTTTAAAGGAATTGTTTTAAAAACTTTGAAAAATTATGAAAAAAGAAATTAAACTGATCATCAATAGATCTGAAATTACAGCAGGAACTAGAGGATCGTCTCTTGGTCCAGATGCTATAATGACTGCAGCGAGGAAATCAAATAATTTATTTTTTGGGAATTACCCAATAGGTTATGTGGAAGATGCAAATTACATGTTGGATCAAGAAATAAAATATCCTTTTGCTAAACGAATTGAAGGTCTTGTGAAGGTTTTTGAGAATGTAAGTAATGAAGTCAAAAAAACATTGCTTGATGGAGATTTTCCATTTGTTATTGCTGGTGATCACGGTTCTGCTGGTGGAACTATGATGGGAGTGAAAGCTGCTTTTCCAACCAAACGAATAGGTGTAGTTTGGATTGATGCTCATGGTGATTTGCATACTCCTTACACAACTCCTTCGGGGAATATGCATGGAATGCCATTGTCAACTGCCTTAGCTGAAGACAACAAACAAGTTCAAAAAAACAACCTTTCTGAGAAAGAAATCGAATTATGGAACCGTTTGAAAGAAATGGAAACGAACGGTGCGCGAATTAAACCAGAAGATTTAGTTTTTATTTCTGTGAGAGATACAGAAAGTCAAGAAGATGCTTTGATAGAACGATTGAATATAACCAATCATACAGTGGATGATGTTCGTTCAAAAACAAAAGAATCCATCATGCATGAAATTTTCAGTCAACTGAATGAATGTGACTTAATTTACGTTTCTTTTGATGTAGATTCAATGGATCCAAAATATACTTCTCATGGAACAGGGACTCCTGTAGAACATGGGTTAATGCCTGAAGAAGCTGAATTTTTCTTGACAGAATTAGCAAAGAATAAAAAAACAGTGTGTATAGAGTTTGTTGAAGTGAATCCATGTTTGGATGAAAAAATCAATAAAATGGCTGAAGTAACATTTGACCTACTCGAAAAAACAATCCATCAAATTGAAATTGAAAATGGAAAATCAAATTAAGAAAATATTAATAGAAAATTCTGAAAACCTTTTTGGAATTCAGATTGAAGAGAAACTTATTCAGTTTCAAAATACACGTAAAGATGTTGAGGGTGACTTAACATTAGTGATTTTTCCTTTTGTAAAAATGTTGAAAATTTCACCTGCAGATGCTGGTGAGAAAATTGGTTCTTTCTTACAAGAAAAGCTCGGTTTTATTGATCGTTTTAATGTGGTAAGTGGATTCTTAAACTTTATCATTGCGGACTCTTATTGGCTGAATGAATTAAAAACAATGGATGCAAATCCACGATTCGGATATGTAGCTGAAAATTCTAAACCAACATTGATGGTGGAGTATTCTTCTCCAAATACGAACAAACCTCTTCATTTAGGTCACCTCAGAAATAATTTTTTAGGGTATTCTGTTGCTGAAATTTTAAAAGCAAATGGACATAAGGTAGTGAAAACACAAATTGTCAACGATCGTGGAATTCATATTTGTAAAAGTATGTTAGCTTGGGAACGTTTTTCACCACTCAATGAGAATGGAGAAAGAGAAACGCCAAGTAATACGGGGATTAAAGGGGACAAATTAGTAGGAAAATATTACGTTGAGTTTGATAAGAACTTTAATATTGAAGCGAATCAAATAATTGAAGAATGGGAGAATAAAAGCTTTGATGGATTTCCTGATGAAGTGATTGCAGAATTCAATCGATTGAATGATTCTAAATCTGAGAAAGAAGAAAAAGCAATCAAAGGAATTGATGCGAAAATTAAAGATTTAGCTAAAAACCAAACATCTTTGCTCTTAGATGCTAAAGAAATGCTTATCAAATGGGAAGCAAGAGATCCTGAGGTTTATTTACTTTGGACAACAATGAACAATTGGGTGTACAAAGGATTTGAATATACATATGAGGCAATGGGGGTTGATTTTGATCAACTGTACTATGAATCAGAAACATTTATCATTGGTAAAGAATTGGTAGAGAAAGGCTTGAAAGAAGGTGTTTTCTTCCGTAAAGAGGATGGCTCTGTTTGGGTTGATTTATCCAACGATGGTTTAGATGAGAAATTGGTGCTTCGTTCAGACGGAACTGCAGTTTACATGACGCAAGATTTAGGAACTGCGGTTGATCGTTACAGTGATTTTCCTGATTTAGATGGAATTATCTATACGGTAGGGAATGAGCAAGATTATCATTTTAAAGTGTTGTTTTTGATTTTGAAGAAACTTGGTTTTTCTTGGGCAAAAAATTGCAGTCATTTATCTTACGGCATGGTTGAACTTCCCAAAGGAATGGGGAGAATGAAATCGCGTGAAGGAACGGTTGTCGATGCGGATGATTTAATGGATGATATCGTTAATTCAGCCAAAGAAATGACGCAAGAAAGAGGTCATATTGAAGGAATGTCTGAGGTAGATAAGAATGAATTGTATCGTACTATTGGAATGGGTGGTTTGAAGTATTATTTACTGAAAGTTGATCCTAAAAAGAAAATTGTTTTCAATCCTAATGAATCGATTGAACTGAATGGAAATACTGGACCTTTTATACAATACACACACGCTCGAATTAAATCTCTGTTAAGAAAAGCGGATGAAATAAATACGGTTGATAATGTTGTTCTACAATTGGAAGAAAAAGAAATTTTGAAACACCTTTCTTCTTTTCCTCAATTGATTGAAGAAGCAGGTAAAAACCATTCTCCAGCACTAATTGCAAATTATACATTTGAATTGGTGAAGCTCTACAATCATTTTTATCAAGCAGTGACTATTCTTAAAGAAGAAAACGAATCCTTGAAAACAATGCGATTGGTATTGAGTAGAAATGTAGCAAAAACAATTTCCCAAGGAATGAAACTTTTAGGTGTAAATGTTCCTGAAAAAATGTAATTTAAGGGAATGAATTACGAATGGATACATAAAATAATGCGTTTTCTTCGCTTGAGTCATGAGCAAGAAGACGCATTAATTATTCAAGAAACCATTGAAAAAGGAGTTGTTTTTAAAGGGACAAACCTTTGGATTTTGATTCTTGCAATTATAATTGCCTCTGTTGGATTGAATATGAATTCTACAGCAGTTGTAATTGGTGCGATGTTAATTTCTCCATTGATGGGACCGATTGCTGGAATTGGATACAGCATTGCGACCTATAATTTTCCTCTTTTTAGAAAAGCAGTAAAAAACATTGGATTTGCAGCATTTGCTTCAATTCTAACTTCTTTTTTGTACTTTTTACTAACGCCAATTACAACCGAACACGCTGAATTATTATCGAGGACTAGCCCTACGATATATGATGTTTTTATTGCATTTTTTGGAGGAACAGCAGGGATTTTAACCATAAGTAGTAAAAACAAAGGGAATGTTATTCCTGGAGTAGCTATTGCAACAGCTTTAATGCCTCCTCTCTGTACAGCCGGATATGGATTGGCAATGGGGAATATGAATTATTTCCTTGGCGCAATTTATCTTTTTGCAATAAACTCCGTGTTCATCGCGCTTTCTGCAATGATGGTTTCTCAACTGCTAAAGTTGCCAAAGAAAACGTTCCTTTTAAGCAAGGAAATTAAAAATAAAAACATTGCCATTGGAATGGTTATTTTATTGACAATAGTTCCTAGTTTTTTCCTTGGACTTTCTTTGGTGCACAAAGAGCGTTTCAAAGTAAATGCAGATATTTTTATCAAAAAAGTTTCCATTTGGGATGATAATTATTTATTGAAATCAACTGTTGATGCTGACAATAAAGTCATTAAGTTGATTTATGCTGGAAATGAATTTGATTCAACGTCTATTATTCGAATAAAAGACAAAGCAAATGATTTAAAACTCAAAGGGACTAAAATCATCGTTGAACAAGGCGTAAAATTACGTGATAATGAGAAACTGGAATTGAGAAATTCTGATTTCCAGAATTTATCCGAACAAATTTCCATAGTGAAAGATAAACTTACGTTCAGTCAGTTTAAAATGGATAGCTTGGTTAAAATCCCACAAAAAGGAGAGTACCTTCTAAAGGAAATTAAGGCATTTTTCCCTAAAATCACCTCCTGTAGTTATGCTGTTTCTAAAGAATATGGAGATGGGCTTTCTTCTCCAAAAGATGTAACGCTGGTCTTTTTTCAAACCACAGAAAGATTGAAAAAGTCAGAGAAGCAAAAAATAAGTGATTGGTTAGTGCAGCGTTTGAGAACCGAGAATGTAATTGCACAATTTCAAGAGAATTTATAATTCAGATTGTTTCATGATTTACATTTCTTGGATGTGATTCCCCTAAATATACCAAAGGTTTTTTCTTGGAATAATTTGAATGTTTTCAACAAGGTGTTTGCCTCTGAAATTTAAGAAAAAATAGACTTATTCTTTTTCCTTGAGTAGTTGAAAAATACCTCGAAGGTTGACCATCTTTGTTAAGAAGGCAAAAAGACTACCAATGATGATAATTATTGTAAATTGCTGTCCCCAGTTGAGGGGGAGAGTCTGGATGTAAAAAGCTGTCACTACAATAGATATAGTGAAGATAGATATTGAGATAAAAGGTTTGAAGTCAAACTTTATTTCTATAATTCGATAAACCAAATACACTTGAATTAAAGCGGTAATCCCTTGGGTAATCAAACTTGCGATTGCAGCACCGTATGCTCCTTGTTCTGGGATGAGGTAAAGATTTAAAGCAATATTGATGAATACACCACTTGCAGCAGCAATGTTAAGTGCTCTTAAATTTCCATTTGCCGTTAAAAGTGTTCCGAAAATGTATGTAATTGTCATGAATATGAAACAAATCATGAGCATCCCAAAAGAGCTTGCTGCTTGAGATAATTCATTGGTGCCGTCGCCATATCTCCAATTGATAATGTTACCTTGGTAAAAGAACGAAGCTATTCCAATAAGAATTGAGAAGGAAAGTATTAGTTTTAAAGAGAAATACAGGATGTCAGAAACATTTTTATGTTGTTTTAGCATCTTAGAAAAGATAGGTAATAATAATCCTGCGAATAAATATCCAACCATATTAAATGCTTCGAAAAAGCGGAATCCTCTAGCATATGTAGCTGCTTCTTCTTTCCCATTCTCTAACATTCTTTCCAACATAACACCATCTGTTCTGTAGTAAGTCATCATCAATAGAATGAGTAATGCGTATGGCATACTTTGTTTAACAATCATCAAAGAAAATGATTTGTTGAAAGTGATTTTAAAACGTTTTATCTTACGGAGAACGAGTAATCCTGCAATTAGAGCCGTTACTGCATATGAAAATGTTTGCGCATATATAAACCATTCTATTTTGAAAGGCTCATTTGTAATTCCTCCCCAAAGTAAAGCGGAACAGATTACGATGAGTAATGTACGGTCAATAATTGAGACGATACTGTCTTGCTTAAACAACAATAAACCTGCTAAATTGGACCTGAAATACAGAATAAATGAAACGAGAATTTGATTTAAACCAAGAATGTACAGAAGTTGGTATTGGTGTTCGTCATAACCCAATAAATACCCAGATATAACCAAAAGCACCATGTATCCTACGGAGAGTAATGCACGGAGAGTAATGATTCCTGAAAAGTGTTTTTTCAATAAATGATTGTTCTGGGCAATATTCCGAGTGTTATAATTGGTAATTCCTAAATCCAAAAAAATATTGAGAATGAAAGTGAAACCGAGTACAGAAAAATATTCACCATATGCTCCTGGATCTGTCGCTTCAACCTGTTTGAGAATTTCAGCATCAATCCCAAGAATATAAAACGGTTTGACAAGGGCGTTTAGAACCAGAATCAGAATTAAATTAGTAAAAAATTTCTTTTGCATGCCGTTTTTTCTCTACACTAAAGTACACTGTTTATTGGACGGTAAAAGTAAGCATTTAGTTGGTGCATTCTATGTTTAAAAGAAGCTTTTTGTTTTTGGTAAACAGGAATAATTTATGCGTTCATTATTTTCTCCTGTACTATGATAATTGTACCTACTTTTACATAGATAATAAATAAGGGGTAAAATGTTAGATTTTGTAATAATTGGAGGAGCACAAGCTGGACTATCAATGGCGTACCATTTAAAAAAAATGGATAAAAAATTCCTTGTAATTGATGGTGGAAACGAAATCGGAGCTTCATGGTTAAGTCGTTGGGATTCGTTAACGTTATTTACTCCAACTGAATACAACCATTTACCAGGTTTAAAATTTGATGCACCCAAAGGGCATTACCCTTCAAAGGTTGAAGTCGCAGAATATTTTAAACAGTATGTAAACAAATTTGATATTCAAGTTCAATTGAATACTCTTGTTACTTCTGTACGTAAAAAAGAAAATGGTTTTTCTATTTCGTATAAAAATGGAGAAATTGAAGCTCAAAATATAATTGTAGCAACAGGACCTTTTCATATTCCTTATACACCTCCATGTCATGCAAAGATTTCGGAAAGTATACAGCAAATGCACAGTAACTTTTACAAGGGAATTGACCAATTGCAGAATGGAGAAGCATTAGTTGTTGGAGGTGGTGATTCTGGTTACCAAATTTTAGATGAAATTTCGAAAGATAAATCTAGAAAAGTTTATTTCTCAGGTGATACAACTGTAAAATCTTTACCACAAGTTTTTTTAGGTAAAACACTCTGGTGGTGGTTTACATTGATTGGCTTTTTAAATTATAATAAATACAGCTGGATTGGGAAGAAGATTCAATCAATTACTCAGCCTGTTATTGGTACTGACGTTAAAGAAATTCTTTCAAGAGAGAATGTAATTTCAGTAGGTAGAACGAAAGACGCACTGAACAATGATCTCTTTTTTGAGAAAGAGAAAGTTTCTACGATTAAAAATATTGTTTGGGCAACAGGTTATCGTCCAAACTTTAAATGGATTGAGGGTGTAGAGTTGGACATTGATGGTTATCCAAAAAATTTCAGAGGAGTGAGTAATATGGAAAACTTATACTTTATTGGACTTCCTTGGATGCATACTCGTGGGTCGGCAACTTTAGGAGGTGTTTCAAAAGATGCTAAATACTTAGCGGATATTATTCAAAATAAGAATAATTAACCGTATTTATTTCTTGCGATTATTGATTAATCGTTTGGGTCAAAAGGATAAAAATTGCTGATAGACATCGTGAACAGGTAATCCCATTACGCTGAAGTAGCATCCTTCAATTTTTTTTATTCCAATAAAGCCTATCCATTCTTGAATTCCATATGATCCAGCTTTGTCAAAAGGTTTGTACTTTTCAATGTAATGTAAAATTTCTTTTTCTGTAATTTCTGTAAAATGAACTTTGGTAGAATTTGAAAAAGTAACGGATTTTTTTAGACTTCGCATGTGAACAGCAGTTATCACTTCATGTATGGTTCCAGAAAGCTTCAAAAGCATTTCCTTTGCATCATTTTCATCTTTTGGTTTTCCTAGAATTTCATTGTTCCATACTACAACCGTATCAGAAGTCAGTAATATTTCACCTTCTTTTAGAGAAGATATTAGAGGTTGAACTTTGAGTTCAGCAAGAAATGGGGCAACTTTTAAAGGCGCTAAATCATTCGGGTAAATTTCCTCAACTTCTTTTGTTCGAATTTCAAAAGGAATTTCTAAACCTTCCAGTAATTCTTTTCTTCGCGGTGATTTTGATGCGAGAATTATTTTCTTATCAACCATAAATAACGAGTAAGTTCCAATAAATAGGAATGAGTAGTCCAGCAACCATTGCTAATTTAATCAAATGATTGATGCGTTTGTACTCTTTTTTTGAACTAGATTTTGGAAGTAAAGCATATACAATAAGGATTAAAAACCCAGAAAAAGCAATGGGGAAAATAGAGGTTAAAGTAATGTTATCGATCAAGAACCAAAAGAGTAAAGATCCGATGACAGTTCCAAATAAAATAACAGCAACAATCCATTTAGATTTTTGATCGCCCAAGACAATAGGTAGTGTTCTTGCAGGTAGTTTTTTGTCTCCTTCAACATCTTCCATGTCTTTTACGATTTCTCTTGCTAAATTTAGAATGAATGCAAAAGCTGCAAGGAAAAACGATAAAAGTAAAGTGTAATTTGATCCAGATTGTGCTAACATTGGGTATTCATTCAAATTCTCTAATTCAAGGACAGGAATAGAGCTGTATACTTGTTTGAAATAAAATCCTACAAGAATAGGGACCATTGCTGTCAATCCAGCAATAAGAATGTTACCCGAAAGAAAAAGTCGCTTTCCTTTCATGGAATAAAACCAGAGAATGTTTATTGAAAATAAATGAATGAACATGTACCAAAAAGAATCCATGATCCAACTTAAATATACAGCAATGAAAAATGCAGTAAAGTTCATTCCCCAATGGGACACAATAGCAATTCTTCGTTTAATGTATTTGCCAATAATTAATTTTTCGGGCTTGTTAATTCGATCTGCTTTTATATCAAAATAGTCGTTAATGATGTTTCCTGCAGCAGCAATCATGACCGTAGAAAAAACAAGAAGATTGAAAGTCAATGAAAAGATTCCATATTCTGAAGAAGCACCATAAATAGATTCAAAATACCAACCCAACCCATACATTGTTAGTGCAACAATGGATAAATTTAATGGTCGAATAAGTCGTATAAAATACATGATTTGAAATTAATAAATATTATTGAATGATTCTATATTCCGTTCTTCTATTTGCTTGATGTGCTTTTTCTTTCTCGTCATTACTTTGCATTGATTCAATGTTTTTATCTGAGTAAATAGGAGCTGTTGAACCATAGCCTTTATAGCTTAATCGATTAGAGGAAATACCTTTTTGAATAACAAATTCATACACAGATTTTGCCCGATTAATAGACAATTGCTTGTTTTTTGTTGCATCACCACGTGAATCTGTATGACCACCAATTTCAATTTTAACATTCGGATTTTCTTTCAAGAAAACGACAAGTTTCTCTAATTCAATGAATGATTCTTTTCGTAAGGTTGATTTATTTAAATCGAAGAATACATTCGCTAAAATAATAGCATCAGTACTATTTGTCAAAGGAACCATTGGTACATCCATATGAATTGCTTCAAGATTTTCGGAGTTAATCATATTGAAATTCTGAGAAAAGAAAGCATATCCAGGATAATTAACATTCAATGCATAATCTTTATTTGTAGGTAAAGAAACCATAAATTCTCCCGTTAATTTATCTGCTTTAGAAAAAATAACTTCTTTCCCTGTTTCCAAATCGATGAGTTGAAATTCTCCTTCCAAGGGTTGACGGGTTTTTATATCGTACACTAAACCTTCAAAGTACAATGTTTTAGTCGGGCGAAGGTGTTCGGGCATTTCAAAGAAATAAATGTCTAAATCCCCAAATCCGCCTTCACGATCAGAAGCAAAAAAAGCAATTTCACCATCCGGAGAAACCATCAATGAATTTTCGTCAAATTTTGTGTTGATAGGAAATCCTAAATTCTCAGGTTTAGACCAATGTCCATTTTCATCCATTCGAGTAATGTATAAATCTGAGCCACCCATGCCTACATGTCCTCTAGAAGCGAAATAGAGTGTTTTTCCATCGGGGTGAATGAGAACAGATTCTTCTTTCTCTGGCGTATTGATGTAATCAGGAAGTCGTTGTGCAATTCCCCATGTTCCGTCATCTTGTAAATGTGATACGAAAATATCTGAATTATGAGGTTGACCTCGTGGACTTACTCGTCGGATAAAATACAAAGTTTTCCCATCAGCAGAAAGTGAGGGTTGAGATTCCCAACTGAATGAATTTACTTTTCCAGGTAAATTTACGGGATTTGTCCAACGTGAACCTAATTTTTTAGTGAAGAATAAGTCACAACTTCCACGACCTTGACGACCATTTCCGTAATCTTTAGCATCGGCAAAACTTGGACAAGCAACAAAGACCAAAGAACGTCCATCGGGAGCAATAGTTGGTGCTCCTTCATTGTTGACAGTGTTTACATTCGCTGGCATTGCAACAGCTGTTTGCCAAATATTTTTATTACTCAATTGAGAAACGAAAAAATCTTCTTGTTCTTTAAATTCACCTCGAACTCGACCATCTTTCACACGTCTAGTAAATAAGATGGTCTTTCCATCAACGGTAATTGTTGGGAAGTACTCTGGTTGAGAAGTATTAATTCCAGGTCCAATATTGATTGGATTGAATGCCATTGGGTGTAGAATTGCCTCTTTGGCAAACTCACAATCAGCTTGAATTTTATAGGATTGTCGAATCAAATCAGGATTCGCATTTTTAAATCGTTGAAAAAGAGCTAAATTATTCAACGCCTTATCATAATCACCAACAGCTTGTTGAAGATTTGCTAAGTAAAAATAGGTGCTTCCAGTTGTATTCAGTTGTGGGTCAATTGCCAATGCTTTTTCAAAATGATCAATCGCTTGAGGATAATCACCAATGATTTCTGCAAATTCTCCGGCAACCATGTGTGCTTCCCAAAAATTGGGATCTTTTTCGATGGCTTCATTCAGGTACTCTAAACCTAGTCTATAATTGGGGGTGTGTGAAACTGGATCAATTGATTGAGAAGGAGTTGTTCTACCTTTTTCAAACAGTTTTATTGCTTTTTTACTCTTGGAAGAATAATGTTGTGCAACTGAACAGGAAGAAAGGAAAAGTAAGCTAAATATTAAGAAAAAGTATTTCATATTTTAAGGAATATTCATTATTTTATGTGTTTGTAAAGAGATCTTCCACTTCGGGTGAGCTTTTACAAATTCGATGATTTCAGGCAAAAAACGTTCCTTTTTTGACCATTCTGTTTGAAGGTAGAGTTGACATGAATCATTTACCTTTTCGCCATGTTCTTGGGCCCATTTAAAATCGGAAGGATGACTAATGACAACTTTTAATTCATTTGCAAGTTGATACGCTTGTTCAACCGGTTTTTTGAATTTTTTTGGAGAAAAACAATACCAATCTATTTGCCCCTTTAATTCATAGCACCCTGAAGTTTCAATGGCCAATTCAATGTTTTTTTCTTTCAAAGAGGCCGTTAGTGTTGTTAAATCATACATGCAAGGTTCACCGCCTGTAATAACACAGAATTCTGCTTTTGCATCAACGACAAGTTGTGTTAATTCTTCAATTGTTTTTTGTTGATGGTTTCCAGCTTCCCAGCTTTCTTTTACATCACACCAAACACAACCAACATCACAACCGGCAATTCGAATAAAATATGCTGCCCGACCAGAATAAAAACCTTCTCCTTGGATGGTGTAGAAATATTCCATTATTGGAAGAGAAATCCCGTCATTTTTTGTCATAGAACAAAAATAACAGAATAAAAGAAAAAGTAATCATTGCTTAGAACGAAAATCACTCACAAGAACCATTTTTTCCTTTGGAGAAGAAAAATTACTGCTTTTGAAGAGTTTCTTTGATGAAGTTGAACATTATATCTTACTCGAATTAATTTACAAGAAAGTGAAATGCAAAGCGACAATGAGGTTGTTACGTTCATTTCTAAGAGCACCGATACAAATCGATGGTAAATTACAAAAACGTACAAAAGGAGTTCCGCAAGGTTCTCCTATAAGTCCATTGCTTTCTAATATTCTGCTCAATGAGTTGGATAAAGAATTAGAGAAACGTGGACTTCGTTATGTGAGGTATGCCGACGATTTCAGTATCTATGTGAAGAGTAGAAAATCAGCAAAGAGAGTGGGAAATAGTATTTTCCAATTCTTAGCAGATAAACTTCAACTTCCCATCAACCGTGAGAAAAGTGGTATTCGCAGACCTTCTTCGTTCCAATTGTTAGGGTATGGTTTTGTATCAACCTACAAGAAAGGCGAAAAAGGAAAGTATCAACTGGTGGTTAAAGCGTCAAAATGGAAAGATTTTAAGGCAAAACTTAAATATTTAACCAAAAAGACCTTGCCCATGAGTTTCGATGAGCGAATGACCAGAATCAATTGGTTGATAAGGGGTTGGATTAACTACTTTAAATTGGCAAGCATTCAAGGAAAACTTAAAAAGTTGGAAGAGTGGTTGCGCAATCGTTTGCGGTATTGCATTTGGCACGATTGGAAAAAGCCCGAACGGAAAAGGAAAAACCTGATTCGCTTAGGGGTTCAACAAGGAATGGCTTATGCATGGAGTCGTACAAGAATGGGGGGATGGGCAGTCGCTCAATCACCAATTCTACGTACAACCATCACCATCAAACGATTGGAAAAGAGAGGTTTTGTTAGTTTGACAGAGTATTATAAATCAAGAAGTATCAATGTCAAACCGCCGTATACGAGACCCGTACGTACGGTGGTGTGAGAGGCGCACTCCGACTATTCTAGTCGGAGCCGTCTACTCGATTACCCACTGGCATTTATTCTTCTATTAATGCAAATTTCTTTTTCACATTTGAAGTCATAAATCCAGTTGCTTCTATTCCCATAATTCCGTCATATGAAATCCAGCGCCCTTTTTCAATCGAAAATTCTGCAATTGCTTGATGAGTAAATTTCATCATTGTTTTTGTCGATCCTCCTTTACCCATAAATGAAGGTGAATTAAAAGTCCCATCTACAAATTCAATAATTTCATATTTTAAAACTGCAATCGTTTCATCATTTACTGTTTTCAAATCAGTCAATGTCACTTTATTTACTTTATAAGAAGTATCACATTCAAAATTTTGGTCGTTTGCAATTAAATTGATTTCTAATTCCCAAGTATCTCCAATTTTTACAGGCTTTTGTGGAAGTTCGAAAAATAATGAAATCAAATTCTTTTGGTTACTTTTAATCCAAAAACTATGTATTCCACCAGTTTCATAAACAGAACCTCTCAACATTACTCCTTGGCTCATTGACTGCATCATTTTCATCATTTCCGCCATTTTTGCATTAAGCGTGTCAGTCTTTACTTCTTCAACATTTTCTTTTGGTCTGGTTTGCATTACAATATCAATGATACCATTTTTCTTATTTGTAAGATTTGTCACAAAATCAATGTTCTTGAAAGATTTATTTAATTCTTCAAATAATTTTTGTGCTTCATCTGTATTCTCATTTGTACTATCTGATAATGCGTCAAATAATCCTCCGAAATTGAATTTAACAGTTGATGTATCAATTTCAGTCATTACAGTTTGATAACTTAAAGTCTCGCCAGAATTGATTTTCCAATTTAACTCAACTTTTTCACTTTTCTGTCCAAATGCAGTAATTGCAAATAGTCCTAATGTTAATGTCAATATTTTTCTCATATTTCTATTTCTTTTGCTTGTGGGTAACGGGAGTCTGCGCACAAACCCCATTTTCTTTTAAAATTAACATTTATATCAT
>CAYLWS010000075.1:0-14418 GCA_964387525.1 uncultured Fluviicola sp.
CCGGTACCTTGCGGTACGCTGGTTTTCAAGACCAGTGCATTCGACCACTCTGCCAATTCTCCGCGCCAAAAGTACTGATACTTTTATGAATAACAATACATTTTTTAATTTATTTTTAATTTATTTTATTAAAAATCCATTCCCATCAGATTATCAACTGATTAAGTCTGAATAAAAACCAAAGAATCAATAGAAGGGAACAAATTACTTTAAACGGTTCGCTTTTTGTACTTTTGTTTAAAACCTATTTTGAATGAAATACATCTCATTTTTACTCTTTTTAATACTTTTTTCATTTTCAAGTAACGCATCTGACTTAAGAGCTTACCTTGACAGTAAACAGTTTTATGCTCCAGGACAAGGAAACTACATCGAATTTCATATTCAATTCGTTGGTCCTTCATTAATATATGTAGGCAAAGACGATGGCCTCATCGGAGAAGTAGCTATTCAAATGAGTATTTTGAAAGATGGTAAAATCATTCAATCTGATGCATACCGCCTTTCCTCTCCTTTTATGAAAGACAGTATTATTTCCGATTTTTTCGATATAAAGCGTTTTATTTTAGAACCTGGTGAATATCAGTTCAACATTGAATTACAAGACTTAAACAACGACCAAGAACCTTTAAAAGCAATACAGAACATTAGAATTGAAGATTTATCTTCATCGATATCAATTTCAGATATAATTGTCGCAGAATACGCTTCTAAAGGAGATGGTTCGTCTGTTTTCTATAAGTCTGGCTACGACATTATTCCTCGATTGGTGACTTTTTACCCCAAAGAATTAACAGTACTACCTGCCTATTTCGAAATCTACCATTCAAATTTAATGTCAGATTCTGTATTTGCAATTCAACAAACCATTACCAATTCAATTACTGGGAAAGTTCTTCAAGACTTCACTCAATTTACAAAATTAGATGCTGCAGAAGTCGTTCCTTTTTTCAAAAAAATAGACATCTCAAAATTAGCATCGGGGAAATACATTCTCAGTTTTACAATCATCAATAAAAACATGATCCAATTATCAACACAATCCTACGATTTTGATAGATCTAACGATATTGACTACAGCTACTTTGCGGAAGAATTAATGCTTGACCCTGCTTTTCAAGAATCAATTACAGATGATAGTATCGGATTCTATTTGGAAAGTCTAATTCCTATTTCTAAAGCAAATGAAGTTCGAAACATTGTGAAATTAAGTAAAATGAAAAATGCTGAAAGTGCTCGAAAATACATCCAATTGTATTGGGCAAAAACTGCTCCACACAATACTTATGAAGCTTGGATAAAATATAAAAAACAAGTTCAATGGGTACAACAGTATTTTTCAAATTCTTTCCAACGGGGCTATGAGACAGATAGAGGTCGGGTATATTTACAATACGGACCACCTTCTCACATTAATCGCAACGAAAATTCTTCGACGGAATATCCATACGAAATTTGGCAATACACACGAATTGGAGTTTACAACAATAAGCGATTTGTGTTTTACAATCCAGAATTAGCGAGTAACAATTATAAACTACTTCATTCTGATATGATTGGTGAAATCAAGAATCCTAATTGGCCCAATGTCTTAACCAAAAGAAATGGTGGTGGAAAAGATCAATTTGGTGGAAATAGCCAAGATTTATACAATGAATAATCGATGGATTGACATTTAAAACATTAGAGAGGTCTTTTTAATTCTTAATTCTTAATTCTTCTTTTTTATTTCCTTAATTTTACTGCTGTGAAAAATATTGCTGTCGTTATATTAAATTGGAATGGTGAAGATTTACTTCAAAAATTCTTACCGAATGTTATTGCGAACTCTCAAGGTGCGCGAATAATTGTCGCAGACAATGCTTCTACAGATAATTCGATAGAACTTATTCAACAAAACTTTCCATCTGTTGAAATAATTAAAAATGAAGTCAATGGTGGTTTTGCTAAAGGCTACAATGATGCTTTAAAACAAATTGACAGTCCGTTTTATGTATTACTCAACAGTGATGTCGAAGTTACTGAAAACTGGCTAACTCCTTTAGCAAATGCAATGGAGAATCCTGAAACAGCAGGCTGCCAACCCAAGATATTATCTTACAATCAACGCGACCATTTTGAGCATGCAGGTGCTTCCGGAGGTTTTATTGACAAAAACTACTTTCCTTTTTGCAGAGGTCGAATAATGGATTCTTTCGAAGAAGACAAAGGCCAATACGATGGTGAAATTGATGTTTTTTGGGCAACTGGAGCTTGTTTAATGATTCGATCAGAGGTATTTCACAAAGCCAATGGTTTTGATGAAGATTTTTTCGCACACATGGAAGAAATTGATTTATGTTGGAGAATAAAAAAATGGGGTTACAATTTTAAAGCAATCCCTAATTCAACTGTTTACCACATTGGTGGCGGAACTCTCCCCTATTCTTCTCCCAAAAAAGTGTATTACAACTTTAGGAACAACCTCGTTATGCTCTTGAAAAATCATGAAGGATATTGGGCTCCGAAATTGTATTACAGAATGTTACTCGACGCCTCAGCAGCAATATTATTCTTATTGAAAGGACAATTCAAATCATTTGCGGCAGTATTTAATGCCCACATGTACATTCACGCCAATACACGCTCGACACTCAAGAAAAGAAAAGAAATTAAAAAAGGAACTACAAATTACAACTCTACCGGTTTTTACAGAGGAAATATACTCTGGGCTTACTTTTTTAAAGGAATTAAAGAATACGAAAAACTGAATCAACGCTTTTTTGACTAACTCCTTATTCTCCCCAATCCCGAATAGCATTCTCGAATTCTATTTCTTCACTGGTATTATTCTCTTGTACTTTATACTTTAAATCTCTGTACCAAAAAGCATCTTGCATTATTTTTGCTCTTTTAAAATCAAAAGACTCCTTGGAGAATGCTTCAAAAATTGGCTTTTCATTGTTGACTATTGCATCCATTTTTAACTCAAAAGAGAACAGTGATATAAATTCTGTGGATTTTATACTTTTCAAATCAAGGTGAAAACTAGTATCATTTTTAAACGTTAGAAAATGTCCCCTAATGGTATAAAAACCGCTAAACCTTGATGCTTTATTTAGTAAGATTAAACCTTTTCTCGATCTCTGAACAACCTCCAAAAGCTCTTTTATATAGACACCTCCATGTTTTGCACCATCGAGAATAAATAAGTTTTCATTCTCTGTCGGGGCATTAATGCCTAAGAAAAAAGTATTGTCCCAATTTTCAAAATCGAGAATAAGTACCTCTCCTTTTTGGCTATTTTTCTCAATCTCTTCCTGAAACAAAACAGTCTCTTGATTTTCTAATCTTGGAATGGCTTCAATTTTATGGTAACCTTCAAGTCGAATTTCTTTCAAAGCAGTTTGAATACTATAAGAAAAACTGAATCCCTTTTCAATTGGAATTTTCATCCATAGATAAGAAAATGGCAACATTGAAATCAGTATAAATCCTACATAATATTTACCCCATTTTTTGGATATAAAAAAATCATATAAAACAGCTGTAAACGGAACAGACAAAAGAATCAAAGACTGTGTAAATCGATGTTGATTCAATAAAGTTCCATTGAATGACTTGTAAATAAAAAAGAAAAAGAACACTAGAAAAGGCAGTATCCAAATCAATTTATTCATTGAAACTTGCTTTAATTTCAACTTTTTAAGCAATAAGAAAAAAGAAGGAAGAACAAGAAATGGAGAAAAGATTAGAAACCAAGAAATTGGAAAGAAAACCATTCTTTTTAGTTTATCTACAGTTGTAATATGATCATTAACACCCTCCATACCGATGTTCCAATCGTACGCTCCTGTCAATCCTGAAAACATATCTCCATTTTCAATGAAGTTCCCAATCATCCAAAAAGCAGGGAAAATCATTGCAAAACCCCAAAAGTAAAACATCAATTTATACTGTTTCCTCAAAAAATAGATCAATGTTAAAATGGCAATCATTAACCAACCTTCATAGCGAAATCCAGAAGCAATTGTCATAAATAATCCTGCATAAATTGCTTGATTAATCGTATTCTTCTGTATTGATTTTGAAGTTAAATTAATTGCCCATGCTACAAAAAACAAAAATGGTATACCTGATAATGCAAAATATGTATTTCTAAAAATAATAGGAGAAAGAACATAGAGACAAGCAGCAAACCAAGCACCGTTTCCACCAAACTCTCTTTCGGTGAACTTAAATACCGGGATTACCGTTAGTGACACCAAAATAATATTCAGCACAAGGGGACCATACAAATGTTCGCCCGTCAGAAGTATTCCCAAAACATTGTAATAATGGTGAATCGGCAACCATATTCCATGCGTTATGAATTCTGGAGAATCTATAAAACGTTCAGCAATTAATATCCGTGATGTAGCATCAGCATCTACTGACTGTGAAAAAAAAAGAAAAATAAAGTGAATAAATAGACTAAAGAAGACTAAAACAGTGGTCCTTTTTTTATTCAAGTAAGCATTCATTTACGCTTCTTTTTTCAAAATTTCATCCACACATTTCATTCCATCAATTGCCGCAGAAATAATTCCACCTGCATAACCAGCACCTTCAGCACATGGGTATAAACCCTTTACATCTGGATGCTGTAAATCTTCCTCTCTAGGAATTTGAATTG
Source organism: uncultured Fluviicola sp. (assembly GCA_964387525.1). Taxonomy (GTDB): domain Bacteria; phylum Bacteroidota; class Bacteroidia; order Flavobacteriales_D; family Crocinitomicaceae; genus UBA4466. The sequence goes on from CAYLWS010000075.1 coordinate 4,655, forward strand.
GAGACGATGTTCTCGATTCTGGTGCGTGAATAACAGCTTCATTTGTCATGAAATCTTTCATTTTTTTACCAAAAGAATGAAAAGCTTCTTTCAAATTTTTAGAAATTATTTCAGGTAAAACCTCATTCAAATCCAATGAAGTCATTCCTGGTTGGTATGAACTTACGGGTAAATCTTTCGATTTTTCTCCTTTTAAAAAATCCATCAATCGTTGTGCGGGAACTTTTTGTTCTTTCCCTGCCATTTCCCAACATTTCTGTTCTACCTCACGTTGAAAATTCAAACAAACAAAAGGATCATCTCCTTCTAAATCATCTGGTGAAATACTGACTACAATTCCAGAATTTGCAAAAGGATTATTTCTTTTCGAGGGCGACCATCCATTCGTCACAACCTCACCTTCAGCGGTTGCACATGGCGCTACAATTCCACCTGGACACATGCAGAAAGAATACACTCCTCTTCCATTCACTTGTGCCACCAAGCTATAAGATGCTGGTGGAAGAAAATCATCATTCACTCGACCGTGGTATTGAATCTTATCAATTAAATCTTGCGGATGTTCAATTCTGACTCCCAAAGCAAATGATTTAGCATTCAGTTGCCAGCCTTGCTTATGGATTAAGTCAAAAATATCCCGAGCAGAATGTCCTGTTGCAAGAATTACATTTTTAAAACTTCGTTGTTCTTTCCCATTAATTTCTAATCCTGTTATTTCCCCATTCTCTGAGAAAAAATCAGTTACTTTAGACTCAAAATTAACTTCTCCACCATTCTCAAGAATAGCTTCACGCATTGCAACAATAATTTGCGGTAATTTATTCGTTCCGATGTGAGGATGTGCATCCACCAAAATATCATCATCTGCGCCAAATTGTACAAACCATTCTAAAGCGCGTTGTACATCTCCTCTCTTTTTTGAACGAGTATATAGTTTACCGTCAGAATATGTTCCTGCACCACCTTCTCCAAAACAATAATTGGATTCAGGATTTACAATCGATTCTTTGTTTAAAATTGCCAAATCTCTTCTACGCGAACGGACATCTTTTCCTCGCTCAAAAATTACGGGTTTCAATCCTAATTCAATTGCTCGGAGTGCAGCAAACATTCCTGCTGGACCGAATCCAACAATAGCAACCTCACCTTTCAATGTATCATTCGGTTGAAAACTTTCGTTTATTCTTGGCAATTCTTCCCCCTCTGTTCCAACATTGAAGGTGCAATTCATTTTAATTTTTCGTTGACGTGCATCAATAGAACGCTTGCGCCATTGAAACGTAAAATCGTTTGAGTTAAGTTTTAATTCTTTTCGAATTTTCAACTTTAAAAAAGAAGTATCTTTAGCTTGTTCAGGAGTTACCTGAAATTGAATTGTTGTTATCATTATCCTTCAAAAATGATTGAAAACCACCATGTTTTATTGTATAGTTTATCAATCGGGTTGGCAATAAAAGTATTTTCAGGTACAAAAGAATTACGGAAACTTTGAGAATATTTCACTTCCATTCCAAATTTGAAATAGGGTGCAAAAAACTCAACTCCAATTCCTAATTGCCCTTGGTAATCGTATTTTCGTATTTTAATAAAAGGATCATTAAAATCCTGACTAGCATCTTCTTGTGATTGTAAATCAATAGAATACTGTGCTCCAACAAGAACATACGCTGCGAAATTATTCACCCGTAAAGTTCTGAATTGAAACATCAAAGGAATGTCAATATTTGTAGAATTAATTCTTTCTTCGTTAAATTCAGGTCCAGAAGTCATTAAAGTATCAAACTGGTAAGTCAAAACACGTTCTTGAAACGAGAGTGTTGGAACCAAGCGTAATCGAACAACTGGAGTTCCTAATTTCAGTGTCGATACAATCCCTACTTGTCCACCTGGAGATGATTTTGCGGTCAATGATTTCAAACCGTATAAATTATATGCATCTACTTTTTGATAAACCGTAAAATTAGTAGTATTTGCACCAAGCATAAATCCAAAATGGATTGTTTTCTCGTCAAATCTTCTGTAATTTTTTGGCTTCTCTCTCTGACTAAATGTCGAAAAAGCAATTAAAATAAATACAATGGACAATAATTTCATAAAAACAGAACGTTTACTTTTAAGGCTTATTGCTTTATTTAATTCCAGAATAGATTGTTGCAATTCCACCTGAAACGCGAACAGCTTTCACATTCTTATAACCAACCTTCTCCATAATTTGAACAAAGTCATTTCCTTCAGGGAATACTTCAATAGATTCGGGCAAGTATGAATACGCTCTTTGATCTTTAGAAATCGTTTTTCCAAGAAAAGGAATCACTCTTTTAGAATAAAAACCAAAAGCTTGCTTTACTGGAAAACTTTTTGGTTTAGAAAATTCAAGAATTACAGCTTTTCCATTTGTTTTAAGTACACGGAGCATATCACTAAGTCCTTTCTCTAAATTTTCATAATTTCGAACGCCAAAACCAACCGTTAACGCATCAAATTCTTCATCTTCAAACGGTAATTTTTCAGAATCGCCCAATTTCATTTTAATGACATTGTCAACTCCTTTCTTTTTCATTTTAACAATACCTACATCAAGCATTCCTTGTGAAATATCCACTCCAACAACTTCTTCGGGGTTTAATTTCAAAGCAGCTATGGCAAAATCTCCTGTTCCAGTAGCAATGTCTAAAATTCTTTTAGGTTTTACTTCACCGAGAATTTTAATTGCTTTTTTTCTCCATAAATTATCAATCCCCATAGACATGAAATGATTCAGAAAATCATATTTCTTCGAAATATTGTTAAACATTTCTGCCACTTCTTCTTTTTTAGAAGTTTCTTGATTGTTGTATGGTTTTACCACTTTTGACTCTTTCATTCTCTTAACCGACCATTGTATGGCCATTTGGGTATTTATAATTCTTACTTATCACTTTCTTACCGACTAAGTATGCCAAAGTTAAGGTTCCTACACGACCAATGAACATGGCTATAATGAGAACAATCTTACCTCCAACGCTTAAATCAGCTGTTAATCCAGTTGACAATCCTACGGTACTTGCTGCTGAAACATGTTCAAAAACAATGTCCAGAAAATCATATTGACCTGAAGTCATTAAATCTTGTTCCGTGATCACCAAAGCAAATGTTCCAATAATATTCCCCATTACAAAGAACAAAAATATTGCATAAGCTTTTAATATCGTATCATTTGTGATTGTTCGTTTAAATAATTCGGTGTGTTTTCGACCTTTGACCGTAGAAACAAGTGATGCCCACATAATTGCAAAAGTTGACGTTCGAATACCACCCCCCGCAGATCCGGATGAAGCTCCAATGAACATCAGAAACAAAAAGACGATCATCACCGGAAGCGACAATGCTGAAGTATCTACGACATTAAAACCTGCATTTCTCGTTGTCATGGATTCAAACAATGCTGTAATCACTGCATTTGTTGCACCCCCTTCACTTAATCCATTATTCCATTCAAAAACAATAAAAACCAGTGCTCCAAAAAACAATAAACCTAAGGTGAAATAGAGAGAGATTTTTGTTCCAAATTCTATGGTTTTCCAAGGCTTTCTCATTCTTTCTCTCAAACGTTTAATTTCAAAAAGATCGAACATATAAATCATTCCAAATCCCCCGAAGAAGAATAAAATCATAATTACTGTGTGAACAAAAGTATTATTGATCACATCTGGATGCATCATTCCTCCTTCTAGAGTTGACAATCCAGCATTATTAAACCCTGATACTCCATGAAAAACAGCTTGAAAGAATCGATTTCCTGAATCTGCAAAAACACCATCATTTCCAAAACCGATGAACAAAACAATAATTCCAAGAACTTCAATTGTTGTAGCCCACAGAACAATTTTAATCAACATTGAATTCGCTTTCAAAATTGAATCCTTGTTGACAAAATCTTCAATAACTTCATGGTATTTAATACCTACTCCAAATTTTGCTACGATTAGCATCAATGCGCCAAAAGCAATTGTATTCAGTCCGCCTAGTTTAATTAGAACCAATACAATCACTTGTCCTTTAAAAGTTAAATCATTGGCTAAATCAATAGTAGACAAACCTGTTACACTAACTGAGGACATCGAAAGAAAAAGAGAATCGATAAAACTCATGCCGTCTTTGTAAATCGACATTTCTGGGAGCATCAATAGCAATCCACCAAAAAGAGTCATTAACGCAATAGATATAGTAAACAGCCATCCAGGGTGAACCTTCATCCATGGTCTAAAGTTTCGTTGTTTAAACACCCCAATCATCATGAGTACAAAGATGAAAATCTGAACAAAAACCATTGAAAAAGCACCAAAATCTTTGAAACCAATGTAGATAAACAGCGGTTCTATAATCATCCCTCCGAAGAAGTTGTATGAAATACCTTCTACCAGTAACAGCAGAATAAGAGAAGCTTCAAACCAATTATTTTTAATGAACGAAGGCGGGTGAAAATCAAAAAACAATTTAACGAAAAAACGTAAAATATAGAATCCAAAACTTGCTTCAAGAATAGAAAAACTAAATTGTTTTTGCTCTTCAGTTAATTTGTATCCATAATAATAAACAAGCGTTGAAAGAGCAATCAATGAAACTACAATATTCAAAATTGTCAATCCGGCAAGAACCTTTTTTTTCTTGTCGTAAATGCGAATATTGATACTTTCTCGAATCTCTTTGAGTGTCATTCTTCGATGATTTGTTTAACCTCATTCATCAATAATTCTTTATTGATAGGAACAACTCCGCTGAATTCACATACTAAACCTCCTGAAAGATTTGCTATTTCTGCAACTAATTCAGGTGTTAAACCAGCTGTTAAGCATAAAGTTGCGACAGAAATAACAGTATCTCCAGCACCACTAACATCTGCTATATTTCGAATGTGAGCTGGAGAATAATGTTTCCCCGACTTATCTTTAATGAATACCCCGTGTTCAGAAAGAGTTACGAAGCTCATTTTATTGTTTAATTTTTCTTCCAATTGTTGAATCGCTGCTTCAAAATCATTTCGATTATTTTCAAAATCAAATTCTACATTCAAACCTTCTTTGAGTTCTTTCAAATTAGGTTTAAAAAGCGTTACATTTTTAAAAGCGAAAAAATTCTCTTTTTTAGGATCAACAGTAATGATTACATTGTTGTCATTTGCCAATTTTATCGTCTCTTCGATTACTCTTTTGGATAAAAGTCCTTTGTTATAATCTTCAATTATCAAAGCATCGACGCCTTGATCAATCAATTTTTTAACACGAAGAACAATGGCATCTTCTTGTTCTACAGAAATGAACCCTGTTTCCTCTTCATCAATACGAAGAAGGTGTTGATTATTCCCAATGACTCTTGTTTTTATCGTTGTTTTACGATTTCCATCGTTAACAATCCCTTCAGAAGAAAGACCTTGTTTTTTTAGTAAATCATCAAAAGTTCGAGCTCCTTCATCCTCTCCGATTACAGCACAAAGAATAGGTGTTGCTCCAAGTGCGAGAAGGTTCAAAGCAACATTTGCTGCTCCACCTAATCGATCTTCACTCTTACTCAATTCAATAATTGGCACAGGAGCTTCGGGACTAATTCGGGTAACTTTCCCTCTCAAATATGCGTCAATCATTACATCACCGAGAACGATGATTCGTTTTTGAGAAAAAGAAGAAAAAAGAGCTTCTACATTCATTATTTTAAATTTTCTAGAGCAGTTCTAACACGTTTCATCGCTTCAGTCAATGTTTCTTCAGAAGCAGCGTAAGAAATTCGAATACAATTATCATCTCCAAATGCTGCACCTGTAACTAAAGCTACATTTGCTTCATTTAAAAGATACATTGTCAACTCATTTCCATCTTTGATTACATTGCCATTGAATTTTTTTCCATAAAAGAAAGAAACGTCAGGGAATACATAAAAAGCACCTTCAGGAACATTCACTTGAACTCCTTCAATTTCTCGAAGCGCATTCAACACCAATTCTCTTCTACTTTTAAAAGCAGCAATCATATCTTTCAATAGAGCTGGGTCAGCTTCAACAGCAACCTTTGCAGCACGTTGACTAATAGAACTTGGAGCAGAAGTAAACTGACCTTGAACTTTAGAACAGGCACTTGCAATTTGTTTACTTGCACCGATATATCCTAATCTCCAACCTGTCATTGCCCAAGCTTTTGAAACACCATTCACAGTAACAACTTGCTCATAAACATCATCAAATTCAGCTAAACTTGCTTTTTCATCTGTAAAATTGATGTGTTCATATATTTCATCGCAAATAACTACAAGGTTTGGATATTTCACCAAAACATCAGCCAAAGCGCGTAATTCTTTTTTACTATATACAGAACCTGTTGGATTACACGGAGTAGAAAAGATCATCATTTTCGTTTTCGGTGTAATCGATTGCTCTAATTGTTCGGGAGTTATTTTAAAATCACTTTCAATTCCAGCATTCACAACCACAGGGATTCCTTCCGCAACTTTTACTATCTCGATGTATGAAACCCAAAACGGAGCAGGAATAAGTACCTCATCACCACTGTTTACGATACTTAAAACTACATTTGCAATTGATTGTTTTGCACCAGTGGAGACAACAATTTGATCTTTATCATATTTAAGATTATTATCTCTTAAAAATTTTACTGAAATAGACTCTCTTAAATCATCGTAACCAGGTACGGGCGTATAAGTTGTATAATTATCAACCAAAGCTTGATTGGCTGCATCTTTAATAAATTGAGGTGTATGAAAATCCGGTTCCCCTAAACTTAAAGAAATCACATCGACTCCTTGTGCTTTTAATTCTCTACTCTTTCTCGACATTGCTATCGTTGCAGACTCTTCCATCGCATTTAAGCGATCTGATAATTGTACCATAATTAATGCTTCAGCTATTTTGAGCAAATTTACAATAAACTAAGAAAGTCTAAACAAAAAAAGTGTTTTTTTATTCCGAATGATTCAGAGAATTAAAGAGATAAGAGTTTTTGAAACACAAAGCCCTTTGAATCCTTATCACTGCTGGAACTTCATTACCCTTTTACTTTTCCTTCAGACAAAGTTAACAAGAATTCAATGTGAATAAAATTCAAGAAAAACTTTCCGATTAAGCAAGAATAAAGGTAAATTTGATATTCAATGGAAAAAAAGAAATTAATCGATATTGAAAGCCTCATTGCTAGCAAGAATGAAAAACTACTAAAATGGTTACCTCGTTTCGTTATTCGATACTTAAAACGCATTCTTCACCAAGAAGACATCAATGATTTTATTGAAAAGAACAAAGACAAGGAAGGGTTTGAATGGTGCGATGCTGTAAAAAACTATTTAGACATCACTTATTCTGTTAAAAATATCGAGAATATTCCTGAGAACGGAAAAATAACATTAGTCATGAATCATCCTCTAGGAGGAATGGATGCAATTATTTTAATTGACGCTTTAAAAAGACAACGCCCCGATTTAAAATTTATCGTAAATGATTTATTAATGAATCTTGAAGCCATGCAACCATTTTTTGTAGGAATAGACAAACATGGAAAAGATAAAAAGTCATCTATTCGTCAAAAAGTAAAAACACTATTCCAATCTGACAATGCCGTATGTATTTTCCCAGCAGGTTTAGTCAGTCGGAAAAAGAAAGGAATCGTAAAGGATCTTCTGTGGAAAAAAACGTTCGTTACTTATTCAAAAGAATTCGACCGTACAATTATTCCAATACATATCGACGGAAAATTGTCTAATTTCTTCTACAGACTATCAAACTTTAGAGAGTTCCTGGGAATAAAATCGAACATTGAAATGCTTTATCTTTCCAATGAATTGTTCAAACAACGCGGAAAGCATTTTCAATTCATTGTTGGAGAACCTGTTTCGAAAGAATTATTACTTTCAGAGAAAGATGACAAAAAGCTATCCAATATAATTAAAGAAATGAATTACGAACTTCGAAATCAAATCTAAGATGGAAGAAATTATAGCACCTATTGAAAAAGAAATTTTATTAAAAGAATTAAATAAAGAACGTTTTCTTCGAACAACACGTAAAGGGGGAAATGAAATCTACTGTGTCAACATCCACAATTCTCCGAATGTTTTAAAAGAAATTGGACGACTCCGTGAGGTTACTTTTCGTCATTCTGGCGGAGGAACAGGCTTGTCATATGACATCGATGAATTTGACACTTCAGAGCACTGCTACGATCAATTGATCGTTTGGTCACCTGAAGATCAAGAAATAATTGGAGGATATCGTTTCATTCTCTGCAAAAATGCAATGCACGGTGATTCTATCGAATTATCTACTAGTCATTATTTTGACTTCTCAGAAAAATTCATCTCAGAATATTTGCCAAACACGATAGAATTAGGGAGGTCATGGGTACAACCTAATTTCCAACCTTCTGTCAATCCTCGAAAAGGGCTTTTCGCTTTAGATAACATCTGGGACGGATTAGCAGCAGTTGTAATTAACAATCCACTGATTAAGTTTTTCTTTGGAAAAGTAACCATGTATCCCAATTACAATACTGAGGCACGAGATTTCTTGTTGTACTTCATGAAACATTACTTCCCTGACAATGAGCAATTGATCACCCCATTTCACCCTCTTGAACAAGATTTTGATGAAAATATTTATTTAAACTTACTTGAAGGACTTGAATTTAAAGAAGGGTACAAAACGTTGAACTCATTCGTACGAGAAAGAGGAGAATTTATTCCTCCATTAATGAGTATTTACATGAACCTTTCCTCTTCAATGAAAACATTTGGAACAGCTGTAAATCATGAGTTTGGTGATGTTGAAGAAACGGGAATTTTAGTTTCCTTAGAAGACATTTACGAAGAAAAGAAAGAAAGGCACATGGTATATTAACCATTTTTCAATCTAAAAAAACCGATTATTGAACGAACAATAATCGGTTTTTTTATGCATTTTTTTTTAATTATGCTTCCTCTTCTTTTGGAAATAAAAATCTAGAAACAACACCTGCAATCAATGCTCCGACAATTGGTGCTAAAATAAACAACCACAATTGTGACATTGCCCAATCACCCACAAAAATTGCTTGAGAAATACTTCTTGCTGGATTCACTGATGTATTTGTAACTGGGATACTGATCAAATGAATCAATGTTAATGCTAGACCAATTGCTAAACCAGCAAAACCTGGAGATGCTTTTTTACTCGTTGCTCCAATAATAATGATTAAAAAGAAGAACGTCATAACAACCTCTGTAATCAATGCTGCATTCAAGTCATACCCAGAAGGAGAATGCTCACCATATCCGTTGGCTGCAAAGTTACCGATTTCACTACCGTTTCCTGTAACAATAAGATATAAAACTCCTGCTCCAGCTATTCCTCCTAGAATTTGAGCTCCGATGTATGGTAATAACTCTTTTGAGTCAAACCTTCCCCCCATCCAAAGTCCAATAGAGACTGCGGGGTTCAAATGAGCACCAGAAATTGAACCTAGAGAATAAGCAATTGTTAAAACAGTTAAACCGAAAGCCAAAGCTACTCCTACATAACCAATTCCAACGTCTGGAATTCCTGCAGCTAACATTGCCGCGCCACAACCCCCTAGAACCAACCACATGGTTCCTATAAATTCTGCTACTAATTTCTTTGTCATAATAAATTGTTTTAGTTTTTCGAAAGGTACAAAAAATAATTTACCACGAAGCTTCCTCCGTTTTACTTGAATCATTGGTAGATTCAACTAGCTAATGCAAGTTTTTTATTTTCTAGGTTAAACATA
>CAYLWS010000076.1:0-14310 GCA_964387525.1 uncultured Fluviicola sp.
GTTCCAAATAATCCATCCACAACATGTTTAATTAAAGTAATTGACGCAGGAAATACGTGTAAATTTGATGTTTCTGATGCTGTTTTTGAAATTACTCCACAAACGCCTTTAGTTACTTATCCAAATGGTGGCGAAGTTTTAGATGCCGGTTGTGCATTTAATGTCCAATGGGATAATAATACATATTATACTAGTGTTCGTATCGATTATTCTACCGATGGGGGAACATCTTGGATCAACATTATTGCCAGTACATCGAATGATGGTTACCATTCTTGGACGCCACCTACTGGAGTTTATGGCACAACTTACAAAGTAAAAGTTTCAACATACAATAACCTTCCAGTCAACGATGAAAGTGATGCTGTCTTTGAAGTAAAAAATCCAATAGAGGTTACGACTCCAAACGGTGGAGAAACATGGTACGGCTGTTCAACTTATACCGTAACATGGAACAAGCCGAACAGTTGTATTTCACGATTTACGCCTCAATATTCTACAGATAATGGAGTCACTTGGACAAATATGACTTCTTATGTAAGTAATCAGTCAGGTTTAACGCAGAGTTACAATTGGACTGTTCCCAACGGAATTACAAGCACTGAAGCTTTGGTTCGTGTTCGTGATTATTACAACGCATCGACCACATTTGATGTGAGTGATGCTAATTTCACGATTCTGCCAAGTAATGATGTTACCGTTACTGCTCCAAATGGAGGAGAAGTTTTACCCGCACTGAGTGCCTACACGTTAACGTGGACAAATTTAGCCTCTGCCTCCGGATTGTATAACTTACAATATTCTACAAATGGCGGTGCAAGCTGGATTTTGATTGTCAATGGAGTTACAGGTAACTCTTACGCTTGGACGGTTCCAAATAATCCATCCACAACATGTTTAATTAAAGTAATTGACGCAGGAAATACGTGTAAATTTGATGTTTCTGATGCTGTTTTTGAAATTACTCCACAAACGCCTTTAGTTACTTATCCAAATGGTGGCGAAGTTTTAGATGCCGGTTGTGCATTTAATGTCCAATGGGATAATAATACATATTATACTAGTGTTCGTATCGATTATTCTACCGATGGGGGAACATCTTGGATCAACATTATTGCCAGTACATCGAATGATGGTTACCATTCTTGGACGCCACCTACTGGAGTTTATGGCACAACTTACAAAGTAAAAGTTTCAACATACAATAACCTTCCAGTCAACGATGAAAGTGATGCTGTCTTTGAAGTAAAAAATCCAATAGAGGTTACGACTCCAAACGGTGGAGAAACATGGTACGGCTGTTCAACTTATACCGTAACATGGAACAAGCCGAACAGTTGTATTTCACGATTTACGCCTCAATATTCTACAGATAATGGAGTCACTTGGACAAATATGACTTCTTATGTAAGTAATCAGTCAGGTTTAACGCAGAGTTACAATTGGACTGTTCCCAACGGAATTACAACCACTGAAGCGTTGGTTCGAGTAAGAGATTATTACAACTCAACAACAATATTTGATGTAAGTGATGCAACTTTTACGATTCTGCCAAGTAATGATATTACAGTTACCTACGCAAATGGTGGAGAAACATTTCTTTCTTTTGGAAGTGAAAATCTTACATGGACAAACCTACCATCTGCATCTGGCGCATACAACCTTCAGTATTCAACAAATGGAGGGTCGAATTGGATTTTGATCGTAAATAATATTGTTGGTAACTCTTACAATTGGACAGTTCCAAATAATCCATCCACAACATGTTTAATTAAAGTAATTGACGCAGGAAATACGTGTAAATTTGATGTTTCTGATGCTGTTTTTGAAATTACTCCACAAACGCCTTTAGTTACTTATCCAAATGGTGGCGAAGTTTTAGATGCCGGTTGTGCATTTAATGTCCAATGGGATAATAATACATATTATACTAGTGTTCGTATCGATTATTCTACCGATGGGGGAACATCTTGGATCAACATTATTGCCAGTACATCGAATGATGGTTACCATTCTTGGACGCCACCTACTGGAGTTTATGGCACAACTTACAAAGTAAAAGTTTCAACATACAATAACCTTCCAGTCAACGATGAAAGTGATGCTGTCTTTGAAGTAAAAAATCCAATAGAGGTTACGACTCCAAACGGTGGAGAAACATGGTACGGCTGTTCAACTTATACCGTAACATGGAACAAGCCGAACAGTTGTATTTCACGATTTACGCCTCAATATTCTACAGATAATGGAGTCACTTGGACAAATATGACTTCTTATGTAAGTAATCAGTCAGGTTTAACGCAGAGTTACAATTGGACTGTTCCCAACGGAATTACAAGCACTGAAGCTTTGGTTCGTGTTCGTGATTATTACAACGCATCGACCACATTTGATGTGAGTGATGTTAATTTCACGATCTTACCAAGTAATGATGTTACCGTTACTGCTCCAAATGGAGGGGAAAATTTCCAAGGTTTAAGTAGTCAGACGTTAACATGGACAAATTTAGCATCTGCCTCTGGATTGTATAATTTACAATATTCTACAAATGGTGGAGGGAACTGGGTTACGATTGCCAATGGAATTTCAGGAAATGCGTATGTTTGGACAGTTCCAAATAATCCATCCACAACGTGCTTAATTAAAGTAATTGATGCTGGAAATACGTGTAAGTTTGATGTTTCGGATGCTGTTTTTACAGTTTATCCGGCCATACCATTAGTAACATCTCCAAACGGAGGAGAAGTTTGGTATGCTGCGACAAACAAATTGATCACGTGGGATGCTTCAACTTATTATTCTAGTGTTCGAATCGATTATACTACTGACAATGGGTTTACTTGGAATAATATTATTACCGCAACTACAAATGATGGATCGCATTCTTGGCCAATTCCAAATACTCCATCCAATCAATGCTTGGTTCGTGTAAGTAACACTGCTGACTTATCAATTTATGACGAAAGTAATAACGTATTTGAGATAAAAGCTGCTGTAACGATTCTTACTCCAAATGGAGACGATGGAATCACAAATTGGGGTGGTTGTACGGTTACTTCTATTACTTTTGATCACACTCCTGCTTATGACCGTTGGAATATCTATTATTCTTTAGACGCCGGAGTAACGTGGAATTCAATTGCTTACAATTGGTACAATAACAGTAACCCAACAACTTACAATTGGAATATACCAAATACTTCCTCTTCGCAAGTGATGGTTAAAGTTGACCCGTATTACAACACATCTTTCAATGATGAGAGTGATGCTGCATTTACCGTTGATAAACCTGTAACAATAATTCAACCCAACTTTGGTGGAATTATGCAAGTTGGTTCTGTTTATCCTATTGAATGGAGTTCCGATGGAATTTCAAATTTCTACGATATTTTCTTCTCCGATAATGGTGGTTCAACATGGTCAACTGTTGTGCTAGGATACAATACTTCAACAAATACTTATCCATGGACAGTTCCAAATGCTCCTTCTGCAAATTGTCTCATACGAGTTCGAGATAACATCAATACATGTAAAGAAGATACCAGTGATATTGCATTTACAATAAGCACAAGTGCACCGGCCTTAACCCTTCTTTCTCCAAACGGAGGAGACACACTTTATGGTTGTGATTCTTATTCTATTAATTGGGCAGAATCATCAATCGCGGGTAATTATGATGTTGCTTATTCTGATAATGCAGGAACAACATGGAATGATATTGTATTGAATTACTCAACCGTTTCATCAAATTATAGTTGGGTTGTCCCAAATATAAATTCACAGAATGTACTTGTACGAGTTAAAGTAAATTCAACCGCAATTTCGGATGTTAGTGATGCATTATTAACAATCTTAAATGGTAATTTAGTTGTTGAAACCAACGATACTTTAATTTGTTTAGGCTCACCTGTTCAATTACAAGCATCAGGTGCGAATTCTTACCTTTGGACACCTTCGACAGGGTTGAATAACGCCACAATTTCGAATCCAATAGCAACTCCAGCTATTACAACTACGTATGTCGTAAGTTCAACAAATGGGACGTGTATTCTATCTGATTCTGTTACAATAATAACGTCTAATTCTGGAGCAGTTCCAGTAAGCGTTACTACATCTGTTAATCCTTCCAATGTTATTTGTGATGGAAACTCTGTTACATTCACAGCAGTTCCAACTAATGAAGGAACAATGCCAAACTATCAATGGTTGTTAAATGGAAATCCAGTTGGAATAAATAACACAACATTTACAAGTTCAACATTGTCAAACAATGATATCGTTGAAGTAGTTTTAACTTCAAATCAAGCTTGTGTGACTAATAACCCTGCTACCTCATCTGCTGTTACGATGAATGTGTCTACAGTTTCTACACCAACGGTTTCAATCGCTGCTTCAACAGCAACAATTTGCTCAGGAGAGAATGTTACTTTCACTGCGTCACCAACAAACGGAGGGGCTTCACCATCTTATCAATGGCAAGTAAATGGAACTAATGTTGGTTCAAACAATGTAAATTTCTCTTCTACAACGTTATCAAATTTAGATGATGTAACCGTAATATTAACATCAAGTTCTATTTGTGCAATTGGTGGGCCGGTTACGAGTAATACAGTTTCAATGACTGTTAACGACACCCCTACAACACCAAGTGCAATATCAGGATCGAGTTCAATCTGTGAAGCAAACAATGAAGTATATGCTGTTTCACCTGTTATTGGAGCGACATCCTATACATGGACATTACCAGTTTCATGGGCAGGAATAAGTACGAGTGAAATTATTAGTACAACTTCTGGAAATAATGGAGGAACAATTTCAGTTGTAGCAAATAATGCATGTGGTTCAAGTTTACCTTCAACGATTTCGGTTGTTGTGAACACAAACCCAATTGTAACAGCAAATGCAAATGCAAGTGCAATGACAATTTGTTCAGGTGAATCGGTAATATTATCTGGTTCTGGTACGAATTCTTATTCTTGGAATAATGGCGTAACAGATGGAATAGCATTTGTTCCAACGATGACAGCAACTTATCAAGTTACAGGAACAAGTACAGCAGGTTGTACGGATACTGATCAAATAATAATTACCGTAAATAATCTACCTACAATTACTGCTAATACTACAGCCGCATCAATTTGTGCTGGTGAAGCAATTACACTTTCTGCTTCAGGAGGAAATATTTACAACTGGGACAATGGAGTAACAAATAATGTGGCATTTGTACCAAACTCAACAACATATACCGTTACAGGAACAGATGTGAACGGTTGTGTTAACACAGATCAGGTTGCAATTGTAGTCAATACTTTACCGACAGTAAATGCAGGGTTAGACCAAACCGTTTGTGAAAACACTATGATTACTTTGTCTGGAGTTGGAGCAACAACTTATTCATGGGACAATGGAATAACAGATAACACTCCATTCTCCGCAACAACAACAACATATTCCGTTACAGGAACAGATGTAAATGGGTGTACGAATACCGATCAAGTTGATGTGATTGTAAACACTGCACCAACAGTAAGCGCATCTTCAAGTGCAATTGAAATTTGTTTAGGTGAAACAGTTACTTTAACAGGTTCTGGAGCTAACTCATACGCTTGGGACTTTGGAGTTATGGATAACACAGTATTTACCCCTTCAAGCACACAAACGTATACAGTAACAGGAACGGATGCAAGTGGATGTTCATCAATTGCTCAGGTAACGGTTACTGTAAATGCATTACCAACCGTTGTAGCTAATTCAACAACGTTGGCAATATGCCCTACTGAAAACATTACTTTGTCTGGAGCTGGCGCGGCATCTTATTCATGGGATAATGGTATTTTAAACGGAACACCTTTCGCTCCATTATCAACTACAACATATACCGTTACAGGAACAGATGTGAACGGTTGTATCAATACAGATCAGGTTGCAATTGTAGTCAATACTTTACCGACAGTAAATGCAGGGTTAGACCAAACCGTTTGTGAAAACACTATGATTACTTTGTCTGGAGTTGGAGCAACAACTTATTCATGGGACAATGGAATAACAGATAATACTCCATTCTCCGCAACTACAACTACAACATATATTGTTACAGGAACAGATGTAAATGGATGTACAAATACAGATCAAGTAGATGTGATTGTAAACACTGCTCCAGCAGTAAGCGCATCTTCAAGTGCAATTGAAATTTGTTTAGGTGAACCAGTTACTTTAACAGGTTCTGGAGCTAACTCATACGTTTGGGACTTTGGAGTTATGGATAACACAGTATTTACTCCTTCAAGCACACAAACGTATACAGTAACAGGAACGGATGCAAGTGGATGTTCATCAATTGCT
This sequence comes from uncultured Fluviicola sp., assembly GCA_964387525.1. Lineage (GTDB taxonomy): Bacteria > Bacteroidota > Bacteroidia > Flavobacteriales_D > Crocinitomicaceae > UBA4466. Next base: position 6,343 of record CAYLWS010000076.1, read on the forward strand.
CAGGTAACGGTTACTGTAAATGCATTACCAACCGTTGTAGCTAATTCAACAACGTTGGCAATATGCCCTACTGAAAACATTACTTTGTCTGGAGCTGGCGCGGCATCTTATTCATGGGATAATGGTATTTTAAATGGAACACCTTTCGCTCCATTATCAACAACAACATATACCGTAACGGGAACAGATGTGAACGGTTGTATCAATACAGATCAGGTGGCAATTGTAGTGAATACTTTACCGACAGTAAATGCTGGTTTAGATCAAACCGTTTGTGAAAATACTATGATTACTTTGTCTGGAGTTGGAGCAACAACTTATTCATGGGACAATGGAATAACAGATAATACTCCATTCTCCGCAATTACAACTACAACATATTCCGTTACAGGAACAGATGGAAATGGATGTACGAACACAGACCAAGTAGATGTGATTGTAAACACAGCACCAGCAGTAACTGCTTCAGCAAGTGATTTAGAAATTTGTTTAGGAGAAACGGTAATTTTGAATGGTGCAGGCGCAACTACTTATTCTTGGAACTTTGGAATAACAGACGGTGTAGCGTTCTCACCATCGAATACCGAAACATATACAGTAATAGGGACAGATGGAAATGGATGTATTGGAACAAACGATATATCGATTACAATAAATGCTTTACCAAATATTCAAACATCTATGAATGTTGAGATTTGTGAAGGAGAAACAACTGATATTTCTGTAAATGGTGGAGCAAATTACCAATGGGACAATGGGTTAGGAGTTGCTTCTATTAATACTGTTAACCCTACGGTAACAACTACTTATTCTGTTTCTGGAACAGATATCAATGGGTGTGTAAATACGGACGACGTAACTGTTACCGTAAATTCTTCAACTACTCCAATAATATCAATCCTTGGAAATACATTGAGTACAACAATTTTCACAAGTTATCAATGGTACTTGAATGGTTCTCCAATTGGTGGAGCAACAAGCGTTGACTATGTTTTCGCTGTGAATGGGACTTATTCGGTTGAAGTTGAAGATGGCAATGGCTGTCCTGGAATGTCAAATGATTTCATTGTTTCAAATGTTGGAATAGAAGATGTTCAGTGGAATAATATAATTACTTACCCAAACCCGACAAATGGTGTGTTAAATATCGACTTCGGTAAAATCAGTGGTTTAAAAACAATTCGAATAATTGATGTTTCAGGTAGAATGGTAGAAGTTTTCACAACAACAGATGAAAAATCAACCTTTGATTTAAACATCGCTGATGGAGCTTACCAGGTGGTTATTCATTCAGAAAATGGATTAATGGTTTACAATGAAAAAATAGTTGTACAACACTAAATAATTGATTCTAAGAATCTCCTTTTGTACTATTTACAGCATGAAAGGAGATTTTTTATTTTTTGAGGTGAATGATTCCCCTACTTTTCTTACTTTTGATTCATTCATGAATTAGAATAATACAACACGATGATAAAATTTGAGAATTCCCGAAGTTTCGCACAAGAATTAGATAAAAATGATCCTTTAAGATCCTTTAGAGATAAATTTTATTTTCCAAACTTCACAAAAAATGAAGTCGTTTATTTTACTGGAAATTCTTTGGGTTTACAACCAAAATCTATTTCAGATTATATCAAGGAAGAATTAGATGCTTGGGCAAAATATGGTGTTGAAGGTCATTTTTTAGCGGAGAAACCTTGGTTTTCTTACCATGAATTCTTGACTGAAAAAGCAGCTAAAATTGTCGGGGCTATTCCCGAAGAAGTTGTGATTACGCATTCTTTAACGACCAATTTACATTTATTGATGGTTTCTTTTTACCGACCAGAAGGAAAAAGAACGAAAATTATTTGTGAAGCAAAAGCATTTCCAAGTGATCAATACGCATTGGAATCTCAAGTGAAATTTCACGGATTAGATTTAGCGGAAAATTTGGTAGAAATAGCTCCACGAGACGGTGAACATTTAATTAGAGAAGAAGACATTTTAAATAAAATTGCAGAAGTTGGCGATGAATTGGCAATGGTGATGATTGGAGGTGTGAATTATTACACGGGACAGTTATTTGACATGAAATCAATCACTGAAGCAGGTCATGCAGTTGGAGCAACTGTTGGATTTGATCTAGCACACGCAGCTGGAAATATCAATTTGAAATTGCATGATTGGGGGGTAGATTTCGCAGCATGGTGTGGATATAAATACTTAAATTCATCTCCTGGGGGCGTTTCTGGAATGTTTGTTCATGAAAGACATGCTTATAATCCAAATTTACCTCGTTTTGCAGGTTGGTGGGGTTACGACAAAGAAACACGCTTTCAAATGGAACCAGGATTTAACCCTATGCGAGGAGCAGAAGGTTGGCAATTGAGTAATGCACCTATTTTAGGAATGGCAGCTCATTTAGCATCTTTGGATATTTTTGAAGAAGCTGGAATGGATAGAATTGGAGAGAAAAGAGATAAAATTACTGCATTTTTAGAAAATGTGATAGAAGATATTTCTGAAAAAAATTCAGATAGATGTACGTTTGAAATTATAACGCCAAAAGATAAAACAAAAAGAGGAGCTCAACTTTCTATTTTAGCGCACGGACAAGGCAAAGCTTTATTTGATGCTTTAACGGAACAAGGAGTAATTGCAGATTGGAGAGAGCCAAATGTAATCAGAATAGCTCCAGCACCTTTGTATAATTCGTATGAAGATTGTTTCCGATTTGGGGTATGTTTAGAGAAAGCAATTCAATAGGTTGACATGGATGAATTAACGATTCAGGAATTAATACGCGTACGTTACTCTGGAGCAATGAGTGAAGTTTCAACTTATGTGAACCTTGCTATTCAAGCCATCGCGGTTTTAATTGGAGGCATTGTACTTTGGAGAATAAGTGCTGTGATGCATAAAAAGAAAGTCCAAGAACGATCTCGCAAACAGTTTTTTGAAACGAAATATTCGGAAGGATGGAAACGGAAGTGATTAGGTGTTAAAATGACACAGCGCTCAGAGGATGTGGAATTGAAAATTAAACCGTCTTTAATCTCCCCCTCTTCACTCCATCTTTTTTACAATGTAAATTTATAGCCAACACCCCTGATAGAATGAAAAAACTGAGGGTTTTTAGGATCTTTTTCAAATATTTTCCGAAAATTTAAGATATAATTATCAATAGTCCGTGTTGTTGGAAAATGATTTTCCCCCCAAATTCTATCGAGAATTACATTTCGAGCAATGACTTCCCCTTCTTTTTCAATGAAAAGTTGAATTAATGCAATTTCTTTCTTTGAAAGTCGAATCACATCTCCCGTTACGTCATTCTTTACTTCAAAGGATTTAAAGTCAACCAATTGTTTTCCAATTGACAAAGTTGAAATAGTTTCTTTTTTTTCTGGAAGAATGAGTGAAGCAACTCGTAAAAGCATTTCTTCTAAATCAAAAGGTTTTGGCAAGTAATCGTTTCCTCCTGCTTTTAGTCCTTCTATTCGGTCGCTTGTTGCACCTTTTGCGGATAAAAACAGAATTGGAACGGAACTTTTTTGTCGAATTTGTTTGCATAAATCTATCCCATTAACATGAGGAAGCATGACGTCTAAAATAATCAAATCGAATGAAATGATTTTCTCAAAAACAGATTGAGCAACAGCACCATCGTCAATTAGATCAACAGAATAACCTTCTAACTCTAGATTTAACTGTAGAATACTACCTATGCTTTTTTCATCTTCAACAACACAAATTTTTTGCATAAAGGATTTCTTTTTGGTATAAATGTAAGAAAAAACAAACGTTTGAGTGAGGAATCTGATTCTTTCAAATGAATTCTCTCTTCTTTAGGCTCACCTGTACTTCCCAATAATGCAATGATACTAACGTTCGTCATTACACTGATTCCTTGTTCACATCTCAAATTATATTCAAAAAAAAGTAGCTTAATTAATTAAAAATGACGTACTTTTGTGCTTTCAAAATAAATCAAAAACACCACAGAAATGAAAGGTAGCAAAAAAATTAAATCAGCATTAATCTCCGTATTTGACAAGGATGGATTAGCTCCAATTGTTCAAGAATTACACAAAAATAACGTAGTAATTTATTCAACAGGAGGTACGCAAAAGTTCATTGAGGAACTAGATATTCCAGTTGTAAGAGTAGAAGATTTAACTTCTTATCCATCTATTCTTGGAGGTCGTGTAAAAACATTACACCCAAAAGTTTTTGGTGGAATTTTGAACCGTAGAGACAATGCATCAGATCAAGAGCAAATCAAAGAATTTGATATTCCAGAATTGGATTTGGTAATTGTAGATTTATACCCTTTTGAAGACACGGTAGCTTCAGGAGCTCCTCATGATGACATTATTGAAAAAATAGACATCGGTGGTATTTCATTGATTCGTGCTGCTGCTAAGAATTACAAAGATGTAGTGATTATTCCTTCGAAAAATCAATATGCATCGTTTTTAGAAATCATTTCTGCAACAAAATGTGAAACAACTTTAGGTGAGCGTAAAGATTTTGCCCGTGATTCTTTTGATGTTTCTTCTCATTATGACAGTCATATTTTTAGTTATTTCAACAATGGCAAGAAAGAAACGTTTAAACAAAGTATTTCTAAAAATCAAACGTTACGTTATGGAGAGAACCCTCATCAAAAAGGAATTTTCCACGGAGATTTAGATTCAATGTTTGATAAGTTATGGGGGAAAGAGCTTTCATACAACAATTTATTAGACGTTGATGCTGCTGTTAATTTAATGAATGAATTTAAAAATGACGGACCAACATTCGCTATTTTGAAACATAACAATGCATGTGGTTTAGCATCGAGAGATACAATTCACGAGGCATATGTTAAAGCATTGGCAGGAGATCCTGTAAGTGCTTTTGGAGGAATTTTGATCAGTAATACAAGATTAGATGTTGCCACTGCAAATGAAATTAGTTCTTTATTCTGTGAAGTAGTTATTGCACCTTCTTATGAAGCTGAGGCGATTGAGATTTTAAAAGGAAAGAAAAATAGAATTATTCTCGTTCAAAAAGAAATCACTTTGCCAAAACGTCAATTTAGAACAATTTTGAATGGTGTTTTAGAACAAGATAGAGATGCTGTAATTGAAACAGAAGAGAACTTAAAATGTGCTACAACAAAAGAACCTACTTCGCGTGAAATAGAAGATTTATTGTTTGCCAATAAACTTTCAAAACACACGAAATCAAATACAATTGTGATTGCTAAAAACAAGCAATTATTAGCAAGTGGTACAGGTCAAACTTCACGTGTTGATGCACTGAACCAAGCTATTCATAAAGCCCAAACATTTAAGTTTGATTTGAACGGAGCAGTATTGGCCTCTGATGCATTTTTCCCTTTTCCAGATTGCGTTGAAATTGCAGGAAATGTTGGTGTTAAAACAGTTATTCAACCCGGAGGATCAATTAAAGATCAATTGTCGATTGATTATTGTGATAACAATGATATTTCTATGGTTATGACAGGTGTTCGTCACTTTAAACATTAATTTGACAACTTTTTTCTTATTTTTCTGTAATAATATTCTTTTTCACATAGAAAAAGAGTATTATTACAGAACTATCAAATGCAGACAGATGTAAACTATGGGATTATTCAGTTTTTTAACACAAGAAATCGCAATAGATTTAGGAACAGCGAACACTTTAATCATTTTAAATGATAAAGTTGTAGTTGATGAACCTTCTATTGTAGCAAAAAATATTCAATCAGGCGAAATTGTAGCTATCGGGAAGAAAGCACAACAAATGCATGGGAAAACCCACAAGTTGATTGAAACTATTCGCCCATTGAGAGATGGTGTGATTGCTGATTTCCAAGCTGCTGAACAGATGATTCGTGGGATGATCAAAATGATCGGAACAGGTAAAAGTTTATTTAGCCCTTCGTTGAGAATGGTGATTTGTATTCCATCTGGAATTACTGAAGTAGAAAAAAGAGCCGTTCGTGATTCTGCGGAACACGCTGGCGCAAAAGAAGTATATTTAATTCACGAACCAATGGCTGCGGCAATTGGAATTGGAATTGACGTTCAAGAACCAATGGGTAATATGATCATTGATATCGGAGGGGGAACTTCTGAAATTGCTGTCATTGCGCTTGGTGGAATTGTTTGTGACAAATCTATTCGTGTTGCTGGTGATGATTTTACCAACGATATTGAAGAGTACATGAGACGTCAACACAATATTCTTGTTGGAGAGAGAACTGCAGAAGAAATTAAAATTAATGTTGGTGCAGCACTTCCAGAATTGGATACACCTCCACCAGATTATGCCGTACAAGGTAGAGATTTGATGACGGGGATTCCAAAAGAAATTATCGTTTCTTACTCTGAAATTGCACACGCACTAGATAAAACAATTTCTAAAATTGAAGAAGCGATTCTTCATGCATTGGAAATGACTCCTCCTGAACTTTCTGCAGATATCTTTAAAACAGGTATTTATTTAGCCGGTGGAGGGTCAATGTTAAGAGGTTTAGATAAACGTATTTCTTTGAAAACAAAGCTTCCTGTTCATATTGCTGAAGATCCATTAAGAGCTGTAGCAAGAGGAACAAGTATTGCATTGAAAAACTTAGATACTTTTCTTTTCCTTATTCGTGATTAATTGAGTTAAGTGGACCCTTTGGTTCATAGTTATGATTTTATTTTAAGCAATACATGCGTAATTTTATTGCATTTATTAAACACTTTCAAGTTTATTTGATCTTTGCACTTTTACAAGGAGTTGCTTTTTCGTTGTACTTTTCTTTTAATCAATTTCCTAAGACACAGTATTTTACAACAGCATCTTCTGTACAAGGTACAATGCTTACGTATAGAAATGATTTAACGAAACACTTTAACCTTTCTGCCAATAACCTTCGCTTGCAAAGAGAGAACATTGAATTACTCCAGAAAAATCCAATCAGCTTTGTGCCAATGGCCAATGGATTGGTTAAAATAAATGATACGCTTAATCAAACGCAATTCGAATACATTCCCGCAACAATTATCAATTCTACTTACGATAAAACAGATAATTATTTCACTATAAATATAGGTTCTTCACAAGGTGTTGAAAGAGGAATGGGTGTTTTCACGACGAATGGTGTTGTTGGAATAATTCACAATTCGAGCGAACATTTTTCTGTAATTAAATCTTGCTTAACTAAAAAATTGAATATTTCCATTATGTTGGAAGGAACCGGAGAATTTGGTTTTTTAGAATGGAATGGACTCAACGCTCGACACGGATCTTTGACCGGAATTTCGAATGATTTATTGGTGGAAAAAGGAACTAAAATTGTCACAAGAGGTGGTGATAAAGTTTTCCCAAGAGGAATCAATGTTGGAGTTGTTGATAAAGTTTCTACCATTGAAGGAAAACCCCTTTGGGACATTGATTTCCTCTTTGGTGAAGATTTTAGAAAAATTCAAAATGTATATGTTATAAAAAACCTTCTGTTAGAAGAACAAGAAAATCTTGAAAACCAAGTTGTAGAATGAATGGATTAGTACTAAATATCACACGATTTATAGTATTACTTTTTGTACAAGTTTTATTATTGAATCAAATCGAAATAGGATTCGGTATTCAATTGATGGTTTATCCTCTGTTTATTTTTCTATTACCAATGAAAATGAATAGGATTGCTCTTTTGTTTCTTGCTTTCATGTTTGGTATTTTCATTGATGCATTTTCCAATACTTATGGATTGCATACTTCAGCAATTTTACTCTTCGCCTTTTTAAAACCAATGATTTTTAATCTATTTTACAATCAAGATGATTTTGATCCATCCATTGAAATGAATGTTCTGAATATGGGGACAGTTTGGTTTATAAAAGTATTTGGAACACTACTTTTTGTACATCATTTTTGGTTTTTCTTCATTGAAATGTTTCAATTCAATAAAATTGGATTTGTTTTTCAAAAAACGCTAATGAGCTT
>CAYLWS010000077.1:0-13835 GCA_964387525.1 uncultured Fluviicola sp.
CCATTACTATTCAAACCTATGAATACAACGCTACAACACGTGATTCTGTATTCGATTTTTCTACTCTACCCAACATGAGCTTTGAAAAAATAATAATGGAATACAGTATTCGTTGTACAGACGGTTTGATTTCCAACAGTGGAAATACAAATTTAGGTTGCGGAGAATGGGATTACTCTTGCAATACATATATTGAAGATTCAAGTAAAATTGATTCAGTTCAATACACACATGCAGATTTAATTATTAGCAACTTTTCTGGAACAACTTTTAATTACACTTCTCAACCTACTTATAGATTCTATCAACATACTCAAAACACAGTTGTATTAAACAGTATTACAACCGAAAATCAATACGATATTTTAACAGGTACGAGTCCAATGAACAATGTTTTGGACGGCACTAATCAATCCGGGAAATCACAATTCATATACACTGCTACAGAATTAATTGCTGCAGGGTTTTCTGCGGGAAACATTGATGGTTTTTTAGTGAATTCAATCAACGGTGGTGACGTTAATTTCTTCCGCATCAATGTAAAACAAACTTCTTCGTCAACTTTAGACCCAAATTCACCTGAAATAAATGGATTCACAGAGGTGTTTTTTAACAATTTCTCATTCCTCCCTGGTCAGAATCGAATTCAATTCTACCAACCATTTACATGGAATGGTGTTGACAATATCATTCTAGAATTCTCTTTTACAAATTCTGTCCCAACAACAGACATACAATTGGAAGGAACTGCTTCCACTGATAGGGGATGTTTTGCAAATAACGGTTACAACATTAATCTTTCAGGGAACCCGATAACAGACATCTCAACGACTTCAATGTCGAGTATTTCAACTGAAATGACGGTTTCTTTTTGGGCCTTTGGTAATGTAGATGAACTACCTGCAAATACGACGATCATTCACGCGAATAACGCAAACAATCAGCGTAGTTTTAATTTACATTTACCTTGGAGTAACAGTCGAATGTATTTTGATTGTGGTTGGCTAGGTTCAGGTTACGACAGAATTGACAAAGCAGCTTCCGTTTCTGAAATTGAAGGTCAATGGAACCATTGGGCAGTAACGAAAAACACTGCATCTGGTGTTATGAACATCTATTTAAACGGTAGTTTATGGCATACAGGAACTGGAAAAACAAATCCAATTGAAATTGTTGAAATGGTGATTGGTGGAACAAATTCTGGTGGTTACAATTACAAAGGTCAATTGGATGAAGTCAGAATTTGGGACAAAGAATTATCGGTAACAGAAATTTCTGACTGGATGAATATTAACATTACTCCATCTCACCCACAATATTCAAACCTTGTAGCTTACTACAAATTAGACAACGGAACAGGTTCAAACTTATTAGAATCCATCAATAATGGGAATGCAATTTCCCCAACAGCTGATCATTGGAAAATGACAAGAGGGAAAGATTTAACTCGTTTCTTTGCTAAAACAACCATGCGTCCGAGTATTTCTTTTGTTCAAGGAACATACGATTTAACGTTGGGTACTGAAAACGTAATGGATTCCATCGTAAATTCTCCAAACACAATGACAGAATTTGCAATTACTTCTTACCCCGGAATCATCATGGATGATGAAGTCATTGAAACCTCATCTACTCAAGTATGGGAAGCTACTCCTCAGAATGTTTATGACGCAACAACAGGAAATATTATTTCAACTGTACCGGTTACAATAGAAAATACTGCTCCTGCTCCAGTTGACTTAGAGTATTATAGAAGATGGGCTGCACGCTTTGAAATCATGTCATTTGTTACACCGTATGGAATTGGACTCGACTTAGGAATGGAAGGAAAAACTTATTCTTTTGATGTAACCGATTACGCTCCAATTTTTAACGGTAAAAAGAGAATGTTTATGACAGGTGGAGTTTGGCAAGAAGACATGGATATTCGTTTTAAATTTATTGTTGGAACTCCCCCAAGAGACATCCTTGACATTGATCAAATGTGGTACGTTGCCCAAAGAAATTATACAGATATCAATGCAGACAAGTATTTCACTCAAAAAGATGTTCTACTTAATGCAAACGGTCAATATTTTGAGATTAAATCTGTAATTACGGGTCATGGCCAGGAAGGAGAGTTTATTCCTCGTAACCACATGATTAATGTAAACGGTGGCGCATCAGAATTCATTTGGCAAGTTTGGACTGATTGTGCTGAAAACCCTATTTACCCACAAGGCGGAACTTGGGTGTACGACCGTGCGGGATGGTGTCCTGGAGCTCCTTCAGATGTCCACATCAGTGACATCACTTCTTTTGTGACAGCTGGGCAAACAACATCAATCGATTACGATGTTCAAACAGCAACAGGAGATTCAAGGTATATTGCCAATCATCAGTTGGTTACTTACGGAGCAATTAACCATACTTTAGATGCTGCCATTATCGACGTTAAAGAGCCTTCCAATCGAATTGAATTTGCTCGATTTAATTCAATTTGTCATGAACCTAAAATCACTATTAAAAATACAGGAAGTGACGTTTTAACTAGGTTAACCCTAAAATATTGGGTAAACAATGCTACATCACCAGAAGTTTATACATGGAATGGTAGTTTAGCATTTGGCGAAACAGAAATCGTTACTTTACCTTCAAACTGGTGGATGTGGAATTCACTTACACCCACTGAGAATGTTTTTCACGTAGAATTGAGTGCACCAAATGATGGGGTTGACGAATACGTTCACAATAATCATTACACTTCAAGATTTGAAATCCCAGAGGTAATGCCTTCTACAATTGTGATCTATTTTAAAACAAATACAAAACCACAAGAAAACAATTACCAAATAACTGACGAACAAGGAAATATCGTTTTTTCACGTTCAAACATGTCTGCAAACACACTCTACAGAGACACTGTTGAATTACCTCTAGGTTGCTACAACTATCACGTAAATGACACTGACGGTGATGGGTTAAGTTGGTGGGCAAACAGCGACGGAAATGGTTATACTAAATTCTTCTCTCCAGGAATCGGTACTGTAAAACAATTTGACGGTGATTTCGGAGACAATATTCACTTCAATTTCACGATTGATTTCCCTCTTTCATACGAAGACTTGAACAATATCAATACCATTGAAATTTATCCAAACCCTGCTCGTTCTAATTTTACGATTGAAGGAAAAGGACTTTCAAATGCAACAATAACTTTATTTGACAACACAGGACAAACTTTGCAAATCCCTACAGAATTTTATAGCGAAAGAATTAAATTCAATAGTTCTTCGCTTGAACCTGGCATTTACTACATAAAGGTAAATAGAGAGGAGAGAATAGAGACTTTGAAGGTCGTGATAGAATAATATTATACAATAACGGAATCCCATTGCAGGAATTGTGATGGGATTTTTTGTACATTTAATCTTTATAAATTTTCACCATGTATAAATTATTATTCTTTTTACTTTTGATTAGCCCACAGTATAGTTTCAGTCAAACAAATGACTCAACAGATATTGTCATTCCACCTCCACCTTCAGCTTCCCTTTCTGTTGAAGCAGAAATTGTTGATTTCCCTAAAGTAGAAAGCCAATTCAAAGGTGGACCAGAAGCAATGCAAAAATATATTGTAACAAATTTTGAATATCCTATTGAAGCAATTGAGAAAAACATTCAAGGAAGAGTTTACTTAAGTTTCGTAATTGAAAAAGATGGAAGTATCACACATATAAGTATAGAACGAGGTGTTCACTCCCTTTTGAATGAAGAAGCACGTAGTTTGGTGAGAAATATGCCAAAATGGACACCTGCAGAAGATGATTATGGTAACAAAATCCGTTCTAGAGTACGTTTACCCATCAATTTTACTTTAACGAATGATGAATAAGCGTAACTAAATAATCCTAATGATGAAAAAAACTATCCTATCTTTCCTTTTATTGATTTCTATACAATCAATCGCTCAAAATACAGATTCGATTTTCATTCGAAAAATCTATGGTATGGCACTTTACAACGGAGAAAGTTACGAAAATCTACGTAGTTTATGCAAAGATATTGGAGCTCGTCTTAGCGGTTCTGCTGAAGCAGAAATGGCTGTGATTTGGGCGAAAAATAAATTAGATTCCTATGGATTTGATAAGGTTTACTTGCAAGAAATAAAAGTTCCGCATTGGGAGAGAGGTACCAAAGAAGCCGGTTGGATTGTAGAACCAAATGGCAACATCAGTAATGTTCACTTATTAGCTCTGGGCGGTTCAATTGGAACAAATGGTCGAATGCAAGATGAAGTTATTTTATTTTCTTCATTGGAAGAATTAAAGAAAGCAAAAAAGGCAGAAGTTGAAGGTAAAATTGTATTCATCAATCAAAGAATGGATGAAAAACAAATTCAAACCTTCAAAGCATATGGCGGTTGCTACGCGATTAGAGGATATGGAGCTATTGAAGCATCTAAACTTGGAGCAAAAGCTGTAATTATTCGTTCTTTAGGTTTGCCAATTGACAAGCATCCACATACCGGATCCATGTATTACGTAGATAGTGTTTCTAAAATTCCGGCGGCTGCATTATCAACACAAGATGCTGACGCTTTAGCAGAGAAAATAAAATCGGGTAAAGTTGAATTTAGTTTTGAAATGGATTGCAGAAATTACCCTGATGTAACTTCTTACAATGTCATTGCTGAAATCACAGGAAGCCAAAACCCAAACAACATCATCACTTTTGGCGGTCATCTTGATTCGTGGGATGCTGGAGAAGGAGCTCACGATGATGGCGCAGGTGTTGTTCACACAATGGAAGCATTACGTATTCTAAAACAAATGAATTACCACCCCAACAATACCCTTAGACTAGTATTGTTTATGAATGAAGAAAACGGAAACCGTGGCGGAAAAGGTTATGCGGAATGGGCAAAAAGTAGAACGGATGAGAAATACATTTTAGCATTGGAAAGTGACAGAGGTGGATTTGCTCCAAGAGGATTTAACCTAGACGGTAGTGCGAAACACATTCAACTCTTAGCTTCCTTTGCACCGTTATTTAAGTCTTACGATTTACACATCTTCGAAAAAGGATATGGAGGAGTGGATATTACACCGATGAAATATACTTTTGAAGGAATCCCTTTGGTTGGATTTGTACCTGACTCGCAGCGTTATTTCGACTTCCACCATGCACCGAGTGATGTTTTTGAAAACGTCAATAAACGTGAATTGGAATTAGGTTGTGCTGCAATTGCTTCTATTTTGTATCTGTTTGATCAGAAATTGTAGAAAGAACTTACAATGCTAGAGTTAAAACAAATGCGTTAAAAATTTAGTGATTTGTTTTTGTTCAATTAAAAATGCGTCATGACCATCGAATGATTTAATTTCAAAATAATCATTTTCAATGTTCAATTCTTCTAAATCTAGTTTAGTCTTCAACATTTCATCTTTTGGGTACAAAAAATCGGACGAAACACCAATTTGGGTTATACGCGCGTCAATCTTTTTCAATTCATCTAAACCAACATTTACGGTTTTCATTAAATGATTCATCATAAGATATGCTTTTACAGAATAACGGTCATTGAGTAACTCTCCATGGTAATCCAACCATGATTCAACCGCAAAAACGCCCTTCTCTACTTTTTCTTTAAATTTTCTTGAAAAAGAATTCGGATTCCTGTAAAAAAGCATTGCCATTTTCCTTGCATCCTCTAACGGTTTTTTAGAATTGAGTAGAATCGATTCTTGGGCAAATGTAAAAGCAATTAACCAATTACTAGGAATGACATCTGTTGCTATCGGTATCAAATTTTTTAAATAATCTTGCCTCAAAGCTGCAAATTCCCAAGCAATACTTCCGCCTAAAGAACCACCCACCATCGCATAAACTTTGTCCACGTTCAATGAATCTAGAGTGATTTGCCATGTTTTAGCAATATCTTTCACTGTAAAACTTTTATAGTCATCAATCAACTTTCCATCATAGCCATTTCCTAAAATATTGAATACAATAATGGTATATTCGGTTGTGTCAAATAGTTTTCCATCACCAATCAAAGCTCTCCACCATCCTGTTTCTCTGTTCAGAATATCAGAATTTCCCGTTAACGCATGATTTAAAATAACAATTGGGGCATCGTTCAATTTTCTTCCCAATGTTTGAAATGATACCGTAACTTCTTTTAATTCTAAACCTGAATACGTTTTGAAATTTTGAATTTGATGTTTTTTGAGCATTGATTTCATTATTGAAGTAATCTATTTATTTACTACTAACGTAGTCATACATCTTAAATTATCTACATTGACAGTTTTTACCGGTTCAAGAAAGTTTAACGCATGTTTTTCGATTAATTCATCTATTTTAGAACGCGTAATTAAATACCGAGAACTCCCATCTGGAAGGTTATAAACACCATTGTCTCCATTTTTGAGTAAAGATTCAATGCCAATATCAGAAGTCATTCGAATAAAAAGAATTCCATTTACACCAAGTAAGCCAACTAACTTTGCAAACATTTCATCAAATTGTTGGTGATTTTTCGCAAAATGAAGCACTGCATTACAAACAATAAAATCGAATTTACTTGTTGTCACAAAATCCTCTATTGAAGAATGAATGATACTTTGTTGAGCATTAATAAATTCACTTTTAAGAGATTCAACAAACTTCTTATTGGAATCAATTCCTGTAATATTGACTCCCTGATTGAATAAAAAACGGAAATTTCGACCTTTTCCAAGACCAGCGTCCAACACTTTACTATTCTCTCTTATATTCCCTTTAGTACATTGGTCGAGGAGATAAATATCTACATTTTTTATAAATTCAATGTTTTTCATACATCTATTTTTTTTAACATCCATAAATCACAAGCAAAGTGTCCTGAATCTCCGTATCGTTTATCCAATTTTTCAAACCCCATTTTCTCATACAACCCTATAGCGTTTGATAATTCAGGCATTGTTTCCAAATAAACCGATGAAAAACCATATTCTTGAGCTTCATCTATACACATTTGTATCAGGTGTTTTCCAACTCCCTTACCTCTCAAAGATTTATGTAAATAAAGTTTCACTAATTCCACACAGTCACTCGGTAATCCTTTTGTCGGAAATATCCCCGCACCTCCAATGATTTGACCTGCATTTTCAACCACCCAATACTGCGCATTTTCTGTTTGAAACAAATCAAAGAGCTCATCGGTAGTCGGATCTGTAAAAACAGTCCCTGGTTTATCTACTCCATGTTCTTTTAAAACTGCTCGAATAACAGCTGCTATTCCTTTATTATCACTTTCATGAATTTTTCTATAATGCATGTTACAAATATAATGAATTGAGTACGTTCGAATTGCTTCTTTATAATTTGGGGTAAAATTCATCATTTACTATACCGTTTCACCTTCTAATTGTTAATAATTTTCACCCAAATTCCTTTAAATTCTTGAAATTTAAACTACTTTTGTCGCATAATTTAAAAGAAACAACTGAGATTCAAGTTGTACGAATAAAAATACGCGGTATGGCAATAGACATATTTGATAAGATTAAAAAGAACAGAGGTCCATTGGGACAATATTCTAAAGGTGTACATGGATATTTCACTTTCCCTAAGTTGGAAGGAGAGATTAGTAACAAGATGATTTTCCGAGGAAAAGAGTGTCTTGTTTGGTCTGTGAACAACTATTTAGGTTTAGCAAATCACCCAGAAGTTCGTAAAGCTGACGCTGATGCGGCGGCTGAATGGGGACTAGCTTATCCAATGGGATCAAGAATGATGACTGGTCAAACAAATCAACATGAAGCCTTGGAAGCAGAGATCTCTGATTTCATGGAAAAAGAGGATACTATTTTATTGAACTTTGGTTACCAAGGAATGGTTTCTGCGATTGATTCAATGGTTGACCGTTTTGATGTAATCGTTTACGACAGTGAATCTCATGCTTGTATCTTAGACGGTATGCGTTTACATGCAGGGAAACGTTTTGTTTTCAAGCACAATGATATGGAAAGCTTTGACAAACAAATGTCAAGAGCAACAAAAATTGTTGAGAAAACAAATGGTGGAATTTTAGTTATTACTGAAGGAGTTTTCGGTATGGCTGGTGACCAAGGAAAATTGAAAGAATTGATTGACTTCAGAAAATCTGGAAAATATAATTTCCGTTTATTTGTTGATGATGCTCATGGTTTCGGGACAGTTGGTAAACGTGGACAAGGTTCTGGTGAAGAACAAGGAGTACATGATGAAATCGATATTTTATTTGGAACTTTCGCAAAATCAATGGCTTCAATTGGTGCATTTATTTGTGCTGAGGAACACATTGTTGAATATTTACGTTACAACATGCGTTCTCAAGTTTATGCTAAATCTTTACCAATGCCTTTAGTTGTTGGTGCAAGAAAAAGACTTGAATTATTGAGAGATTTTCCTGAACACAAAGAAAACTTATGGAAAATAGCATCTTCGTTACAAGGAGGTTTGAGAGAAGCTGGTTTTGACATCGGATTAACTAATTCGGCTGTAACTCCAGTATTCTTAAAAGGTTCTTTGGCTGAAGCGACGAACTTAACGTTTGACTTAAGAGAAAACTACAATATCTTTTGTTCTATCGTGATATACCCAGTTGTACCTAAAGATGTAATCATGTTACGTTTGATTCCAACTGCAATTCACACTTTAGAAGATGTAAATTATACGATTGAAACTTTTGTAACTGTTAAAGACAAATTAGATGCTGGTGATTACCAATCTGATGAAATGGCCGCAGTTGAAGTGGATAAGAAAAAGTAAAACTTTTGATCCCTGCCAAACGTTAGTGCTGGCATCCCATAGGGTAAGTAAAGCTTTCACCCTTTGACAAATGTTAGCACCGGTTATATCATACGGTTAATAGAACTTTTGATTAAAAAAATAACAAAAAAATCCTCCCTGAGAAATCAAGGAGGATTTTTTTGATTAGGATAATTTGTTAATCACAATTTGAATAATCTTGGAGACCATCACTTCCGTGGCGTAATTTATCAATGAAAATATTAAAATAATCAGACGTAAAACTAGCACCCATATATGTCTTATATGTACTTCCCTCTCGAACTGTCACCCTGTTATTTTTAGTCGTGTATTCACCTCCAGTTGCTGCATAATTAAAATGCACATCACTATTGTATCTATTTCTAAACTCAATATAAGCTTCATAATTTCCAGAATAAGATGACTTTTTTGTTTTTATTCGAAAATCAATGCCTTCAAAACAATTCACCGAGTGCCATGTACTCCAGTCTGACCATGATTGAGAATAAGATACAGAACTAAGCATTAACATAAATAATGCTGTCAATAAAAATTTACTTTTCATAATTGAATAATTTTAGGTTAAATCAATCTCTCTGTTTGAGAAATCAATTCTTTAAAATTACAAATTATTAAGCTTTAATCCTAAGTTCAGTTATGGGCACACCTAAAAAGGCACCTTGAAACGAGCTACAAACCAACCCTTTAGAGGGTTGATGCCTGGAGTTTTACCTTTTACAACCCGTACCCATTAGGAGATTCATTTTTAACTAAAATCAATTTATCGACAACAAATTGTCCATCTTCAGGAGCATATACATCTCCTCTCCACGGCAGGCCTTTGTTGTAGTTTACGTAATGTAATTCCAGTTCCATTCCCTGTCTACTCATTAATTCTTTAGCAAGCTCATCATTGTCAACAGAGAATTGAAAGCGATTGGTCGACATACCTGTTGTACTATTCCCTGCCTTTATCCCCGGTAAAACCATTTCTCCCTCGTAGGTTTTAAAGAATGTTCCTTTTTTAGAGAATTTGTATAAAATACCAACTCTTGAACCTTCACTGTAAATAAAAAAGTAATTGTAATACACGTAGGTTGAAATAATCAGAAGAAGAAAGAGTGAAATTATAATGAAAATTTTCTTCTTTGACTTTTTCTTAACGGTTATGTTTTCTATTTCAGACATCGTTGTTTTTTAGGTGAAAATAATACTATTTTTCTGCTTCAGAAAGAACTTTGATCAAAACATCTATTTCATTCTTCGTATTAAAGCTATGAAAACACAAACGTATTCTTTCTTTTCCTTTCGAAATTGTTGGAGAAAAAATGGCTTTCACAGCCATTCCTCTATCTTGTATTTTTTTTGCTAGAACAGAAGTTTCTTCTATACTTCCTATTTGTAGAATCTGAATCGGAGAGTTGGTTTCAGAAATGAGTCCAGGATGAAGGAAATTTGACCTGAAATAAGTTAAATTATTTTGCAACTTCAATCTTCTGTCATTGAGGTCTTCCGTTCTCACAATTGTATTATTCCGAGCAACAGTTGCATCAGGTAAAGCTGTTGTGTAAATAAAAGATCGCGCAAAGTTTGTTAAAAATTCGGTTAAATCCTTCGACCCTAAAATTACAGCTCCATGAGATCCGTATGCTTTACCGAAGGTAATCAACCGAGCAAAAACTTTACTTTCCAGACCTAATGCATTTACAAAGCCTTTTCCATTCTCTCCTAACACCCCCGAAGAATGTGCTTCATCAATGATTAAATAAGCATTTTTTTTCGCGCAAATTTGTTGAATTTTTCGGAGAGGAGATAAATCCCCATCCATGGAATATAAACTTTCAATTGCAACATAAACTGTTCCTTTGGCGGAATTTATTTTTTTTTCTAAATCTTCAATATCATTGTGCAAAAAAGAAAAATGATGCGCAAAACTCAATCGAATACCATCTCTGACCGAAGCATGAATTAACTCATCATAAATAATTGTATCGCCTCTTTGTGGTACAGCACTAAAAAAACCTAGATTAGAGTCGTAACCTGAATTGAACAATAATGCTGATTCTGAATTGAAAAATTTTGCCAATTCTTTTTCAGCATTCATCGCTGTCTTTGACGTGCCTGAGATCAAACGTGACCCCGTGGATCCATGAGCGTAAACTCCACTTGTTTCAATTTTCGCTAAGCCAAGGTAATCATTGGAAAAAAAATCAATCATTCCGTCAAAAGAAGAAAGGGAACGTAATGTCCCCTCTTCTTTTCTTTTCAGAATTTTATTTAAAAGTTTTTGATCCATTAAAGAATTATACCGTTTTCACTTTTCTTGGTTGAAAATCTGTAGGAATATTTTTTCTTGCTTCAGCTAATTCAATCGCTCTAGCTTCTTCTTTTCGTTTTCTTTCCAGAATAATTTCGTCCGGTTCAGTCACAGGCTTTTCTCCTTCTTGAAAAGGTTCTTTGGTAACTAACCCTAAAATTTTAAACATTTCTTTGTCCTCATTGAATTCAGGGTTAGGCGTTGTCAACAATTTATCTCCTGCGAAGATTGAACTAGCACCAGCCATAAAGCAAAGCGCTTGACCTTCCATTGTCATTTTTGTTCTTCCTGCAGAAAGTCTTACAACTGACTTTGGAAAAGCGATACGAGTTGTAGCAACCATTCTAATCATTTCCCATTGCTCAATCGGTTTTTGGTCTGCCATTGGCGTTCCTTCAACTGCAACTAATGCATTAATTGGAATAGATTCAGGAGGAGTATCCATTTTCATGTAACTCATCAAAAGTCCGACCCTATCTTCAATTGCTTCTCCCATTCCGATTATTCCACCAGAACAAACAGATATCCCTGCTTTTCTTGCATTTCCAATTGTATTCAATCGGTCTTCGTATTCTCTTGTAGAAATTACATCGTCGTAATAATCAGCAGATGTATCCAAATTATGGTTGTAAGCAAATAACCCTGCTTTTTTCAATCGAACAGCTTGTTTTTCGTTTAACATACCCAAAGTACAACATACCTCCATGTCCAAGTCATTTACTCCTTGTACCATTTCGATTACATTATCAAAATCTTTGTTGTCCCTTACTTCTCTCCAAGCAGCTCCCATGCACAAACGAGAAGAACCATTTTCTTTCGCTATTTTCGCTTGAGAAAGAACAGATTCCACTGTCATTAATTTTTCTGCTTCTACATCTGTAGAATATCTCGCAGCTTGTGGACAATAGCCACAATCTTCAGCACAACCACCAGTTTTAATACTCAAAAGAGAAGACATTTGAATTTCTCTCGGATTATGGTGTAAACGGTGTACTGTAGCTGCTTCAAAAACCAATTCTAACAATGGTTTATTGTACAGTGCTAATAATTCTTCTTGCGTTGTATATGTCTGCATTTGAGTTACTTTTAATTTCGGTGTAAATATAATGATTTTTTTAGTCAGAAAAGAAGGTCTAGTTGTAGAATGTAAGATAATTGAAGCTTTAATTTTTTTGAATTTAGTTCCCTAATAAACAAACCACATATGCTTTCACCTCTTCAGAATTCTTAAAACAATTTGATTTTTCATGGGGCGTAGCTTTAATTTACACCACATCTTCATTAACTTGGAAGGGTTAGTTTATTGAAATTTTCTCGTTCAAAATCTGTTAATCCTTTCCTAATTAATAATATGCCAATAGTGAAAAGAAAGACTCCTATAGTTATGAGTAAAACATTAAATAATGATAAGGAATAGCCCGTAATAATTACACCAAACAGAATTAATCCACTACCAAAACTAATTGAAGTACTCCAGTCGACACCGATTATACCTAAAAAAAAATCTAGTATTACACTTTCAGTTCTTGCACGTTTTAAAATTGAATTATTTTTTTTAATCTCAATTAAATAGTAGTTAGCAAGTTTTATGGCGTTGTCCTCAATTTGCTTTATAATACTCGAATATTTCACATTTAGTTTTTCACCTTTTAGTTTTTGGCTAATAAGTATATCATAGAATTTTCTTTGAGGACCTGAGAGAACTTTGTATGCTTTAAAAAGTATCTGAATGTTTTCAAGCTCTAAATCTCCTTTTTCGAGTTTTTTTTTGAAGGTTCGGTATATCTTATTTTCAGTAGAATTTACCTTTAATTTTAGTATTTCGTAGTAGTCATTCATAAATGATCTTAACTCACTAACAAACAAACTGCGTATGCTTTCACCGCTTCAGAATTCCCAAAAGAATCTACTTTTTCATGCGTAGTCGCCTTTATAGATATAGCATCTTCATCTACATGTAAAATTTCGGCAATTACTTTTTGCATGGAAGGAATGTGAGGGTTTAGTTTTGGCGTTTCAAGAATGACAGTTGAATCGATATTGATGACCGAATAACCTTTTTCTTTTACAAGGTCAAAAACACCTTTCAATAAAATTTGACTATTTATTCCTTTGTATTTTGGGTCAGTATCTGAAAAATGAAATCCAATATCTCTAAGATTTGCAGCGCCAAGAAGTGCATCACAAATGGCGTGCAAAAGAACATCTGCATCCGAATGCCCAACGGCACCAATTGCAGATTCAATCTTCACTCCGCCGACAAAAAGAGGGATTCCTTTTGCTAAACGATGTACATCAACACCTTGACCTATTCTTAATTTAGAGAGATTCATTCTTACTCTGGTGTACTGCTTCCTCCAGTTACATTACTATCTCCAAAAGACATTCTTAACGTAAAACGTAAAGTATTCGCCAAAGGATTCGTTCTTTTTAAAGCAGCTAAGTAAGATACATCAATACCAAAGTTTTGGTATTTAAAACCAATACCGAAATTGAAATATTGACGCGCACCTTTGTTATTGCTTTCGTAGAAAAAACCAGCTCGTACCGCTAGAATATTATTGTACCAATACTCTAGACCAGTGGCAATATTAATTTCCGATAATTCTTCTTTCAATTTAGAATTCTTCACAACCTTGTAAGAACCGTCCGCATTCTGGATATAATCTCCATTTACATCTCTTTCTACCGTTCCTGGAGCATCGTAAAACGACTGTAACATTCCCGAAATGACACCAAC
>CAYLWS010000078.1:0-12965 GCA_964387525.1 uncultured Fluviicola sp.
CTAAACGACAAGCATTAAAACAAATAGAATCTGTAATGTATCTTTCTTTATTTCTTTCCGGAAATTCTTCTTTGCTGTAGATCCCATCAAACGTTTCCATTTCTTTCACGATGTTAGCCATCGCTTTAATTACTTCGACAGGATATGCGCCTACAGAAGTTTCTCCGGACAACATTACCGCATCAGCTCCGTCCAGAACAGCATTCGCAACATCGTTAACTTCAGCTCTCGTTGGTGAACTTGATACAATCATACTCTCCATCATTTGTGTTGCTACAATAACTGGTTTCGCACGTTTAACACTTTTATTGATCAGCATTTTCTGAATCAATGGAACATTTTGAAATGGAACTTCCACACCTAAATCTCCACGAGCAACCATGATAGCATCCGTTTCATTGATAATCGCATCTATATCTTCTAGTGCTTCCGGCTTTTCGATTTTAGCAATCACCTTAGCATTCGCATTATTTTTAGCGATGATCGTTTTCAATTCAATAATATCTTCCGATGATCGGACAAAAGACAAACCAATCCAATCCAATTTATGCTCAATTGCAAAATCAAGATCTACTAAATCTTTTTCTGTTAAACAAGGCATTGAAATTTTTGTATTTGGAAGATTCACTCCTTTATTCGAAGTTAAAACACCACCAAATATCACTTTCGCTTTAATTTCGTCTTTCCCGTTTGTACTTTCAATTTCAAGCGTTAACTTTCCATCGTCCAATAAGATTCTTTCCCCTTTTTGGACATCTTGAGGTAATTGAGAATAGTTGATCGAAAACGACTCAGCTGTACCAACAATTTCAGATGTTTTGATGGTCACGCTAGAACCTTGAATCAATTCAACATTCTCATTCATCTTTCCTGTTCGAATTTTAGGACCTTGTAAATCTCCAAGAATCGCAACATTCGAATGTAACTCATCGTTAATTTCTCTAATCAACTCTATTGTCTCTTTGTGCACTTCGTGAGAACCATGTGAGAAATTTAACCTACACACGTTTACTCCCTCAAGAATCATTTCTTTCAAAATCTTCTTATCAATGGAAGCAGGTCCCATTGTTGCTATAATTTTTGTTTTTTTCATTTTAAATCAATTCAATATTTTTTGCAGATGCAATCTCCGAAGGTTCAAATGGGTAAACACCCAAAACACTTGAAGCTTTTTTTATTTTTTGCACTAATTCTTCGACGTTTACGATATAATTCTCGTACAGAAAAAGAAAGTAATCTATGCTTGACTTTTCAGGTATTAAAAACTGTCCATCATTTTTATTCTTTACTAAAAAGAACGAGGTTTTATTCTCCTCATCAATGAACTGGTACGTCGAATGTTCAGTGACAATAGCCCCATTTTTAGTATAAACACAATAATTTTCAATTCGTTCAAAGTGAAAATCCAGTATTTTATTCAAATCCCACACTAAACGATAGTCTACCAAATGAGAACAAATACCAATGAGCTCAAAATCTAAGTCAGTATCAATATCGAGTATTAGTTTTTTCTTCATTCGTCTCTTTCGGAATTATCACTACGAAATTACTCAATAAATCTACTTAAGTATCTTTTTCATGCAATAAAAACAGTTTTAAAAAGTAGTGCAAGGTTCTCTTTTTAACAAAAATTTAACAATTAACTCACTGAATGTCTATGTTTTACATTTGTGGCACACGTTTTGAAACTACCCAATAACAAACATATAAACTTCAAAAATTATGATCGAAAAGAAAAATTCGAGGTTCGACCTCGAGCGGAAAAGATTTGTCCTATTGCAAATAGGATTATTGACAGCAGGCTCACTTACATTGGCCGCATTTACTTACACAAAAACAATTCGAATTGAGCATGAAAAAAGTCGTGTCGTTTCTGAGTTGATTGACATTGAGACCTTTCAAATTAACGAAAGAGTTGACGATGATTCACAGCAACAAGAGCAAGATGCTCAACAAAGTGAACCTCAGATTACACAACAATCAGACCCAATATCTTTAAAAATTAAGAAAACGAAAAGCACTTCAAAAGTTGTTCAATCCGGGATAGTTGGAGAATTAGGAATACCTAAAGGACCCGGGGATATGGGGACAATAATTGACGTTAAACCAGAAGGTGATGTTGATCTATTTCCTGTGATTCCTACGGAATACATTGGCGGTCGTATTGCAATGGTTGAAAATATCAACGACAACGTTTCTTACCCTCAAATAGACATTGAAACAGGCACACAAGGGAGGGTATACCTTACTTTTATTGTTGAAAAAGATGGGTCAATTAGTAATGTAGAGATTATTCGTGGAGTTTCTCCAACACTGGATAGAGAAGCAAAAAGAATTGTTCGGAATTTTCCAAAATGGAAACCTGCTGAAAACGCATACGGAGCCGTAAGGGCTAGAGTTCAGCTTCCTATAAATTTTACTTTTAAAAAATAAACCTTACTTAAGAAGCATTCTAATTTATGGAATGCTTCTTTTTTTGTAAAAAAAATGTTTAATTTTAAACAAAATTCAATACTTAAATATTAATTTAAAAAATTTAACCATGAAAAAATTAAGATTACCATTGATGGTATTATTTGTTGCTATAACTAGTATTTCTTTTTCTCAAAAAATTAAAATTGAGGACGGAGATTTATCTTTTCTAAAAGGCGTTACTGAATTAAATGTTGTTTACGATTATTCTAACATGGAAGTTGGAAAATTCAAAACAGAAGAAGCTTATTTGGATAAAAAAGTAAGTGAAAAAAACAAAAAAGAAGCTGGAACAGGTGATAAGTGGCTCGAAAGCTGGAATGGTTCTCGTGAACGAGTATATCAACCAAAATTTGAAAGTCTTTTCAATAAAGTTTTAGCGAAAAAAAACATGACTATTGCTGAAGGAAGAACTGATGCAAAATACACGTTGATTGTTAAGACTGTTTTTACGGAACCTGGGTATAACATCGGAATTTCAAAAAAACCATCTTACGTTAGTTTTGAATACATTTTCATTGAAACTGGAACAGAAAACGTTCTTTGCACATTGGTTCAATTCAAAGTTCCTGGTTCACAGGCAGCTGGATTTGATTACGATACAAGTACGCGTATTTCAGAATCGTATGCTAAAGCAGGGAAAATGTTAGCAGGATTCATCTACAAGAAGATTAAAAAATAAGTAAAATTAAGAGCAGTAAAAAGGGCGTTCAAATTGAACGCCCTTTTTTTATGTTCTGTACTTTGATTAATCCAATGAACCAATCATTTTTTTAGGATCGACCCAATTGTCGTATTCTTCCGCTGGCACATAACCTAAACGAATCGCTTCTTCACGAAGTGTTGTTCCGTTTTCATGAGCTGTATTTGCAATTTCAGCAGATTTGTAATAACCGATTTTAGTATTCAGTGCCGTAACCAACATCAAAGAATTATTCAATAACTCATCAATTCTTTTTTGATTTGGTTCTATTCCTTGTGCACAATTCACATCAAAAGAAAGACAAGCATCTCCAATTAATCGTGCACTTTCTAAGAAATTAGCAGCCATAACTGGTTTAAATACATTCAATTCATAATGTCCTTGCATTCCACCAACACCAATTACAACATCGTTACCCATTACTTGCGCGCAAACCATTGTCAACGCTTCAGCTTGCGTTGGGTTAACTTTACCTGGCATAATTGAAGAACCCGGCTCATTTGCTGGAATTGTAATCTCTCCAATTCCTGAACGAGGACCTGAAGCTAACAAACGAATGTCGTTTCCAATTTTATTCAATGAAACGGCCAATTGTTTCAATGCACCGTGTGATTCAACGATTGCATCATGCGCTGCCAATGCTTCAAATTTATTCTCCGCAGTAATAAAAGGTAATCCTGTAAATTCAGCGATGTATTTTGCGACTAACACATCGTATCCTTTAGGAGTATTTAACCCTGTACCAACTGCCGTACCACCTAAAGCCAATTCAGAAAGATGAGCTAAAGTGTTTTTCAATGCTTTTAATCCATGATTCAATTGAGAAACATACCCTGAAAATTCTTGACCTAAAGTTAACGGTGTAGCATCCATTAAATGTGTTCGACCAATTTTTACAACATCTTTAAACGCTTTTGATTTCGCTAATAAAGTATCTCTCAGAGATTCAACACCAGGAATTGTGTTTTCAATGACCATTCTATAGCAAGCAATGTGCATTCCTGTTGGGAAAGTATCGTTACTTGATTGTGATTTGTTTACATCATCGTTTGGCGTCAATGTTTTTTCACCTTCTCCAATTTTATTTCCAGCGTTAACATGTGCACGATTGGCGATAACTTCATTCACATTCATGTTACTTTGAGTCCCTGAACCAGTTTGCCATATTACTAAAGGAAATTGATCGTCTAGTTTTCCTGCAATAATTTCATCTGCAGCAAGCGCTATATGGTTTCTTTTTTCTTCTGTCAAAACACCCAATTCACAATTCGCGTACGCTGCTGCTTTTTTAAGGTAAGCAAATGCATGTACGATTTCTAAAGGCATCGATGCAGACGGTCCAATCTTAAAATTGTTTCTTGAGCGTTCCGTTTGCGGTC
Organism: uncultured Fluviicola sp.; assembly: GCA_964387525.1. Classification (GTDB taxonomy): domain Bacteria; phylum Bacteroidota; class Bacteroidia; order Flavobacteriales_D; family Crocinitomicaceae; genus UBA4466. The sequence goes on from CAYLWS010000078.1 coordinate 4,555, forward strand.
CCCAATACTTATCCGCAGGTACCTTTACCTCGCCGATTGTATCTTTTTCTATACGATATTCCATAATTTATGTATTAGATATGAATAATTTATTTACTTTTACGACATTAATAGAATACAAAAATAACAAGTCATGAGTATATTCGGTATAGTATTGTTCCTTTTATTTGGTGGAATGGCATTTTGGTTACTTTTATTCCTTATGGGATTCATTTTACCATTTTGGATTACCATCGGTGCATTTGAATTAATGAAGCCAAAAAGAATTCTTGATGAAGAGGAATAATTAAAAAAGATCTTATAAAAAAAAGTAGCATTTCATTGAAATGCTACTTTTTTTTATGCTTTAAATTTCTTTGTTATTGAACGACAACCTTTTCTTTCAATGATCCATTTGTTGTTACAACATCAATGTAGTAAACGCCGGGCGCAAAACCTTGAACGTTAATCGAAAGTTTTTTAGTGGCTTTATTCACATCTTCAAATACGATAGTACCATCTAGTCTAAACATTCTAACACTGTTCATTTCTTCGCTGGAAATAATCGTCAAATTTGTATTCACCGGGTTTGGAAATAATTGAATAATTGTTTTACCGTCAGGGTTAACACTAACGATGCTAGAAAAAGACATTTTCCCATCAAAATCAAATTGTTTTATTCTATAGTAATTAACTTCAGCACTAAAATTTCGATCAATTGAAGAATAATGGATAAGCTCTTGAGAATTCCCATGGCCATCTACAAAATCAAATGCAGACCAGCTGGTTCCATTTCCAGATCGTTCAACGATAAAATAATCATTGTTAATTTCAGAAACAGTTGACCAAAAAAGGGAAACTTCACTTTCATTTCGTTCAGCTTCAAAATTGACTAATTCGACGGGTAGAGGGACTATAGAACAATCAGTTGCAGCAGTATTCGATGCAGCATCATTAACAGTAATTGCCTGAACAACACTGGCATAATTCGTTACTAATAGAACATACACTTCTCCAGCCACAACACCGTTCACAACTGCCTGTTCCGTTGCTGCAATAGAATAACTGCAATCAATAGGCGCAGGATAACTTCCACAATTTGTCACGGCTGTTGCTACATCTGCATACGGCCCCCAAATTGCATAATCAACATCAGAGCCAGCTGTTATGTCAATGACTAAATTACCTCCTGTACCTATTTTTAAATAATACCAACTTGGGTTTGGTTGAGAAGACAAGCAGCCGTAATTATTTCCTGGATCCACAACATCTGCTTGCGTATTATTTGCTTGCGCTGTAAAAATAATGGGAGAACCGGAACAAATTGGATCAGGAACAGCACATGTAATATTTGTTGGTGCAGGAGCAGGTTCTGTAATACATAAATCAAGATTACCAGTTCCTCCACCGTAATCATAAAATCGTATATAATTAGGTATTTCCAGGTGTTAAAGTGGAAGAAGTTAATACAGGCATAAACCCACTCCCATCATCATCACACACAATTTCAGTAGGTGACGTACACGGTCCATCGTATATTCCAGCAACTGCATCTGTTATTGAACCTGAAGTAAAAGCAACATTAACTGTACCACCAGCTGGAGCAACAAAAGAGTACCAAACATCTTGTCCCATTGAACCACAAGAAGGGGTTCCTCCATTTGCTGCATTCGTTTGTTGTGTTGCTGTACCATCAATTGTTGCCGTTGTATTTACACACGATGTATTAACGGTTAATAGTGGTGCACTACAAGGTGTATTTGATTGAGAAAAACCAAAAAACGAGACTAAAAATACGGCAACAGTTGTTAAAAGATTATTATTTAGCATCGTACATAAGTATTTCAGTTAATACTAGCTCTTCACCTATATAGACAAGAGCATTATCGTTCGTGTACATTTGTTGTTTTTCAACAGACATTTGGTCAAAGTCATTCTGAGAAATAATACTAACATCAGAATGGAGTGCTTTCCATAATTTAATTTCATTTCTTTCCGTATAAGAAAGATTTGAAACAATAACATTATTCTTTATATTGTACTCACGAATGTCATTCATTGTAAAATGATCACTGTATACAATATAACTTTGATTTTTAGATTCTAAAATATCAAGGAATTCTTGATTGGCATCATTTTCTTCAATTAAAAGAACATTTGAATGGCTATTTCTCCAAGTTTGAACTTCTTTCGTTTGTCCAAAAGAGAAAAAAGTCAAAAATAGACTTATTGAAATAAGGTAAATTTTAATATACATAGTAGGGCGTTAATCATAGAGAACAGTCTCTATCTAAGCCAAATCTAAATCTTTTTTTCTTTTAACTACCTAGAATTAAACATACATGAACAAAATCATTTCAAGGATGAATAAACTCTCCTTATCGATGAATATTTATTACAACCAAACTTTTGCTCCTTCAGAACAGTTTTTACAGATTTCAATTTGGTTTCTCTGTGTCAATACGGCGGTTCGAAAAGATGAATAACGTTGGTTTTTCCAAATCTCATTAAAATCAGTATCTTCAACAGATCCAAGAATGTGCTGTGCGTCTTTATCAAAACAACATGGAACAACTTTTCCGTCAAACGTAAGTACGCTCGAAGACCACATTCTCCAACAATGATTCCCTGTTCTATACTTTAATTTATAGGTTCCGTTCGCTTGTAATTTGTAGCGGGAATACTTTTCATTTTCCGGCATTAAAGAATTTCCATTCTGGTAATCATACAATTGAGCAGATTTAATTCTAACCTCATCAATCCCCATTGTTTTGCCTAATTCAAAAATTTGAGGAACCTCGTGTTCATTTGGTTTGACAACAAGAAATTGAAAAATAAGATGAGGAGTTTTAGAATTTAGTTTCTTTTTTGCTTCAATTAATCGTTCAGTCCCTTCAATTACCTTTTTTAACTTCCCATCTATTCGATAATTCTCATAGGTTTTCTGAGTCATCCCATCAATGGAGATAATCAAACGATCTAATCCGGAAAGCACAATTTCTTCTGCTTTTTTAGAATCAATAAAATGAGCATTCGTAGATGTTGCAGTATATATTTTATTCTTTTTGGCTTCTTTGATTAATTCCAAAAACTGGGGATGTAAAAAGGGTTCTCCTTGAAAATAATAGTTGATGTAAAAAACAGACCGGACAACTTGTGCTAGCATTTTTTTGTGTAAGCTAAGGTCTAATTTCCCTGTCGGTCGTGTGAATTGTTTTAAACCACTCGGGCATTCTGGGCAGCTCAAGTTACAAGCTGTAGTAGGTTCTATACTCAACGAAAACGGTTTGCCTTTATGGAAATCTCTTTTAGAGTATTTGGAAATGACATAACTCCACCTCAATACGAATAAATTCCACATTCTGTAGATATTTAATTGTCGGGTAATATTTATGGAGTCGTTTATATTCAAAGCATCCAAAATTACTCTTTGTAGTCCGAAGTAACAAATTAATTCGTATTTTCATCCAAATTGTAACAAAAGCACACTTCACTCTGTCTTACACCAAACAGTACTGCGCATTATGAAATTATTTTTTATTCTTTCCCTCTTATCCTTTCAAGTCTTTTCACAACAAGAATATACGGTTCTTGATTCTGGGACAAAAAAAACAATCCCTTTCGTTAAGATTCTTCCAGAAAATGGACTTCCTTTTTTAAGTGACATCGATGGACGATTTACATTGGAAAAAAACGACCAATCTTTCACGTTATCTTATGCTGGATATACGGACACTTTACTACAAAAATCAAACATCAATGATTTTAAAATTTACTTGCACTATCCTATCCAACAGATAGACGAAGTAGTTGTCGTTGCCGGAGAGAATCCTGCACACAAAATCATTAAAAAAGTGATGAAGAACCGAAAGAAAAATCACCCTTTAAAAAATGACGCTTTTACTTATACCACTTACGAGAAATTTTGGTTTGACATTCAGCCCGACTCTACTTTTCAGAAAAAAGTAGAAGCCAAAGATACTTCGGTTTTGGGTTTGAATAAATTTATAGAAATGCAACATCTTTTCTTGTTAGAAACGGCTTCTAAAAGAACATTCTCTCCACCCAATTACGACAAAGAAGAGATTTTAGCCTATAAAATTTCTGGAACCGATAATCCCATGTTTTCTACATTAGCGAAAAATATGCAGTCCTTTAGTTTTTACGATAATGAATTCGGTTTGCTTGGAAAAAAATACCTTACTCCTCTAGCTCCAGGAAGTTTGGGGCGTTATTTCTACAACATAGAAGATACTATTCTCAATGTTTCCGATACGACTTTTATTATTTACTACCGTCCGTTAAAAGGGAAAAACTTTCACGGTGTGGAAGGTAGAATGTACATTAACACGAATGGTTATGCTATTGAGAAAGTGATCGCAAAACCGGCAGGTGAAAAGACAGGACTAAATATTGACATTGTACAAGAGTATGCTTTTATTGAAAACAAAAAATGGTTTCCGACCAAGTTGAGTTCTAAAATATCATTGGGTAACGATGGGTCGCTTGTACTTTTTCAAAATGGAACACTTATAGGAGAAGGTTCGACCTATATTGAGAACATTCATTTTCCTGAAGAAAGAATAAAAAAGAAACACAACGACAACATCTCCGTGTACACAGACAATAATGCTGTAAGTCAAAATGATGCTATCTGGGATTCTATTCGGAAATATGATTTATCAAAAAAAGATGAACGGACCTATGAAGTGATTGATAGTTTGTCTGAAGCGAATAATTTAGACAGAGCTTTAAATGCTTTAACAACAATCATTGAAGGAAAAATCCCTTTGGGATACATCAATTTGAATTTGGATAAGATTGCAACTTACAATTACTACGAAGGTTTTCGGGTGGGAGCAGGACTGGAAACTTCTCAGAAATTAATGAAACCAATTGTCGTGAGCGGTTACTTTGCGTATGGAACGAGTGATTACGATTGGAAGTTTGGTGGGAAATCTGTTTTTCACCTCAACAAAAGAAAAGGATTGAAAATTGAGTTAAAATACCAACAAGATGTAGTTGAAAGAGGTGGACTCTCCTTTACAAAAGACCCTTTTAACTTCAACAACCAAAATGGTTACCGTGATTTCTTTATCCATAACATGGACAAACAACGTTTAGGAGAATTGGCTATTTATTATGATTTAAAATCCAACATCACCTTTAAATTATTTGGTAATTACCAACGAATTTGGTTGACCGATGGTTATTCTTTTACACCAAATGAAGCCAACATCTATTCTCCAGGAGAAGATTTTGATCTTGCAGAAACAGGGATTGAATTTCAGTGGGATTTATTTGAGAAAAACATGATGCTAGGTGATCGGAAAATTTCATTGGGCACAAAATATCCAAGCATAAAGCTCCAAGCTATAAAAGGTTGGAAGAATATTGAAGAAAGCAACTATGATTACGTTCGTTTAAAAGCAGAAATTAGTCAAAAAATAATGATCGTAGGATTGGGAGATTTTCATTGGAAAATAACAGGAGCAAAAACCATCGGAGATGTGCCATTATTACTCAACCATGTAGGAAATGGAACTGGTTTCAATTGGAACTTGAATGTTCACCAAACTTTCCAAACGATGATTCCTTCTGAGTTTTACTCCACCTCTCAAGCCGCTTTATTTACACATTTCACATTCCGACCAATACACACCAATTCAACATGGAATGAGCCAAGAATAACCCTTCATCACGCCATTGGTTTTGGAGAATTTTCTGGAAAAAATCAACATTCTGTTGCATTTAAGTCTATGGATAAAGGCTTTTACGAAGGTGGTATTATTTTAGATGGCTTATTGACAACTTCTTTTACAGCAATTGGAATTGGAACTTTCTACCGTTATGGTAATTATGCTGACAAAGATTGGAAGAAGAACATTGTCCCTAAAATATCGGTGACGTTTAAGATTGAGTAACTTTTTATTGAGTTACCTTACTAAATTAACCACCCCGACAACTTCTTTATCTGGGTGAATAGGCTCACATGAAACGAGGTTGATTTTCCAAACATACTCTCCATCTTGGGCAAATTCACCGTTACTTAGTTTTCCATTCCAACTTTGATTGATGTCATTTGTTGTAAACACAAGTTCCCCCCATCTGTTGTATATTTCAAGTTTCCAAGCCTCTACTCCAAGGTAAACAATTGGTAAAAAATCTTCATTCACTCCGTCTCCATTTGGTGTCATTGTATTTGGAGCATAAACGGTAAAAGGCTCAATGTAAACAAATTGGAACGCAGTGTCTTTACACCCAAAATCAGTGGTCACAATTTGCATTGGCCGATGCATTCCTGAAGAATAATAAACATGTGTTGGACTTGAATCATTACTGACAAAAATACTGTCATCAAACGAATAGAAGTATTCATGCGCCAAAAATGATTCATCTGTAAACTTAACTTCAGAATGACAGATATCTGTTTCGGGTGGAGTTACAGAAAAACCAGCCGTTGGAGAAGGATGAACAATGACAAGATCCTGTTTTGTTAACACCAAAGTATCAATACAACCCGCAGAAGTCATGATTGTGAGTGTAACCGGATAACTGCCTGCAGTATAATATACATTCATCGGATTTTCAAGCGTAGAAGTGTTTCCGTCACCAAACTCCCAAAGGTATTGAATCCCAGTTTCAGCAAAACTATAATTAATGAATTGCGCAGGGAAAGGTTCACATTGCAAACCATCTTCAATTGTGAAGTTGATTTGAGGCTCTTGGTAAATGTATATATTATGCGTTATCGTTTCAATACAACTGTTGTGTACACCCGTTAATGTTATAGGCAAAGAACCTGTCGCTAAAAACGAGACACCTAATTCATTGGTGTTTGTAGAAGAAGTAACCGAAGCGAAGGGACCAAAATCCCATGTAAAAATAGTATTTGGAGGACCACTAACTTGGCTGTAGAAATCAAAACTATTATTTTTTACACACAAAGAATCTTGAGAAGTAAAACCGATGATAATTGGATCAAATAGCTCAATGGTTTCAATGGTTGTATCCGCACAAGTTGGTGTAGAACTTGAAATCAATTGAATTGAATAAACTCCAGCTGAAGGGAAGGTTATTGTTGATTCGAAATCTGTTGAAGAAGGCACTGAACTCGTCCCATAACTCCATTGATAATTGATCGAACCAGTGGAAGAATTTCCAAAAGGAACTGTTAAACCTCCACATTCAATATTGGTTGGCAAATCAATTACAGCTGTTGGTTCTGGGAAAATATAAATTGAATCCGTGAATGAATTATGGCAAATATTAAAATCAGCCGTTAACGTTACAGGTGTATAACCTTCTGTTGTAAAGTGAACATTACTTACACTTGTGGTCGTGTTTCCATTTGTACTTGCATTTGGACCAAAGTCCCAAGAATAGGTCGTTTGCCCAGGAGGTCCTGATGAAGAACCCACAAAGTCAAAACTATTGTCAAAAATGCACAATGAATCATTTGAAGTAAACGATACATCTAGTACATTGTTTACAATAACCTCCATAATAGCGGTATCCGTACAAGGCCAACCAGGATTAACAACTAGTATTACTTCGTATTGGCCATTCCCAGGATAAGTAAAAGAAGGGGAGAAAGTTGAACTGACATCACTGGCTGTTCCAAATACTCCAAAATCCCATGAATAATTTGTCCCCCCATATGAGTTGTTGACAAAGTTCACTGTCAATCCATCGCAATAAGACACAAAAGTTGGTAAATCTGTTTGTAAAGGTAAAACTGCTTCCAATTGTAAGTTACAGTTGAATACATTGAAAATAAAATCACGGAGTGTTCTATTTATGACCACACCATTTCTAATTTCTTCTACCTGAATTCCAACAACATACCGACCCGTAAAATTAGGAGACGCTGTTAAAATTCCGGTATTGGGATCAATTACAATACTTGAACCTGGTCCCAATGGGCTAATGGCCGAATTCGACCCATTCCACAAGATATTAAAATACGGAGGTGCAGGTGGTGGATTTGGTTGTGGCGCACCGCTTGATGCTCCCGCAAAAGGAGTTACCAAAGAGTACACCAATAGGTCTCCATCCGGATCTGTTGCACTATGGTCAAATATAAGATCATCATTGTTACATAAAAGAAGAGGTGGATAGTCGTTAAAACGAGGGCTACTGTTAATGTAATTATTATTTGACATTGGAGGCACAACACATGTCAACGTAAAACCAGTATCGTCAGGGTTAATTAAATTATTGATATTTGGTCCACGACAACACCTTTGATAGGTTATTGTGTATCCATTTACAGAAGGAGGTAAATTAATAATCGTTGTATAGACTGAGTTTTCCGTACAAATATTACTTGGCGCTGTAACACATGGATTATTAAAAACAACGGGGACATTTTGAGAACCCCTAGATTAAAATGCTAATGCAAGTTTTTTTAGTAAAAAGTTTCCCTCAGA
>CAYLWS010000079.1:0-12779 GCA_964387525.1 uncultured Fluviicola sp.
ATTGATTCAATCTTCACAAAAAAAACAAATGGTATACTATATAGTTAACACTTTTTGAAGCTTTTTAGAAAAATACACAGTACTATTATATATATGCATGATATCAAATCATACTACTGATGGCAGGTAGTTAAAAAGTAATTCACCCTTGAAAACGACCCCCTAAGACCAAGGAAAGGTTCGCGAGGTAACTTGGGGTTATAACGAGAGAACTCTTTGTACAAAGTAGAGAAAGTTACGTACAGTCCGAGATGAAATCTCGAACCAGCGGTTATTCACGGACTAGCGGGGGATGGTGCCGAACGCGTTAAGAACGCGCACAAGCGGTTATTGGAACATTCTACCACCTTGCTTTATCTGGATTTAAACCAAAACCAACAATTGAATTCTTTTTTTTATTTAAATTATAAGAAACCCAAAAAACATCTGTATCCCCCATTTTGTAAACAACCTCAGCATAAGGTGCATTTTGAATATTACGAATAACTAACCCCTTAAACTCTATTGAAATATCCATGTCATGGATCAAACTAGAGAACTTCTTTAAATCAGACATGGGTAGATTGTCAACTAATTGAATTGCAACCTCATATTTAGATAACTTAATTGATTCAATAAATTGTTGAGCAATATTATTTTTTTCTTTTATAATTTTAAAATCATAAGAGCTATACAATCCTTGATTTATTTGTTGTTTATCCCATACACCATAAGTTGTAAAAATCAAACCTTTGTTCTCTAGTTCTAAAAAACATAAGTAAGCGATTCGACCAGCAGTATGATTATAGAACTTGCCTTCGTAAAAAATCTCTATAGCACTTGTCGGTTTGTTAAAACGAACTTCATATGTTAATTCATTATTTATCTTTTTTGAAACTTTCGAGACACACATATCTACTACGTCAATTCGGCTATCTGTACAACTAATTAAAATAGCTATAATTAAAAATGCTAAAATATTTTTCATAACGTTATCCTTGTAATTTTTCTTCAGGTAATTTTCGCTTTTGTAACTACGGAAATCTATTGCTTAGAATTGACCCAACCCCAAAAATAATCATTCTACAACTGTAAACTTCCAAAATAGATAATTCAAACCTCACGATATCGTTCGTAAATTACTCAACATTTCCAATTTTGACATATCTGGACTAGATAAATGGTGAATTGCTTCGTGGATAGACATTGTATGCAATTCATCTCCTTTTGCCCCAATCATTACTCCAGAAATTCCTTTTACTAGACATTCTACGGCAAATGCACCCATTCTTGTGGCCAACATTCTGTCAAAAGCGGAAGGCCTCCCTCCTCGTTGAATGTGTCCCAAAACAGAATACCGGAGAGAATATCCGTCCATGTAAGGTTTTATTTTTGACATGATTTCTTTTGCGCCACCTTCGTCGTCTCCTTCCGCAACGATAACAATTGAACTTTTAGCTCCTTTGTTCTGGCGTTTTAAATCAAGTGCCACTTCTTTTACATCTGTCACTTCTTCTGGAATCAATACAGATTCTGCGCCACTTGCTATGGCTGAATTCAAAGCAATAAAACCGGCATTTCTCCCCATCACTTCTACAAAGAAGATTCTTTTGTGACTACCTGCTGTATCTCTGATTTTGTCCACCGCTTCGACAACTGTATTCAATGCAGTATCGTAACCAATGGTGTGATCTGTTCCATAAATATCATTATCTATCGTTCCTGGAATACCTATAACTGGGATGTCCATTTCTTTCGAAAGAATACTTGCTCCGGTGAAAGTTCCATCTCCACCAATGCAAATAAATGCATCAATGTTGTTTTTTCTTAAATTCTCAATGGCAATACTGCGACCTTCTTTTGTTTTAAACTTTTCACTTCTGTAGGTTCCTAAAATGGTACCTCCTTGCTGAACAATGTTATTGACATCCTTGAAGGTTAATACACAAAAATCATTTTCAATTACTCCTTTGTAGCCATCTCTGAATCCAATCGGAACAATCTTATTATTCAAACAATATTTTGTGATGGCCCGAACACATGCATTCATTCCTGGTGCATCTCCTCCTGAAGTAATTATTCCGATTTTTTTCATTCTTTAAAATTAATCAACTATTTTTTATGGAATACATTTATTTCTTGCATCTTTATAGAAATGTTATCAAAAAAGCGAAAATATCGGAGAATGAGTGATGAAGAACTACTTTTTCATTACAATGCAAAGCAAAATAATTTCATTTTGGGAGAATTCTACACGCGATATGTACATTTAGTTCTTGGTGTCGCTCTAAAATATGCAAAAAACAAACCTGATGCTGAAGATTTATGCATGATTGTATTTGAAAAATTATCGAATAGAATTTTAAGGGCTGAGATTAAAAATTTTAAATCTTGGTTATATGTGGTGACGAAGAATGAAGTTTTCATGTTTTTACGAAAAAAGAAAATTCATTTGAATGACAAAGAAATTGAAATCGAAGATACAACAGATCCCCCAATTGACACCTTTGAAATAAAAGAGAATAATCTGAATCTTTTAGAACAAATGGTGCAAACGCTGAAGAGTGAACAGCGAGATTGCATTGAGTTATTTTACATTCAGCAGAAATCGTACAATGAAATAGCGGAGATATTAGTGTTGGATATAAAAAAAATAAAGAGTGCCATTCAGAATGGAAAAAGGAATTTAAAAATTAAACTGGAGCAAAGTGAAGAATTCAAATCGATATAAAGATATTTTCTCTTCCAAAGAGAAATTGAGCGCTAAGGATATTGAGCAATACAATTCTTTACCGCAACAGGAAAGAAATGCCATTGAGCAAAAAGAAATGAGTGATTCTTTCGACCAAGAAGCAATGGAGGGTTGGGAATCTGTTGACTATGACACTACCGCTCTATCGAAACAAAAAAATCCTTTTTCTTCGCGAGGAAAGTCTGTTTTTTATATCATTGGTGGAGCAATCGTTATTGGATTGATTACTTCTTTGTTTTTTATGCCAATTGAATCACCAAAATTATCGGAGAATAAAATTACTGAAAAACCTATTGAACAGCAAGAAATCATCCTTGAATCGAGTGATGTTTTTCTTCCTGAACAAATAGAGTTACTTACCAAACAACCCATTGATGAACAAGTTTCTGTCCGTGAGATAAAAAATGATTTCCAAAAAATGGAAGAAATAAACGCAAGTTTGCCTGTTTTAAAACCTCATCAATTGGACAATAACCAATCTGCCGGAATTATTCATACTAAAACAAAAGGGAAAGAAATTTATTTGCAAGATTTAAAGCTGGTTGATTATTCAAAATATAGATCTTCATCGACAATTGAAACGAAGCAATTTGTTTTAACGGGAACTCCTGCCGATTTAGAAAGTGAGAATAGTGATAAGTATAAATCGGAATGGAAAACAATACAGCAGTCGTATTCTATCTATCTTGAGAACTCGATGTACTATTTCAATAATGGAGAATACAAAAAAGCACTTTCCCGATTCGAAACTATTCTAAAAAAATACCCCGTGGACGTAAATGCTAATTTCTATAGTGGTTTATGTTTCTATAATTTTGGTGAATTTGAAAAAGCCGTTGCTCATTTCTCAAAATGTATTCAAGGTGATTTTAAAAACTTCGACGAAGAAGCACTTTGGTTAATGGCCAATTCTTTTGAAAAAATGAATCGTGGAGTAGAAAGTGAAAAAATGTATCTTGAAATCTCTAAAGCAAATGGGTTTTATGCCCAACAAGCAAAAAAGAAGTTAGGGGAATAAGAGTTCGTTTATTATTCGTAAATTGTCCTTCAATTTAAAACAAATGAAAATAATTTACACTATTCTTTTTCTGTTCTTTCTTTTAAATTCTTGCCAAGAAGAACTTGCCCCCGTGGAAGTAATCACTGAAGTTTTAGTTCCTTCTGTTCTACTAGAGGAAGATGATTTCAAGTACGATACTTTAAAGGGAATATATACCAGTGATTTTTCAGGATCAACAATCCGTGTCATTTTAAACTATGTTGGTAGATCAAAAGTGGTTGGGTATAATATCCACAAGGGACTTCAAAGAAATATTTCTGGAACGTTGCAAAAATCAAATGATACAATATATATGACCATTTCTGAACCCGGTGATCATGAATTTGACGGTGTTTTTCATTTGAAATTTATTGGAATAGACAATGAACCAACAGGGATTTGGATTTGTAATGATGCTTCCATTCAACCGAAACAATTGAATTTCACAAAAAGTCCACCTAGAAATTGGAATGATTCGGGAGATATGTCTGAAGGTATATTTCTCAATTACTTCAACTTCTCTCGAGACACTGTTGGAGATTACAGTTTTGACGATGATGGCCTCGTGATGTATTCGTACTACCCAACTTCAGACAATGAAAATCGAGTAGAACAATTGATGACAATTAAAGGGAATTGGACGTACGACAATGAGTCAATTACAATTGAGTGGGAAAAGAATGACTATTTCGAAGAGCGGTTAGAACTTTTTAACGTAATAAAAGAGGGCGATTACGAGATTCATTTAGTCAAGAATAACAGTAGAACAATTGAACCTTATTACTATTAATGTTTCCGACACTCAAAAAAACATTCAATCTTGGCGTATTCATTCTTTTATTGTACGCTTCTTATTTATTGGTAATTCTTTCGTTACCTTATATCTATTTTGAGAAGAATGTTGATTTTCTCGCTACGAAACAACTGATTTACCATATTAAAATATGGCGAATTAGCTTTTACATTCATGTATTCTCTAGCCCTATTATTATTCTATCCGGGCTTTTTCAATTCAATAAAAAGCTCTTACAGAAAAAACCAACCGTCCACCGGATTCTTGGGAAGATATACATAAGTACTGTTCTCTTCGTATCTGGTCCAACAGCATTTATTATGGGGTTGTATGCAAATGGAGGAAGGATAACGCAAGCTAGCTTTGTAATTCTTTCACTTTTATGGATTTTATTCACCTATTTATCTTACCAAAGAATAAAAGCTTCAAAAGTTGAAGCACATGTAAAGTGGGCCATTAGAAGCTATGCACTTACTCTTTCTGCTGTAACACTTCGCTTTTACGCCTATTTATTTGATGTTTTTAATGTAGAAATACCTCCGAGAGAAGCGTACACCATTTTAGCCTACATTAGTTGGATTCCAAATTTAATTGTAGTGGAAGTGTATTTTAGAACAAAATGGTTCAAGCAATATATTTCAACGTTTCTTTGAGTGAAAAGATTGTTAATCTAATTCGCTAACCAAATCAATTTCATTTTCTACAAAATGTCCATCTTCTGTTATTGTTAGCAAAACTTCTCTTTGTTTTGTCCTTTTAATTATTGGATTTTCAGCGTAACCATATTCTTCTGTGTCTTTTTCATAAACCGTATGGTAAAATATCATTTTAACTCCATCTTCAACAACTTCAGACTCAATAATGGAATCATCCATGTTTTCTTGACCAGCGATAACTTTCTTATCTATTAATTTCCCCTCATGATTAAAAGTAGCCATTCTGTATAAAATAGGGAAGCTTTCACTCATGAAGTCATCTCGAATGATGTAAACAAGAACAACATATTTTTTCGTTTCATAAGGATTGGAATGATAATAAAAAATCTTACCCACTTCTCTCGAGAATTTCTCATCCCTCATTTCAGAAATGTAATTCTCATAATCGTAGGAGATTTGCTTGTTTAATTCATCCAATTCAGCGTAACTTTTATAGTTATTAAGTTGTAATGGGAATTTTACTTTAGGAAACTGTTTTTTAAATTGTAGCCAGAATATATTCTCAGAATTACTTACACCTCTTAAACCTTTCTTGACTACATTTTCAAATCGCCAAGAATCTCTTAGGTTTTCAAGGTCACTGTCTTTGTATAGATAATCAATGTTAGAATAACCTGCTTGAATAGAATACTCGAGGTATTGAGCGCTCTGTTCAATTTTTTCTTGCAAAGAATAAATACACGATTTATTGTACAGTAACTTAGAAAAAGGTTCATAATTCAATTGCTCCGCCATATTAAAAGAAAGAAGTGCATCATCGTATTTCTTCTCCGTCATGCATAAGTTCCCCAACTCAAAATAAGTTTGGGCAGAAGGTTCTTTTAGCAAGGAAGATCTAAAGTAAAAATCGGCGCTGTCTAAATTTTCTTTGTTTCTAAAAGCATCTACACCTTTCAAAAACAATGAATTCGATTCTTTTACGTGTTTTTCTTCATTTTGAAGAAACGAAAGTACTTTTATACCCGAAAATAAATCTTCATCTGTTAGAATGATGGGAGATAATTTCTCTACGATTGTTTCATGTATCGGTGCAACAGGATCCCCGCAGCTTGTGATGAAAAACAAAATAATTCCTAGAAATAAAACGGTCAATGCTTTCATAAATGTCAGATTAGAGGTTCAATATACGAAAACATTGTACAAATAAAAAAGTGAGACTCAGAATATGAACCTCACTTACATATCTACGGAATAATTTCAAAAAATCTAATTAAGCAAAAAACCGTTCTCCTTTTGCCACCATTCTTCGCATTAATGGACTTGGTCTGTAACGATCTTCTCCGTATTCATTGAACATTGCTTCTAAGTTTGATAAAACAGTTTCTAATCCAATTTCATCCGCCCAAGCCAATAAACCTTTAGGGTAATTCACTCCTTTTGTCATTGCTAAATCGATGGCTTCTCTGCTTCCAATATTTAAAAACACTGCATCAACGGCTTCGTTGATGAGTAGCATAATAATTCTATCAAAAATTTCTTTTCCTAAAACCTCGTCTTCAATGGGGGCACTATTTTGAGCATTTTCACTGTAATCAAAAAAGCCTTTCCCTGATTTTCTTCCTAGGTAACCAGCTTCAGCGTGACGTTTTTGTGTAAACGAAGGTTTGTATCGTGGGTCGTAATAGAATGATTTAAAAACCGTTTCGGTTACCGTATAATTCACATCATTTCCAATGTAATCCATTAAAGTAAATGGTCCCATTCTGAAACCTCCTACATGTGTCATCGCCCAATCGATTGTCGCAAAATCAGCGATTCCTTCTTCGTAAATTCGCATAGCTTCACCGTAAAAAGGACGCGCTACTCGATTCACAATAAATCCTGGAGTATCTTTACAAATAACGGTCACTTTCTTCCAAGAATCAATCAATGTTTTGGTTTCTTCTAAGGTTTCCGTTGAAGTTTGCACCGCTGGAATAATTTCCACCAAAGGCATTAAGGGAGCAGGATTGAAAAAGTGAACACCGATGATTTTGGATGGATTTACCAGTGAAGCTCCAATCGAAGCAATCGAAAGTGAAGAAGTATTGGATGCTAGAATACAATTTTCTCCTGTAATCCCTTCAATTGCAGCAAATACTTTCTTTTTCACTTCTAAATTCTCCACGATGGCTTCAATTACAAAACCACAGTTTTTAAAATCTTTCATTTCAGTTGTGTAACTGATGTTGGATTGCGTTTCTTCCGCTTGGTCATTGGTGATCTTCCCTTTTTCGACCAAACGTGCCATAATTTTCGCCAATTTTGTTTTCGATAAATCTAAAACATCTTGACTCAAATCAACTAAAACAACTTTATGTCCATTTTGCGCTGCAACTTGAACAATTCCAGAACCCATGGTTCCTCCTCCTAAAACTCCTATATTCATATTTTATATCTTAACAATTGAATGATTTATCTGACGTTGTAATGACGAATTAAGTGCATTGCACCAATTACGATAACGACCATTGCGGATCGGATCGGCCATTGCGTCATGATGCATCATGGCGCTACTGGCCTTTAAATTGTGGTTTACGTTTTTCTAAAAATGCTGCACAACCTTCGTTGAAATCGTATGATTCTCCTGCAATTGTTTGCAATTCTTCCTCTACATCTAACTGCTGTTCCAAATTATTCGTTAAGCTTTGATTCATCGCTCTTTTGGTCAAACCTAAACCTTTGGTAGGCATTTTTGCGATTTTCTCTGCGAAAGATTTTACAGTTGTTTCAAATACATCATCCGCAACCGCTTTGTAAATCATATTCATTGCTTCCGCTTCTTTAGCACCAACTTTATCTGCGGTCATCATCAACGCCATTGCTTTTTGCATTCCTACTAATCGAGGCAAGAAAAAAGTTCCTCCAGAATCTGGAATTAGCCCAATTTTAGAGAATGCTTGAATGAAACTTGCGCTTTCTTTTGCAAAGACAATATCACAAGCCAAAGCTATATTTGCTCCAGCTCCGGCAGCAACACCATTCACTGCAGCAATGATTGGTTTCTCAATCGTTCTAATTCTTTTGATGATAGGATTGTAATGATCTTTTACGATTGAATTCAATGGAGGTCCATTTGGATCCGTTGCTTCTGCTAAATCTTGACCAGCACAAAAAGCTTTGCCTTCTCCGGTAATTACAATTGCACGCACATTTTCATCATCGTTACAAGCATCTAATGCAGCTTGCATTTCCATAGCCATTTCTTTATTGAACGAGTTAAAAACATCCGGACGATTGAGTTTTAATTCACAAACTCCATTTACAACAGTAGATACAATTCCCATACTTCTTTTTTTTACGAAGTTAATATTTTATAAGCTATAAAAAATTAACTTTGGTGTCCATTCTAAAAAAAAACAAGATTGCTTTTCAGTAGTTTTTCATTTCTATTTTATTTTTTACCTGTTTTATTAGGTGTATATTACCTTGCACCAAAAAGATATAGAAATGCAATTCTTTTGCTATTTAGTTTTGTTTTTTATGCATGGGGAGGAGTCAGTTTTAGCATTATATTAATTGCTTCTATTATATTCAACTTCATATTTGCAAAGCAGATTGAGAAAAAGAATTTTCATCAAAAAAAGTGGTTGATTGTTGGATTGGTGTTCAATGTTTTGATCATTGTTTCTTTTAAATATTTAAACTTCTTCATTACAAACTTAAATTGGATAAAAGAACTATTCAATGAAAATGCTCCCCCCATTGATCTATTGAAAATAGTATTACCTGTAGGGATCTCATTCTTTACCTTTCAACAAATGTCCATGCTTTGGGACATTTATCGTGAAGAAAAAACAGAAAAAATCACGTTTTTAAATACAGCTTTATATATTAGTTTTTTTCCACAGCTTATTGCAGGTCCGATTGTTCGATACAATGACATTATTGATCAATTAAAACAACGAACTGAATCTGTACAACAATTTAATGTTGGAGTACGACGGTTCATTATTGGCCTTTCTAAAAAGATATTATTAGCAAATACATGTGGTGAAATTGCTGATACAATTATAAATACAGACATTAATTTCATCGATTCTCCAACTGCCTGGCTCGGAATTATAGCCTATACTTTTCAAATTTACTTTGATTTCTCTGGTTATTCCGATATGGCTATTGGTTTAGGTAAGATGTTTGGATTTGATATTCTAGAAAACTTTAACTTACCTTATATTTCAAAAAGTATTACTGAATTCTGGCGGAGATGGCATATTTCGCTTTCTTCTTGGTTTAAAGATTACGTATACATCCCTCTTGGGGGAAATAGACATGGAAAAAAAAGAATGTACAAGAATCTTCTACTGGTTTTTTTACTCACTGGTTTTTGGCATGGAGCAACATGGAGTTTCATTCTCTGGGGTTTATTTCACGGGCTATTCTTAGTCATTGAGAAAATCGGTTTTGGAAAATGGTTAAAAAAATCACCTCCGATTGTGCAATGGTTTTATACGATTATTCTGGTTATGGTTGGTTGGGTTCTCTTTAGAATTGAAGAGCTTCCTAATGCAATTCATTACTTATCCAAAATGTTTTTTCTTGAAAACAATGGGCATTTGAATGTACTCAGTTTTCTTTCCAATGAGCGAATCATAATTCTTATTATTGCAGCAATCGTAAGTTCTTCAATTATAGAGAGAATAGGGAGAGTTTCTCTATTTGAAAAAGTGAATAATTCAATTGCAATCAGCGCAACAAAGGATTTATTATTACTTCTATTGTTTATTACCTCATTGATCTATATTAATTCGGGTTCTTACAATCCGTTTATCTATTATCGATTCTAGCAATGAGACAAACTAAAACATATCTTTTAATATTGCCTGTAGCATTTGTTTTGCTTTTAATAATTCCATTGTTCAATGATGCGTTTCATTTTGTTGAATTTGACAGAAATGAAGAAAACAGGTCTTTTACAGATTCTATTGAGTTTAACATTAATCATTTGGATGATTTCCCAAAGAACTTTAATAATTATGTAAATGATAACATCATTTTTAGAAAGCCATTCCTTAACTTATTCCATCAATCAAAGTTTTATGTTTTCAAAACCTCCCCTTACCCTAATAAGTTAATCATTGGGAAAAATGATTGGTATTTTAATGCTGGTAAAGAAAAAGAAATATACGAAGGGCTAAATCAATTCAATACACTTCAACTTGATTCATTCTCCAATGAATGGAAGAAAAGGTTGCATTTTATCGATTCATTGAATATTAAAACCTATTGGTTAATTGCTCCAATGAAGCACACTATATACCCAGAAGAGATTCCTTACAATATTGTTAGAGAGAAAGAGAATAGAACTTTTCAATTAAAAAAACGAATGAATAAGGATTTTCACGGTTTAATCATTGATGCAAATCAATTATTAAAAAATGCGAAAGATTCTATTCCTGTTTTTTACCAAACAGATAACCATTGGAACTTTTCAGCCGGAGAAATTGTAGCAAAACACCTGTTAGATCAATTTAAAAAAGACTTTCCCAATAATAATTTTGGGAAAACGCCAAAAATTGAATGGGAAAAGAAAATAAAGAAGGATGGAATTCAAACTAGACTCCTCGGAATTGAAGGTTTATCTGAAGTATATTACACTCCTTCCGAAAACACCAACTATGTTTCCAAAGAAGAAAAGAAATACAAATTTAAAGGAATAGAAAGCTTTGCTTATAATTGGGGATATGAGAAAGGTTTTAGCAATTCAAAATTAACAAACGGTTTACGAATCCTAATTATTCGTGATTCTTTTGGAGAACAATTGATGCCATTTATGAGAGATTCTTTTGAAGAAAGTTTATGGATTTTTGATGCTTGGAGGTATGGTTTGAATAAAGAAATTATACTCGAAATGAAACCTGATATAATTCTTTTTCTAGGTCTAGAGACTCATACAGAAAAAATTCTTAAATCGTTCGAATAGACACAACAATTAAATTCTACCAAATTTTATCAAATAGTTCAACAAAAATCATTAGCTTCACAACCAATGAAATTTACAGAATTAAAATTAGATGAGCAGGTTTTAGAAGCCATCTCATACATGGGGTTCGAAAATGCGACTCCAATACAAGAAAAAGCCATCCCACTTATATTAGATAATAAAGATTTAATAGCCTGCGCCCAAACGGGAACAGGAAAAACGGGAGCATTTGTTTTACCTATTCTACATAAGTTAGTAGGAAAAACAGATAGCAATATCGACACATTAATCATTGTTCCCACAAGAGAATTAGCGATTCAGATTGAACAACAAATTCAAGGTTTATCCTATTTTGTTTCTGTTGGATCTAAATCTGTTTACGGTGGAGGAAGTGGTAAAGACTTTGATTTAGAAAGAGATGCATTGAAAAATGGAACTGATATCATTGTTGCAACACCTGGGAAATTAATCTCTCATTTAAAAATGGGTTATGTTAATTTCAAACACGTAAAGCACCTCATCTTGGATGAAGCTGACCGAATGTTGGACATGGGGTTTATAGATGATTTGACTAAAATCATTTCTTACTTACCGAAGAAACACCAGACACTTCTTTTCAGTGCTACAATGGCACCGAGTATTGAGAAATTAGCTCAAAAAATATTAAATAATCCAGAAAAAATTGCTCTAGCAGTTGCGAAACCAGCAGCAGGAGTAAAACAATCGGTTTATTTAGTTCACGATGAGCAAAAAGTAAAAGTTCTAGCACATTTAATCAAGGAAAAAAAGGATTACGATAGTATTATTGTCTTCACTTCTACGAAAAATAAAGTTTCTACCATCGTTAGAGATTTAGGCCGTTCAGGTTTAAAAGCTAAAGGTATCTCTTCGAATTTAGAACAAGATCAACGAGAGGAAGTTCTACGAGGATTCAGGTCTAAACGTATTCGTATTTTAGTAGCTACAGATGTAATGAGTCGTGGAATTGACATCAAAGAAATTAACATGGTTGTTAACTACGATGTACCTCACGAAGCAGCTGATTACGTTCATCGTGTTGGTAGAACGGCACGTGCAAACACAAAAGGGGAGGCTGTTACATTGGTGAACCCTACGGATATGTTCAGAATGCGAAAGATTGAAACTTTAATCGAATCGACACTTACGAAACTACAACCACCAGAAGAATTTGGAGAAGGACCTAAATGGGAAGAAGGAAAACCTCAAGGAAAAGGAAAGCGACCTTTCAATAAGAATAAATCATTCAATGGGAAGAAACGTAAATTTCAGCCTAAGAATAAAAAGAAAGAATAATGAAAAATATATTCAAACCAGAAGTTACTGCTGAGTTTATTGAAAGAATCAATAAACTATCACCTTCAACTAAAGGGAAATGGGGAACAATGAACGTTAGCCAAATGCTGGCTCATTTAAATGTTTCTTACGATTATATTTATTCAGAAAAGTACCCTAAACCAAAAGGTTTTAAGAAATTTATTCTCAAAAAACTTGTTAAACCAATCGTTGTTGGAGACAAAGGTTATAAGGAAAATTCTCGTACAGCTCCTGACTTTGTTATTACAGATGAACGAGAATTT
>CAYLWS010000080.1:0-12511 GCA_964387525.1 uncultured Fluviicola sp.
TAGTTCCAACCAAACAAAACAACCAAAAGGATGCAAGATACAATCAAAAATATTTTTGGGGGAATCATGGTTTTTCTTGACAAACCATTTAAAATGAAAGATAGAATCAAAATTAATGGTTGGGATGGAACAGTGGAAGAAATTGGTATCAGAAGTACTCGATTGAGAACACTAGAAGGACGTTTAGTTACAATTCCTAATGGGCAATTCTCTGACCATGCCGTTGAGAATGTTTCAAAAGAACCTACTCGTAAAGTTGTTTT
Source organism: uncultured Fluviicola sp. (assembly GCA_964387525.1). Taxonomy (GTDB): domain Bacteria; phylum Bacteroidota; class Bacteroidia; order Flavobacteriales_D; family Crocinitomicaceae; genus UBA4466. Next base: position 264 of record CAYLWS010000080.1, read on the forward strand.
GAATCTCGGATTAACATACGATACAACTCCTGAAGGAATGGAAAAAGCAATAGAAACACTTCGAGAAATTTCACTCCAAAATAAACATATTGAAGATAACGTCCTTGTTTCTTTTAATGCTTGGGGAGATTTTTCTATGGGAATTCTATTCATTTATTACATCAAGAAAAATGAAGACATCTTGGTTACTCAATCTGAGATGAATTTAGAAATATTGAAACGTTTCAATGAAGCCGGTTTAGATTTTGCTTTCCCAACACAAACAATTTACAGGAAATAAAAAAGAATAAACTCTTTCTAAATTTTAGAATAGTAGATTTTAAGAAGGAATTGGATACCTCCTCCTTGTCTGTTATTCTACGTTTATAAACAACTCTTTCCCCATTCTTGGTGGAATAGAATTGTAACAAGGCTCCATACTAACAGTTGAAAAGTATTTTTCAAAGTACGTTAAATATTCTTTTTTACATCCTCCGTACGGTGGTCCACCATCAAAATCGGTATTGAACAATAGGCCAATCAATTTTCCATTTGGTTTTAACAAACGCTTTACGTTTTTCGCATAGTTTTCGCGTTGCTGTGGATTTATAGCACAAAATAACGTTTGTTCAACTATGATATCGTATTCACCTTTATGTTCAAAAAAATCTCCAACAAAAATGTGCTCTGCAGGAAACCCTACATTACGCTCCATTAATTTATCCAAAGGTTCTTGCGCAAAATCAATGACACACACATTATTAAAACCATTTTGATGTAAAAACTCCGCTTCGTGTCCATTTCCACAGCCAGGAATGAGGATTTTTACATTTTTATCTTCAATTTGATCAAAATATGCTTTGATAGGTGGAGAAATGATTCCTAAATCCCAACCTGTTTTATTGTCTTCGTATCGTTTTCTCCAAAACCCTTCCGATAAATGCTCCATTATTGCTTGATGATTCGTTGAATAATCACACCTGATTCTGTAATTACTTTCAATAAATATACGCCTTTCTTTTCAGTTGAAAAATTAAGCGTAAATGTTTTGGGAAATTCTCCTTCTTTCACAATTCGACCTTGTGTACTCAATAAAATATACTTCCCTTGCTCTTCAGATTTTATATTTAAAATTCCATCTGTTGGATTAGGGTAAAAGGAAATAGTTGCCGAATTAACATTCTCTACACCTTGAGTTGCTTGATGAATCACACCTATTGCATCTAAATCAAATCCACTTGAACCAAAAGGAGTCGGAAAAGGATCATTAATCATGTTCCCCAAATAATCTTGACTTCCATATTGCACATCAATACTCCCCACAACATCTATCACTTTAATAAAATTGATATTATCCAAATCTAATCCTACAGAATCGATTAAATCCTCTAAATCGAATGGTGTACCGTATTTTGATTTGTATTTTCCCGCTAAATTATGGATGTATCTACAATCGACAGCTCCAAAACCTCCAATTTGTGTATCTGTCTGTGTTTCGGAAACAGCAGGAAAACGATAATAATTTATACCATCAGAACTCACTTCTACAAAGGCCAATTCTAAAAAAGTTTCACTAAAGCTGTTCTCAAAAATTGCAAAATCTGGACCAGGTCCATTGACAATGCTCCAAGGAAAAGTTACAATTGCACTTCCTCCATCCCCTAACGACACAACATCTGAGCCATCAGCTTCTCCTGGAACAACGGAAAAATCTCCAAAATCAGCTAAACCTAAAGATTGGTCTGCAATATTCTGGTACCCTCTTGTTATTGCACAATCCGTCGCCCAACCAATAATGATTGAAGAATCTTTGTGTATCGCTGTTGACCCAATTTCTCCCGCTGGAGGAGCATACGATTGAGCAATTGATTGTTGCACAACAAGAAGACTGAAAATAAGTTTTTTAATCATAGAAAATTATTTTATTGGGATTCAATCCCACGTGAAAAGATTGTATAAATGTACCTGTATTGGTGTATTCTCGGATATATCCAGAATTTGTAAACCCCATTGCATCAGAGATGTAAATATTCCCACTTGTAGCGTTGTATTGTAAACCATAAAGTGTGGCAATTCCAGTATTCATAATAAATGAAGAATTTGTAACAGTTTCTGTTTGTGGGTTAAAAACAACAACTCCACTCAATTCAGTACTGTAATTATAGTTTGCAATGAGAAAATCATTATTCATTTGAACAAAATGTGTCGCATTAATGGTTAATTCTTCAATTTCTAGGTCCGTATTCGAATTAACTCTTGAAATGGAAGAAGGAATTGAACCATAATCCCCACGATTAATGACATATATTTCACCTGAATTATCTGTAATTACTCGACTAGGGTTTTTACCAATATTAATTTTGAGGATTTCAATATTCGAATTCAAATCAATCACAGACAATGTAGAATCATAATCTGGCGCACTCAATCCACCTGAATTAGCAACGTATAATTTATTATTTGCAATGGCCATTCCTTCAGGATTTCTGCCCACTTGAATTCTTTGCACTACTGTTAACGTAGCTGTATCGATCACATCGACATAGCCATCGTAGCAAGTTACATAGGCTTTGTCGTTATTAAACACAATACTTCGAGGTTGTTTCGCTACTCCATTTTCTATCATTGAAATTTGCGCAATAGGATTAAAAGTTGAAGCATCTATGATTTCAATTGTACTTGAAGCATTTACAACGATGTAAATTTTCCCTCCATATTTTTGAATATCATTTCCTGTATCCCCTAACATTCTCCCCGCTTTATCTTGAAAAAGTGTATTGGAAATTGATCCATCCGCTTTATTGATAAATGAAACCGTTGAATTATTTTGCTGAAAGAGTCCTTCACAAAGAACAACCATTCCGTTTGATAATTCATTGGAAACACAAACCGTTTCTTCCTTCTCTTTCTTACAAGAAAAAAGAATTAAAGTGGCAATAATGATACTAATTAAACGCATAATGAATTGATATTAAGTAATTTCTTCCCGGCATTGCAAAAGAACGAATGTAGGAATACGATTGATTTAAAATGTTTTTTGCGGTGAATTGAATTTTTAAACTTTGCTTATTATTCCATTGATAGCGGTAAAAAATGGTTAAATCAGAAAGAAGAAAACCGTCGACCCTGTTAGCGATGATGTTTTCATTCAAAGAAAATCGTTCTGACACGTAATAATTTGAAAAACGAAGCCCTGCTTTCTTAAAAGAAAGACTGACATCAAAATTAACTGTCTGCAAAGGTATATAGGCAATTTGATTTTTATATGTTGGAGATTTTTCATCCGTCACATCCAACGTTCTTTGGTAAGAATAATTCCCTGTTGTTGTAAAAATCCAATTTTTATTCAACGTGTAATTGGCGTCTAAAATCACTTCAAAACCATAAACATTAGTTTTTCCTACATTTTGCATTGACCAAACAAATAAATTCTTGGTAGGAATGGCAACAATTTTATTCTTCACTCGGTTGAAATAGACATTACTTCTTACAAAAACAGAGATTTTTTTATCAATAGGAAGAAAAGAAACTCCATAATTCACTTGATTAGCATCTTCAGGTTCAAGTAAGTTATTTCCGATATTATTGTAGTACAATTCATTAAATGACGGCATTCTAAATGAATTCCTATACCATAAGCTTTGTTTCAACTTCATTTTACCATTACCTTGTTGTTCGATGGATAAAAAGGGATTCACTCTAAATCGATCTTTTCCACTCAATCCATTTGGATTATCTTCAATAATATATTGAGACGACAATTGCGCGATAAGCTTATATGATTCAACATTCAGGTTAATTCCAATCAATGATACTGAATGAATTCTTGATGGGTGATCAAAATTTTGTCCATCTTCTTCTAGATCACTTAAAACAAGTTCTGTTCCTCCATTGAAATAAAGGTGTTTTCTTTTATTTGTAGAAAAAGCAACACCACCTGTAATACTTCGATTAAAGTAAGTGACATCAATTCCCCCACTTGTGTTTAAGAAAGATGGATCTGTATAACGTAAATGATTTAAACGACCATTAGCATAGGTTCTTATAGTTATTTCCGCTCCATTCAGTTGAAAATCACCAAAGAAAGAATGATCATTTGTCGTCATTCTTTCATCTTGAGTTGCATTGTATAATATTACTGCACCTGGTAAACCTTGATCTATCTCAGCATGTTTGTATCCTAATCTAAAATTCTTATTCTTCCATTTCCGCCCTAGACTTGCTCCAAAATTATAATCTTGATAATCGTTATTCATTCTTTCGTCTTCGATATGAATAGAACCATTTTTGTAAGCATAATCATAATTCCCATCCGATTTACGAAATGCGCCTGTTGCACTAAAGAACCATTTTTTGGGTTGGTATTTCGCACCTAAATAGACAAACTGTTGATTGAAAGAACCATATTTCACAGATGACCTTATTTGCAAAGTATCCGAAGAAAATGTATTCTCAAATGTTTTTATTAAAAATGTACTCCCAGAAATTTGTGCAGAAATTGGGAGAATTGTGGTGTATCTTTCTCCAATTGAACTAACGACACCAACTACGTTATCTACTTCTATTTGTCCAAGATTTATTTGTCCAGTTTGCGTATTACTCAAAGAAAAACCATCTTTCACAATAGTAGAATGATTACTACCTAGTCCACGCATTGAGACCGTTTTCAATCCACCAAGGGAACCGTAAGATTTTAGATTCACTCCAGATATCTTCATGAGTACATCACCTATATCCACAGGTGATAATTGCTCAATATCTTGTATATTCAATGAACTATTTTTTGAATAGTGATGGATAATTTGGTTCGCTAAAACCTCTTCCACTTCTTGAATGGAATCTTGCTGTCCGAATAAAAGTGGACTAAAAAACAATATAGCGAAAAGGACTTTCATTAAAAAAGGGGAAACAAATGTCTCCCCTTTCTTGAATTAATTATTTAATGATTCTTTGAACAGCAGAACCATTGTTATTTGTCAATCTCAAAAAGTAAACACCTTTCTCAAATTTACTCATATCAATTTGAGAGGTAGAATTATGATCCTCAGTATAAACTATTTGACCATTTACATTTGTGATTGTGATAATTCCATATTCTCCGTTTACAGTTAAGATATTCTCAACTGGATTAGGATAAACAGAAATATTTAAAGTGCTTTCTTCTACTGAGGCATCTAATTTAACAGCATCAATATCATCAATTGCAAAATAAGCCGGAGTATTCATTCCAAATCCTCCAACATCTGATGATTCTATTTTAAACGATAATTTTTGAACCAAAAAGTTAAAACCTGTCAAATCTACTGAAGTCCATGCATCGATAATATAATCTTGTGTATTGTCCGCAAAACGATAATCAGCTAAGAAAAATTCTACAGAATCTTTTTCGTTTCCAGCTAAATCTTCAGCAATTACCCATACTTTCAAGAAATCTTCACCATTAGTTCCGTCATCATCTCCAGCAGCATTCACACTTTCTCCAAATTTCTTTGCGTATGCATCACCATCACGCATAGAAATAGCAGCATAGGTTGTATTAGTAATCATAACAGAGTTTAATTTTACTGAACCATCCGTTACGATAATACCATTTGAATAAAAAACACCGTAAGTTACTGAAGAGTTTGCTCCAGAACCTACAAAACTAGAATATTGATTGGAAAAGCCTGCTGTTGTTACATCTGTTGTATTAGAAACAGAAAAACCTGTCCAAGAACTATAAGTTGTATTATACATATTAGAAAAAGTTGCATAATCAATCGTAAAATCCCCGTTATCATCAGCACCATTATAAAATGTATCAATGGCAACTGGGAGATTGAATGATTCAAAATCAATTAATTCTTGTGCATTTGCATTTGCACCAAAAAATAAAGCCGTAGCTAAAATGTAAATTTTCTTCATCGTTGAAAAATTTAAAAATATTAAACGTTGAAAAAATCAGAAATAGAAATGATACTAGAAATACATTCTAATATTAAGTCCGACTTTAATCTGAAGTCTTCATTAAAAATAATCTTTTAGGTAAGTATTCTGACTTACACCTTATCATCTTTGCCTTCCCAGTTAATAAATAACCAGTGACTTTTAAAGATAACTATTAGTGCTTACAGCTGCAGACACAGTCTCGGATTTACACCGAATTCCTTTTTAATCCCCTTGTGAACCTAAAATTCTGTGCAAAGATAGTGAATTAATTAGAATAGGTCAAAAGAAAAAAAGTAAACTATTATAAAAAAACAACATCAATATATAGGATATATCTGTAACTTTATCGAATTCAATCTATAGTAATTATTAACTGAATTTAAAACACATGAAGACTATACTTGCACTATTCATATTAATTGGAACTTCTACATTTTCTCAAGATTATTTCCAACAAGAAGTAAATTATAAAATCAATGTCACTCTAGACGACGTTAACAATACATTGTCTGCGTATGAAGAATTTGAGTACATCAACAATTCACCCAATACATTAGACTATATTTTTGTTCATGTTTGGGCAAATGCATATAAAGATGGCACTTCTGCTCTTGCTCAACAACAATATGGAAATGGGGACGAGCAAATGCAACATCTAAGTGAGAAAGACCGTGGTTACATCGATTCTTTCGATTTTAAAATTAATGGAACAAAAGCGGAATGGAACTACCACCACCACCATGAAGATATTATTCAACTAAAACTTAACGCTCCGTTGCAACCAGGTGCTAGAATGATCGTTTCTACACCGTTTTTTGTTAAAATCCCTTCTGGTGCAATTTCTCGATTAGGCCATGTAAAACAATCCTTTCAAATAACACAATGGTACCCAAAGCCAGCAGTTTATGATAAAGAAGGATGGCATCAAATGCCCTATTTAGGTCAAGGTGAATTTTATTCTGAATATGGTTCATTTGACGTTTCTATAACGCTTCCTAAGAATTATGTTGTTGGAGCTACAGGAGATTTACAGACTCAATCGGAAATTGCTTTCCTAGATAAAATTGCAATCGAGACAGCTGAAGCTGTAGAAAGTGGCAAAGGTTACCGAACAATTGAAGGAATTGAGAATTTAATTGATTTTCCTGAATCAAGTGATGAAATGAAAACGATTAACTATACGCAATCTAGAGTTCATGATTTTGCCTGGTTTGCTGACAAACGTTACAGTGTTCTAAAAAGTGAAATAGAATTACCCCATTCTAAAAGAAAAGTAACCACTTGGGCAATGTACACTCCTAAAAATGCTAAAACAAAATGGTCAGATTTATGGGTCAATGCTTCAGAGTATTTGAACGATGCCATTTACTATTATTCGTTATGGAACGGTGATTATCCTTACAACAATGTTACAGCTGTTGATGGAACAATTAGCGCAGGTGGTGGAATGGAATACCCTAATGTAACAGTGATTGGTAACTCATCCAATGCACACGAACTAGAAGTTGTCATTGTTCATGAAGTTGGACACAACTGGTTTTACGGTCAATTAGGCTCAAACGAAAGAGTTCATGGTTGGATGGATGAAGGAATGAATACGTTGAATGAGGTTCGATACATGCAGACTAAATATCCCGACAATTCTTTTATGTCAGACATGGTATTGAATGGTAAATTTCACCTCAACGACTTATCTCATCATGACATGTCAGATATTAGCTATAGAGCAATAGCAGGAATTGGAGAAGATCAACCGATTGAAACGCATTCCAATGATTTTACGAGTATTAATTATGGAATAATAATGTACCAAAAAACAGGTCTAGTTTTTTATTACCTAAAAGATTATTTGGGAGAAGAATTATTTGACCAATCAATGAAGGCTTATTATGCCGAATGGGAATTCAAACACCCTCAACCAGAAGACATGAAGAATTCTTTAGAAAAAGCTTCTGGAAAAGATTTGTCATGGATTTTTGGAGATTTAATTCAAACAACAAATCATGTTGATTATAAACTGAAAAGTGTTAAAAAAACAGATCACGGATACATTGTTAAAGTAAAAAACGTTGGACAAGTAGATGGTCCTATTGAAGTTAACGCTCTAAAAAACGATAGTGTAATCGAAACAGTATGGATAGAACCCGGAAATAAAAAGAATAAAGTTGAGCTTCATTCTACGGATATCGATCGAATTATGATTGACCACAACCGTGATATCCCAGAGATGTACCGCCAAAACAATAATTGGACAAGTAAAGGCCTTTTCAAAAAATACGAAAAAACTAAAGTTGAGTTTTTATTTGGTGACAATGAAGGAGACAGAACAAATGTTTATTGGACACCAATTATTTCAGGGAATGATTACGACAAATTCATGTTGGGAGTCGCAGTGCATAATTATTCAATTCCTACAAGTCGTTTCAATTATTTAATTGCTCCCTCCTATTCTTTTGGTAGAAATTTTGTATCAGGAATTAGTGAGTTTTCCTACAATTTCTTACCCAAGAAAACACTTTCTACTTCAAAATTTGGTTTATCTGTTAAATCATTCAAAAATGACTCCCAGTTTAAAGATAATGAATCTTACTTTATCTCAGTTGCTCCATATTGGATGGCAAAATTGGGAAATAGAGGGAATAAAAAACCATATACGCAGTACATAAAAGTACAATCCATTTACAAAAAAGATAAAGTTGGTCCGACACACATAGAGCATGTTGGAGCATACATTGAATACGGTTATGATTATATAAAACCTGACCACAAACTAAGTGTTAAGCTGCGCAATGAATATATGACAAATGCAAATACGACGGATGAGATGGCACGTGTCATGGTTGAAGGAAGTTATAAATATCGTTATGTAAAACAAGCTAAAAGTTGGGTGGAAATTCGTTTGTTTGGTGGACAACAATACATTCGAAAGTTTTCTGCAGCAAATGCTTATCAATATTCAATGTCTTTATCTGGACGTGATGGGCGACAAGATTTATTTGTGGATCAATATTATTTCGGAAGAAATAGAACATCTAATATTTGGTCACAACAACGTGCAGAAGACATGGGGGGATTCAAATCAACTGCTACATACGGAACTAGTGCCATTGGAATGGGGACAGCAAATGTTTACGTGCAAATGCCTTTTAAACAATTCAAATTCATTGGTGTATTTGCTGATTTTGGCGCTTTCCATGATGGCACGAATATCCAAACAGCATTCAATACAGGTTTAGGAATACGTTTGGGAAATATTTTTGGAGTCTACTTCCCTATTTGGATGGATACGATTACTGAAAATTCATTCTCTACAGCGAATTACACCGAACGAATTCGTTTTACGTTAAAGTTCAATCCATTCAGCCAACCTTTAAATATTAAGAAATTTGGTTTGTAAGTGATTTTTTATCCTTTTAACTTTTATTAAAGCTTTAGCGTTAAAGAGTTGATTAAATTTGCACAATAATTTTGCGCAATGAAATCATTTATCATATTTTTACTATTGTTAACAAGTGTCAATTCAAGCTTTTCGATAGCATTCAATTATTCTAACAATGAAGATTCAATTCTCAAACAAGAGAATAATCCCATTTATTTTTATGATACATCAACAATCTTCACGGAGAATTGGTTAGTCAATATCACCTTTGCTTATGCGGATAAATCTTATACTGCAAGTGAAAAAATCTACTTTACGGATTCTATTCGAGGTTTTGCATACCCAATTGAGCATCCGATGACTTCACCTTTCGGAAAGAGGCACAGTTCATATCACAAAGGAATTGATATTCCTCTTAGGACGGGTGAAAAAGTGATGGCTGCATTTGATGGAAAAGTGCGGTATGCAAAATACAACAATGGAGGATTTGGTCGTTTGGTTATTATAAGGCATGCAAACGGAACAGAAACCTACTATGCACATTTATCTAAAATTAGAGTTAAAGCGAATCAAATAGTTAAAGCTGGCCAAGAAATTGGGCTCGGAGGAAGTACTGGTCGCTCTTATTCACCTCATTTACATTTTGAAATAAGGTATCACGACAGACCGATTAATCCAGAAAACATTTTTGATACTGAAAGTTATTGTTTAAGAAATGAAGATGCTATGCTTGGAACATTAATTTTAAAGAAATCACATCATGTTAGCCCAATAATCACAGAAGAATACATTGCCAATGGTTCAGTTTATTCAATAAAATCTGGAGATACTCTTTCTAAAATTTCACAAAGAACAGGAATGAGCATCCAAGACATTTGTTCTCTCAATGGGATCCAGCGAAATGATGTTTTAAGAATTGGGCAGAAAATTAAAGTTATTCAATAGATTAATTTTTCTTCTTTTTTCTTTTTTTCTTTTTCTTTGTTGAAGGCATTTCATCGTCTTCAGCACCACACTATTTTCTACGCCAAAGGTATACGTTTCTCTCCCATGCTCGTCGTACCGATGCTCTTCAATGAGTACGCCTTTTTCAAACAGAGCTTTACTTTTTACTTTTGAATCTGGATAATAAATAATCGCCCAACCTTCAAGCCTTCCTTTTTCATAATTCTCTACAGATTGAACATGTCCTTGGTAGAAGAATACTTTAAATTCTCCATTCTCCACTCCCATTTTCCAATGTTCAATTTTCAGCGGTTTTCCATCATCATAATAATATTTACACTCTTTGTCCTTTTTATTGTCTTTGTAATTAATTTCTTCTATGATTACACCTTCTCGGTTATAAATTCTAAATGGCCCATCAAAAATGCCCATTTTATAGGTAACTTCTCTTTTTAATTTAGACTCTTTATAATAAGTTCTTTTAACTCCATCTAAAATCCCGTTGGAATAATTCTCCCATTTCGTAGTGTCACCATTTTTTTTGAAATAGATTTGTTTACCGTGTTTTTCGCCTAAATAATAGTTCATTTCCCAGGCTAAATACTCTGTACTATCATACATAAAAAGCCATTGACCAGATTCTGCACCTTGGATATAACTTCTCACAACCTGTGGACAACCTGACTCATAATAGGCTGTGTCAATTCCATTTGTCTTTCCATTCACAAATGTTATTCTTCGAGCTAGAACACCATTCATATGACAAGTTTCGCATGTACCTGTGTAAGGTTTCCCTGAATCGTCAGCATTTGCCATGTCTTTGTTGTTCAAATAAACAATGTCAGATTCTTGGTCATAATCAAGTCGATCATTGCAATCGATCACACCAGCAAGTTTACCACACTGCCATTCTGCATACCTTCTTGTCTGAACACGTTCACCTTGAGCATCTTTCACAAAATAGCACGAATCTTTCTCCAACAAGTCATCAATTTGTGCAAAGGTGAATTGTGTTGTAAAAGCAAGGAAAAATAATACAATAAGTTGTTTCATATTTTTAGTTTTATCTTTATAATCAATTATTGTTCCGATTGAAGTTTAATCAACTCTTCTTTCATTTGAGGAGGTATTGAAATAGACTTTTGATTTGTATTATCATATCCAACTAAGATGGATTTACCTGTACAACAAATGTTACCATCAACGGTTAAAGAATAACTCAATGTAAAACTTTTGTTACCAATATGATCGACTCTCATTCTAATTTGAGGAGAATCTGTTAATAAAACGGGTCGTTGGTATTCAATTTCATTTTTAAGGAGTATAATTCCATCTTTATTCCAGTCCCATTCACGATTTAGCATGTGCTTAAAGTAATGCATCCGTGTAATTTCAAAATAACTAAAATATACAGCATTATTTACATGTCCCATGATGTCAATATCTGCAAAACGAACTTGTATTTTTATAGGTTCAATCATTTGTCTAATTTTTCAAAAGATGAATTATTGCTTACAAATTCAGGTACAATTACTTTCATTTTTCTAACAATTTCTTCATTATTCTGTGATGAAAAGAGTTTTATTAACTCATTAATTCTATCTATTTGCGAAGCATCTTCAGCGCGTACTTTTGCACGCAAAATTTGATTGTGGTGCGTAGGAAGAGTATTTTCTTCTTCTGCTAAAAGTTCTTCATATAACTTTTCTCCTGGTCGTAGTCCTGTAATTTTAATTTCAATATCTCGACCTAACTCTAAGCCACTTAATTTTATCATTTTCTTTGCTAAGTCAATTATTTTAACAGACTCCCCCATGTCGAAAACAAAAATTTCACCACCTTCTCCCATTGTTCCAGCTTCGAGCACCAACTGACAAGCTTCTGGTATCGTCATAAAGAAACGTGTAACTCTCTCGTCTGTTACGGTTAAAGGTCCTCCTTGGTCAATTTGACGTTGAAAAAGAGGTATTACAGAACCATTCGAACCTAAAACATTCCCAAATCGAGTTGTAATAAA
>CAYLWS010000081.1:0-12284 GCA_964387525.1 uncultured Fluviicola sp.
CAGTTACCTGCGGTAAAGCATTCACCAAAACAGTTAATTGATCTGTATCCATACATCCATTTACATCCGTGCCAGTTACAGTATAGGCTGTTGTTCCAATTGATGGAGTAAAAGTAATATTATCTAATACGCCATTGTCCCAAACATACGAAACTGCACCAGAACCTGACAAGGAAATGAAGCCTCCATTATCACATTGAACAATATCATTACCTGCAAGAACGATTGGTAAAGCATTTACCGTAACACTTTTAGAAATTGAATCAACACAACCATCTGCTGAAATTACGTACAATCTCACGGTATAATTTCCCGCAATAGAATACGAATGAATAGGGTTCAAATAAGTTCCAGAAGTGTTTGATACACCCAGAATATTTCCCAAAGAATACGTTGTAACAATTCCATCTCCAAAATCCCATTTATATCCAGAAATAGATCCAGGAATTGAAATTGTAGAATTATTCAGTAAAAACACAGAGTCATTTGCACAAATTACGGGTGAAGTCATTAGGAAATTAGCAATTGGTTTAGGATTCTCTGCAATTGTAATATCAAGTGTAATTGAGCAACCTCCTCCTGCAAAAGGGGTTAGCACACAAGAATAATTACCCCCCGTATAAACTACAGTAGATTGTGTTGTAGCTCCAGTACTCCACAAATAAGAACCTGCACCAGAAGGAGCCATTAGAATTGCGGAATCTCCTTGACAAATGATTGGAGAATTTGTTGTTATTTGCTGCATTGCACAACTAGCATCAACATAAGCATACCCAAAATGCCCTGTCAATGAACAATCTCCAGATGTAAATTCGATGGTTACATTTTGACCAATTAAAGAAGAAAGGTTCACAAAAACAGATTGCCAATCTTTAAAAAGAACTAAATCACCACCGTAATTAGTTGTTTGGTAATCCGACGCATTAGCAGCGTCAGCAATTACTGAATATTCTCCACACGGGACATTATTACCCAAAGAATCAAAAACCCTTACAGTGAAGTAAGGTAACTTATTCAAAGAATGTCCAGCAGGTGACTGAAAAACAACAGCACAACTGTATGTAAATAAAAAATTCGTAGGATCAACCAAGAAAGTTTGAGTCATTTTAGCAGCTCTAGCACCTACTCCTGTTCCGTTACCTAAACGTACAGAAAAGTTTCCATTCAAAGGATTCACACGTTGAATACCACAAACGGGATCAACTCCGCCACCAAAAATTTGATGATATGGACCCGCTCCGGTCAGAAAAGGATTAATGAATGAATAAGGCATTGAACCATCAACATCCCCCCTCACAAGTGTCCAACCAGACAAATCACCTTGCTCAAAGTCCATATTCACACACGGTCCATCAAGAGATTTGTTAGGCAAAGAAGTTGTTGCAGAAATAGGATAAAAATTCATTATTTCTTCTTTTACAGAATCTACCAAAGAAAAATAATTTTCCAAAAAAAGAGAATCTGAAATTGTTTCACCATTCTCAAGTCTATTTTCAACTGAAAGATGAAACAATTGATACTTTAAATCAACATAATCAATTAAAGTTTGATTTAAATATGAAGAATCAATTAACCCGCTATTTTCTTCAAAAATAACCAATGGTTTCGATTCAAATAAATTCTCCAATATTTCATGTGAATCTTGCGCAAAAAAATGTAATGGTAGGAAGGTGAAAAGTAGAACAAGTACAATTGTTTTCATAATACATAGTTTAGAGATTCTATATATTAAACGTTTTAGCAAGTGTTCAGTTGCTAAAATGAAATTCACCTATTACAATGCGCGCATAACTTATTTGACGATAAAAAAATGAAGTTAAACGATAAAAAAAATCAATTCATACTTATTTTAAGTGTATTTTAAATTGCTTTAACTGTAGTGCCTATTGACTAAACTCAATCTATCAATGTGTATATCAAAGCAGGGAATGAACAAAAAAGTTTGATACCTACCTAAAAAGAACCAAATTTGATCACTTATTTCATGAAAACGAGAAAATATAGTCTATTTATAAGTTTTAGAAAGAAAATGATAATATCAAATGATTATCGTTAATTTTGCTGAAAATTAAAATAATGAGCGAGCAACGAACAGAATTGGAAAAATTAGGCGAATTTGGTTTAATCGAGCATTTGACTCAAAACTTCAAAAATGAACGTAACAATACGGTTATGGGGATTGGAGATGATGCTGCCGTTTTATCACTTTCTGACGAAGAAGTACAATTAGTTTCCACTGATATGCTCATTGAAGGCGTACATTTTAACTTAATGTACATGCCTTTGAAACATTTAGGATACAAAGCTGTTGCTGCAAACATTTCTGATATATGTGCTATGAATGGAGTTGCAGAACAAATTACTGTATCAATAGCGGTATCAAACCGTTTTCCCGTTGAAGCTTTGGAAGAGCTATACGATGGGATCCATACCGCTTGCAAAATCTATTCTGTTGATTTAATCGGAGGTGACACTTCATCCTCATTATCTGGACTAACAATCAGTATTACGGTTATTGGTCGAGCGAAAAAAAATGAATTGAGTTATAGAAGTGGAGCTAAAGAACATGATTTATTAGTTGTTTCAGGTGATTTAGGTGCAGCTTACATGGGCTTGCAAGTATTAGAGAGAGAAAAATCTGTTTACAATGCTAACCCTAACATTCAACCTGATTTAGACGGTCATGATTACATCATTGAGCGACAATTAAAGCCAGAAGCGAGAGTAGATGTTATCAAATTTTTAAAAGAACTAGACGTTATACCTTCTTCTATGATTGATATTTCTGATGGATTAGCTTCAGAAATACTTCACATTTGTAAAGCGAGTAAAGTTGGTTGTCATATTTACGATGAGAAACTGCCTATTGATGGAAAGACTTCCATGACAGCTATCGAATTCAATATTGACCCGAACACTTGTGCTATGAATGGTGGAGAAGATTATGAATTACTCTTCACGATTTCTCAAGCTGATTATGACAAGATCAAAGGAAATCCACACATGACTGTAATAGGTCACATTACTGATGAAAAAGACGGTCGTTATTACATTGACAAAAATGGAGCAGCGATTGAATTACAAGCGCAAGGTTGGGACCATTTAAAATAATCCACCTTTAGGAAGCTGACCGAATAGTTTCATTGTATTTTTCTTTCACTACAATTTGAAATGCTTTTTTCTTTAGTTTTGCTTCTGCCCAAGATTTAAAATCAAAATACTCAAGCGCGACGCTTTCGAATGAGTCATCTGTAATTTCACTGAGTTCATTGGATAATTCAGCCCAAATTGATTCAATTTCAAATTGATCTTTACAATTGATTAATTTCCGGATGAACTGAAGAAACACTTTTTCAAAAGTATACAAACGATTTCGTGTTTTAAAAAATCTAATTGTATTTTTCAAAGAATACGGAAGTAGTTTCTCATGATTCAGTTCAACATGAATGAGTAAATCAAGTAATTGTGTATACCCTATAATATCCTCTGTTTTATCCAATTCAGAATCGTTAAGAATTCTGTTAATCCAAGACAAGGCATTTATAAATTCACCCGTCCCCATGTATATTACAGCAATTTTAAAAGCTAAAAAAGCTCTTCTTACAGGAACTATCTTAGCTCCTAACTCATCCAATCGGTTTTCAATTCGATGCGCAACGACCATCGCTTTATCAAAGTCTCCTTTTCTAAGGTAAATATTTAATTCAATACTAGATATGCTGGAAAAAAGTTTAATTGTAAGATCTTCATTTGAATCAATCTCACGCTCAATAGTTTTAAGATGAGCAAGAAAACGGGAAGAATCTTTGTACTCTCCAAGTTTTTCAGAAACAAAAATTGCGTTTGTATACACTGATACTTGTTTATTAATTTCAATCAAACAATTTTTGTTTTCAAAGAGAGATAGAATCTTCTTCATATAAAACAAGGATTGTTTTAATTCTCCAATTGCATATAAAAAAGCACTTAACGAATGAAAGTAGAGGTATTTAACTTCATCGTTACTCAATTCCTCTTCTTCAATAGACCTAAGCTCAGAAGCTAAGGTTTGATATTCTTCCGATTCTTTGTCAGATCTAGAGACTCCTTTTTTTGAAAGGCGTTCGAACAATCGACTTTTAATGGTCCAAATTTTATTATACAATTTAATCTCTTCAATTTGTACCTGATCTTGATCCTGGATATCATCTATCATCTCTTGTGTTACAAGAAGATTTCCATTTGTTTCTTGCAAACGTTTATTTTTTTGAGAGATTAGCAAAAGAATTTCATTCATATGATTCTTCATCGCTAATTTCTCTGCACTTCTCAAGACTTTCTTCGCTTGATCGTACAAAGATTTATTGAATAGGATTTCTGCTGAATGAATCATGGTAAAAAGTTGCGACTCAATTGAAGTAGAAGAATGGTAAACATCAAGAACGGATAGGATATTATCGTATAGTCGTTTTTTTGTAATTGAAAAACGATTTAAAAAAGCTTCTCCTTTGAAGGAAATAAAAATTTTCTCTTCACTGTACACTTTTTGTTTACTGATTGCATCAAAAAGGCGGATCGAATTATTATCGGAAGAGTTAGAGCTTCGATTCGCGTTTAATTTGAAATACCTTTTCTCTGTTTTTGACAAAGAATGTATTAAATCAAAAAGAGATTCGTTTACCTTGTTAGACATGTATATTCATATTAATGAAGAATTCAAGTACTCCAATATACAAAGAGTATACACACCTCTAAAAAGAAAGATTTGAACTGTATACTTTATTTATTTATCTGGCAAAAAAAAAGCCCGTATAAAACGAGCTTTAAAAGTATGTGTAAATATTAATCTCTTTTTGTTCTTCCGTCTGGATCAAAATTTGGATCAACAATTTCATCACCATCTGTGTCATCATCAACAACACTTCCATCGTTGGAAACAGATGAAGATAAATCTTTTTCCCAAGTTGGTGTATCTTGGTTTGTTTCATTGTTTGGTCTGAAATCTTGCTTATTGCAAGATACAAAACCAAAGGCTAAAACGAGTGTCGATATGTAAATTACTCTCTTCATTGTCAAACAAATATACATTATTTCTATCGATCCACCAAATTATCACACGGTATTTTGAGTAAAACCTTCGTTCCTTTGATTGAACCGTCTATATTATATACTTCAAAGGGGCCAATCAGTGAGATATCATTCTCCGAAATCTTTTGAATCAATTCAATACGCTTAGATGTAATTTCCATTCCTCGGGATTTATGATCTCCAGCAGATTTACTTTTATTAGACATACTGTGTTCAATCCCCACTCCATTATCTTCTATTGAAATTTCAAGATAACCATTGATGATTTCTATTACAATTTCAATTTTTCCTTTTCGAGTATCAACTGGTAAAATCCCATGAATAATACTATTCTCAATAAAGGGCTGCATGATCATTGCTGGAATAAATACAGATTCTGTATCAACATTTTTCACATCAATCACATACTCAAAGCGATCTTTGAAACGCATCGCTTCTAATGACAAATACAATTGTATTCTTTCTACCTCATCTTCCAATGAAATAATATTATCTGGACTTGTCGCAGAATCAAGATTTTTCCGAATCAATTTAGCAAAGTTCGTTAAAAACTTATTGGCTGATAATCTATCTTGGGTATTGATGAAATATTGAATTGAATTCAATGAATTAAAAATGAAATGTCTATTCATACTTGCATTCATTGACTGTTGCTCAAGCATCAATAAACGAGAACGGTACATTAACTTGTCTTTCTCATTAATTTCGTCGATTCTTTTTAATCGAAATCGAAAGAAAAAGAAAAACAAACCAATAACAAAAAGTGTAATTACAATATAAAACCACCATGTTTTATAGAATGCACTTTGAATTGAAAAAGGAAAAATAATCTCTTCAGAAGTGGTCATTTCTAAGTCTACCGATCGAATATGAAGTTGATAATCTCCTGAAGGTAAATTAGAAAAAGAAATAATCGAGTTTGAACTTAAAACCGACCAAGAATCCCTTAATCCTTCTAACCAGAATTGATATTTCAATCCTTCTGAGTTTTGAAGAAAAACCCCATCAAATTCAAAGATGAGGTTATTCATACTGTAAGGCAACGACATATCTACCGGAAGGATGTAATTCGACAAAGAGGAACTGTATTTAGAGTATTCAAACTCTTCATAATTGACCAAAATTGATTGTAATATAACTTTTGGTTGTACACTTTCCTTTAACACCTCTGTTTTATGATAGCACATTAACCCTGAAGAAGTTCCAAACCAGAAGTTAGATTCATTGTCAAAAAAGCCAGAATTCAAATTGGTTTCTAAATCGATGACCCCTTCTTCGATTCCAAATCGATTGACTGTAATATCATCGCTTTTCAAATTCGTCAGAATAAAGAGACCATTGTTTGTCCCAACAAACAATTCACCATCTTTATAATTCAAAAAATCTATGTAATTTGACGCAGGATCTTTGAGTATTTCAATTCTTTTAAAAACACCTTTTTTATAGGAGAACAAACCTTCTTCTGCTCCATAATATATCGTTCCATCTTCACTTTTCTCAACACAATAAACCAGTTCATTTACATTCTTTAAATTAACAAATTTATTGTCGCGAAAAATTAGAATACCTAAATTAGTAACGGCATAAATTGTATCGTCTACAATTTCAAAATCTCTCACCGTTCCTATTTCTTGACTTTCACTATTACTGTCACCTAACTTTTTAAAAACACCATTTTTATAGACTGAAACACCATAATTACCGCCAATCAGCATCGTTTGATCATCTACCTTATACAAAGCCGTAATTTTTGTTCCTGGAATTTCAGAATTATGTTTCATGTCATGATAAATTAGATTATCATTCACATCCACTTCTATCAAAGAGTTCCCAGATCCAAACCATTTTTTATTATTCACATCAAATGCAGATGACCAAATTGTCTCATCAATAGAGTTAAGAATTATAGAGCTACCGCTTTGTGTTTTTTTAATGATTCCTTTGTCGAAGGTTCCAAAGTAATAATCTCCTTTACGGTCTTGAAATCCTGTTATAATTAAATCCGAAGGAAAGCCAGAAGATTGATCATAATATTTAAAATTCATCCCTGGGTATCTAAAAATACCCTTCCCTTGAGAACCAATCCAAAAGTTACCTTCAGAATCATTGAAATAACAACTGATCATATTCACAGGCAATCCATTGGAGTCATCTAAAAAAACAGGATGATTCTCTTTGTCAATTTTAATCACCCCATTCAATGTTGACAACCAAATCACTCCTTGAAGGTCGATATAGCAATTATAAATACTATACTTCAAATCACTCCCAGATATTCTTTCTACCGAGTTATTCGATAAATTTAAAATTTCAATCCCATTGGAGTAACTTGAAAAAACCATTTTATTACCTCGGAGAAAAATACCCGAATAACTCATCTTCCCAAACCCTTCCAATCGAGTAAAGTGTTTCCCATCTTTTGAGATGAGAATACCGCCACGAGTAGCTAGGTAAAGGGTATCATTGTAAACAACTGCAGAGCGGACCCTTTCAAAATCCACCTCTCCTAACTCTACCTTAACAAGTTGATTATTGATTCGTTTAAAAAGTCCACCTCCATTAGAGCAAACATAAATATCTTTTTTAAAATTAATGATTTTGGTAACATTTCTCGATTGGTCATTTCCATTTCCGGTAAATGAAATCGATTTAATTTGATTATTAGAAATAAATGAAATTCCACCATCGTGTCCAATCCAAAGCGTATCTTTTAGGTAATCTATGGATTTAATTCGATTATTCAACAAACCATCTGAAGTTGAGATTGAAGAAAAATCTCGACCATTGAATTTTGCCAAACCACCCAGTGTCCCCACCCATAAATAACCTTCTTTATCTTGATTGATAGCTGTAACTTGAGATTGCGGAAGACCCTTTTCAGTACTGTACGTAACAAAAGAATATTTCTGCCCTAAAAGAATATAAGGAAAACAAAAAAGAATTGAGAATAAAACAATCCGAACCATTTACTTCCCTTTTAACATTCGAACGAACTCAGTAACTCGATTTCTTGCAATTGGCACTCTGATCCCCCCTTCTAATACGGCAATATGACCATCTTCATTCACGTATTCTTTTAAAATATCAAGATTTATAATGTGTGATTTATGAATCCTTGCGAATTTCTCTGGATTTAAAATATTTTCATACACTTTTAATGTTCGCGTATCTAAATAACGAGAACCATCTTTGAAATAAATAGTTGTACAATTCCCACTCGCATCTAAGTGAGTAATATCATCATCTTCAACAATTTTCAACCCTTTTGTGTGACTAATCGCAATTCTTGAACTTACTTTATTATTCAAAAGATTAGAAGAAAGATCTTTGAGAGAATCAAAATAAGCAGAAAATGATTCTGGATCAGCAGCATATAATGATTTCGTTTCTATCAATTTTTGCACTGACAATTTCAATTCATCAATATCTATTGGTTTCAATAAATAATAAACAGCACTTGCATTAAAAGCACGAATTGCATAATCTTTAAAAGCCGTGACAAAAACAACCAAAAAATCTTTGTTTTCAACTTCATTTAAAAGTTCAAACCCTTCAGCGCCAGAAGGCATTCTAATGTCTAGAAACACAACATCAGGATTCTCTTTCTCAATCATTGATTTCGCCTCTTTTTTACCAGAAGCCTCACCGATTACTTCTATTTCAGGACAGTAATCATTGAGCATCATACTCATGTTTTTTCTAGCAAATTCTTCGTCGTCTACAATTAAGGCTCTTAGTTTCATAAGTTTGGTTTATTATTTCTTTATCAATATACAATATAAAATTAAACATGCGTCAATACTACAGCGATTTAAAAACTAAAAAACTACCGATAATTAGGCTTTTTTAACACTTTAGTAAACCCAAGCTTCTGTTTAGATTATTTTCAAAAACAATCCAAGATAAGGTTGTAAATTAGTAGAAATAAATCACTTAAATCTGCATTTATGAAAACAAAATTACACATCAAATCTCAAAAAAATTGGATCTTTAACGATAACGGGAACTAAAACCCATCACTTATATTATCCGTAAATGCCTGAAGTTATTTTAATACTTCGGGCATTTTTTCTTTAAAAGCATTCAAACGAGGCAATGACACAGCTTGTACATAACCATTATTCGGGTGGTTTCTTTCGTAATTCTGGTGATATGCTTCAGCCTCATAAAAAACATCAAATGCTTTGACTTCAGTTGTAATTCTAGGAAA
Organism: uncultured Fluviicola sp.; assembly: GCA_964387525.1. GTDB lineage: Bacteria > Bacteroidota > Bacteroidia > Flavobacteriales_D > Crocinitomicaceae > UBA4466. The sequence goes on from CAYLWS010000081.1 coordinate 9,278, forward strand.
AACATTCTGAACTTTTAATTGATTAATTTTTTTCTCAAGAATTACTTTCTCTGCGTTCGTTTGATAAAAAGCAATCGAACGATATTGAGGACCTTTATCTGGACCTTGTTGATTTAATGTTGCCGGATTGTGTGAGTTAAAAAAGACATCCACAAGCGTTGCATATGAAACAACGGAAGGATCATAAATCACCTTTACAGACTCTGCATGTCTTAAACGACCTGTACAGATTTGTTCATAGGTTGGATTTTTAATCACCCCTCCTGAATAACCAGAAATCGCTTCATTCACACCTTTAACCGATTCAAAAACAGCTTCTACACACCAAAAACAACCGGCAGCAAAATAAGCCGTTTGAAAATTAGCTGGAATTGGTTTCGTCTGTTTAATAGGTTCTACTTCTTGATTTGAACAAGAAAAAAAAACCAAGAAAGCGAGTGTTAATGTTAAAAGATTCTTCATTGTATTCTGAAAATTATAATTATGTATCTAAATAACGAATAGAAAGATAATAACTTACAATTCCCCTTCACTATTTCCTTTTGAACGAATTACTCTATATCTCTTTCGAGCTTCTACGCTATACAAACTCCCTTTGTACTCAAATAAAATTCTTTTGTAGTAAGGAGAAGCTTTTTGTTCATCGAACAAATTGTTTTGATAAATATCGCCAATTCTAAACAAAGCATCATCCGCTAGAATGTCCGTATCGTAATACTTCAATAACTCCTCATAGGATAATATTGCTTCACTCCATTTCCCTCTTAGCTCAAGAGAATGTCCTTTTTTGTATAGAATTTCATCGCCTAATCCACTTTCAGGGAATTGTTCTAGAATACTATCAAAATAAAGATAAGCTTTATCATATTGATGTTGCTCTATCAACAAATCTGCTGTTGCAAACCAATACATAGCAGTATAATTACTGTCCAAGCCAAGGTTGTCTGTGATTAAAAGTGACAATTGAATAGCATCATTTGCGATTAACTTAGAGGTTGATTGTTTGAGAACATCTAACTGAGATTGGGCAAATTCAAATTCTCCATCGTAATAAAATATACGCGCATTTTTAAACTTCGCTTCTTGTCCAATCGACTCAAACTTAAAATCATTGTCAATTTGCATATACAACAAGGATGCTTCCCATATATCACCATGTAAAACATGAACATCTGCTAATTCCATTTTAATTTGCGCTCTTTCAAAACTAGTCAGACTTGATAAAGTCAATGCTTTATCTAAAACAGTTATCGCATCAACTCCATTGTTGGCGTAAAAAGCTTTGATGTGTGCCAGTTCAATAATCAATGGAAAAGTTGATTCATTCATCCCATATCGATCTAAAACATTCTGATAATCTAAACAGATTTCAGCCAGTTCCTCATGTGTGAAATCTCTTTTTGTGGTAACTTCTAAAAAATTCACATTAAGCAAAGCATTTTGAGCATACATGAAGTAACGTTTATCTTCTCCAAGTTCTACAACGTATTTAAACGCTTTACGTGCCGTCCGGTAATCATTATTTTCAATACAAATCCCTCCAAAATCATACACCATTCTCCCGTTAGACTTAGATCGTTTATCAATTGCTTTGACATGAGTTAATGCAGCTGGGAAATTTTTCCTCTGTGTAAAAAGCCACGTCAACATTTCTGCATAATAAATGTCATTTGGTTTTTTTTGAGTTCGTGAAATAAGAGCCGTTCTTAGCAACTCATATTCTTCGGAGTCTTCTTTCGAAAAATCAATCTGAGCAGAAAGAATTCGTTGGATACTTTTCAGATAAGAAGGATGATAATCAATCATATCTAGATATTCATTAATCATTTTCTCTGTTTCCCCAATAGACCCATAATATTCTGCGAATTGGAAATTAAGTGGATACGACTTTTTTAACATCTTCCTTCCTTTCACAAGAGTTTTATAGGACATTTCCGTCTTTCCCTGGGCTTTAAAAGCGTTGTATAGTTGAATTACATTTCCTGAACTGGGAGGTAAATCATCAATTAGATCGTTGTATATTCTATTGGCTTTTTCAACATTATTATGTTCTTCATAAAATTGAGCCAACATAATTGCATATTCATTGTCGTAACGATTTCGTAAAGCTGCTTTTCGAAGCATTTTCTCCGCTGCTTTATCATCACCTGTTGCTTCAAGGCAATTGTAATAATGTTTGAAATAAAACTTATTGGGTTGTTTTTCATAAAGCCTTTTGTAATACACCAAAGCCTTCTCATACTCCCCTTTACTGTAATAATGTTGCGCCAACTGTTGATCCGAATCTTGAGCAAATGACACCATTGAGAACAATGAAAAAATGAAAACAAAGATAAATCTCATTGTAGTTTTTGTTGTATTTTAAATTCTTTCTCACATTTTATTGAAAATTTTTCAACTTCGATGTGCAAGTTATTAAATGTTGTCAAAGATGCTGTTGCAAGTGAGTCATAAAAATTAGCAAAATTAGCAACAACAGACACTTCTTCATTTTCAAAAAAGATATTTTCATCATATTCCGAGCGATTGCCTGCTCCTTGCTGAATATCATTCTTCAATAAATTCAATTGACTCTTCCGAAAAAGAAGCATTGAATCAATTTTTATTACCCCAAAAACAACCTCTTCTGAGTTCGGAATTAAAGCATGAAATAATTCTAAATCTTCCCCTAAGGATAACGAGATTGTATCTCCTGAATAGTACTTTTTAATTCTATTTTCAAGAAATGTTGAAGAACGAATAATTTGCTCAATTGAATCTATAGAAATTGAATTCAACACCATTTCCGCATCATTCAAATTCGCTTCAATTCGCTCAATTTCCTTCAACTGTTTAGGACGCTTCATGTCTGCACACGAAACGAATAGAAAGACTACCAAAAAGAAAATATAAGACTTCACAGTATGAAGATAGTGAAAAAAAATTGACAACACCAAGAACAAATTATTATTCAAGGTAGATTCAACTAGCTAATGCAAGTTTTTTATTTTCTAGGTTAAACATAGTA
>CAYLWS010000082.1:0-12095 GCA_964387525.1 uncultured Fluviicola sp.
GTCCTTTCATCGAGCTTGTCCGGTCATCAAACTCGTCCTTTCATCAAACTCGTCCATTCATCAAACTTGTCCTTTCATCGAGCTTGTCCGGTCATCAAACTCGTCCATTCATCAAACTTGTCCTTTCATCGAGCTTGTCCGGTCATCAAACTCGTCCTTTCATCAAACTCGTCCTTTCATCAAACTTGTCCGGTCATCGAGCCTGTCCGGTCATCGAGCCTGTCGAGATGAACCTCCACCACATAAAAACACCATTAGAATTCTTGAACGATGTTTTTTTACTATATTTATTCTTCTAAAAAATAAACGTCAACTACAACTATGAGTAACTATCATATTAAAAACCTTGAAGAATACTTTAAAGTGTACCGTAAATCGGTGCAACAACCAGAAGTCTTTTGGGGAGAAATTGCGGAAGAACATTTTCTATGGCGCAAAAAATGGGACAATGTATTGAACTGGGATTTCTCTAAACCAGAAATAAAATGGTTTGAAGGAGCTCAGTTAAACATTACCGAAAACTGTATCGATAGACATTTATTGACGAATGGACAGAAAACAGCCATTCTTTTTGAACCGAATAACCCAGACGAACCCGCACAACATATTTCATACAATGAACTGTCAGAACGTGTCAATCAATTGGCGAATGTGCTAAAGTCAAAAGGAGTTGAAAAAGGAGATCGAGTGTGTATTTATTTACCAATGATTCCTGAATTAGCAATTTCATTATTGGCTTGTGCTAGAATTGGAGCCATTCATTCTGTCGTTTTTGCAGGATTTTCTTCTTCTGCTTTGTCCTCTAGAATCAACGATAGTGATTGTAAATTAGTCATCACTTCGGACGGTTCATACCGCGGAGCGAAAACAATTGATTTAAAAAGTATTGTGGATGAAGCATTGAACGATTGTCCAGATGTGGAAACTGTTTTAGTCGTGAAAAGAATCAATACTGACATAGAAATGAAAGAAGGTCGTGACGTTTGGTTGCAGGCTTTATTGGATAACGCAAGTAAAGAATGCGCGCCTACAATCATGGATGCAGAAGATCCATTATTCATTCTGTACACTTCAGGTTCCACCGGTAAACCAAAAGGAATGGTGCATACAACTGCCGGATATATGGTGTACACAGCGTATACCTTTAAAAATATTTTTCAATACACGGACAATGATGTGTATTGGTGTACCGCAGATATTGGCTGGGTGACAGGACACAGTTACATCGTTTATGGACCTTTGGCAAACGGTGCAACAACCGTCATGTTTGAAGGAGTGCCAAGTTATCCAGATTTTGGGCGATTTTGGGAAATCATCGACAAACATAAAGTGAATCAGTTTTACACAGCTCCTACGGCGATTAGAGCGTTGGCAAAAGAAAATTTAGACCACGTGACGAAACACGACCTAAGTTCTTTGAAAGTTCTAGGGTCGGTAGGAGAGCCAATCAATGAAGAAGCATGGCATTGGTACAACGATAATATTGGAAAGAAAAAAAGTCCAATCATCGATTCTTGGTGGCAAACAGAAACAGGGGGAATTATGATTTCTCCGATTCCTTACGTTACCCCAACTATTCCTACCTTTGCAACTTGGCCTTTTATGGGGGTTCAACCTGCATTAATGGATGAACAAGGCAATGAAGTGTTAGGGAATCAAGTCGAAGGACGTTTGTGCATTAAATATCCTTGGCCATCTATTGCGCGAACAATATGGGGAGATCATCAACGCTACAAAGAAACGTATTTCTCCGCCTACAAAGACATGTACTTTACAGGAGATGGAGCGTTGAGAGATGCAACAGGCTACTATCGAATTACAGGTAGGGTGGATGATGTAATTATTGTTTCAGGACACAATCTGGGAACAGCGCCAATTGAAGATGTAATCAACGAACATCCAGCAGTAGCAGAATCAGCGATAGTTGGTTTTCCGCACGAAATAAAAGGAAATGCGTTGTATGGCTACGTCACGCTTAAAGCAGCAGGAGAAGGTAGGATACCCGAAAATGTACAAAAAGAGATCAACCAATTGATAACAGAACACATCGGACCGATTGCGAAATTGGATAAGATTCAATTCACCGAAGGTTTGCCCAAAACACGTTCAGGGAAAATAATGCGTAGAATTTTGCGTAAAATTGCTTCCAATGAATTGGGTAATTTAGGAGATACTTCTACTTTACTCAATCCGGAAGTAGTGGAAGGGATTATTAAGAATAGAAAATAAATGAATAGTGATTTAGTACGGTCAAGTTTAGTACGATCAAGCCGTGTATTTAGTACGGTCAAGTCGCGACTTGACCGTACTAAATTTAATGCAAAATAAATTGATTCAATTCTCGCTTACTAGAGCTAAATGTCAGCGCATCATTTACCACCCAGTAATTATTCTTGTCACGGCAGAATTGGTACGCAAATTTTAAGTACTTCAAACGAGTATTTTCAAAAGTGAAAACGTCTGCGATACTTTTAATTTGAATGGCCGTCAAGTAATTACTCCGTGTCATTCTTTTGGCCAGCTGTAACTGATCATCTGAAAAAGTTTCGTTATCAATGGCATTCAACATATTTTGAAATTGGTTCGGAGAAATAGAATTGCACGAATTCTGTCCATAAGAATTGTTATTCGTAGAATTTGAAGTGTAAATCACCGTATTTCCATTTCCATTTTGAATAATTGTTGTGTTTGAACTATTGCCTTCATATTGATTTCCACAAGAAGAATAAATCGGTTGTTGCTGAATGAAATTAGAATGCGCATCAAAACGAATAAAGCGAAGAACTTTTTTACCATGATTATTTTCTTTCACTTTGTAAATAGCCTCACCATTCCTTCCATAATTATCGACAACTAACAAATGATTTTTCATTATTGTATTAGAGAATGGCGAAGAAAATTGAATTCGCAAAGAATAAGAATTGTTTGTTAAACCATTCATTTCAAAATCAACTGTTGGAGAATTGTTCTGTCTCACACCATTCAAGTAAATATAGAAAGGCGTATATTCTTCCGTGTAAATTCGTAAAGAAGATTGATCTGCAAAAGATAAAAATGCAAGAGCAATTAAACTGAGTGTAAGTAAAGATTTTTTCATAGCCTTCTGTTTTTAAATTCACAAGACTATTTTCAAATACTATACCAACAATTTCTTATACATCTGAACAGTATTTTCCAAGCCGAAATACAAAGCATCCGAAATCAGTGCATGTCCAATGGAAACTTCCAATAAACCTTCGATATTTTCTTTGAAGAATTTTAAATTATTCAAATCTAAATCATGCCCTGCATTAATGCCTAAACCTAACTTATTTGCTAATTCTGCTGCAGCAATATAATCCTGAATAGCATTCTCAGGATTTGTTTTGAAATCTTTAGCAAAAGGGCCGGTGTATAATTCAATCCTATCGACACCACATTTTGCAGCATATTCTATGTTTTCAAGATTCGTGTCAACAAAAATAGAAGATCGAATACCTTTTGAACGTAAGTCATCTGCAATCCCACGGAGAAATGATTCATTTTTTTTCGTGTCCCAGCCTGCATTAGAAGTCAATACTCCTGGAGGATCTGGAACCAAGGTTGCTTGCGCTGGACAAACCTCAGTAACTAAATCAATAAAACGCTGATTAGGATATCCTTCAATGTTAAACTCTGTTGTAACAACAGCGGATAAATCCAAAACATCTTGTCGTGTGATGTGTCTTTCATCAGGACGTGGATGAACAGTAATACCATCGGCACCAAAACGTTCACAATCCAGTGCGACCTGAACAACATTCGGACTATCTTCACCTCTAGCATTACGCAAAGTGGCTATTTTATTTACATTAACACTGAAAAACGTCATAAGGGTATAATTTTTTTACACAAAAGTAAGAAGTTTCTATTGATTTTCTGTTTTATTACTGATTCTGTATTTTTATGTAGTTGGAATACTATTTTTAAACCGGAAAAGGGTATTTAAAGACGTTTCCTGAAGGTATTTATTACTCGTTGGATAATTGTTCTTTTTTTAATTAAAAAGGAAGGTATATTTATTTTGTATATTTTTGAGGAATAAGCTCCGGATGAAGCGTTCAATAAAGTGTAAAAATAAAAGTTAATACAGAAATTGTAATCTGCATTCACTTTAATCCATATTTTAGGACTTGACAATTTTTTTTAATAAAAAACGAATGGAAAATTAAAGAAGTATAGTTACTGGTAAAACGAGAGAATATAACCAAATTAAAGTAAATATGAAGACTGTAGTCCGGATGAAATTTGACAGTAATTTGAGTCGTTTCGTAGTCAGTTACTATTATTAATACAACCTAAAAAAATGATGAATTACAAAATATACATATTAATTATTTTTATAATTGGATTTTATTCTTGTGAATTTAAAGTTAAATCTGTTGATAATAACGAACGAAAGGGAAACCATATTTTAGTTGAATCTTTACAATTTGAATCGAAAAAAGAAATAAAATTTAAGGATACAATTAAGATAAATTACTCTGCTCATAAAACTCTTCTAGATATTTTAAAAATTTTACCTGAAACTACAATGAGAAGTTGGGAATGGAGTAAAAAAGACAGAATTCAAATGGTTGAATTTATAAAGAATAACAATTACTTAATTGATTCGACTGAAACGTACAACAACATCAAATATATTAAGCCCAATACAATCGGAATTCAAGTTGTTGATGGTTTTTGGACATTGTCAATTTATGATTTTGGAAAGAATGGTTTTCTTATTGTAACAAACGATATTGTTGGAGACGGGAATGATATTCAAACATTTTCTTTCAAAAACAATAAACTGACACCAACAAAAATGGCTAATTGGTTTTGTGAATTTCAATATGAGTTACTTTTAAATAACTCGACAACCTGCATAGATTTTTTACATGAAAATGAATGGACTTATGATTACGATTTTAGTGATAAGGAGATCGTTGAGATTTCTTCTTGGTTATTGACCGAAAAAAAATTAAATAGTTGTTTAAAAGGAAACTCGATAAAATACAAACTAAATCTGGAATCAAAAACATTTGATATTATTAGTGTTTTTTGGAAAAAGAATAAAGCGGAATAACAGAAAGAGTTCGCGGGATTTTGAAAAATGAACTTTATTTAGATCAAACTTTTTTAAGACGAAAAACCTTCCCAAGGTGCAATCAAAAATATTTTTTACTGCCGTTAGAAGTCATAAAAGAATGCTTCATGAATTAGGAATACCTTCCCCTGAAAATTTAGCGATGACTTCTAATTAAAAACAAGGTGTAATAGAAAAAAATCTAGATGTAATAAGGAGTTTAGTTTAAATTGAAACTAAACTATTTTCTATGATTCGACTTATCGTATATTTAACGTTAAAAAAGTACATTGTTTATACTAAATTTCTGATTATACAAGGAAAGAAACGACAACTAAGAACCAATACTTTTAATTGGAAGTGACGTAATCCCTTACGCTAGAGTTTGCTCTTCGAGAAGAATTTTCTTTTTCTTTTAAAGGAGAAAACTTTAATTCTTTAACGATTTTAAATAGCAATCAAAAAATACCACATTCATTAAGTAAATAACAGCAAAACTCACTGAAAAAAAGAATTTCAAAACGTTTAACAAGAGATTAATGTAGAATATAACTATTTTTGCATTTACAATGACAGCATTAGAATTAATAAACGATGAAATACCTCCTTTAAAGCACTCCGATTCTGCTGAAAAAGCACTGAATTGGATGGACGAATTTAAAGTGTCTCATTTACCCGTTTTGAAAAATGGAAATTTTGTTGGGCTAATCTCTGAAAGTGATTTGCTTGATCAAATGGATGTAGAAAAAACATTGGACGAATTGTTCCAACATTTACCGCGCCCTTACGTTCTTTCCAAAGACCATATCTACCAAGTTTTATCCCGATTGTCTGAATTGAAATTGACATTAATTCCTGTATTAGGTGATAATGAAGATTTTTTAGGTTGTGTGACCTCGCAGCAATTGATGCAAATATTTGCAAAAACGGGCAGTATAAAAGAACACGGTGGAATTATCGTTTTAGAAATGGCACTGATCGACTACTCGTTGGCACAAATTGCACAAATTGTTGAAAGTAACGATGCAAAAATATTGAGTTCTTTCATCATGTCAACGCCTGATTCAACGAATATTGAAGTAACATTGAAGATAAATAAAATGGAGCTCGACAGAATTATTCGTACATTTGAGAGATATGATTATATCATAAAAGCATCTTTCCAGAAAAGTAACCACGACAGTGATCTGAAATATAGATACGATGCATTAATGAACTATTTGAATTTGTAAAATGATGAATGTTGCCATTTTTGGAAGAAAAATCACCAAAGAAAATTTAAAATATTACGAAGAATTATTCGCGATTTTAAATGATTTCAATTGGGAGCCAATAATTCATACGGAGCTAAAAGAAAAGTTAGTTAAAAAGAAAGTATGTACAAATGATTGTGCAGTATTTTCAACTTCGGAAGATTTTAACAATGGAATTGACCTGAGCCTAAGTATCGGTGGAGATGGAACATTTATTGAAAACGTAAAATTTGTTCGAGATTCTGGTGTGCCTGTATTAGGTATAAACACCGGGAGATTAGGTTTCTTAGCCAATATCGCAAAAGAAAATATCCGCCAAGCGTTAATCTACGTGAAAGCAAAAGAATACGAAATTCAAAAACGGTCACTTTTTATCGTGAAAACGAAAGGAGCTATATTCGGAGATGAAAATTTTGCGTTCAATGAGGTGACCTTGCAAAAGAAAGATACCGCTTCAATGATTACTGTTCATGCTTACCTTGGTGACAAATACCTTAATTCATACTGGGCAGATGGTTTAATTGTTTCTACTCCTTCGGGGTCTACAGCGTACAATTTAAGTTGCGGTGGACCAATCGTAACGCCTGGTTGTCAAGTACACATCTTAACTCCTATTGCGCCGCATAACCTTAATGTACGACCTATGGTTGTTCCGGATCATATGCCGATAAAATTATCGATTGAAGGTAGAAATAGATCATACCTCATCAGTTTAGACGGTAAATCAATGAGTATTAAACAGAACGAAGAAGTGACGATTCATAAAGCAGATTTTATGATAAACGTAATTAAATTTGAAGAAAATAACTTCCTAGACACCATTAGAAATAAAATGTCTTGGGGTGTTGATAACAGAAATTAACATTCGGTATGAATTTTGTCTTCTTTAAACCACAAAAAATCAATACATTTGAACCTTAAAAAATAGAACAATGACAAAAATATTTATGATCCTTTTTTCGTTTGCTTTTGTTGCAACGAGTTTTGCTAATTCTCCAGCAAAAAAGAAAGATAAACCAAAGAAAGTAAAATTAGAAAAAGGCATTTACGCTAAAATGACCACCAATAAAGGAATAATCCTCATTCAATTGGAGTACGAAAAAGCACCGATGACAGTGGCTAATTTTGTTGGTTTGGCTGAAGGTGATTTTACCGTTGAAGATTCAATTAAGTACACAGAATCGTATTACGATGGATTAGTGTTTCACCGTGTGATGAATGATTTCATGATTCAAGGGGGAGACCCAGATGGAAATGGCTCGGGTGGACCGGAACATCGTTTTTACGATGAAATTGATTCTTCTTTGATTCACTCTGGACCTGGAATTCTTTCCATGGCCAATTCTGGACCAAACACAAACGGGAGTCAATTCTTTATTACACATAAAGATACGCCTTGGTTGAACGGTAAACACACTGTTTTTGGACATGTTGTCGCAGGAATGGATGTTGTAAATGCAATTGTTCAAGGGGATACAATCATTGAATTGAAAATTGTTCGAAAAGGAAGAACAGCAAAGAAATGGAATGCTACAGAAGAATTTGCAGCAGTGTACGATTCTTTGAAAGGAATTGAAATTGCACAAAAAGAAGAATACGATAGAATTTCGGCAATGTCTCAAGATGAATACAAGACATATATGTACAATGAAATCTTGAAAGATTTTCCGAATGCAAAACAATCTGCTTCTGGCTTGGTGTATATCATCGAGAATGAAGGAGAAGGAGCGAAAGGTTCTTCAGGAGCTGAAATGACGGTGCATTACAAAGGGACATTTAGAAAGTCAGGAGATAAATTTGATTCTTCTTACGATAGAGGTCAAGCAATGACGTTCAAATACCTAGAACAAAGAATGATTCCTGGTTTTGAAGAAGGTCTTGCAATGTTCGGAAAAGGTGGAAAAGGAAAATTAATCATTCCTTATTATGCAGCTTACGGTGCGCAAGGTCGCCCAGGTGCAATTCCTCCATATTCTGATTTAGTATTTGACATCGAAATGGTAGATTTAAAAATGGCTAAACCTCATGTTCATACGGAAGGTGATGGACACCAACATTAATATTTAATTAATTATATAAACCCCGTTTACTTTTGTGAATGGGGTTTGTTTTTTGGTATGAATAAAACAACTCTCCTCTCTTCCCCGCTTCAAGGCTTTACGGATTTTCGTTTTAGAAATGCGTTCCATAAATACTTTGGAGGTATTGATACTTTTTATTCTCCTTACATTCGTCTGAATGGTAAAATGGTCGTAAAATCAGCGTATGAACGTGATCTTTTGCCGAAAAACAACCAAGGACTAGAAGTTATTCCACAAATCATGACCAATGATGCAGAGGAGTTTCTCTTTGTCGCGAAATATGTGCAAGACCTTGGGTACAATGAACTCAATTGGAATTTAGGCTGTCCATATCCTATGGTGACAAATAGAGGGATGGGAGCCGGTTTAATTCAAGATTCTCAAAAAATTGATGAAATTCTAAATAAAGTACACAATGAATCAGATATTCTTGTTTCCATGAAAATGAGAATGGGACATGAAAATAGTGAGGAGATATGGAAGACGTTACCTGTTTTGGAAAAATATCCGATTAAAAACATAGCCATTCATGCTAGAATTGGGAAACAGTTGTACAAAGGTGGGGTTGACTTGGATGCTTTTCAAGAATGTTTGAATAGAACCAATCAGAAAATTTATTACAATGGCGATATCACAACGGTGAAGCGTTACCGCGAAATGGTTGAACGTTTCCCTTCAATTGACCATTGGATGATAGGAAGAGGGATTATTGCGGATCCATTCTTAGCGCAAATGATTAAAGACAATACCGAAGAATACCCTGAAGATAGGTTTGAGGTTTTTAGAAAATTTCACGATACATTGTTCGCAGAATTTGAGCAACATCTTTCCGGTGAAAAACATTTATTGATGAAAATGCTGTCGTATTGGGAGTATTTTTCACAATCGTTTGATGACGGGAGAAAGGTGCTGAAGAAAATAAAGAAAGCAAAATCGGTTAGAGCATACGATCAAGCAATCGATGCGATCTTTGATTAATGGTCAAAACAAACCTTTGGACTTCCCAATTGATAAGTAATCATCATTCCACCAAACAAATACCAATCCTTATTAGAAGGATTCCCACGTTGCCCATAAAGAGATCCTGAGCGATTGGATAGTGCTACAGTTGTTGGACTACTTTCTACAGCGAGCAGAGCAGGGTCAATGTACTCCCCAGATTTCACATCATCGATATAATCTGTAAATGTTTTACGAATACCGATTTCAAAATTAATTCCAACACGACTTCCGAGAGACATTTTTACACCCACTCCAATTGGAATAGATATTTGCGTAAGTTTATAAGGCTTTTTAGAATTGAGTGAAGTTCCTTGTCCTTCAGTACCGAGAGGTTGTAGCTCAACTTCACTGCCGTTAAAATTTGTTTTCGGATTCATTCTAAAAACCGCCAATTCAGCCAATAAATACGCTGTTCCTTTGTAGCGTTTATGTCCCAGTTGAAATGGGAAATAATTAAACTCTAAACCAGCCCCAAGCTCATAAATGGTAGAATGAAAATTCAAATTTCTATTCTGCAATACACTTTGTTCCGCTAAAGCATCGTCTCCACTGATTTTTCCATATAAAAAATTAGCCCTAAAACTTAAGCGAGAATGAATGTTGTAACGATAAACCAAACCGCCTGCGAGATGAACGTTTCGGTAAGGGGTAAATTGATTCAAATCACCAATGTATGATGTACCGCCAATCATCACCCCAATTTCTGAACGAGATAAATTCGTATGAAACTGCGCGTTGGATTGAAAACTAATCAATACTAAAAAAAGAAAAAGTGATTTCATCATTTTGTTGTGCAAGAACGCAAATTTATGAAGAAAATTGTAATGTAGTGTAGAAAAAGAACGATTAGTGCCCAATAAAGAAATTATCGATTAAATCAAAACTCCATGCCGAAGAGATTTTGTGCACATCATTGAATTTGCATCTTGATTTTTAATTTTAAAAACAAGCTTTTTTTAGTACATTTTGGTGAAATTTAAAGTGGAGAATACACTTTGTCTGCTTGTTGCCCAAAATATGAAGAAATCTATGAAAAAAATAAATACTGTGGGCAACAAAAGTAAAGATTATGAGGGTAATTTACTGATTGTTTGACGGTTATCTCTTCGGTATGAAATCCGCAAAATTCACAATTTTATAATATTTAAAAGAAATAAATTGTAAATTGTGCTCCGTACTAAGTTAGATATTAGGTGTTTCAAAAGCCCTCACTATCCTTACTTCAGTCGTGAAGCCCATAAATTGAATTCCTTGACCGATACTGTCAACTTATGGATACTTTGATAAAACCATTACATTGAATAATTAGATCGATAAATTTATACCTCAATATGAGAATACACAATGAAAAATCGCATCTGATATGGGGAATACTAAAATAACTACAGCTAAAAAATCATTAGTCAACCTTTAAATATGCAACCTTTTAATAACTCAGTTGTATTTTAATTAAAACATATAATTATGAAAAGAAATAAATTTTTAACAGCGGTCATTTTTATTGTGACATTATTTACTTCTATAAGTAGTTTTGGACAGTGCCAATACTTAGATGTTGACAGTCATAATGACATTAATCAAATTGGTGACATAGATGAAATTAGTGACTTGCAAGATAGTTTAGCCACATATTTTCCTAATATTTGTAAAAAAGTAATCATAGGTACTTCTGTTTTAGGCTACGATTTAGTTGCTTTAAAATTTAGTGACAATGTAAATGTTGATGAATCAGAACCAGAAATTCTATTAACGTCCTGTATTCATGGAGATGAAGAGAACCCTCAACAAGTGATGATGAAGTTCGCTAGAAGGTTATGTTTAGACTATAACACTGACCCTGTAACAACAAATTTGATAAATACAAAAGAGATTTGGATAATAGCAGTGATGAATCCTGATGGTTTAAGAGGGCTTAATTGGTTTAACAGACCTAATGCCAACGGCGTTGATCTTAATCGAAATTATGGATACATGTGGAATAAAGAAGATTCTGACCCATCCGCATACTCTGAACCTGAGACAAAGGCAACAAGAGATTTTATATTATCAAGAAATTTTAATCTCATGATTGATTATCATTCTGGATTACAGGGGATTATATATCCTTGGTATTATAAAGGAACTGACAGTCCTGATAATATAGAAATAGAATATTTAGCAAACCAATATGATGTAGTATCAAGTTACCCTGCAAATGAATTTGCAGTAACTGCAGGGTTTGATCTTTACCCTACCAATGGTGCTTTAGTGGAGTTTGCATACGGTAGCCTTGGTGTATTGGCATTTTCTGTAGAGTTAATGAATCATACTAATCAAATTTGGGATAATTGTCAACTATACACAATAAATAAGCCTTCAATTTTTATGATGATAAATAAGGCTGGGGAAGGTGTTTCAGGTGAAATAACAGATGCTATAACAGGTAACCCTATCCAAGCCAAAATTAGAATAGATAATAAAATGCCTTCTTATTCTTCTTCTGTAAATGGAGATTATCATAGGTTTTTAAGAACGGGTACTTATTCGATTACTGTATCTGCAAATGGTTATACGAGTAAAACTAGAACTATTACAGCAACAAACGGAACATTAATTTCAGAGAATTTTCAATTAACTTCATCCACTAATTATTCTGCTCAAAAAATAATTAGTTGTAGAAATTTCAATAATTAC
>CAYLWS010000083.1:0-11171 GCA_964387525.1 uncultured Fluviicola sp.
CCTCCGATGCCAAGTCCAGCAAGTAAAGCTCCAACATCAAAGCCAGCATTATTCATTCCTACAATTAAACCGATTACCCAAATTATAGCTTTAAAAACTTTTCGAATAACGGGTAACAGTTGATCGTCGAGATCACTTTCAGATTTCTCAACCATTGGAACGATATATTCTTCAATTAAAGAATCAATCAACCGAGCGATGAACCAGGTAACATTTAAAGTAATTAGAATTATAAAAACATGACTAAAGAAATTATCAAACCAAGGACCAAAATGTAAACGATTGATTCCCCAGTAAAATCCAATGAGTCCAATACCGTACAAAACAGGCTCTTCGAATTCATCAATTAAAATATCATCTAAATTTGTTTTCGTTTTAGCCGTCAGTTTTTTAACGTATTTTCCGATTGCCCAATAAAGAACTTTTGCTATAATTATTGCACCTAGAATTATAGCAAAAGAAATTGCCCAATTTTGAATTGTATTTCCGTAGAAAGCTTGGTTTAAGAAATCAGTCATAGTAATTATTTAAGTTGTGGTCAAAAATAGTAATTTTTTACATGACATTTACTGTTAAAAAAGCATATGTTATCGTTTCTGATTCGTTGACTGAACCATTTTCATTACCTTTGCACCGTGTCAAAGCAGAAATACAAATACAATCGAGAAAAATTATCTTATGAAGTTGTTGAAACTTCATTGGGAAAGAGAATGTTACGTTTACTGCTGTTTATTGCACCAAGTATTTTATTGGCTTTGGTTTTGGCCATATTTTTTACTTCGAGAATTGATTCTCCAAGAGAAAAACAATTGGCTTCTGAATTACAAAAAACAGAGAATGAATTAAAAAGAATGCAGAATGACATTCAATTGGCGAACGATGTTTTAGATGTAATTCAAACGAGAGATGAAGAATTGTATCGCGCAGCATTGTATGCGGATAAATTCCCCGAAGAATTAAGACAGATGGGGACGGGAGGAAGTAATCGTTATGCATATTTGAATGGACTTTCAAATACAGAACTTTTAAAAAATACGGTACAACAAGTTGATCAACTAGAAAAACGTTTGCAAGCTCAGAGTTTATCTTTTAGAGAGTTATTAGAATTGGCAAAAGAAAAAGAAAAAATATTAGCGAGTATTCCAGCTATTCAACCCATTCGGAACTCCGATTTAACTAGAAGAATAGGAGGTTACGGGTGGAGAATTGACCCTATTTATAAAACGAGACGTAGACATGCTGGAATGGATTTTACAGCAGATCGAGGAACGGAAGTCTATGCAACTGGTGATGGGGTAGTTGAAGCCATAGAGAAGAAACGTTGGGGATATGGGAAAAGTATCATCATAAATCACGGTTATGGATATAAAACAAGGTACGCGCATTTAAGTGCATTCGAAGTTAGAGTAGGACAAAAAGTAAAACGGGGAGAATTGATTGGTTTAGTTGGTTCGACCGGGAAATCTACAGGTCCACATTTACATTACGAAGTTGTCGTCAATGGTATAAAGGTAAATCCAATTGGGTATTATCATTCAGACTTATCGCCTGAACAGTATGAACAACTGTTAGAAATGAGTGAAAATTCTTTTCAAGCATTGGATTAAAGGAATTGATTTCTTATTACAGACTGATATTTTGACATTCTCATAAAGACAATATGTAATCTATTTCATTCTTTTTTAGCACAAAAATGACAATTTGTCATAGTTTCTCAAAGAATTCTCAATGGCATAAAGATTGACTAATGGAAACTGAATTTGAGATTCAGAAAGTAAAAAGAATAAAAAATAAATAGTTTAAGTAGTTATGGGAAAAATAATAGGAATTGACTTAGGTACAACAAACTCTTGCGTTTCAGTAATGGAAGGAAATGAGCCAGTTGTAATTGAGAATGCAGAAGGTAGAAGAACAACACCTTCTATTGTAGCTTTTGTTGAAGATGGTGAACGTAAAATTGGTGATCCAGCGAAAAGACAAGCGATTACTAATCCAGAAAAAACAATTTCTTCAATCAAACGTTTCATGGGAGCATCTTTTGATGACGTGAAAAAAGAAATTGAAAGAATGCCTTATAAGGTTGTAAAAGGAGATAACAATACACCTAGAGTAGTTATTGGAGATCGTAAATATTCTCCACAAGAGATTTCGGCAATGATTCTTCAAAAAATGAAGAAAACTGCTGAAGATTATTTAGGTCAAGAAGTTACAGAGGCAGTTGTTACTGTACCTGCTTACTTTAACGATGCACAACGTCAAGCAACGAAAGAAGCTGGTGAAATTGCAGGATTAACAATTAAAAGAATTATCAATGAGCCAACTGCAGCAGCATTAGCTTACGGATTAGATAAAAAAGGTATTGATCAGAAAATCGTAGTTTTCGATTTTGGTGGTGGAACACATGATGTTTCTATCTTAGAATTAGGAGATGGCGTTTTTGAAGTACTTTCTACAGATGGTGATACTCACCTTGGTGGGGATGATGTTGATCATGCAATCATTACTTGGTTAGCAGATGAGTTTAAAAAAGACGAAGGATTGGATTTAAGAAAAGATCCAATGGCTTTACAAAGATTGAAAGAAGCTGCTGAAAAAGCAAAAATTGAATTGTCTTCTTCTTCTTCAACTGAAATCAACTTGCCATACATTATGCCTGTTGACGGTGTGCCAAAGCACTTGGTAAGAACTTTACAAAGATCTAAATTTGAGCAGTTAATTGCTGAAATCGTTGAAAGAACAATCGCTCCTTGTCGTTCTGCATTGAAAAATGCTGGATTATCTACAAGTGATATTGATGAAATTATCTTAGTTGGTGGATCTACTCGTATTCCTGTGATTCAAGATGCAGTGAAAAATTTCTTCGGAAAAGACCCTTCTAAAGGTGTTAACCCGGATGAAGTTGTTGCAGTTGGTGCAGCAATTCAAGGTGGAGTTTTGACAGGTGAAGTAAAAGATGTTCTTTTATTAGATGTTATTCCTCTTTCTTTAGGGATTGAAACAATGGGTGGTGTATTGACTAAATTAATTGAAGCTAATACAACTATTCCTACGAAAAAATCAGAAACTTTCTCTACGGCATCAGATAATCAACCTTCAGTTGATATCCACGTATTACAAGGAGAGAGAGCAATGGCAACGGATAACAAAACATTGGGACGTTTCCAATTGACTGATATTCCACCAGCGCAAAGAGGTGTGCCACAAATTGAAGTATCTTTCGATATTGATGCAAATGGTATCATGCACATTTCTGCAAAAGATAAGGGTACAGGAAAAGAGCAATCGATCAAGATTGAAGCTTCTTCTGGATTGTCTGATGAAGAAATTGAAAGAATGAAAGCTGAAGCTGAAGCAAATGCTGATGCCGATAATAAGAAGAAAGAAGAAGTTGAGTTGATTAACAAAGCTGATTCTTTAATTTTCCAAACTGAACGTCAGTTGAAAGAGTATGGAGATAAGATTCCTGCTGAGAAAAAACAACCGATTGAAGATGCTTTGACTGAATTGAAAAAAGAATTCGAAGCGAAGAATATGGATAATTTAGAGCCAGCAATGGAAAAACTAAATACAGTATTCTCTGCAGCTTCTGAAGAAATGTACAAAGATGCTAACGCTGAAGGTGGAGACGCTGGTGCTGAAGCTGATGCAGGTAACCCAGAAGATGAAGTTACTGATGTTGATTTCGAAGAAGTAGAAGAAAAATAATTATCGATTCTCGGACTACTTTCGAGTAGGTCAAGTTGAAATAATGAAGTTTATTTGTAGAAAAAGGGAAGATGTAAGTCTTCCCTTTTTTTTATGCAAATTAATTTGACTAGCATTTTGGAGAAAAAAGCTTGAATTCTCCGTTTTCATATTTTATCCCAAATGGAATTGTCTCAAAAGTACAGCGAGGTTCAATTGTAAATTGTACTCTGCCCAAAACTTCAAAATCTTTCTTCGTTTTTAGCGTTAACTGTTGCTCATAAGTAGTGTTAGATTTCACAGCCCAAGCTGGATCTAGAATGTTTGACGTTACATCTGTATTTTTGATGAAAAGTGGTGTTTCAATCACTTTATTGAAAAATTCAAGGTTCGTGTATTCTCCAAAATCATAATAAAATTTTCCTTTTAGCTCTTCTTTAGTTAAAGGAGAAGCAAAATAAGCACCGTCCTTTAATACCATTGAAATTAATAAGGATGGATGAGCAGACTTCTGGTTAATAACTTCAATTTTGATGGAATAGTCAGATTCTTCAACAGTTAATGAATTACTGTATTTTACATCTTCTTGTAGAGAAGTGTTGTTAGTTCCATTTGCTTTTACAGTTGTTTCATTTGTAGTACAAGAAAGGCAAATGAATAATGTTGATGTGAGGATTAATTTGTTCATAATTAAATATTTTGTTTTAGTATAAAATAAATTCGCCCCTTCATTGGAGTTAAAGGTAAAATTAGCTAAGTTTAGTACGTTGAATGCTTTAAAAAATGTCAAAAAAGTGTTAAAACTCTGTAAATTGGAGCTTTGTTTGAATTAAAAGAGTGTTATTTATACCTATGATTTTTAATAAAAGTAAAATATTATCTCTAGGAATTGTTATTCTAATCGGGGTTTTAATTTGGAGCCAGTTGAGTACCGTAAATAAAACTCGGGATTTTGATGGAAGTGCAAAAGTGATATTAAGAAGTATTGGTCATCAACTTTTATTGCAAAATAACGATTCTATTACCCGCGTTCTTCCAGTTCAAAAACTGAATTACAAAGAATATAAACTTTCGTTTGAATCACCCCTGACTTTATTACCTTGGGATATCGTTGAAATTACACAAACTAAAGTAATAAACTCAAATTTTCTACAGAATTATAGAGTAGAAGTCTATCAATGTGATAATTCTGAATTAGTTTATAGTACAGAGGTGGGAAAAGAGACCGACATATCTCTGGTGTCATGTAAAGTTCGTCAATTGCCTTTAAATTGTTATTCAATTCACTTTGTTTTTCTGGAAGTGAGTAATTCTATCAGTATTCTTACACTTATTCTTTCGTTTCTTTTAATCATCTTTTTAGTGTTCCTACTGCTTGATTTAATAAAAAGTAATCGATTGAAACGTAAGTCGGAAAGTGTAAATGATTTTTTGAAAATTGGTGTTTTTGAACTTCATCCTCACCAGAATAAATTAATTCAAAAAGGTCTTGAAATAAAATTATCAAAGAAAGAGTGTGAGATCCTTCAAATTTTCGCTTCCCAACCCAATCAAATTATCAAACGTGAAGAGCTCATGAAAAGGGTTTGGGAAGATAATGGAGTTGTGGTGAGTCGAAGTTTAGATACTTACATTTCAAAGTTGAGAAAAATCATGAAGGATGATGGAAATGTACAGTTAGTTAATGTGCATGGAGTAGGTTACAAGTTAGACATTAAAAAGTAGACATTAATAGAAGATAAATGTTACTTTTTAGAACCTGTTAAACTCCTTAAAAAAGAAATCAAAGCTTTTTTTTCTTCTCTAGAAATGTCTAATGGAATTATTCTATCGGATTGGTTAACGGTAAAATAACCTCCCTGACTATACAAATCAATGATTTGCTCTAAGTTTTCTACTGAACCATCGTGTAAATAGGGAGAAGTCAATGATATGTTTCTCAGTGTTGGTATTTTGAATTTACCATAATCAGATGAATCTTTAGTAATTCGGAATCGACCAAAATCTTCTTGAAAATCAACTGTCAATCCATTATTCTCTGCTTCGAAAGTAGTAAAGAATGGGGGAGGGTGACAAACAATACAATTGAATTTTTCAGAGAATAATTTCCAACCTTTTATTGATTCTGCAGAAATTTCAGATTCATCGCCGTTTTGGTAATAACTGTCAAATGGACTATCCAATGAAATTAAAGAACGTTGAAATGCAGCTAAACTTCTCGTTAGAACAAATGCATCAAAATCTCGTCCAAAAATTTGCAGTGATTGTTCATTGTAATTTTGGATGCCTCTTAATTTTCCAATTAATTCACCCATTCTCATGCCCATTTCATTGGTGTCTTGAATCGGGACAATGGCTTGCATTTCCAAAGAAGTTATGTGAGCATCAGCCATGAAAGTAGGAGCAAATCCAACGTTAAAGAGAGTAGAAGCGTTCCGCATGGAATGATTACCATTAATTCCAACGGACTTCTTTTTTCCATCTGTAAAAGCCAATTGAGGTAAATGGCAACTAGAGCATGCTATTTTTTCCGTGAATGAAAGACGTTTGTCAAAAAACAATTGTCTCCCGAATTCTATTTTAGCATCTGATCGAAGATTATCTTCAGGATAAGTTATTTCTAGAATAGGAGATGTATTCTTTTTAGTGTCGATTTTCAAAAAAATAAAAACAGAACAACCAATCACTAAAGTGAAAAGTAAACCATAAATAATTCTTTTATTACTCATAACAGCTTAAAAGTAATAAAAGTCAATCTATTTTGAAACGATGTAGAGAATTTCTTTCGAATCTAGTCGGTAACGTTTCAATGTTTCTTCATCATATTTATCTTCTTTGGCAAATGGAGTAACAGTAAAACCGGCTTTTCTTAACCATTCAGGGTAATCTTTTCCGAATAAACGAACATGATCTTTCTGCCAGAAATGTTTTTCTCTGTCTTCCTCTGAAGTTATTGTTGGATCTTCATACGTATCTTCTCGAGTAAAGTCTTGAGGGACTTGCATTATTCCAAATCCACCAGGCTTCATGACACGGTGTAATTCTTTCATACATTTCATTGCATCGTCAACATGTTCTAAAACGTGGTTGCAAAAAACAACATCAAAACGATTATCTTCCAAAGGGATGTTATGTAAATCAAAATGAATATCCGCCAAAGGAGAAACTAAATCTCCAGTTAAATATTGAATATTTTCTTGGGCTCTAAATCTTTTGTAAAAACACTGCTCAGGTGCTATGTGAAGTACCTCTGTGTTTTTCTTTGTAAAGAAATCAGAATGATCTTTCAAATAGAGCCACATTAAGCGGTGTCTTTCTAATGTTAAATCATGCGGACAAAGAACATTTTCACGATGCGCAATGTCTGAACCGTAAGACAGGAATTTAGAGAATTTTTTTTCGCAAACAGGACATTCTACCTTATTCCCTTTGTATAAAAGAGGGGCGATTAATTTAAACGGATAGCTCAAACGAATCAATAATGGTCGTGGTAACTTATTTAATAGGAATTTGTATAATTTTTTCATGCTAAAATATTGCGAAGACAAATATAAGTAAAGAAAATGATAGCATCAAAAACTAATCATTCAAATAATAAAACTGAACAAAATCAATAGATTCCAAGCTTTAATCCGTACTCTTTTCCACTTAATCTGACGTGTTTATTGATTAAAATGATATGTATGCATAATAAAAAGTAAATATCAACGTTTATAATGTAACCAAACACGAAAGATTTGGTTATACTCACGTAGGTTGTCTGCAAGCGACTTACAAATCAAGCTAGAACTCCAAAACCAGAAAAATGAATGTTAATCCAATTTACCATCAGAGTAAAAAAACCATCGTAGATGAGTTGACTTTGATTACAAATGCAAAGAATGATCCAGAGAGATTTGGCCCATTGTATGAGAAGTACCATGCTCAAATTTTTAGATATGTTTACCAAAGAATGGACGATCAAGAATTAGCATTTGACGTAACTTCTCAAGTGTTTATTAAAGCATTGAGTAATATTCATAAGTACGAGTACAGAGGAGTTCCGTTTGCTTCTTGGCTCTATCGAATAGCTAAAAGCGAATTGTATCAAGCTTTTAGAGATCGTAAAGCTAGAAAAACGGTCAATGTGGAGAATATGCACATTTTTGAAATGATAGATGAATTTGAGGAAGATGATTCTCAAGTTAATAAAAAGAAACTCATTGATTGTCTTGCTTCAATGAAGCAAAAAGACATGCAACTTCTAGAGTTAAGGTATTTTGAAAAAAGATCGTACCGAGAAATTGGTCAAATCCTTGAAATAACTGAAAATACAGCCAAAGTAAGAGCATTTAGAGCTTTGGATAAATTAAAGAAATTATTTTTGAACTAATTACGATATGAAAAATCACAAAATTTTGGTTGACCGAAAACCATTGAACGAAAATTACATTCAATCAAAACAAGACTTTGGAAAAGTGTTAAAAGGAGTGAGTAATTTGAAGCCTCCAATATGGAAGTCAGCTTGGTTCTATGGACCAGTAGGTTTGGCAACTGTAGCTTTGACTATTTCTGCAACAACAATACAAGCAAATGAAATGCAAGACAAAGAAAATAATTTATCTTCATTGTCTGTAGAAAAGCAGGTGATCCGAAAAGAAAAACCTAAGTTGCTGAACAATATAGATATTCACACTGTTCCAATTGTAGAACATCGAATTGAGAAAGTTGAAAGAAAGAAAGTCCCTTACCAATATCCCAAAAAGGAAGAAGAAAAGAAAAGTCTTGAAGAAAAGAAAGAGATAAATATCGAACTAAAAAATCAAGTTATTGAAGAGAAAACTACTTTAAAAATTACATTTCCAAATATCAACAATGTTTTTACAGGAGACATCACATTTTCTAATTTGTGTTCAGAAAATGGTATTACCTGTGGGACTAAAAAAATCACTTCCTTTTCTTTACAGTATTTCAATGGAAAGATTGATGTCAGCGAAGATGTAGAGGGGAATCGTATTTCTGTGAAATCATGTGAATTGATTGAAAAATACAATAAAGGAACTATGATTTATATCACAAATGTTAAAGGAGTTGATGAGGATGGAAATAATATATCTTTTCCGTCATTAAATTACATCCCTAGATACTGATAGAATATTACCCTATAATTGGTTAATATGTTAATCAACAGTTGGCTTTTGATAAAATAGTTGAGAATAAAGTCATTATATTGAAAACATTTTTTAATTTCGTATCAATTATTAGTATTTGAACTGCTTGTATACTTAATTTAACCTATGAAATATTTATTATACTTATCATTGTTTTTTGTTGGCACAGCTTATGCTCAGCACACAAATTTTAATACACAACGTAATTGGTCTTTGAATAAGAAAGAAATTATGTTTGGAATTGGTGCTACTCAATTTCTAGGAGATTTAGGTGGTAGAGATCAAATTGGTAAAGATTATAGTTTAGCCGATTTAGATTTACCATCAACTGGAATTGGGGGGATGATAGGATTTCGTTACCGTTTTCACCCTTATTTTGCTACCACAACTTCTTTAAATGTTGGTCTGTTAAGAGGAAATGATGCTTTAACGAATGAAATTATTCGTGAATCAAGAAATTTACATTTCAGATCTATTATTGTTGAATTATCCCAACGTTTTGAAATTATTATTCTTGCCAATGAAAAATTTGGAGCTCGTTACAGTCTTTCTGGACACAGTAAGAAAATGAAAGAGAAAAATACTCAATTGTATATTTTTGGAGGAATAGGAATAGCTTATTTTAACCCTAAAGCAAAATACAACGGAAGTTGGACTGCTTTACGTCCTTTGAGTACTGAAGGTCAAGGTTTAGATGGTGGACCAGAAAAAACTTCTCCAATCACTGCAACAATCCCTTTAGGAATTGGCTTTAGAATTGGTCTTAATAGAATGTGGAGAATTGGTATCGAAGCAACTTATGTTAAAACTTTTTCTGATTATATTGATGATGTTTCTGGCGAATATTATGATCGTAATATTTTAGCAACTCAAGTAGGTGAAGATGCTGCGTATCTTTCTAACCCAAGTACTCAAAATTCAACTTGGTTTGGTACAGGTCAGCAACGAGGAGATAAACAAAAAGATGCATATTTCTACCTTAATTTAACTGTTTATAGAAATATTACTTACAAAGATTACGCAAGGCAAAGAAAACAAAACAAATGGAAAGGTCGTTACAAATTCTAATTTGTTGATAATTCCTGAAAGATATAAACGAGGTGGCTTTGGTCACCTCGTTGTCGTTTGTACCTTTGTGTAAAATTATAAACTATGTATAAAGTCATCCGTTTCTTCCTGTTTCAATTCGATCCTGAAAAGGTACATTACTTTACTGCGAAAATGTTGAGAATTACATTGAGAATTCCAGGAATGAAAATTTTATGGAAATCCATGTATTCAGTAAACGATACACGACTAGAAAAAGAACTTTTCGGATTGAAATTTAAAAACCCAGTTGGACTTGCTGCCGGATTTGATAAAAATGCTTCAATGTTTAATGATTTATCCTCCTGTGGATTTGGATTTATAGAAATTGGGACAGTGACGCCAGTTGAACAAAAAGGAAATCCAAAACCTAGACTCTTTAGGTTAAAAGATGACAAAGCAATTATCAACCGTATGGGGTTCAATAATAATGGTGCAGACGAGGCTGTTGAAAATCTAAAGAAAAGAAATACAGACATTATTATTGGAGGAAACATTGGTAAGATGACAACTTCAACTTCTGATCAATACATTGATGATTACCGTGTAAACTTTTTAAAATTACATCCTTACGTTGATTATTTTGTTGTAAATGTAAGTTGTCCAAACGTTGGGTCAATGGCAAAATTGCAAGATAAAGATTTTCAAATAGAGTTATTGGAGGCGTTGAAAGAAATTAATGCTAAACAAAATAAAGTGAAACCAATTCTTTTAAAAATTGCTCCAGATTTAAATGACGTGCAATTAGATGAAGTGATTGAGATAGTTCTAGAAACTAAAATTGATGGCGTTATTGCATCAAATACAACTGTAAATAGAGAGGGGCTTCGTGCAACCAAAGAACAATTGGATGAGATTGGGAATGGAGGAGTGAGTGGTGCACCAGTAAAAGATCGAAGTACGAAAGTTATTCGCTACTTAGCTGAAAAGTCGAATAAAGCTTTTCCAATAATTGGAGTTGGTGGAATTAATTCTGGTGAAGACGCTTTAGAAAAAATTAATGCAGGAGCTGATCTCGTACAAATCTTTACAGGATTTATTTATGAAGGACCTGGATTGGTGAAAAAGATAAATAAAGCAATTCTTTCTCAAATGAATTAATTATGGAAAAAGTTAAAATCATAGAATGCCCAAGGGATGCAATGCAAGGTTTGCATGACTTCATTCCGACACAAATAAAAATCGATTACATCAATGGATTATTGAAGGCGGGGTTTGATACCATCGATTTTGGAAGTTTTGTTTCTCCGA
>CAYLWS010000084.1:0-11158 GCA_964387525.1 uncultured Fluviicola sp.
ATAAATTTAGTGAAAATTAATTTTTAACCTGTAGCCGTATTTTAGGACTAGACAGACATTCTTTTCAGGTTTCGGTTTAGGAACAATCATGCTACCTGTTTTTAGTTTGTTTTTTGATTTACCAACGGCTGTTGGTGCAACAGCTATCATTCACCTCGCAAACAATGTTTTCAAGTTTGGAATGGTGCATAAATACATTCATTTTCAAACCTTATTTCGTTTTGGAATTCCGGCGTTAATCTTTGCCGCAATTGGCGGAATGCTACTCTCCTATTTTAGTGACTTAGGTCCCTATGCAAACTATACGATTGGAATGAAAAATTTCAACATGACACTCGTAGGCACAACCATTGGTTCATTGATGATTTTCTTTGCCTGGTTTGATTTAGACCCTCGTTTTAAAAAATTAAAAATCACGAATAAACACCTTCCTTTTGGTGGAGCATTAAGTGGATTTTTTGGCGGTGTTTCTGGACATCAAGGAGCATTTAGAGCCGCTTTTTTATCTAAATCAGGACTAACGAAAGAACAATTTATAGGAACTTCCAATGCCGTTTCATTGGTGGTAGATATTACGCGTTTAACCATGTATCTATTTGTCGCAAATAAATTATCCCAGCATGATAATCATTTTTTGGCTGCCTTAACAGATGCAAAAAGTTTGCTTATCGTCGGAATTGTTTTTGCTTTTCTGGGAACGTATTTTGGAAAAAAAATGGTCCAGAAGACAACAATTATCGGTATTCGGAAAATAATTGGCGTACTTCTCTTTTTAATGGGAGGATTGATGATTGCGGGTATATTATAGATATTACAAGTTATATATTCAAGTTTTTAAAAAAATGAAACAGCCCTAGATACACCACGAAGTATCACCGAAGGTAATCTCGAACTAGCGGGAAATAATAAACTTAGAATTGAAAAATTAGAATAAATAGGAAAACCAACACTTACTTTAGTATTTAAAATACCCTTGTTTAATATTCAATATTCGTCTAAATATTAAACATAAAATATTAAATGAAGAATGAAAAAGTAAAAGTTTGGGGATGTGTCCTCCTCCTTACTCCTCCTCCAAAGGAGGAAATCTTAATTATCTTTGAAATTAACGATATTTCTTCTCGGTGTTAAAAAATAATAAACAGAGAATGAAAAAGTTATTCATTCACAATCCTAGCTCCATTTTCATTCGCTTAAATTCCGTAGAATAATCGGCAATGATTCTTATTTCCTCTTGTGAAATAGGATGAATAAAACGCAATTCTTCGGCATGCAGCATCATTCTACTCATATTAAATTTTTCTAGAAACAATTTATTCTGCTTATTGCACCCGTGTGGTCTATCTCCGACAATTGGATGTCGAATATGTGCCAAATGCTTCCTGATTTGGTGAAACCGTCCAGTTTCAGGCTTAATTTCTATTAAAGAATAGCGTGATGTTGAATGTTGGCCAAAAGGAAGATCTATTTCTGTTGTTTTCAATCGTTTAATCGATGAAATAGCATCTTGAACTTTTCCGTCCTCTCTTTTCAAGGGATAATCTATGCATAATTCTTCTGGAGTAAAACCTCTCACAATTGCTCGATAAGATTTACTCATCTCTTTATTCATGAACATTTCTTGAAGTTTAACGTTCATCTCTTGCGTCAGAGCAAACAACAAAACCCCACTGGTCTTACGATCTAATCGATGCGCTAGGTATACTTTTTGTTCAATTTGGTCTCTTAGCAATTGAATGGCAAATTCTTTCGCATCTCTAGCAATACTTGATTGGTGAACTAATAATCCATGCGGTTTATTAATTGCAATTAAATATTCATCTTTGTATAAAACTTCTAACATTATTTTTTTCGTACGACCATTAAACCATCTCGAATTGGCAATAAAACCTCCTGCACTCTTTCATCTTCATGAATTAATTTATTCAATTCCACTAAAACGGATGTGTCTTTATCGTTTTCAGAAACTTCTTCGAGTACTTTTCCAGACCAAAGTACATTGTCAATAATAATATATCCTCCTTTCTTAACTTTATCAAAAACTAGATTATAATAATTGATATAATTGGATTTATCAGCATCAATAAAGACCAAATCAAAACTTTGTGTTAAGGTTGGAATTATTTCCATCGCATCCCCAATAAGGCATTCAACTTGATTTTCAAAACCTGCTTTTTCAACAAACTCTCGAACTAGATCTTCCAATTCTTCGTTTTTGTCAATTGTTATAATTTTACCATTCTCCGCTAAACCTTCCGCGAAACAAAGTGCTGAATACCCTGTGTAAGTCCCGATTTCCAACACATTCTTCGGTTGAATCATATGTGACAACATACTCAAAACACGTCCTTGAAAATGCCCACTCAGCATTCTTGGTTGCATTACATTAATGTGTGTTTGTCGATTGAGTTCATGTAATATTCCGGGTTCATTCTCTGAATGAGCACAAACATAATCGTCTAGTTTTTGAGAAATAAATTCCATAAGATTGCTTAATTTTAACAATGAGTAGACAAAAAAACGCCTATGCAAATATAGCATAGGCGTTTTTAAAATTATTAAAAAAAGGAATTATTTCACAACAACTCTTTTCATAGATTTTTTTCCATTTGTTGTTACTTCTACGAAGTAAGTTCCCGGAGATAAATCACTCACGTTAAATTGTGCCGTAACATTAGATGTATGGATTGTTTCAATAACTTTCCCATCCAAAGAAATCAAATTAATTCTTCTTTCTGAAGATTCTTTGAAAGAAACATTCACTTCAGATGAAGTTGGATTAGGGAACAAATTAAAAGATGCTTCCGTTAATTCATTCACTGCATTTGTTCCAGAAGGAGTCCCTGTACCTGCAACTGCTTGGTAACGTAATACAGTAATTGGAGCAGAACCTTGATTATCCGTTGTTACACCATAAATTACAATTGGTTCTTGTGTTTCATTATCAAAGAAAAAATAGTAATCATCCGAAACTGCAATTGAAACTGCAGCTTGACCAAATAACCAAGCTTTAATAACAAATGTTTCCGTTACATGTACCCGAACTACAGAATCAAAAAACTCTGGTTGTCCGCCAAAAACTAAAGCTGGCAAAGTCAATGATCCAAAAGCATCTGGGTTAGCTTGGTAATTTCCATTATCAACCGTAACAGAATCTTCACCAGCATTAAGAGTTGTCATTGTTCCTGTGTACGACTGAGATTGAATAACTCCAGGAGTAAGAGGAAATGTATAACGTGCAAAAGAATTGTTATAATACAAAGAAGATGAGCTTGTATACCCCCAACGATTGATTGAGTTTGGTGTAGTTTCAAAGTATTCATAACCTGCAGCAGAAGAATTCCCTTGTGCAACATTTGATGTTGGAAAACTATCTGTTTCTGGAGTTCCGAGAGGATCAACGTAAAAGAAATCAATACCAGTTGAACTTACTAAACCAGAGTAGTTCCATACTACATTGATAGCCCCACCAGAACCATCTGGATCAAAACCAAATGTATTGGCGTCAAGATAGGAGATAGTATCCCCTACTGCGGGAATTTGATTAGTTGCTTGAATTGTTGGGTTTTGAGCAAAACTCATCGTTGAGATAAGAATACTCATAAGAGTAATTGTTTTTTTCATAGTGTAGAATGCGTTAATTAGTTTTATAAATCTTCGTAAATTTAAAACTTTTTTTTAAAAAAAGAACTAATTTAGTTGATATAAAACGTATAATTAACATCTATTGCACCATAGTTAACATCATTCTTTCATAATTTAATCCATTTAAAAAAGTTTACTTATATTTATTCCCCCAATACTAAACTATGAAAAAAATAACTCTATTAGCATTATCTACTCTTTTGCTAACGAACTGTTCAACAGACCAAAAAGAAACTTCTATAATGATTAAATCACCTAAGGCCAATAAAATCGAAAAAAAGATCACTACTCACGGTGATACACGAATCGATAATTATTTCTGGATGCGTCTTTCTGATGAACAGAAAAATGCAGAAACTCCAGATGAACAAACTCAGAATGTTTTAAATTATTTGAACGCAGAGAATGCTTATTTAGATCAAAAAATGAAGTCTACAGAAAGCTTTCAAGAAGAGCTCTTTGAAGAGATAACGAGTAGAATTAAACAAGATGATGAATCTGTTCCTGTTTTTAAAAATGGCTATCTTTATTATTCTCGTTTCGAAAAAGGACAAGACTATGGCTTGAATTGTCGCAAATTAAGCGATGAAAATGGTGAAGAAGAAATATTACTTAATCAACCTAAATTAGCTGATGGTCAGTCGTATTTTGCCGTTGGAAGCTCAACAGTAAGTCCTAACAATAAACTTCTAGCGTATTCAATTGATTTAGTTTCTCGAAGAGAGTATACTATTTCAGTTAAGAATATAGAAACTGGAGAAATATTCAACGATAAAATTGAGCAAACGACTGGTGGAATTACTTGGGCAAATGACAATGAAACTCTTTTTTACACAAAAAAAGACCCTGTAACCTTACGTTCATTTCAAATTTTCAAACATAAACTAGGTACAGATTCCTCTCAAGATGAATTAGTTTACGAAGAAAAAGATGAAACTTTTGGGTGCAGTATTTACAAAACAAAATCAAATGACTTTTTAATCATACAATCTCATGCTACTCTTTCTTCAGAAGTTCAGTATTTGAATGCAAATACACCAAACGATAAATGGAAAACAATCCTTCCTCGTGAAGAAAACCATGAATACTCCGTGAGTCATTTTGGAAATGACTTTTACATTACAACAAATGATGGAGCTAAGAATTTTAAACTGGTAAAAACTCCCGTTAACGCTACAGGAAAAGAAAACTGGACTGAAGTAATTTCTCATAGAGAAAATGTATTGCTAGAAGAAATTGATATTTTTAAAAACTTTTTAGTAATCAGTGAACGTAAGGATGGCTTGACAGAACTCCGTATTATCAACTGGGGAGACAATTCGGAACATTACATTCAATTCAACGACCCTGCTTACATGTCGTATACAAGTTCAAATCCTGAATTCAACACTGATGTCCTTCGATATGGCTATACATCTATGACTACTCCAAACAGTATTTTTGATTATAACATGAAAACGAAGGAGCAGGAATTAAAGAAACAAAGTGAAGTAATGGACGATTCTTTCAAACCCGAGAATTATTCTTCGGAAAGAATTTATATTACAGCAAGAGATGGCGTAAAAGTTCCTGTTTCTATTGTTTATCATAAGGATACAAAAATAGATGGATCTGCTCCACTTCTACTCTATGGTTATGGCTCATACGGAGCAAGTATGGATCCATACTTCAGTTCTGTTCGTTTGAGTTTATTGAACCGAGGATTTGTTTATGCGATTGCTCACATTCGAGGAGGACAAGAACTTGGAAGACAATGGTATGAAGATGGTAAACTATTGAAGAAAAAAAACACTTTCTATGATTTCATCGATTGTGGAAAAGCAATGATTGAGAAAAAATACACTTCTCAAGGACATCTTTACGCACAAGGTGGATCTGCAGGAGGTTTATTGATGGGAGCAATTATCAATATGGAACCCAATTTATGGAATGGAGTTATTGCTGGAGTCCCTTTTGTTGATGTTGTTTCTACAATGCTAGATGAAACAATTCCTTTAACTACAGGAGAATTTGATGAATGGGGCAATCCAAAAAATGAAGAATATTACAACTATATTAAATCGTATTCTCCTTATGATAATATTGAGCAAAAATCTTACCCTAACCTATTAATTACAACTGGTTATTGGGACAGTCAAGTACAATATTGGGAACCCGCAAAGTGGATTGCGAAATTACGTGAACTAAAAACAGACGATAATCTATTGATGATGTCTTGTAACATGGAAGTTGGTCATGGTGGAGCATCAGGTCGTTTTGCACGTTATAAAGAAGTGGCATTAGAATATGCTTTTCTGTTTGATTTAGAAGGGATAAAAAAATAGACATTGGAATAGAACTTTAGAATGAAAGTTTTAAAGTCTTACAAGAAAGTAAATGTATTAATTAGTGTTATTCACATTCAAAAAATGGACACTCACTAACTTTTTCATTTTCTATTCTTTTTCTTACAGAAAAGAATTACTTTTGAGAACGAAATACAGAACCCCAATTTTACACCATTCAATAAAAACAATCACGATGAAAGATTCTCAAAAAAAATTAATCAAATACGGAGTTATAGCTGCGATTATACTTATCGCCTACTTTTCAGTATCTGGATCATACAACACAATGGTTACAAAAGAAGAAAATGTAACAGGTCAATGGGCTCAAGTTGAAAATGTTTATCAACGTAGAGCAGATTTAATCCCCAATCTTGTAAACGTTGTAAAAGGTTATGCTGATCATGAAAAGTCAACTCTTGAAGCTGTAATTGAAGCAAGAGCAAAAGCAACAAGCACAACGATTGACCCAAGTAATATGACACCTGAATCCATTCAACAGTTTCAACAAGCTCAAGAAGGTTTAAGTGGTGCATTAGGTAAGTTGATGGTAGTCGTAGAAAGATATCCTGATTTAAAGGCGAATCAAAACTTTTTGGAACTACAATCTCAATTGGAAGGAACGGAGAATAGAATTTCTGTTGAACGTAAAAAATTCAATGATTCTGCCAAAGATTACAACACGTACATCCGTAAATTTCCTAAGAATTTATATGCAAACATGTTTGGATTTGAGAAAAAAGTTTATTTCCAATCAGTTGAAGGAGCAAACGTTGCACCGACTGTTGAGTTTTAATAATACTTAATTCACAAATCAATGGCAAAGAATTTTTTTTCCAAAAAGGAACAAGAACTGATTACCTCTGCAATAAAACAAGCTGAGTTAAATACTTCAGGTGAAATACGCGTTCATATTGAATCAACTTGTAGTGAAGATGTTTTAGACAAAGCAGTAGAAGTTTTCTATCAATTAAAAATGGATAAAACTCAATTAAATAATGGTGTTTTAATTTTTCTGTCATTTGTAGATAAAAAAATGGCCATCATTGGAGGTAAAGGAATTGATGAAGTTGTGTCCAATAACTTTTGGAACAGTACCAAAGATTTAATGATTCAAAACTTTAAAGAAGGGAAAATAACGGAAGGACTAGTCTCTGGCATCACTGAAGCTGGAGAACAATTGAAAAATCACTTCCCGTACCAAGAGAATGACATCAATGAATTATCAGATGACATTTCTTTTGGTGAATAAAAAAACAACTATGAAAGCAATACTTGCCGCATTATTACTTTTTTCTTCTTTTGCCTCATTTGCTCAAGAAGAGGATGATTGCATCTTGAATAAAACACCAAAGCAAGATTTGGTACAAGATTACGCTGATCTCCTTACACCTCAAGAAGAACAAACGATTCAAACAGCACTGGAAGCTTTTAATGATTCTGTTTCAAATCAAATTTTGGTCATAACAGTCAAAGATTTGTGCGGTTATGACAGAGCTGAGTTTACTTATGCTTTGGGTGAAAAATATGGCGTTGGTCAAGATAAAAAGGACAATGGTATTGTCATCATGATAAAGCCAAAGGTTGGAAACAACCGAGGGAAAGCATTTATTGCAACAGGCTACGGTCTTGAAGGTGCTTTGCCAGATGCATTGTGTAAACGAATTGTAGAATCTAAAATGATTCCTAATTTTAAAAACAATGATTATTATACTGGAATCATGGCTGCTGTACAATCTACTACACGATTAACTTCTGGAGAATTCACTGCGGAAGACATCGGAAAAAACAATGGCGGGGGAGGATTTATTTACTTCATTATTTTTGGAATATTCTTCTTTACCATTTTTAAGATCGCCAATCATTTCCAAACAAAAAAGTATGCCGCTGTAAAAGGAATTACCTACGCTGCAGCTGCGGCAGCTCTTTTAGCAAAAAGAAGAAGTAATTCAGGAGGTACATTCTCATCTGGAGGATTTGGTGGTGGATACGGAAGCGGTGGCTTTGGTGGAGGAAGCTCCGGAGGTGGTTTTGGAGGTTTCGGTGGAGGTGGTTTTGGCGGTGGTGGAGCTGGTGGAAGTTGGTAGAATTACCTACCTTCTAAATACATTCTACGAATCAACCCGTCAGACAGCCCAACTTTTGGAACAATCATTTCTTTTACTTTAGCAGCTTTCATGGCGCGAAGGTATATTTCTCCACCTTCTACAATTACATCTGCTCGGTCAGATTTTAATTCAAATTTTTCAATCAATTCTTTTTGAGAAAAAGTAGCTAATTCCTTAATTTTGGCATCCAAAACATCTCTGGTAAGTATTTTCCAATCTCCTAATCCACATAATTTATAAATCTTATTGATATTCCCTCCTGTTCCAACGGCAAAATCTGGGTTTTCAGATTTAATATTTTTTTTGATCCATTTTTCCATTCTTCCCCATTCGTCCGGATTTTGAATACCTTCCTTTAAGCGAACTGTACCAAGGTTAAAGGATTTCCATTTTTCTCGAACACCATTTTCAAAAAGGTTAATCTCTGTACTCCCCCCTCCTACATCAATAAAAACATACGATTTATTGGAATCAATTTTCCCCGTATTAAAAATACTTTCGTATAAAATACTGGCCTCTTCTTCGCCTGGAATAATACGAACATCGATATCCGTTTCATCTTTGATTTGTTGAATGATTTTTCCTCCATTCTTAGCATCTCTCATCGCAGATGTTGCTGTTGCTAAATAAGCATCTACTTCAAACACCTCACACAAATGTTTGAAAGAATGTGCAATATGCAATACTTTTTGTGCTTTTTTCGTTGAAATATAATCTTTCACAAATGCATCTTCACCTAAACGAACGGGCAAGCGAACAAGGGACAACTTCTTAAAAATTGGTCCTTTTTTAGTTTCATATACTTGCTCAAACAACAAGCGAATTGCATTTGAACCAATATCTATTGAAGCGTATATTAAACCCATTTTTTATAGTTTCTATAAAAATCGTAAAAAAAAACTTAAAAACAACATCATTCCCTCTTTTACTCTATGAACTCTGTGTAATTTTTGTTTGCATTTGTTACACAGAGAAATAAGAAACACCACAGGGAAACACAGAGTTTTGTTCAAAATGCATGCAAATCAAGTCTTTTAAACACGAAGATGAAAAATAAAAATGTATTATGCTGATGTAAAACCACCCTACTCCCGTTAAATTTACCTTTCTTTGCAGATTGAAATGAATAAAATGAAGCATAAATCAGGTTTTGTCAGTATTGTTGGGAGTCCTAACGTTGGTAAATCAACGCTTATGAACAGATTGGTTGGTGAAAAACTATCCATCGTTACATCGAAAGCACAAACAACACGACATCGTATTTTAGGGATTGTAAATGATGAAGATCATCAAATTGTTTTTTCCGATACTCCAGGAGTAGTTAATTCTGCGTATAAATTACACGACAATATGATGGATTATGTCAATTCTTCCATCCAAGATGCCGATGTATTGATATTCTTAACAGACCCGTACGAAAATGAAATGAACCATAAGGAAACTTTGGAGCGTATTCAAAAACTGAGAATACCGGTTCTTTGTTTGATCAATAAAATGGACATTTCTGAACAAGATAAAATAGCAGAGAGACTTGCCTATTGGCAGAATAAATTGCCTAATGCACGTATTTTCCCAATTTCAGCTTTACATGGATTTGGAATTGACGGTGTTTGGGAAGAAATTAAAGCAAATATCCCGGAAAGTCCACCGTATTATGAAAAAGATGCGATGACCGACCGACCAATGCGCTTCTTTATTTCTGAAATAATTCGAGAGAAAATTTTCATTCATTGTAGAAAAGAAATTCCATATGCAACACAAGTTGAAATAGAGGAATACATTGAAGAGCCCGATATTACACGAATTAGAGCATTGATTATCGTTGAACGAAACTCGCAAAAAGGAATCATTATCGGTCGTGGTGGTGATATGTTGAAGCGAATTGGCTATGAATCTCGTAAAGAAATGGAAAAATTCATTGACCAGAAAGTATTCTTAGAAACTTTTGTAAAAGTGGATAAAGATTGGAGAGCTTCAGCACAGAAATTAAAGAAATACGGATATTAATTCTTCACAGAGAATTTAAGAATACAGAATTAGAAAATTATGAGTAATATTATAGCTATAGTTGGTCGACCTAATGTAGGGAAATCTACACTTTTCAACCGATTTACAGAATCGAGAAATGCAATTGTAAAAGAAATCAGTGGTGTAACACGAGATAGAATTTATGGTCGTGGAGAATGGAATGGAGTTGAATTTTCTGTCATTGATACAGGAGGTTACGTCAAAGGTTCTGACGATATTTTCGAAGCCGAAATCAGAAAGCAAGTTGAAATTGCGATTGATGAAGCAAGCGTAATCGTTTTCATGCTAGATGTTACCACTGGAATTGTTGATTTAGATGAGGTTGTTGCTCGACTTCTACGAAAATCAGGAAAGAAAGTATTCATTGTTGGAAATAAAGTAGACAACACTGGTCGTGTTGGATTATCCGCAGAATTCTGGTCACTTGGCCTAGGAGACGTTTACGATCTTTCTGCTACAAACGGTAGTGGTACTGGAGATTTATTGGATGACGTAGTGAAAGAATTTGATCCAGAAGATGATTCTGCTAATGCTGGTAATGACTTGCCTCATTTTGCTATTGTTGGTAAACCAAACGTTGGTAAATCATCATTGGTGAATGCTTTAACAGGAAAAGAAAGAAACATCGTTACAGATATTTCTGGAACAACTAGAGATGCAATTAATACGAGGTACAATGCTTTTGGCTTTGATTTTATGTTGATTGATACAGCAGGAATTCGTAAGAAAGCTAAAGTCCACGAAGATATTGAATACTATTCTGTACTTCGTTCTGTTCGTGCAATTGAAAATTCTGATGTTTGTATTTTCATGATTGATGCTCAAGAGGGAATTCAGAAACAAGATTTGAATATTTTCTACATCATTGAGAAGAATTCAAAGGGAGTTGTTGTTTTAATTAACAAGTGGGATTTAATTGAGAAAGACCACACTACAATGAAAGCCGCAGAAGAACATGTAAGAGAGCAATTAGCACCTTTCAATGACGTTCCAATTCTATTTACATCAACAATAACAAAGCAACGTATTCATAAAGCATTAGAAGCTGCAATG
>CAYLWS010000085.1:0-10575 GCA_964387525.1 uncultured Fluviicola sp.
TGTCTTTCACATTTGGGGTACAAATACGAGTCAGGTAAGGTTTCTGACCTTGTTTTAGCACAACAAACCGAAAACAGTCACCTTATTATAGGTGGACATACGCATACTTTTCTAGAGAAACCTACAGAAATGCTGAACAAGAAAGGAGATACTGTTCTTGTAAATCAAGTTGGTTGGGCAGGGATAAATGTCGGAAGAATAGATTTTGAAGTTGAAATGAAACGTTTCTCTAAGAAAGATGTACTTGTAGTAGAGTAGAATGAAAGAGGCTTTACTCGTTCTGGAGTAAAACCTCTCTGTCAAATCACCAAATTAATTATAAAATATAGATGTAGAATTTTATCTAGGTTTTTATTATTCGTGTACTCTTCGTTTTTGTTTGAATAATATAAACGCCAGAATCTAATTGAGAAAAATCCAATACAGTTTCATTTTCTTGTTGTTTGAATTGCTGTACTTGTACTGTAACTTCTTGTCCAAAAGAATTATAAACACGAACAGTCTCTAACTCAGAAGGAGTGCTTGTAATTTGAACTAAAGTACTCGTTGGGTTTGGGTAAGCAGAGACTTCAACTTCTTGAACAATTTCAATACGTACAGATTTTATTTC
Source organism: uncultured Fluviicola sp. (assembly GCA_964387525.1). Classification (GTDB taxonomy): domain Bacteria; phylum Bacteroidota; class Bacteroidia; order Flavobacteriales_D; family Crocinitomicaceae; genus UBA4466. The sequence goes on from CAYLWS010000085.1 coordinate 611, forward strand.
AGAATAAGAGTATTGACCATCAAAATCAGTTTGTTTTAAACGGTAGTACATAGTGCCGTTTTGAGGATCATCATCGTATGAATGATACGTTATTGTTTCTGTTGAATTTCCAGCGCCATCTATCTCGTCAACAAAATCCCATAGTTGATTATCCTGCGAACGTTCAACTGTAAAATAGTCATTGTTGATTTCTGAAATAGTTTTCCAGTTAATTTCTACAGAGCTGGAATTAATTGATTGAACGTTAAATCCAACAAGTTCAATCGGTAAAACAGCACTACTTCCAGCAATAATGAATTCTCTTGACTGATCAATTGTTTTGACCAAACTATTTCCAGTAATTGCTGCATTTGTATTCATCCAATTGACGGTTGAGTTGTCTTTTCTTTTGTAGAGAATTAAATTAGGGTATTCGTTCACGGCGTCAGCGTAATTTGAAAAATCATACTCGATTTCGTAATTGTTATTGATTTCCTCTGTAAGAAAAACACCATAATACACATCATTGGAGCCAAGAGGAGGGTTAATACCAATTATTGAATTAGGAACTCCATCTACTCTATAGAGGTGTAAACCTTTGTGGTTTCCAATTATGTTTTTGATTTCTACGTTTCCTCTGTCGATAGAATTTAAAGAAACCAAAACATTGTTCCAATTTCCATTTGTAGGGTAAACGTAAATACTTTCATCTCCGATTGGAGCAGCAGAAGCTTTCCAATTTGACACTGGGTTCATGTTTTTTAGAATTCCATTGTTAGTTCCAAGTTCATCTAGAACATTTGTGCCATAACCTTCGTCAAATTTGTAATACAAGAACAATCCATTTTCAGCTCCAGATAAACGAGATGTCATTTTTTCTCTAATTTGATCTTGTGTTCGAGCAGTAGTCCAAATTCTAAATTCATCAATTTCACCGTTAAAATTACGAGTATTATTCCATTGACTTCCAATTGTTGAAACCCTATTGTGTGAATTAGTTTGATCAATAATGTCAAGAAAACTTCCAAGCTTTATTCCATTGACATAAACTGTTGTATGTGTGCCGTTATTTACACCTGCGATATGATGCCATTTATTATCATTGAGTCCAGCAGAAAACACTGTTGAACCTTGAGTAGTACCATCAAATACAAAAAGAAGATCCCCATTCGTTAAAATTCGAGCAAAATAATGACCTTCTATTGAGTAAGGCATTTGATTAATTGGATTATTTCCAGTGTTGTTTGATTTTAACCAAAATTCTATTGTTAACTCACTTGGGTTAGAGAGAATATCTGCGGGGAGCTCAATTCTTTCATTGTTTCCGTTAAATAAAATACTACTTTCAGAACCTTGTCCGTATAATATGAATGTAAACGGGATGAAAAGTAAACTAAATAAATGTTTCATAAAAAAGTATTTGTTAGAATTATTATAGAACAAATTTCATCTTTTTTAATAAAATAGGTAGTGACATTGAATGTCCGATACGTAAAAAAAAGTTAAAAAAATACAGATAGAGTCGTTCTGTGTTTCTTTTGAGATAGAGAATGGATTCTGTACCTAAATATCTTTCTGATATCGTTCAATCATATCTTTACGTGATTCTACTTTACCCGATAATCCTAGTTGACCTTTTAACATCTCTGACATAGTGGGGAATTCTGAAGGATTAATCTGTGCATTTTTATCCCACAATTTTGAACGCATAAAAGCCTTTGCACAATGAAGAAATACTTCATTTATAGAAACTAAAATACATGAAGTTGGCAAACGATTGTCTACTGTAAATAAGTTTAGGTACTTTGTTGCTGTTGAGATTTTAGCACTACCATTTATTCTAAGGGTTTCATCAATACCTGGAATAAAAAAAAGGAGGCCAATTGATTTGTTTTCAAGAATATTTGATAAGCTATCAATGCGATTATTTCCTTTAAAATCAGGAATAATGATTTCGTTAGAATTTGTAATTTTTACAAAACCAGCCTCGCCACCTCTAGGGGATGCATCCATATTTCCAGAATTGTCAGAAGTGGAAATAACAATGAAAGGGGAGTGCTCAATGAAGTGTTTTGAATGTTTTTCGAGTGAATTCAGAACTTTATTCTTGGCTCGATCACTTGGGGGACCGTAAAGATCTCTAAGTTGTGATTGATTTTCGATATTCATTTGAACTTTTTCTTTGAAAACATTTCAGAATTGTAATTTTCAGAATTTCCTTTCGGAATTGTTAATGATTTCCAGTCATTACTTTTCATTTTTCCAATGAAAATAATTTGACCAATGTGGTAAGAATAATGGGCTAACTGTCTGTTTATTGCTTCGGTAATTGTGTGTTCCTCATTTCGGATTAAAATCATTTTTGATTTAAGATCATGTTCCGAAATTGAATCTAATGCTGTGAAAAGACATTCCCAACCTTGATTCCATTTTAGCATCATTTCTTCTTTTGTTGCTATATCACTTTCAAATTCTAAATCTCTTTTCCTCCAATCTTTTTCTCCATCAGTTGTGAGGAAGTCAGTCCACCTTGACATCATATTGCCCGATAAATGTTTTACGATGATTGCAATGCTGTTAGATTCTTCATTGAACTTCCAAAACAAACTAGATTCATTTAATTGTTCAAATGTTTTTTCAGAAATGTTTTTATAATGCTGGAATTGATTTCGTGCACTTTTAATGTAATCTAAAGTCATTTTTTTCCTAAAAGTAAACATTTTTAGATGTAAAATACTTAAAATCAATCGACAATTATTCCATCTTTCATTACCAACATCCTATCCGTCATTTTTGCTAACTCCATGTTGTGGGTAACAATGACAAACGTTTGTTCAAATTGATCACGCAAATCAAAGAAAAGCTGATGCAGTTCATTTGAGTTCTGCGTATCAAGATTTCCTGTTGGTTCATCTGCGAAAATAACTTTTGGAGAATTGATTAATGAGCGAGCAACAGCAATTCGTTGTTGCTCACCTCCAGATAATTCACTTGGTTTGTGGGCAGACCTTTTCTGTAATCCAAGAATCGATAAAAGTTTTTGCGCTTCTTTTTTAGCATCGTTTTGCGAAACGCCTTTAATTAAAGCTGGAAGAATAATGTTCTCTTCTGCTGTAAATTCAGGTAATAACTGATGTGATTGAAAAATAAAACCAATCGATTGATTACGAAAAGCGGATAATTTCTTCTTACTTAATTCAAAAGGGTTCACTCCATCAATAAAAACTTCACCATGATCTGGACGGTCTAATGTTCCAAGTATTTGAAGTAAAGTTGTTTTACCTGCACCAGAAGGACCTACAATCGAAACAATTTCACCTTTTTTGATCGTTAAATCAATTCCTTTGAGAATTTGAAGATCATCATAAGATTTCTGTATACCGACGGTACGAAGCATTAATCCTTTACTTTTAAAGTATGTCCCATCTTGTCACGCTTTGTTTCAAGATAAAGTTTGTTGTGTTTATTACTTTTAATTTCGAGAGGAATATTCTCAACAATCTCTAAACCATAACCAATTAAACCTGTACGTTTTTTTGGATTGTTTGACATCAGTCTAATTTTTGAAATTCCCAACTCACGAATAATTTGAGCACCAATACCATAATCACGTTCGTCGCCTTTAAAACCAAGTTCAATGTTCGCTTCTAAAGTATCAAAACCTTCTTCTTGTAATTTGTAAGCTTTCAATTTATTTGTCAAACCAATTCCTCTACCTTCTTGGTTCATGTATATGATTGCTCCTTTGCCTTCTTTTTCAATGATTTCCATCGATTTTTGAAGCTGTGGACCGCAATCACAACGACAAGATCCAAAAATATCTCCTGTCATACAAGAAGAATGTACACGAACTAAAACAGCTTCATCTTCTTTCCATTCTCCTTTTACAAGTGCTAAATGCTCTTTCTCAGAATTGATTTCTTTGAATAAATGTAAATCAAAATTACCGAATTCAGTCGGCATTTTAACATCAATTATTTTTTTAATCAAGGATTCATTTTTTATTCTGTACTCAATTAAATCCTCGATTGATATGAGTTTTAAATCAAATTTCTTCGCAATTTCAATCAATTGAGGTAAACGAGCCATTGTCCCATCTTCATTCAGTATCTCAACGATAACTCCTGCAGGTTCAAAACCAGCCATTCTTGATAAATCAATCGCAGCTTCTGTATGTCCAGCTCTTCTTAAAACGCCACCTTTTCGTGCACGCAATGGAAAGATATGACCAGGCTTACCTAACTCTTCTGGGCGAGTATTTGGGTCAATCAATGCTTTGATTGTCTTAGAACGATCTTGAGCACTAATTCCTGTTGTACAACCTTGACCATTCAAATCAACGGAAACTGTAAAGGGTGTTTCGTATGCTGCAGAATTGGATTGAACCATCATTTCTAAACCTAATTCATCACAAAGACTTTCAACAAGTGGTGCGCAAACAAGACCTCGACCATGAGTAACCATGAAGTTGATGATTTCTGGAGTTACATTTCGAGCGGCAGTTAAAAAATCGCCTTCATTCTCTCGGTTTTCGTCATCTACAACGATGATTACTTTTCCATTTTTTATATCTTCGAGGGCTTCCTCGATTGTGTTTAATTGAAATTGCATAGTTGCATTAAAATATTTCGACAAAATTAATTGAATTTAATGAGATTCGTTCTCTTTTTGTCTTTGAATAAATGATTAAACGACTATTTCTTCGATTTCTTTACAGAATTCTTTACGAAAATTAATTTATGTCTACTTTTTGGAGTATCTCGTTGCTCAATTTCAAATTCTTCGATCGACTTGATCAATTGTGTTAATTTCTCAAATCCGTAAATTCTTGAATCGAAATTGGGTTGTTTTTTTTGAATCAAACTTCCAACATCTCCTAGAAATGCCCATCCGTCATCGTCTGAAACATCGTTAATGGTTGTCTTGATCAGGTTGATTTGTTTACGAGATATTTTCTCAACGACATCTTTTTCCGTTGATTTATCAGTTGTACTGGCTCTTTTGTCTGTTTTTTTCTTTAAAACTTCAATGTAAATGAATTTATCACATGAAACAATGAAAGGATTGGGGGTTTTTTTCTCGCCAATTCCGATCACTTGCATGCCTGCTTCTCTTAATCGAGTTGCCAAACGTGTAAAATCACTGTCACTTGAAACAATGCAAAATCCATTGACTTTCTCAGAATATAAAATATCCATTGCGTCAATGATCATTGCTGAATCGGTTGAATTTTTCCCTGTAGTGTATCCGTATTGTTGTATAGGTGTGATAGCATTGTCCAAAAGCATTTTTTTCCACTTGGATAAATGCGGCTTGGTCCAGTCACCGTAAATTCGTTTAATTGTTGGGTTGCCATATTTGGCGATCTCTTCCATCATTTCCTTTACATAGGCTGATGGTATATTGTCTCCGTCGATTAAAACGGCTAAATTTATATTCATGTTATTAATTAATTGTTTTAAAGATACAGAAAATAAGTATAGAAAGAAAATATTGAATAAGAAAAATGGCTAGGCTTTTATTGTCTTTTCAATCAATTCATCTACAGATTTTTTCCAGCTGAATTTATTCTTCACTAATGTTCTTCCGTTTTCTGCAATAGAAGAAGCGAATTGATCATCATTTTGTAAGTGCTCAATAAGTTGGAGAAATTCTTCTTTGTTTTCGCCGACAAGAATTTCTTTTTGGTGAATTGCTCCGATTGCATTATTGGCGAGCTTAGAAGTTATGCAAGGTATTCCCATTGCCATTGCTTCGAGTAATTTATTTTGCATTCCTGTTCCAATCATCATCGGCGCAAGAAAAATTCGACCTTTTGCATAAGAGTCGCGAATGTCATCGACCCAACCTGTCAGTGTGACGTTATCCACATTTTTAGACAATTCTACAACAGATGAAGCTGGTGAAGCTCCTGAAATGAGTAAGGTAGAATTCTCCACAAAAGGGAGGATGTTTTGAACGATGTAATGCACAGCGTCAATGTTCGGGGGGTAGCTCATATTTCCTACAAAAACAAAATCATATTCCTTTTCAACTTTTGGGTAATCAAAAAAGGTTGCGTCAATTCCATTTGGAATCGATACAATATCGTTTCGTTCTGGATGATATATCAATTGTCTATCTTGATCACTGATAATTGTTTTGAATTCGAAATAATCAAAAATAGAACGTTCGTATTTCTGCAACCTTTCCGCTTCGAGTTTAAAAATCCATTTTTTGTAAAAAGGTTGACGGTTTATCCTCCGCTCAACCCCTTTACTCAATGCATCCATATAGTCCAATGTCTTAGGGATATGATGAATGTCTTTACAAAGTTTTGCTGTTCTAATTAGTTGACAGTAAATGTGTTTATATGTGCCTTCTTCAATAAGAGCTAGAATTTTTTTCTTTGCTTTAGTGTGATAAAAATAACCAATTTGCAAGGGTTCATTATTTATAAATGAACGAAACATGTTGAACAACTTAGAGTACCAGCTCAACTTAAAAACAACCAATTTAGAGCAAATTTTCTCGACTTCTTTTCGATCACTTTCACGGATGATTTTGTCGCTTAGAATAAATAAAGTCAAGTTGAAATACTTGTTCAATTCTTTGGCTTGATGGTAAGCACGTAATTTATCTCCTTTGTCCAGAGGATAAGGAAATCGTGATACAATCATCAACAATTGGTCTTTATTTTTATCGGATGAATTCAATGAGTTGTTGACTTATTTTTTCAATAGAATGATTATTTTGAATGTAAGAACGTGAATTTTTCCCGATTTCCATTCTCCTTTCTTTATTTTTAATCAAAAGAATGCTTTCTGATACTATTTGCTGATCAGTATCAGCAATAATCAAACAATCTTTAGATTGGTATTCAATTCCAGCAGCTCCTTTTTCAGTGGTGATCACTGGGATTCCAGCAGACATCATTTCGAGGATTTTAATCCGTACTCCTGAACCTGAAATTATAGGTGTTATAAGGATTCCACATTCAATGGCAAATTCAAAAATATTTTCCACGAATCCATGAATTGTTATTTCTCCAGAGACTTTCATGTTCTCAGGGAAATGACTTCCAGCTAAGTGAAGTTTGCTGTTTGTTTGATTAGAAATATTTGGAAAGAGGTTGATGAGTCGGTCAGTTGCTTCTTTGTTCGGTTTCCAATTCATTGCTCCAATGTGAAATAAATCATTGGCTTCATAATTATTCACAACATTGTTTGTTGGAATAGATACGGAAACAACACATTTTTTTGTTGAAACACCAATTCTCTCAAAAATTGATACATCGTCTTTTGAAATGCTAATTATTCCATCTGCTTTATTCAGTGTTTTAATTTCGTATAATTTTAAATCTTTAGCGAGCTTGCCTAAAATCAATTTCTTGATTGAATTCTTTTCATTTTGAGCTAAGTCTCTCCATATTTCACTTTCAACATTGTGTGTTCTAATGAAAATGTTTCCACGAAATAATGATTTTATTTCAGGAAGGTGAGCGGTAGAGTATAGGCTGTCTAAAATAATACAATCAAATGATTGTTGATGAAGTAGTTCTTTTATTTTTTGAATTAATGCAGGTGAATAGAACCGGTCAATGTGGTAAGAGCTCTTTTTGAAAAGACTGAAAAGTGCATTGATTGGTTTAATTCGAGTATCGATTTCCACAGAAGAGCATTTAATTCTTTGGAGAATAGCCTTAGGATAATCCATTTTATCAAATGGATGTTTCTGTGTTGAAATAGCAATATGAGTTACATTACAATCTTGAAACAATAGATTCTGCAGGAAATTTTCCATGGCAACACATCCACCATCAATTTTTGGGTAAACAGGTTTGTTGGTGATGTATAGAATTTTCACTATTTCTTTCTGAAAAGGTTGGTAATAGTGCTGAAATCAAATAATGGGCGATCCTTTGCTGCTTTTTGCATGAACCAAAATGCCAATGGAGAAAGAATTAATGCGGGGAACCACATGCCTACAAAGGGAGTGACGACTCCTCCTACAGCAAGGTTTTCACCAATTGTCAATAAAACAAAGTAGACCATGAACAATAATGCTGCAATTACAACCGGAGCTCCAAACCCACCTTTTTTAACAATTGCGCCAAGTGGTGCACCAATGAAAAACAAGACTATAATTGCAAAAGTTAAAGCAAATTTTCGATGAAACTCTATCATGAAACTGATCACATCTTTATTTAATCCACTCAAAAATTGACCTTGAGACTTCAATTGATTATTCTTGTTACGCAACATTGTTTGGGTGTAGATAATTGCTTCCTCTTTTTCTTTGGTACTTAGATTTACAAAACTGATTATCGTGTCTTTGGCTGTATCTGGGAGGTTTATTTTATTGCTATTATCTGTTTCTCGACTATTTTCATTGTATTTGTCAGCCAAAAAGTAAGGATAATCATTTTGGAAACTCAATAAAAAGTTACTTAAAACTTCTTCTCCATGTTGACGAATAGAATCTTTAGCGTATTGAATTTGGAAAACGTTAAGCATTTCATGTTTGTCTTTGAAAAGATCATCCTTGGAACGACTTAAGTCAAAGCCCGAGAGGTCTATTTTGAATGTTGCTTGGTCAAAAGTTGAGCGTCTTGATCTTCTTGTATTGACTTTACTCGCTGTTGTTCCGTTGTTGGAGTAAGATGTAGGGGCAGGGTCAAGCTCTTCAATAACGTGTCCATTCTTTAGTTCAAAGAACAAATTATTGCCATTTTCAGTTTTATAGAGTGTGCCTGATTCAGCACGAATCGTTTTTAGTTCACTTGGATTTGTTGCATCGTGGATTAAAATCCCTTTGAATTGGTTTCCTTCACCTTCATCAATTTTAATTGCATATCCATCAAGCTCAGTGCTGTATGTTCCCGGTTTCATCACTGAAGTCATTTTTTTGTTCTGAATATCGTAAATGAGGGAATGCAGTTTCAAGTTAGCAACTGGAATAATGTAGTTAGCAAAAAAGAAAGTAGTTGTAGCGATGATGAGAATTACAAAAGTCAGTGGTTTTAATATTCGGTAAATAGATAATCCACTGGCTTTTAAAGCTGTTAATTCATTGTTCTCGGATAGGTTCCCCATTGTCATAATTGACGAAAGAAGAATAGCCAAGGGTAAAGCGAGGGGGATTAAACTTGCAGAAACGTAGAATAATAATTCAAGAATAACGAGAATTGAAAGTCCTTTACCCATTAAGTCATCTATATACAACCAAAAAAATCGCATAATCAAAATGAACATTGAAATTGCAAATGTTATAATAAAGGGTCCTATAAAAGAACGAATGCTGAATGCATAAAGTCTTTTCAATGGCAATGTTTTTTTATTATTCAACGAAAAATAAAGAAATGTATTGTTTAAGCTCCAATAGTTCTTTTAAGATCTTCTATTTGAGATTCCCAAAGGAGTTGAGCATCTTCTAGCTCATCTGGTTCTGCAAAAGCTGTGACAATAAGTAAAACTGATTTAGTCATCGGATCCACTTCGTAACGAATTTCAAAGAAAGAATCATTTCCATCTTCTTCATCTTCAATCCATCTCCACTTAACCTTTGCATTTGTTTTTTTTGTCAAAAGACGAGCGTCTTCTTCACTACCATCCCAAATAAAGCTATATATATCATCTTTAATATTAACATCGTCGCAGAACCATTCACTCAATCCGCTTGGAGTACTAATCATTTTATCTAAAACTTTTGGTGAAGTGTTAAATAAGAATTCGATTTCAAATTTTTCTTTTTTAGTCATGGTATTGTGTCATTAAATAGGGTCTATTCAGAATTTGCGCAATATAGATATTCTTTTTCGTTTCTTTTGCATTTTTCGAACTAAATTCTTCTCGAAATTGAATCGTTTATATACTTAGCCAAGTAAGAATGGAAGAATGTTTAAAAATCCAATTCAACTTTTTTGAAGCGTATCGTTTTAATAAGGTGTATAATTGTGAGTACAATGAATAGAATACTTACGATAGATGCTAAATAAAACCCTATTC
>CAYLWS010000086.1:0-9244 GCA_964387525.1 uncultured Fluviicola sp.
AATGGACGAGTTTGATGACCGGACAAGCTCGATGAAAGGACGAGTTTGATGACCGGACAAGCTCGATGAAAGGACGAGTTTGATGAATGGACGAGTTTGATGACCGGACAAGCTCGATGAAAGGACGAGTTTGATGGCAGGACGCGGGTGTCTATAGATAATGAAATGCAGAAGAGTTTTGGAAAGTGATTTTTTATCCGTCAATCTACCACCAAACAATAAAGAATTCTGAAAAAATATCGTTGTGCTTTTGCCAACAAAGTGGTGCTTGTTTTTCGGTGAAATTTGTTTTTATCTGTTCTTCAATTTCATTGAATCGCAACCAATTTACATTCTCCGAAGAATCTATTCCCCATTCTTTTTTGGGTGGAATAAAATAGTATTTATCGTCGTGATTCAATTTTAAAAAAGATGTATAATTGATGTAAAACCCTTTTATTGCTTTTTGGTATACCGGCGGAATGTTTTCTTTAAAATCATGCGGAAGATATAATGAGCTTAGTAAGCATAGTTTTTGTGTAACAGACTGCACATCGATGTCGTTAAAACGTTCTTGTGTTCGTTCATCGAATAATAAAGGAAATTGTTTGTTTTTGAGTTTCTCTAATTTCTGTTTCAACGAGTCGTTTCTATTCGGTCCAATCCAGTTATTAATTGTGTCGGAAGAAATTGTAGGATCAAGTAGGTAGAATTTATACGCCAATTCAAGATGAATGATTTCTTTGCTTTGTTTTTCTTGTAGAATGAAATCAATTTCACCGATGGTTGTTTTATCGTCAATGATTTGGGTATTTTCATAAAGGATTTTGAAATTATTCGATGATTTAACCAATTGCGCCACTATTCTTTCGACTAAATGTCCTAAACGAATATTAGTTGGTAGTTCGAAATCTAGATTCGGTATGCTTTTTAATTCGGACAGGTGGAATGTTTCTACCCCTGTAATGGAAGAGTCGATGTAAGACGCTTTGAGAACTGAAGTTATTCTGGAGTTTGTGTTCAAATTGGGGTTTGTTGGGGTAATTTTTTCTTATTTCGACAACCTGAGTGATTGATAAAGTGCTACAAATTCATCCCAATTAAAGTCGGAGAATATTTTGGGCATTTCTTTTTTAAACGTCTTGGTTTCATCAGATATAGTTCCCTCTTTTATATCAATAAGCACTATTTGCCAATAAAAGAATATTTTTGAAGCCAATGCCATTTTAAAATAGCCGTCAATATCTACGTCTAAATCTGACGCCCATTTATCGCCAACCATTCTAAAATATAAATTTTGTGAAGGTTCTATATTTGGTAAAGCAAAAAAACCGACTTGGCTATTCATTGTTGGCACATCAAATAATCTAAAATATCGTAATTCTTGATCCATTTCTGAATCCATATCACATTCAGTTTTTAGAGTTGGCTCGTTTTGCAATAAAAATTTAGAAGGACTCAAATTTAACTCTCCTCCAATCTTCTTATTTTCATCTTTCCACCAATTTATAAAGAAACCATCTGATTCAGAATACTCTTCAATGATTTTAGAACTTATTTTATTTTCGTTTAGTAACTGAATTGACTTGTTATTAATCGGTTTTTTAAATCTTTCATCAAACGATAAATTACCAAGTTCTTCTTCTTTATCTAATGAATTAATTATATTGTGTATGTATCCCATTGAAGTATTTTTTATGTACGGTTTGTATAAGACGCGTTTAAATGCGATTTATTCTTTGTTGGCAGTAGTTTTATTTAATTCATTCCACAGTAGTAGAGCAATGTAACCCTTGGAATCAAAACTAATCTTTTTGTCATTAATCCAAATGTTATTTTTTGTATTCACTTCATAACTTAGGTTGTCATTGATTGACAGTTTTAAGAAATTAACTTCAAACTGTCTGAATCGCTGTACTTGTTCTTCTGTTAGTAAAATCTGAGGTTTGTGTTTAGAGTCTTTTATTGATATGGTAGGAATTGATAGTCCTCTTTGCTCAGATTTATAGTATGACGCATAATATTTTTTCCGTTTTCTAAAAATTACAACAGTATGGGTAGGAATTATTGTTCCGCCATTGGTAATACCAGAATATGTTGAGCTAATAACAAACGAATCCTTTTTGCCCATTAGATCCAATAACGAAGGGTAACTTTTGTTAAAGAAAAAGCAGTTTAGATGAATTTGTATTTCATAGTTACTTAAAGCAAAATAGTACTGACTTTTTCTTTCTGACGAATCAGAGGGATTGTAAATAAATTTGTATGACCCTCGCTCTAAGAATATTGTTTGTTCTTTTTCTAGCTTTAATTCTTTAATTATGTTGTCAGTATAGTTGCTTGAATTTGTCAGTGGAGCGTAGGTATAAATATCAAATTTTCCATTTAATTTAGAAGTTAAAGAATCATTACATACACAGTCAGTATCAATTGTCAACTTAATTTTAATCTGAGTTTGCCCCAATGCTATGCTTGTAATTAAAGTCAGAAGCAAAAGAGGTATTATATGTGAAAAACATATCTTCATTTGAAATATTTTTTTGTGCGGTACACCTTCATATTCATTTTTTTTCAGTTCCTATACTTGATTTAAATATGATTTAGATTCCACAATAATGATTATTCCAATTACTATTAATTCAAGTATAAAATATATCCATCCCAGTTCAGTGAGTTTTTCAGAATACTTAATCATTAACCCAAAGGAAATTAGTGAATAGATGATATTACAAATTATTAATATTCTTAAAAAAGGTTTCCAATTTGACTTAATAAGTTTGTGACAACTTATTGAGTAAATAAACAAGCAAAAAGCAATTCCAGATAATAGATATAGTATCTTTCTTGGCATTCCAAAATATTGTTCCAATTGTGCTAAAATTCCGAATAATGAAATTGCAGTTAGCAGCGCTCCGAAAGAGTCAATCAGAAAAATCCGCTTTGAATTAGTTTTAAGTTTATTTAGAAAGTTCTGTTGTCCATTTGACATATTCAATATTTTCTAATACGTTCATTTTTTCGTTTGCAGGTAACAAGTGGATAAAGTGCACTAGTGCACTTTATTACCATTGTGTATTGTTTTTATTTTACATTCAAATTTAACAATTCAAATGAACTTTTTATGGTTTGTAAATTCTTTATTGCAACTTGAGTGTCAATTTCTGTCGTTTTTGAACGACTGTATCCCAATAAAACCTGAATGGTTCTTAGATCTGTACCATTTCCTAATAAATGTGTAGCAAAACTGTGGCGAAGAACATGAGCAGTTACAGCTTTTCTTAATCTTTACAGCCTTGTTAGCCTTATGAATTATTCGAAAAATACTCGTGTTGGAATGTACTTTTTCATTCAACTGATGTTAAATCGAGTTTTGTTTCTTTCGTAACATTTCCTCCTTGTTTTATTACTGTATTTTGGCTAAAGTGAATTAGAATACTTGGTTGAAATTCACATACATACCATAAGATTCTTTTCCAACACCAAAATCAAATCGGATATACATCCTAGGCTGAATTTCAAATCTATATCCCAACCCAGCATTGGGTAACCATTTATTATTCGGATTTGTTTTATTGTTAATGTCAAAAACTTTACCTCCAGCAATCCAACTTACAATACTATGTTTACTCTCTTCTTTATTCTTTTTCAAGAATTTATGTCGATATTCAAACATGGCGTAAAACAGGTCATTATTTCTATACCTTCCCCATAAATAACCTCTTAAATCAAATGGAGTTCCCAATTGTGACATTTCCCCATACGGAACCTCTCCTTTTGCTATTCGTACTTTAGCTTCCCAAGCAAATACACTTGAACCTGATCGAGCTGAAATAAATTGGCGGTAATCCATCAAGTACACTTGATATCTATTGTCTCCCCCCAGCTGAGGAGAATAAAACGTAGTTCTAAAATCAATTAGGAACCCCGAGTGGGCATCTACAGGGTAATCTCGTGAATCATACCGCAGAATAAACCCTAAACCTGAGTTTAAAGGGCGTTTATTGTATTCCATATATATTGAATCGTTTAGCACGACTTTACTTTCTTCACTCCCCTTTGTCGAATTATAATCAATGTCCAATCCGATAAAATAATTAGGTTTTAATTGATATAATATTCTGGGATGAAAAGACCACCATTTACGGTTATAGAATGTGGTAGAATCTGATTTGTGTTTGTAAAAGGCACTTTCATATCCAACTCCCCAATAATTATCTGGCATATCCTTGTAGTCAAAGTTTAGGTTGAACCTAATTTTGTCTTTGAGCCAGTATGATTCTAATATTCCAGATGCTACAATGGCCCCTGTGGTTGTGTAAGCAAAAGTAAATGGCAAGGAAGAACGCTTAAGGAGGCTGTCTTTTCGGTTGGTTTTAAAACTTACTAATCCTCCAAGAGCGATAAGCCCTCCTAATTCTGGTGAATAAGCAGGTATAACAATTGGGGTGAAAAGAAGTTTTCCATCTTTTATTTTCTCCTTCCTTTTTAGTTTTCGAAGTTCACTTTTGGTTTGTTCTTGTGGTATATTTTCCTGCCCAAAAGAGTAAATAGTATTGACGACTAAAAATAATACTAAACTAATTCTAATCCACCAAGGAAATCTATTTTCTCTCTTCATTACCCCCTTCAACGTTAATCAATCAATTCTATTTTAATGGACATGTCTTGTTTCAAATCAATAGAACAATCGTCAAAAGATGGCCCTGAAAATGTGGGTTTAAAATTCCTTGAAAACCCAAAGGATTCGGTTGGAATTCCTAAAAAATTCATGTTACATTCATTGTCAGCGTTTGCATCGTGGTAAAGCGAAATTGCATATTTTCCTTTTTTTAAATCTTTTAGAACCACACTTACAACCTTAGATGTAACTTTCTTCGAATACACCTTATAAGGTTTACCGTTTCTAGGAAAAGACTCTGGATTATTGAAGATTTTAATTATAAGATTTCCTTTTACAACTTTAATATTTGTTATGGTCACTTTTAAATTCTTCAATTCAGCCTGTTGGGGGTAGAATAAAAAAGAGCTTAAAAAGAATAATACGAATAATTTCATTCTTGCTTTTTTAGTAACGATTGTTTCTCACCATCACACTATTTTCACACGCGATTAAACTAGGTTCTTGCTGTATTTATTGCAAGCCTGGTATATTCACCATTTCATTCGTATCCTTTGTGTAATCAACTTCGTCATAATTAAACCCAAAGAGGTTGAAAAACTCAGTATTGTATCCTTTTAAATCACCAATGGAAGCCAATGTACTCGTAGAAGCTTCTTCCCATAATTGCGCAACTTTCTCCTGGATATCAGGACGCATTTCCAGATCATCGATTCGTATTCTTCCTGCTGAATCTGTGGGTACTTCGTCGAGGAATAATCTTTCTGTATACAATCTATAAATCTGTTCGATACAACCTTCTTGCACTCCTTTTTCTTTCATCACTTTGTACAATAAAGAGATGTATAAAGGAATGACAGGAATTGCAGAACTTGACTGAGTTACCAATGCTTTATTTACAGAAACATATGCCTTTCCATTGATATCTTTTAGTGAATCGGTAATTGTAAAGGCTGTTTTTTCCAAATGATCTTTAGCTTTTCCAATCGTTCCTTTTCGGTATACATCCTCCGTAAGTTTTGGTCCAATGTATGAATAAGCAACCGTTTTAAAATCAGCAGAAAGTAAATTTTCTTTTTTTAATTCATTGATCCACATTTCCCAATCTTCGCCTCCCATTACAGCAATGGTATTCTCAATATCTTCATCCGTACATGGCTCAATACTGATATTTCTCACTTCTCCTGTGTGAAAATCTACCGTTTTGTTCGTGTATGTTCCTCCGATTGGTTTTAATGTTGATTTATGTCGGACCCCGGTAATTGGATGAGTTCTTACCGGCGAGGCAAGACTATAAACGACTAAGTCAATTTGTCCCAGATCTTGCTTTATTAAATCGATCGTCTTTTGTTTTATTTCATTAGAAAAAGCATCCCCATTTATGCTTTTAGCATAAAGACCTTTTTTATGCGCTTCCGTTTCAAAGGCAGCGGTATTATACCAACCTGAAGATGCGGTTTTACCTTCTGATGGCGGTTTTTCAAAAAACACACCTATTGTGGATGAACCTGAACCAAAAGCACTCGTTATTCTAGAAGCCAAACCAAATCCTGTAGACGCTCCAATGACCAATACATTCTTTTTACTTTCAATTTTTTCTTTTGACTGTACATAGTCAATTTGATTCAATACACTTTGTTCACAACCCTTTGGATGAGACGTTATGCAGATGAATCCACGAGTTCTAGGTTCTATTATCATTTATTATTGTCTTGTTTAATTATTCTCAATTTTTGTAAAAGTAAAGCAAGTGCTTTCGAAGCGCTGATTTCTCGATAAAGTACTTCTTTATTTTTTATCGATTACTTATATAATATCTGCAAAATTAAAAATTTTACGGACTTAATTCAAGGTATTTCACCTTTTGATTAAGTACCAAAATTTGCATTAACTACATCCATTAAAATGCTGTTATTGTTTATTTGTTCTGCTCGATAATCGTTTCTGCATGCTTGTTTTTTGGATTAAGTTCTAACGACTTTTTGTACGCCTTTACTCCAGCCTCTTTTTTTCCTAGAAGCATAAGGCATTCGCCATAACTATCAAATGTATTGTATCCGTTTGGATATAGTTCTGTATTGAGTTGGAATATTTTCAATGCCTCTTTGGTTTTTCCTTCTCCCATTAAATTATATCCAAAATTATTAACTCCACTTTCAGAAAGATTATATTCGGAGTCTTCTATGTTTTCCGATTGAATGAATTCAATTATTTCATGGATGGTTTTTCCTTCCGTCACTAATTCAGATAAACTTTTAAGGTTCATCTCTTTCACTCTTTCTCTTTGTTCTGCCAATGTTTCTACACCATATTCGATTCTTTCTGCATCAGAAACTTGAGTAGTGTCTATCTTTCCTAATTGCCAAGGTGCATCTTTTCCAAATTTCTGATATTGAGTTCCATAAATTTGAGGTTCATTTTTGCTCAATAAATATCGGTCAATTGCTGCTGCTAAAAGCCATTTATTCGCCGTAGAATCTAATTCAATTGATTTGTACATTAATTGAACAGCCATTCCGTAGGCTGTAGAATCTCCACCGTGTTGGAATATCATTGCAGCATTATTGTAGTCTAAAGAAGTTTGTACTTTATTTGAATCTAGCAATTGATAAACCCTTACTTCTCTTAGGCTGTCTTTTTTTGATACAATTGTCCAATCAATATTGTCCGTTCGTCTGTCTGCTTGGTCATTTTTATAAATTTCAATGAGCTCTTGGTTGTCTTTTAGTTTTTCTTGACAATTTGCAACAGTCATTATTCCGAAACTCAAAAGAATTAATGCAATTTTATTCATTTTATATGATATTTGATTTGTACAATTTTACGATTAGTAAATGAAGAATGGACGTTTCAAAACTACAAGTGAGTGTCACAGGAAGTTTATTCATTGCTGGTATTCTCCTTTTTAGTGCAATCTACTAAACGCATTGTGTTTTAACAAGCAATAAAGCAATAGTTATTGTGTAATTTTATATGTTATTCTATTGCCATTTTCAAAGTATACACTTAGATAATAGATTCCTTTTTCTAAGTCGGGGAGCATAATTTTTTCGATTTTCGACAGCAGCAGAACTATGTTCATATTCAGGGTTGACACCAGTCATTAGAGTTATTGGAACCAGTGTACATGGAAAATATAGAATTAGTAAAATAGGAAATCAAAAGTTAAGAAATTTACTTTTTTCATGCAGTTTCAATGCTTGTAAAGCTTTGTATGATCGAATTGTTGCAAAAGGAAAAAGTAAAAAACTAGCTTTAATAGCTGTTTGTAATAAGCTGCTAAAACAAGCTTTTTCGATTGCAAAAGCAAGGATTCCATATGATCAAAACTATAGAAGTACTTTGTTGGTGAATTAATGAGATTTTACTTGTTTTTCACCACAGTTCTTTGTTGGGTTTAGTCTTTATTCCCGTTATTTGATTGTTTCAGGAAAACATTTCTTAAAAAAACCTTTTTTATTCAATAACACTATAAGTGCTAATATTATTAAATAAATAATAATATCTGTATAATTAAACACCCAAGTTGTTAATTCGGAAATTCTAATATTATATAATGCTCCCATTTTCCAATTTGTTCCAAAAAAAGAAAAATTAATCCAATTAACACCACTATGAACTCCAACGACTAACCAAATAGAACGTGAATAAAAATATAAGAGAGAAAAAATATAAGAATACCCAAAAAGCGCTATAAAATTATGAATTTCGAACTCTCTTGCTATAAAGTGTCCAAGTGTAAATATTAACCCCATTATTATGAAAATAATATGTGGATTTATGTATTTTTTCAATTTTTCAATTGGATATACTCGTGTTCCTAACTCTTCTATAAAAGAATTCCATACTATAAAACCAATAAGGAAATAGATATAATATCCAATATAAGTAATAAATGAAACATCATCAGGAACAGTTATAGGATTATATTCAACTGTTCCTGCATTTAAAGCATAAACAATATATTTAACCGAAACTATTATTACACCAAAGAGAAATCCGAAAAATACATTTCGTCCAATTTTAGGTCTAAACCCAAGTTGACTAAACGGTTTTTTATGAATGTATTTTTGTGCTAACCAAATTATTATAATGGAACATATTCCAAATAAAAAGAAAAAGAAAATAATACCAAAACTGGGTTTGAAGTTGAATCCTGTATTCTCTTGAACATTTATCCCAAACAACGCTGCCAACTTCATTATGGGAAACATTATTGCAACAGATAATAATACAACTAATATTACTACCAATACTTTAACTACTAAATATTTCTTATATTTTTCTTGTATCATTTTTATCATAAAGCAAAGATATTTAATTTAAATAAGATAGAATTGTATGAAACTAACCTTTTAGTATTCTTTTAAATTGATTTGGCGATATAGACAAATGCTTTTTAATCCATTGGTTAATTGTACTTGGATTAATACCATAGATTTTTCCTAATTTACTTTTGGTGTAATTCCCGTGGCTAAGTTCGGTTAAAATTTTGAGTTTAAAACTCTCGCTATAACGTCTTAGAATTTTGTTGTTATTATACATATACATTGTTTTAGTGTATACATATTTCAGGACGGGACAGAATTATACCCAACGTTTAGTATATGGCAAGTAGGGCAGTAGAAAGCACTAAACTTTCAAGTT
>CAYLWS010000087.1:0-8679 GCA_964387525.1 uncultured Fluviicola sp.
ACCATTTCGATCAATTCTTCTCCGCCAATATTCCCAGCAACACCATCGATAAGTATTGTGTCTCCAATTTCCTCCTGTAAATGAATTAAACGTTGATAATAACTTGAATTTTTCCAAACGGAGACTTCTTTCTGGGCAAGTTCACTTGGGTCTTGAATCAATTCGGCAAGCCATTCCTCTTCATCCATTTCTTTCCAATTCTCAGGTTTTCTTTGCACCAGAACTTGGTGTGTCTGTAAAAATGGCTCAGAAAATAATATCTTTTTAGATCTTTCGCGGGTAATAGTGTAGTTACATGCAACTAAATCTCCAATTCCACTTCTTAAAAGGGAGTCTAAATTATCTAGATTACTGACAACAATGACTTCGAGGTCTACGCCAATTTCATCGGTAAAAAGTTTAAGTAACTCAAATTCAAAGCCCATTTCTTTTCCCTTATAATCAAAATAGGAGGTTGTGCTATTTTCAACAAGAATCGTAAGTGCTCCTTTTTGAAGAATTTGAGGTAAATCAATGTGTACTTCTGTTCTTTCAAAACGTTTAATTTCATCTTTTTCTTTCTCCATCACACAACGACTTAAAGTCATGGTAATAAAGAGCAGAAATAAGAACAAAAGTATTTTTTGCATAGTTTAGATTGAAGCGTATGGAAGACAATATACTGAAATCATTTCGTTTTAGCAATTAAAGATGTGATTTAGGTATAATTATACCGCTAGGAAATGGCTGATATATTACATTTTAGAGATGTACTTCTTGAAAAAAGGAACAGCTTCTTCCATAAAATCAAAGAATGTTTTTTCTATTCGATCTTGGTGTTCAATAAATATTTTTGGGGCTTTTGAAAGTTCATTTTCAAAGGATATTAACCGTGAAACACCTTCACATGATTTTGTCAGACCGTACATTGATTCAGAATGTTTTAACCATTCACCAGCTTTCATTTTGTCCATGACCATCCAAAAGTGTTCATTTTCAAACAAAAATCGATCTTCTTCAATGGAATTAAAACGTTCGATGAATGTCGTTAGTGGAGTAGAGTGATATTTATCCCAATGTATAGCTAATAAGTGATCGAAGTAGAGGTCAATCGCTATACCAGTGATTTTTGGAAGTTTAGGATATAGAAAACGAGCAAGTTCTAATATGATCGAATGTCTATCAATGTAGTCATCAATTTTTCGGTGTAATAGAATTCCTTTTTGAATTCGTTCGGGGTAAGAAGATAAATCACTTCCTTTTACAAAATCACCATATAAATTGGGGTACATCAATTCGGTTTGATTATTCGAGAAATAAAGATGTCCTAAAAAATTCATTCTACAATATACGCAAAAAGAAAGTTGTTGTCAACTAAAAAGTCCTGATTCACATCAGGACTTTTTATTAATATTCATCTTCGTTGAAGAGAAAGTCTTCACGAGAAGGATAATCTGGCCATATTTCTTCAATATTGTCATAAGTTTCTCCTTCATCTTCTAAAGCTTGAAGATTTTCTACCACCTCAAGAGGCGCTCCAGTTCGTATAGCAAAATCAACTAATTCATCTTTTGCCGCTGGCCACGGTGCGTCTTCTAAATAAGATGCTAATTCTAAAGTCCAGTACATATTTTTCCTCTTTTATAACTTATAATTAATTGCGCAAAAGTAATTTTATATTGATAGAATGCAAATTTTTGAAGTACTTATTTTGTATAATTATAAAAAATAATTATACTCTTGGCTTCCAAGGTTGTTCTTTTGCATTCAAATCTTTGGATAGTTTTCTGCCTAAAACAAACAAATAATCACTTAATCGATTGACGTATGCCAAAACAATAGGGGATACAAAATCATTTAAACTAAGGTCTGTAATTATCCGTTCACTTCTTCTACATACACAACGTGCTATTTGGCAAAAAGACACAGTTGTGTGTCCTCCAGGAAGAACGAAGCTTTTCATTGGGTCTAGAACTTCATCCATAGTATCGATTGCTTTCTCAAGGTAAGTTATATCGTTTTCAGATAATTCAGGAAGTTTCATTTTTCCTTTACCAGGGTCTGTTGCTAATAAAGCACCTAAAGTGAATAGGCGATCTTGAATTTCTATTAGTTCTTCGATATGTGTGGCATTAATTTCTTGATCTCGGATGAGTCCAATATAGGAATTAAGTTCGTCAATTGTACCGTAAGATTCAATTCGTAAAGAACTTTTAGGGACTCTTGTTCCTCCGATAAGTTGAGTTGTTCCTTTGTCACCTTTTTTAGTGTATACTTTCATTTTCGATGTCTTCTAGTTGTTGTTTAATTTTTTTTATTCGAGATTTCTTTCCTAGATCTCTAATGTTTTTAGCGGTCTCTGTATAATAACGATGCTTGGTTGTTAAGAATATGTACTGGTAATTTAACCATTCTTTGTCATTGAAATCTTGACCAAACTCTTTCATTTCGGCACGTAGTTTTTTAACAATGTTAGGGTAATCGGGTCTACCTAAGTAATCGTAATCTGCATCGATAATGATTTCTTCCAATAAATTTGATGGTTCTACATGGTGTTTTGTAGCGTTAATCATGTTGGAGATTAAGGTTACTTGTTCGTTAGAGTAACCAAATTGTGGAAGAAATGATTTTGTAAATTCTATAGCAAAATCTTCATTGGAATCGTATTTTGCCATAAAGCCTGAATCATGAATCAATGCTGCAGTTCTGAGTAGCAGAATATCTTCTTCTGTTATTCCTTCCAATTTTGCATACCTAATAACAGCTTTTTCAACATTTAAAGAATGCGGAACATCATGGTAATATAAATGATCTGGTAAAAGCGATTTTAATTTATTAATGATTTGAGTCTTCATTTGTTCAAAATCCATTGGTGATAAACCACATTGAACACGAAGTTGAGCATTTGGATAGTTTCCTTCGTTGTACATTGAGAAAACGTCTTCTATTTGCTCGAGGTAAAACATTTCAATCGATCCACCTCTTTTTTTAATGTCAATTTTCCCACGTGGAGTTGTGATAAAGAAATCAGAAACAACAGCGTATATTGAATCAGTAATGGAAATGGAATTGTTTTTGGAACTAGATTCGGTTCGAGATGCAATATTAACGGTATCTCCCCAGACATCGTAACTGTATTTAGAAGTTCCAATTATCCCGGTGACGAGTGGCCCCATATGTAAGCCAATTCTAACTTCCCAAAAATCTTTTTTCATCGCTATAGCTGTCTCTTGCTCTGTAATCATATAATTCCTTAACTCTATTGCTGCCATGCAAGCACGAACAGCCGGAAGAGGATTATTTTCTGTTACACCGGCCATTGCCATATATGCGTCTCCAATGGTTTTGATCTTTTCTAAATTGTATTTTAAAATGATTTCATCGAATTTGACAAAATACTTTTCCAACGTTTGAATTAAATGAATCGGTTTTAAACTTTTTGACTTCAATGAAAAGTCAACGAAATCTGTAAAGATAATGATTCCATTGTCTATTTTCTTAGGAGAAAATTTACCGTTAGATTGCAATTCTTCTAAAACAGAAGAGGGGAAAATGTTACTCAATAATTGACCAATACGCTGATCTTTATAGAAGAGCGATTTAAAGACTTCAATTTTACTTTGAATTAAATTTGGGTTAAATGGGTAGGTGATGTAATCAACAGCTCCCATATGCATTCCTTTAACAAGTTTAGATCCAGTGTCATCTTCTTTAGCTACTACAATAATGTAACTATTTTGCAAGCGTGTGTTTTCTTTCAAGATTTGCACACTATTAATTCCTTCCTCAACGTCTTCAATGTTGAGTAAAAATATTCCAATTTCTTTCTTTTTTATAATAGGAATAGCCTCTTCAATGGAATCAGCATGCAATAAATTATTTCCTCTACCCATTAGAATCTGCTTTAAGCCAGATTGTATAACAGGGTCATTGTCAATGATTAGTATGCTAATAAATTTTTCCATTTAAAAAAGGTCTTCAGGTGAAAAAGGAATTTCGTATAATTGAATTATTCTTTGCATAACACGGTCTACAACAGAGTCTGGACATGAGGCACCTGACGTGATTATTATTTTAACTTTTTCAATGTCAGGAAGAAAACATCTATGGTCAATGATTTTTTTGTTGTGAATATCAAATGCATAAACATGATTTTTCGCATTGATTTCATTTTCATTTCGAATGAAAAAAGTTTTAAATTTCTTTTCAAGTAATTCTACCAAATGGGTAGTATTACTACTGTTGTATCCACCAACAACTACTGCAATGTCTGCTTCTTGTTGGAGTAATTCAAAAGTTGCAGATTGATTGTCATTTGTTGCATAACATAGAGTGTCTCTTGTGTCAGCGAAGTGTTGAGAAAGATTTTTCTGACCGTATTTCTCTATCATTGTATTTTTGAAATAATCAGCAATTTCTTGTGTGTCTGATGCTAACATAGTCGTTTGATTGACGACTCCAATTTTGGAGAAGTGAGCGTCAGGATTAAAATCTTTGGATATTTTGTCTTTGAATAATTCTAAGAAATGAGATTTCTCCATGTTTCCACGAATAAAATCAGCGGCTAATTTTGCTTCAGTTATGTCTTTTACAATAATAGAAGGCGAATTTTTTTCACTGTGAGAAAAGGTTGCTCGTGTTTCTTCGTGCTTGTGTTTTCCATGTATAATGATGGTGTGGTTGTTTTCTCCAAGCTTCGCAGATCGATTCCAAACTTTTTCAACAAAAGGGCATGTTGTATTGTACTTTTGTACATCTAATCCTTTTTCAATCATTATTTTCTCAGTCTCAACCGTTGTACCAAAAGCAGGAATAATGACAATATCGTCCGGATTAATTTCATCCCAAGGGATCAACTGTGTTCCATCTGTATCTTGAATAAATCGAACACCTAAACTTTGTAAATCGGCATTGACATCCGGGTTATGGATCATTTGACTGATTAAGAAAATTCTTTTATCAGGATTGTCGTGAATCGCTTTGTATGATTTTTCGATGGCATTTTCTACACCATAACAAAATCCAAAATGACGTGCAATAATGAATTCTATTTTCCCAATATTAATTCGAGTAGGAGAGAAGTCCTTTTTACGAGGGTCTTCAAGTCTACGGTTTAATTTTACCTTACTGATAATTGGAGAACGGTAATATGTTGGGATATCAAATTTTTTCATCTGTATCAAATCTACTAAAAACGATTGAATGGCGAAGTTTTTTGTATAAAAAAAGCCGTTCAATTATAAATCAAACGGCTTTTTTAAAAGTTTATTTTTACTGTATGTACAATTGTTTGTCTTTGTCGTAACGAACCTTATACGCAAACTGAATGTCTTTACTTCCTTTTGGTTTTAACGTAAAATGCCATTCAACTAATCCAGTTCTTTCATCGACCTTTCCTTTAGATGATTCCAAAACTTCAATTTCAATGTCAGCATTCTGCGTAATTGGTAATTGGTCCTGGACAACTAATTCTATTGATCTTCCTTTTAAATTTTTCACTTCAATAGAATAAGCAAATGTTCTTTCCATTTTAGAGTTTACAATTTTTTGCTTGGATTCTTTCTTTAAAAGTGTTCTTTTGACAATGATGTTTGGGTCTTTTCCTAAACTTAAACTCAATGTGTCGTCCATTGTTGTTGGGTCGATGTATGTTTTTCCCATGTATGTTCCATCGAAAAAGATGTTGGCAGAAGCTGGAACCAATTGCAATTCATCTAACTTGTACAATTCAGCAACAAGGAAGACGGATTTGTCGTATTTCGGAACAGTGTAGTATTTATATTTGGTGTCTAAATCGACATTTTTCACCAAAACCATGTGTTCTTGACCGTTGGATTTTATAGAATAAGGTAAATCAATGTGAAACTCTACTGAAATCATATTTTGGACAATGTCAACAAATTCATCAGCATATGTTGCGTCTACGGGAACAACTGCTTCTTCAAAATCTCTAGAGCCATAACCAATTGTTTCAGCTTTAGCTGGCATATTTCGTGTTTTTTTATCTTTCTCAATAGGAGAAGCATATGTTGTGATAGTTTGGTCTCTTCTATAAACGTTAAAGTCAACATACCAAGGATGTAAAGTTGGTTTTGTCTTATTTTGGTAGGGATTGTTGGTAGAAATGTTCAATTTAATGTCATTCCAATCAATTCCAGTATTTTGGTAAACTTTTGCTTTGTAGTTAAGGTTTATTGTGTTGGAAGAAGATTCACTTCTTAAATCGTACATTGGCGTCCATCCGGCATTTGAAACCAAATAAGAAACATTTATTTTCCCTGTGACAGAAGCGTCGGATTTAAACGTAATGGTAATTCTGTAAGTCGGTTGTAGAGGTTTTACATTTCCACCGTTATTGTTTAATTGGTTTCTTAATTCATTAAAGCGTGAGGTCATTCCATTTTTCTCCGTTTTCAACTTATTCTGTGCACGCTTTAGAACTTGAATTTTCTTATTGATAACCATCATTTTTTCGGTGTAATATTCAATGGCATCTTTCAGTAAAGGAATAGAATCATTTACTTTTCCATGGCCTTTTATAGCGCCATTATTTGCGAGAATATTCTTTGTAGCAGTGTAAACATTGATTTCATCAGTGATGCTCTGAATTTCAAAATTAATTGAAGTGATAGAATCATTAAGAATGGTCATTTTCTTTTTTATTTTCAATGATTCACTTGAAAGTATTGCTTCGCTTGTTTTCGGATAAAAAATAGCATATTTAGTATCGAGAATAATTGCTTTTCCTGTAGCGGTGACCTGAAGACTATTTGCATCAATGTTTCGACTAACACCATCGATTATAACCTCTGTTATTCCTCTTCCGATAGAATAATTTGCTTTTCGGTGAATTTGAGCACCTTGAGAATAAACGGTAACTTTTGAAATTTTTGAGGGAATTACTTTTTCATCGTTGGCGAATAAAGTTGAACTCAAGAAGAGTAGTGCTAAAAGGGGAAGTAATTTTTTCATGTTTTTTTTTGTTTCTGTACAATTATGTATTTGAAAAGTTCATTTGCAAATAGCGTGCAAAAAAAAATCCTTGCAGTGAAGCAAGGATTTTAGCGAGGATGTTTAGTGTTTACTCTTTCGTAAAAGAAAAGCGTGCTAATGCAAATTTTTTAGAACCTTTATAAGTTACTACTAGAAGGTCTACTGATTTTTTGTTTTGAATAACTATAGAGTTTTTACCTATATGATCATATCTTCTAAACTTTGAATATTCAGGTTTTGTGTAATCTAAAAGAATGTATTTTTCACTTTCTCCATCTGGTGCTATTTTGCTAGCTGTGAAATACCATCCTGCATATTTTGCTCGTTCTGCTTTCGTCATTCCTTTTAAATCTTCATGATAAAAGAATATTTTTTTCGTTAGCATTACGACAAAAATATTTTTGCCTACAACGAAAATATCAAAAGCATCGTCTCTTGTACTATGTTTCACATATCTTGAGTGAGAAATTATTTCTCCCTCTTTAGAAATTCGTGTAATGATTAAATTTTCCCAATGATATGTGGTTGAAGTTGAAGTACTGCCATCTGACCCCATAGTGGTACGTGTTGTTGTCCAAAATTTTTCTCCAATTAAGGATGTAGAACCATCATCGTGGTTGATTACTTCTTTAATATATAGACTTGTAATACCAGATTCTTTCTCTTCGCCTTTTTTCTTGGTTTTTTCAATCTTTTTCTTTGACCAAGTTTTAGAAATGAATTCAAAAGAAAAATCATTTTTAGTATTATTAATTACTTCAAGATTATCGGAGTCTAAAGTGATGATATAGACACCTTTTACAGCAGAAGAACCTTTAGAATCAGCATAATAGTAACCACTTAATATAACTGTGTTTCCTGTTGATTGAGTTAAAATTACATCTTTTATTTTGAATGTTGCTAAATCGTCATCTCTTAGGTTAAGTGTTTCTATTCCGTCTTCATTCAGTCTTATTAATTCGTAATTTGAAGAAATTATTTTCCGACCTTTTGTTTTGTCCCTTTCTCCTAAAACAAAGACATCCCCATTGTTTCCTATAATAGCACTTTTTTCATCGAATTCGTCATTTTTACCACTCGTAAAAACAACATTATCGATATTCCAAATTTGTTCAAAATTCTTATCAATAGATGCATAACTTGTCTGAATTATTCCTTCTTCGTTTTTTGAATATACTTCGTACATAAGGAAATTATCATTTGAAGATTTTCTTGCTACAAATTTTAATCGTTGTCTTTTAGATATTTTTTCTAAAGTATGAAGTTTTTTTGGTTGAGATAATTCATTAGTGTTCCAATTAAAATTTTGAACAAAAAGGGATTCTTTTTTTTCTTTTTTAAAATTTTTAGTAGAAAAAAGAACATATGAATCACCAATTTTTAGTATTTTTTTTATGATGTAATCATTTTCTTCAAATTGTAATGAAACATCAACTACTTTTAATGATTTTAGGTCGTTATCAAATTTCTCAATGAAATAATTCCATCCACCAGGGCCTCTAATAGGCTCCTTTTTAAAAACGATGTAGCCCTCATCTACTTTAAAGGCATTTATTATTTCAGTTCTCTTTCCTTTTTCTAAATTTAATTCACCAAAAGAAACGGTTACATTTTCATAATAGTCTTGCGTATTTGCAATGAAAGAATAAAAGAACCTAGATTAAAATGCTAATGCAAGTTTTTTTAGTAAAAAGTTTCCCTCAGATT
>CAYLWS010000088.1:0-8334 GCA_964387525.1 uncultured Fluviicola sp.
GTAGATGATTGTGTGTGAACCAATTCCTGCAACGCTTGGGTCAAAGTCTCCATTAGCCACACCTGTTCCTGAATAAGTACCACCAGTTGGCGTACCACCAGAAATTGTTATAGGAGAATTGTAAACACAAAGATTACTAAATGTTCCAATTGTTACACTCGGTAAAGGGTTGGAAACTACATCACTATTTACAGACATGGATGAACATCCATTCGCATCTGTATAAGATACTGTGAAAGATCCACTCGTAGAAACATCAATACTTGGTGTTGTTTCATTTGTTGACCATACAATTCCGTTTGTTTCAGAAGAAGTCAATGTAACTACTTCTCCTTCACATAAAGTTGTAGAACCACTTGCTGAAATTGTTGGTATTGTTGGTGTTGGGTTCGCAACTACATTTGTTGTTGTTGAAGTAGCAGAACAACCATTAGCATCTATGTATGTTACAGTATAAGAACCTGTGGTTGTAGCATTGATATTTTGTGTTACTTCTCCAGAAGACCAACTGTTACCTGTACCTTGTGAAGAAGTTAATGTAACAGCCCCACCATCACAGAAAGTTGTCGCTCCACTTGCTGTAATTGTTGGTGGAGTAGGATTGTTGTTTACTGTAATTACAATTGGTAAAGATGTTGAAGAACAACCCGATGTATTTGTATAAGTAACAGATAGTGTGTTTGTATTAGTTACTGTTATAGCATCTGATGTTTCACTTGTGGACCAACTATTCCCTCCAGCATAAGAAGAAGTTAATGTAACTGAACCTCCACTACAGAAAATGTTACTACCGCTTAATGATATAGTTGGGGTAGGAGGAGGTGTAGGGTCATTTAATCCTTGAGGTAAAACATTAGAAACACAGCCAGTTGCATCTGTAAAAGTAATGTTATACGCACCGGCAACAAGGTTAGGGATAGTGTATGGTAAGTTAATTGAACTAGCCGATCCTGTTGCTGTCCCTGTCCATGAAATGTTACCTGTTCCTGGTCCAGTAACTTCAATTGCCCCCGTTGATGTACCACAAGAAGATGGGTTACTAACGGTTCCTGCTGTAATTGTAGGAGCTGAATTTACTGTTACAGTTGTAGGGGCGGAAGTTGAAGAACAACCGTTTCCATCCGTATAGATTACAGTGTATGCAGCTGCAGTTGAGACTGTAATTATAGAACTTGTTTCAGTAGTTGACCAGATATTGTTTGTAGGGTATGATGATGTTAAATCAACAGATGTTCCTGCGCAAATAGTAGTTGCTCCAGATGTTGTAATAGTAGGAGGTGTTGGAGGAACATGTATGGTTACAGTTGTTGAAACAGTAGATTGACAACCAACCGCATCGGTAACGATACAATTATATTGTGTTGTAATTGGGGGTGCAATAGTTATTGAAGCTGTTGTACCAATTATTGTCGAGCCATCTAACCAAGAATAATTTGTTCCACCTGAAGCTGTTAATGTTGCAGATTCTCCAGGACATATAGAAGAATTGTTGTTGATTCCTGCAATGAATTCAGTTGAACTATTTATAGTTACATTGTAAGTTGTTTCGCAAAGGTTTCCTACAGTTCTAATGTAAACAGTGTAGTTACCTGCTGCAAGATTATTGAAAGTGTTATTTGTTGTGTAGTTTGTTCCATCTAAACTGAAATAATATGTCCCTTGTCCTCCTAAAGTATCAGCAATTGAAATGGTACCGTTGTTGTTACCGCAAGTTGTGTTTGTTGATGAGACAGTTGCAGTAACAGAAGGGTTAACTGTAATTGGTAAAACTACTCCATTTGAGATACATGATCCTTCACCAAATAGATAAATACTAAAGTCTCCTGTATTTGGGAATGTAAAAGTATTCGTTGGTGTAAATGAAGTAGTAATTGTAGTTGTATATGGGTCATCGGTTACGTACCAATTGTAATTCGTTACATTTGTTGATCCAGAGCCATTTACGTCAATACTACCGCCGATACAAACACTTCCATCCGTTGTTGTGAAAGTAGGAGCAGGAGCTGGTCCATTGGATAGCATAACATCCATAGCCATAGAGCCAGTTACTCCTAATAGAGTAGAGTTTAACCAACCGTATGTGTCTAGTTCCATGTAATAGCCATCAATTCCACCTGAAATGGTATTGCCAGTCATTGCTATGAGAATGGTGTCTTGTGGATTTCCGTAGAAAACTTCAAATCCGACCCAGAATGCACCTGTTACTGATGCAGGGGTGGTAAAATCAAATTCATTCCATTGATTTAAAGTGATATCTGCTATGTTGATGGTTTCTGTTGTTAAGACGGTACCTGGATTAGGAGTGTTATCGTCTGCATAAACTTTCAAAACAATTGTTCCTGTTCCAGAATTGTCGGATACTTTAAAGAAAGGCATTTGTACTTGTCTTACTTCTGCAGTTCCAGAATAATTGAACTTTTCAGCGTATTGGAGTGTGTTTTCTAGGGAAGATCCATCTCCGTATATGTCCATCTGGTTGTGTCCAGGAATTGTTCCCCACGCTCCGTTTGTTGGACTAACATTATAATAGGTAAAATTATTCGCAGCAGCATCTACAGGATCCCAGTTTCTTAAAGTATCACATGCTGTACCAACTGCTGGCGCAACGACTTCAATATGATTGTTAGATATTGAAGGTGTTATATCTGTTCCGTATGAATTAGAAGCGGCAAGAGTCACATTATAAAACCCAACAGCGTAGAATTCTGCATGTGGGTTTTGTGTATTAGCATTCGTTCCATTAATCCATTCCCAATCTGTTCCTTGTGTTCCAGAAATAGTCCAATTCCATCCTGTAGGTACATTTGTTGATTGGTCGATAAAATTAACACCACCATTTACCGGGATAACTGCTGGTGCAATTGGACTAGAAGTGAATTGAGAAATTGGAGGTGTGTTTGTAGGGTCACAACCAGGTGATAAAAGAAGTGAACTTCGAATTCCTTGCAGTAGTGATAGCATGTAATTTGCTTGATCCTGTGTGAACATTACTGTACAATTCGCATAATCCATGTAGTTTTCGTATTGTGTTTCTATTCCTGTACAAGTTTGCTGTGATCCGGTACATGAACCTGAGAAATTGAAAGATGGTCCTTGTGTCATTGGTGTGTCAGTAAATCCATCATCACTTGCGCAACTTCCTGAACCACCCCATGTATGATCTAATCCTAAATAATGACCAACTTCATGCGTTAAGACATTGTTATTGTTGACGCCTAAATTGTAATCGAGTACGATTCCATCAATAGATGAACTTGGTAATAGAGTAGGTGTAGGTCGGTAGGCGTAACCCGCTGTTCCTGAATTTGCACCGTTAGAAATATCACAAATCCAAATGTTTAGATAATTGTTTCTATTCCAAATCTGTGAACCTCCATTTGTGCTAGATTTCATTTTATTCTGTTCCCCATTGTCAGAGTCATACCAATCTTCCGTAGTTGCAACACGAATGACACCAACTTCCGATAGAGGATTTCCTGAAGGGTCTTGGGTGGCTAAGCAAAAATTAATATTTGCATCTGCAGGGTTAAAACCTAATGCTGTTCTAGCGTTTGATGCATCCGTGTTTAATAATTGATAATCATCCGTTAAATCATTAAAAACCTGCATTAATAATGCATTTGAAACATTCTCAGCAGGATTATTAGGGTTGTGTACAACGTGAAAAATAACAGAGATATTATTTGATCCAGGAGTTTTGTTTAATAAAACTGGATTAACATTCATTGCACCTTGAAGAGAACTTTGATTAAATTCAATTAAGAGTCCTCTATTTTGATAATGTTGTTGGTTTAATTCAAATGTTTTACAAACATGGTTGCCTGCAGAAACAGGCTGAAGATTCGCATTGTTTTGATTAAGTATAGAATGAGTGTTTCCAGAACTATTAATTTCAATCGAACTGTTTGATTGAGTGGTAGGTTTCGTTTTATTACTTGGAACTTCATTTGTTTGACTGTAAGACAATGTCGTACAGAATCCCATGATTAGGAGTAGAGTATTCTTCATTTTAGTGTAGATTTAAATGTTTAGAACATCTAAAGTACAAAATATAATTACAAATAGACTGACTACGTCTTCCTTTTCTTCTTCTTTGCTGCAGGAAATAAGATGTTATTTAAAATTAATCGATACCCCGGAGAGTTTGGATGTAATTCTAAATCAGTGGGAGGGTCGCCCACTCGATGTTCGTAATCTTCAGGGTCATGACCACCGTAGAATGTCCACGTGCCATTTCCTAAAACACCGTGAATGTATCTGGCAGTTGAAATTGATTTAGTTTCACCTAAAATAAGGACGTTAGATTTAATGAATTCTTTTCTAAAGTCTGTTGTTTGCCCCATAAATCCATTGATAACGTTTGTGTGACATTGTGTTAACATTGTGGGTACAACATCCCATTTTGCAGAAAAATCAAATAATGTAAACTTATCCAATCGTTCATTTCTTTGGTGTAAAGAAGTACCGTCAATGTTGGAATATTCATATTTCATTGGATCTTTTTCTAAAGTGAAGTCTTTGAAAGCAAATGTGTTAGTGAAGTCTAATTTTTCTTGTGCATCTCGGTCAGCAGGATCTCCATCGTACATGGTTTCACAGATGTCTGTTTTGTGTGCAGCTAATGCAATGTCAAAACTATCTGTTCCACTACACATCGTAAATAAAAATCCTCCACCAATTACGAAATTCTTTATTCTACTGGCCACTGCTAATTTTAATTCTGAAACTTTATTGAAACCTAACTTTGAAGCAGAGGATTCTAAGTCGGCTACTTGTTTTTTGTACCAAGGATAAGAGCGAAAGGCTGCATAGAATTTACCGTATTGCCCGGTGAAATCTTCATGATGTAAATGGAGCCAATCGT
Source organism: uncultured Fluviicola sp. (assembly GCA_964387525.1). GTDB lineage: Bacteria > Bacteroidota > Bacteroidia > Flavobacteriales_D > Crocinitomicaceae > UBA4466. The sequence goes on from CAYLWS010000088.1 coordinate 4,865, forward strand.
ATTCTGGCAATCCACCAGCAATGATTGTGGAATCGTAAATTTTCTCATAAGGAATCTCAGCATATTCTAAAACGAGTGTTACGGCATCGTCCCAGGGTTGTTTTCCACCAGGAGTATAAACGGCAATTTTAGGAGCTTTCTCCAGTTGAACAATTTCCATGTTTACATCAGGTGCACCAATTTCTGTTTTAATTCTATTGACTTGACCATCGGCAAGAATTTCATAACGAATGCCTCGAATTGTCAATTCTTCTTCAATTGTAATTAAATGTGGTGTTAAAAACGATCCTCCACGGTAATTGAGTAGCCAATCAATTACAATTCCATTTTCCAGTAAATAAAAAGACAACCCATATGCTTTTAGATGATTCGTTTGGGTGTCATCCATTGGGATTAATATCTGGGAAGCGTTTGAAAAGTTAACGCTAGAAATAGTTAAAATTACAATTAATTGTAATTTTAAAAAGGAGGAAATTATTTTTTTTACTGCCATAGGTTAAGCTTCTAAAATGGTACGTCTTCAGAATCAGAATTGAAATTGGTGTCTTTAGAAGGGTCTTCGTTGAATGAATTTAATTTACTCGCAACAGTATATGTACTTTGATTGTCAAAACTACTATTTGCTGTTACACCATCTTGTTCGAAGTTTGAATTATCATCTTCTCCATTAATGTTGTCAAAGAGCGCAAATTCTTTAATAAAACGCAAACGGACATTCTCCAAAGCACCATTTCTATGTTTGGCAATCATTATTTCACCAATTCCAGCATTAGAATTACCGTCTTCATCCTGCATTAAATTATAGTATTCCGGTCGATAAATGAAAGAAACAATATCAGCATCTTGCTCAATTGCACCAGATTCACGTAAATCAGAAAGCATTGGTCTTCTGTCTCCTCCACGTTGCTCAACTGAACGACTCAATTGAGAAAGTGCAATCATTGGTATGTTTAATTCTTTTGCGATTTCCTTGATAGAACGAGAGATTGAAGATATTTCTTGCTCACGGTTTCCATTTTTAGATGTACCGGCAGACATTAGTTGCAAATAATCAATAATTACAACTTGTATGTCAAACTGCATTTTTAATCGTCTACATTTTGCCCTTAAATCGAAAATACTGATACCAGGAGTATCATCAATATATATTGGTGCTGTGGAAAGTTTTCTAATTCGGGTGTGCAATTGTTGAAACTCATCGTCCCTTAAATCTCCTTTTCGGAGTTTTTCAGCGGGAATTCTTGTCTCGGAAGAAATTAATCTTTTTACTAATTGAACCGAAGACATCTCTAGTGAGAATATAGCAACTCCTTGATTATGGTCAACGGCAATATTTCTTGCCATCGAAAGTACGAAAGCTGTTTTTCCCATTGCAGGACGAGCAGCAATAACAATCATATCTGATTTTTGCCAACCAGCAGTTACTTTGTCTAAGGCGTAGAAACCAGTTGGAACACCTGAGATACCATCGGAATTTTGTGCAGCTTTCTCGATTTCAGCCACAGCATCTTTAATTACATGTTGCATTTCATCAACACCTTTACTCATGTTATTTTCAGCAATATTGAATAAATCAGCTTCAGCTTGATTCAGTACATCAAAAACATCATTTGTTTCATCGTAAGCACTTTTTAAAATTTCATTACTCATTCTAATCAACTCACGTTTGATGTGCATTTCAGAAATAATACGAGCATGGTATTCTACGTGAGCTGTTGAACCAACTCTTGCGGTTAATTGAGAGATATAAGATGCACCACCTGCAGCAGATAGCTCTCCAGATCGTGATAAATTATCAGTTACAGTGATTAAATCAATTGGTTTAGATTTTCCAAATAAATCTTTGATTGCTCCAAAAATATATTGATGCTTAGGGTCGTAAAAACTCTCTTCCTTAAGGATGTCAATGGTGTCGTTTACCGCATTTTTTTCAAGCATTAATGCTCCTAAAACGGCTTTCTCTATATCGACAGCTTGAGGAGGGATACGCCCCAACTCATTCCCTAAACCAGTCATTTTTTGTGTACGACTTGTTGCAACTCTTTTATTTTCGGATTTATTTTCCATGCTTCAAAGGTACGTAATCATCTTTTCGTTACTCTACTTTTTGCTAAAGATTAATTAAAAAGATGTTCATATAGGTTATGAACAATTGTTAATAGGTATAAAAACGAAAAAAACGCTCAACTATTGTTGAACGTTTTTCAATGTATTTAAAAGAGTCTATTTCTTAAAGAAAGGTAATTTTACAACTTTCGCTTTGATTCCTTTGTTTCTTATCTCAATAAAAATTTCTGAATCAACAGTTGCATGTTCTAAGGTTACATAACCTAAACCAATTGCTTTCCCAACGGATGGTGCCATTGTTCCAGAAGTAACAATTCCAATTTTATTTCCATCTGCATCATTGATGTTGTAATCATGACGAGGAATTCCACGGTCAATTAATTCAAAAGCTACTAATTTTCTAGAAATACCTTCTTCTTTTTGTTTCGTTAAGAAATCTTTGTCGATGAAATCAGCATCTTTTTTTAATTTAGTAATCCATCCTAATCCAGCTTCAAGTGGAGAAGTTGTGTCACTAATGTCATTTCCGTATAAACAAAACCCCATTTCTAAACGAAGTGTGTCTCTTGCAGCTAATCCAATTGGTTTAATTCCAAAATCAGCTCCTGCTTCAAAAACTTTATTCCAAACTTGTTCTACTTCTGTATTTTTACAATAAATCTCAAACCCACCACTTCCAGTGTAGCCTGTTGCAGATATTATTACATGCTCAATTCCCGCGAAATCAGCTACTTCAAAATGGTAGTATTTTATAGCAGACAAGTCAATTGAAGTCAACGATTGCATTGCTTCAACAGCTTTGGGACCTTGTATTGCAAGTAAAGAATAATCTTCAGAAATGTTTTTCATTGTTGCGTCAAATGAATTGTGAGAACTGATCCAATTCCAATCTTTTTCAATGTTTGAAGCGTTAACAACTAATAAATATTCTTCTTCTTTGATTTTGTAAATGATCAAATCATCAACAATCCCACCTTTTCCATTTGGCATACAACTGTATTGTGCACGGCCAACAGTTAATGTTGAAGCATCATTTGAAGATATTTTCTGAATTAAATCCAAAGCATTTGGACCCGAGATTAAAAATTCTCCCATATGAGAAACGTCAAAAACGCCAACAGCTTCACGAACTGTTTGGTGTTCAGCTTTAACGCCTTCGTATTGAACAGGCATATTGTAACCTGCAAAAGGGACCATTTTTCCACCTAGAGAAACGTGAATATCATTTAATGCTGTATTTTTCATAGTTTAATATTTTTATACAAATTTAAAACTATTGCGGTAGGATTGAAATGATTTTGAAAATTATTCGAAAGTTTTATAATTCTTCTTCTTGTTCAATTAATTCACCTAGATTAAAATGCTAATGCAAGTTTTTTTAGTAAAAAGTTTCCCTCAGATTT
>CAYLWS010000089.1:0-8128 GCA_964387525.1 uncultured Fluviicola sp.
GTTCACACACAATCATCTACACTTACAGTGATGGAAATGGATGTTCAAATACAGCTAATGAAACAATTTTAGTTGACGGATGTGCAAGTGTTGAACAAACATTTATGACAGGATTATCCATCTACCCAAATCCGACATCAACTGAATTATTTATTGAATTAGAAGGAGACTTTGAAGTTACAATAACGGATTCAAGAGGGCGTATTATTAATAGGATAAATGGTTCAGAGAAAGTAAACATCAACACTTCAACATACGAAGCTGGTGTGTACTTGATAACAATCAACAATGGAACTTCTCATTCAACTCACAGGGTTGTGAAGAAGTAAACCTTAATAAACTAAGTCCCCAGCAATTTGTTGGGGATTTTTTTATGTCTATTCATTTACAATAAATAGCGAATGAAAATATTCGTCACAAAAAAAAGGTGAGAATAAATTCTCACCTTTTTTTATATATTATCTAAATAGATCAACTATCAATATTTGCATACTTTGCATTTCGTTCGATAAAAGCTCTACGAGGTGGTACTTCATCTCCCATTAACATTGAGAACACTTGATCACACTCAACAAAGTTTTCAATGGTAACTTGTCTTAAAGTTCTGTGTTCTGGATTCATTGTAGTTTCCCACAATTGTTCCGCATTCATCTCACCAAGACCTTTATAACGCTGCACACCAACTGAAGATTCAGTTCCGGCACCTTTCATTTCTTGAACTAAACGATCACGTTGAACATCATCCCAAGCATAATCAGATTTAGCCCCTTTTTTAACTTGGTACAATGGTGGAGTAGCGATGTAAATGTATCCTTTCTCTATCATCTCTTTCATATATCTGAAAAAGAACGTCAAAATTAACGTTTCGATATGCGATCCATCTACATCGGCATCACACATAATGATCACCTTGTGGTATCTTAGTTTTTCAAGATTCAATGCTTTCGAATCTTCCTCTGTTCCAACTCTTACACCTAATGCAGTATAAATATTTTTAATCTCTTCGTTTTCGAAGATTTTATGTTGCATTGCTTTTTCAACGTTCAAAATCTTACCTCTCAAAGGCATAATTGCTTGAAACATTCTATCTCTACCTTGTTTGGCAGTTCCACCCGCCGAATCTCCCTCGACAAGATAAATTTCACTTTCTGCAGGGTCTTTCGAAGAGCAATCAGCTAATTTCCCAGGCAAACCAGATCCGGTAAGAACGCTTTTACGTTGTACCATTTCTCTTGCTTTACGAGCAGCTTGACGTGCTTTAGCAGCAAGAATAACTTTTTGAACAATTGTTTTTGCTTCATTTGGATGTTCTTCCAAATAATTTGCAAGCATCTCCGAAACACTTTGAGAAACTGGAGCTGTTACTTCTCTATTTCCTAATTTTGTTTTCGTTTGACCTTCAAATTGTGGTTCTTGAACTTTAACAGAAAGAACAGCCGTTAAACCTTCACGGAAATCATCCCCTTCAATTTCAACTTTTTCTTTCGCTAACATTCCTGATTCCGTAGCGTATTTTTTAAGCGTATTCGTTAACCCTCTTCTAAAACCAGAAAGGTGTGTTCCACCTTCATAAGTATTAATATTATTAACGTATGCTTGAATATTCTCAGAATAAGAAGTATTATAAGTCAATGCAACTTCAACAGGTACACCGTCTTTTTCACCTTCAAAGTAAATTACTTCTGAAATTAATGATTCACGGTTACGATCTAAATAAGCAGCAAATTCTCTTAAACCACCTTCAGAATGAAATCGTTCCGTAACATTATTACCTTCTTCATCTTGATTTCTTAAATCAGTCAATGTAATTGTAATTCCTTTATTCAAGAAAGCCAATTCTCTCATTCTTGATGCAATTGTGTCATAATTATACACTTTTACTTCAAAAATTGAATCATCTGGTAAGAAAGTAACTTCAGTACCTGTTTCATCAGAATCACCTACTTCTTTAACATCATACTGTGGTTTACCAATAACATATTCTTGTTGATATTCTTTACCGTCTCTAAAAACATTGACTTTCAAGTCAATTGATAAAGCATTCACACAAGATACACCTACACCGTGAAGACCACCCGAAACTTTATAAGTGTCTTTATCGAACTTACCACCAGCATGTAAGACAGTCATTACAACCTCTAATGCAGAACGTTTTTCTTTCGTATGCATTGCCGTTGGAATACCACGACCATTATCTCTTACCGTAATTGAGTTATTCTCATTGATATAAACTTCAATGGCATCACAATGCCCAGCCAAAGCCTCATCAATTGAATTATCTACAACTTCATATACTAAATGATGTAAACCTTTTACGCCCACATCACCGATATACATCGCTGGTCTTTTTCTTACCGCTTCCAACCCTTCCAGTACCTGGATATTGTCAGCTGCGTAATCTTGATTTTTATTTTCTTCGCTCATATTCTTTTTTAAACATAGTAAACAAATCCTACTGTTTCAATAACACACAAAAATAACGATTGAATCGTTTAATCTCCACTAAAAAACCGAAAGAAAAAAGGAACTTATCAACATTATCCTTGTTAAATTGTTAATATTCATCTTTTTTCATCATTTTACCCACAGAAATGGAACATTTTTTGATTTCTTGCGAATAATAAAATAATATGCTAAGATATATCATTTTCTATTTCTTTCTTTTTCATGGATTCACCTCCATTGCCCAATCGAATTTCAGTGGTACATGGCAAGGTATAATCACTAAAGCAGGAACTTCTCTTGAAAATTCAACTTTATTTTATCTCGAAATCAATCAAAGTGATAAAACGATCACAGGTTATTCAAGGGAGGAAATTCAGGGAAAAGGTTTTTTCGCGGTTAAACATCTAAAAGGAGAAAATAAAGGAAATAACCTAACCATTCAACAAACTGTCATTTCTAAATCAAAAAATTCTAGTCGCGTGAAATGGTGTCGATTAAAAATGGATTTGAATTATGATTCAATAACAGGTTATTTAAGTGGTCGTTTTTTATCCACCGATTGCAAAAGAGTTATTGGGGAAATAATCCTTTACAAGTCTGATTTTGACTTTTCTAAAACACTTGAACCAGGCACAAGTCAACTCTGGTTTTCAAGAATGAAATACGATTTAAAAGAAAACCTTAACGCTCCTGAAATTAGGAAAATAGAACGTGATCAATTTGTTTTCCAACCTGTATATTTCGATTTTGATGAAGCTGTAATAAAACCAGAATACACTGTTTTTCTTCAACATTTAATCAAAGTTGTAAAAGGTCATTCCGACTTAAGAGTTAAAGTGATTGGTCACACAGATGCAGATGGAACAGACAACTATAACATTGATTTATCTCAAAGAAGAGCTCAAGCAATTGTTGCTTATTTTGTTCAAAATGGATTAAAATCAGATCGATTACTTTTTGACTTTAAAGGAGAAAAAATGCCTGTTGCGCCAAACAATACAAAAGAAGGTAAGCAACAAAACAGAAGGGTAGATTTTAGTTTTATTTAACTTTCACCCATTTTTGAGTTCTATAAAAAGGACCAATGTAGCCACGCACATTCAAATAATTTGCATTTCCTGGTTCTATCCACATTTTCAAAGTATAAACTTTCCCATCCACAGGGTCAACAATCGTCCCGTTTTTCCAAGAAGAACCGTTCCATTCTAAATCACGCACAATTTGCAACCCAACTAACGGTTGATCTTTACGATCATCTTCACATTCTTTGCATTTTGCATTAGGTTCTCTTCCTTCTCTCGGAAAAAGATAGATAATTTTCCCATACATTTTACCATCTTCCTTGTACAATTCTACAATAGATTTTTTTTTGTTTGTTTCGTCATCAATTGTCACCCATTTTCCGACACAAGTTTGTCCAAAAGATAGAAATGAAAATACGATAAATAACAATGAGAAAATTAGTTTCATAATAAATTGATTTACTCAAATATAGAGAATATTAATGAATAGACAATCAAATTCTACAATACATCAATAAAATTGGAAATAATTTCCTTTCCTTTAGGAGTAAGAATTGACTCTGGATGAAACTGAACACCAAACATTTTATCAGCGATGTTTTCTACTGCCATTACAGTTCCGTTTTTTGAGGAGGCTATAATTCTCAACTCATCATTCATAGGCTTCACAGCCCAACTGTGGTATAACCCTACATCTATTTTAGTTGGGATACCCCTAAACAAAACACACTCTTGAACATCAATTACTTCAGAGACACCGTGTTTTACCTTTTCTTGATTGAACAACTCCCAGCCATACTCTTCTGCAATTGCCTGCATCCCTAAACAAACACCTAAAACAGGTATTCTAGCTTTAACAAGGGTAACCAATTCTTTTAATCGCCCAGCATTTTGAGGCAAACCTGGTCCAGGAGAAAGCACAATACCGTCAAAATGAAAAATGTTTTTTATTTCTTCATCATTCCGAACTACAGTTACTTCAACATTTAAAGCTTCTAAATAATGCTTTAAATTAAAGGTAAATGAGTCGTAATTATCGAAAAGAAGGATTTGCTTCAAAAAGTCTGTTATTTTTGTGTAAACTTATATAAAAAAATAAGACGATGAAGAAAGTTTTACAAATTCCTGGAGCTCCTGCACCAATAGGTCCATACAGCCAAGCAATTTTAGTAAAAGACACCTTATATATTTCGGGACAAATCCCAATCGACCCTAAAACAGGTCAACTCAATGCCAACTCTATTGAAACAGCTACGCATCAAGTACTTAAAAACATTAACTCATTATTAGAAGAGGCAAACATGAAGTTTAGTAATGTTGTAAAATGCAGTATCTTCTTGAAAAATCTTGATCATTTTGACCAAGTAAATAAAATATATGCTGAATATTTTCGTTCATTGCCACCTGCACGAGAAACAGTACAGGTATCTAAACTCCCAATGGATGTTGATGTAGAAATCTCATGTATTGCTGTTACCGAATAATTTGAAAACGAACTATACATACCAAATTAGTATCATCATTGTTAATTACAATGTAGAATACTTCCTTGACCAATGTCTGGACTCCGTTCAAAAGGCAATTAAAAACTGTTCGGCGGAAGTTATTGTTGTCGACAACGCCTCTGTTGACGGATCAATGAAAATGGTAAAAGAAAAATACCCTTCTTTTACACGAATAGAAAATAAGGACAATGTTGGTTTTTCAAAAGCTAACAATCAAGGAGTTGAAATGTCTGAAGGGAAATATGTTCTTTTATTGAATCCTGACACCATTGTAGAGGAAGATACTTTCTCCAAAGTCATTGACTTCATGGAGTCGCATGATGATGCTGGTGGATTAGGTGTTAGAATGATTGATGGAAAAGGGATTTTCCTACCAGAATCAAAGCGTGGTCTACCTACTCCAATGGTTGCATTTTATAAAATATTTGGATTATCTAAATTATTTCCAAAATCAAAACGATTTGGACAATACCATTTAGGCCATTTGAATGAATTTGAAACCAATAAAATCGATATTCTAAGTGGTGCTTTTATGCTGATGCGTAAAAAAACCCTAGACAAAGTTGGACTTTTGGACGAGGACTTCTTCATGTATGGAGAAGACATTGATTTATCTTACCGAATCCAATTAGGAGGCTATGAAAATTACTATTTCCCGGACACAACAATTATCCATTACAAAGGAGAAAGCACAAAAAAGAGTTCTGTAAATTACGTTTTTGTATTCTACAATGCAATGATCATTTTTGCTAAAAAACATTTTTCGGGGAAGAATGCCAACCTATTTTCTTTCCTTATAAATATTGCAATATACTTAAGAGCATTTTTAGCAATTTCAGTACGTTTCATCAAGGCAATAACACTTCCATTTTTTGATTATATTTATATCGTAACAGGTTTGTTTTTATTGACAAATTACTGGAAAATGTCTAGCATAGAGTTTCCTGAAGAATTATTGCGTTATTCTATTCCAATATACGCTTTTTCTTGGCTCGGATCCTCTTTTTTCAGTGGGGGATACGACAAGCCATATAAACTTTTAAAATTATTAAAAGGTGTTTTCTGGGGGACTATTATTATTCTTTTAGCCTATGCAATCCTCCCTAAATCATGGCAATTTTCTCGTTTATTTATCTTTCTAGGTGCTGGCTGGGTAGCGACATATTACTTGTTTTCAAGATTGTTTTTACATTTTTCATTTGGAAAGAAATTCAGTCTTAAATTTGAAGACAAAAAGAAATTTGGTATTATTGGCTCAGACAATGAAATTGAACGAGTCAAAGAATTGTTAGTTCAAACCAATACACAAATAGAGCAAGTTACATCGATTGGCATTAATGAAAGCATCGAAAAAGCTTCAATTGACGAACTTATTTTTTGTTCGAGTGAAATTAGTTACGCTACAATTATTCAAAAGATTAATCAATTCAAAGATTATTCAATTGACTTCAAGATTGCACCTTCAAACGGCAATCATTTAATCGGAAGTAATTCAATCGATACCGCCGGAGATTTATACATTTTAAATATCAATACGCTTATTAATCGAGAGAATCTTCGTAAAAAAAGACTCTTTGACATAATATTCTCCGTTATCTTATTATTATTCTCACCATTTTTTATTTTATTTTTCAACAATAAAATAAGTTTTCTGCAAAAAATAATTCAAATTTTTATCGGTAATAAATCATTCGTTGGTTTTTCTGAAGACGTTGCAAAAAAAGACATTCGTCTTCCTAGAATCAAGCCTGCACTACTATCCCCTATTGATGCTTTTGAAATGAAAACACCTGAAATTCAAGAAAAGCTCAATCTTCTTTACGCACGAGATTACTCTATGCGCAAAGATTTTTCCATTCTGATTAAAGCTTGGAAAAAACTGGATTAAAAAATCCACCCTCTACATAGTTGACAAAGAAGAATTTTCGGTTATTTTTGTACTTGAAAATTGATATTGAAATATAAAGTATGTCACAAATAGAGATCAGACTTCCTAAAATGGGAGAAAGCGTTACAGAAGCAACAATTACAAATTGGCTGAAAGAAGTAGGCGATGTAATTGAGATGGACGAACCACTTGTAGAAGTTGCAACAGATAAAGTTGATAACGAGTTACCTTCAGAAGCCGAGGGAACTTTAGTAAAACGATTTTTTGAGGTTGATGAAGTAGCTCAAGTTGGTGATGTAATTGCTATAATCTCCACGGATGGCTCTGCATTAGTTGAGGGAAGTACAACCGAGAAAACAGACAGCAAAGCTACAGAAAGTACTTCTACTGCTAATTCAACTGTGAATGAAGTAGTGAATGCTCCTTTAGAGAAATCAGCTTCTGATAAATTTTTCTCACCATTGGTTAAAAGCATTGCTGAGAAAGAAGGAATTACGATGACAACTTTAGAGTCAATTAAAGGAACTGGACAATCAGGTCGAGTGACTAAAAAAGACATTTTAGCTTTCATAGAGAGTGGTGCGCCTGCAGTTACTGAAACGAAATCAGTTGCCGTTTCTACTCCTGCGACTACTCCTAAAAAAGCAGCTCCTGCTCCAGCTGGAGGTACAGGATTCTTATGTAACATCAAAACTCCAATTGCAATCCCTGGTCCTGATGATGAGATCATAGAAATGGACAGAATGCGTAAAATCATTTCTGAGCGTATGTTACAATCTGTACATAACTCTCCGCATGTTACGAGTTATGTTGAAGCAGACATGACAAACATTTGGAATTGGAGAAAGAAAGTGAAAGGAGAATTTCAAAAAAGAGAAGGTGAAAACATTACTTTTACACCAATCATCATGGAAGCTGTTGTTAAAGCAATAAAAGACTTCCCTATGATTAATGTTGCCGTTTCTGGAAATCAGATTATAAAACGTAAACATATAAATATTGGAATGGCGACAGCACTTCCTTCTGGAAACTTAATTGTTCCTGTAATTAAAGACGCAGATCAATTAAATTTAACAGGAATTACAAAAGCTGTTAACGGATTAGCTAATAAAGCGAGAAACAATAAATTAACTCCTGAAGATATTCAAGGAGGAACATATACAGTTACAAATGTGGGGACATTTGGAAATGTAATGGGAACACCTATTATTAACCAACCTGAAGTTGCAATTTTAGCCCTTGGAGCAATACGAAAAGTTCCTGCTGTG
>CAYLWS010000090.1:0-8060 GCA_964387525.1 uncultured Fluviicola sp.
TTTCATATTTTAAAACTATTTATTGGTGGAATTCAACCTTAGCCAAATTTAATCAAAAAAGAGAGACGACCAATAATCGCTCTTCTTTATTCTTCAGCAATGTATTTTGAAAAACCATCCGACATTAACCGTTGAATTCCGCCTTTCTCATCTGCATAAAGTAAATATATTTCAAGATTCAACGATGGATTCTTTTTAACAAAGCTCAATGCTTCATCCTTCCCCATCACCATAAAAGCAGTAGCATAAGCATCTGCAGATTGACAATTCTCAGAAGCAACTGTCACACTTAAAAGAGAATGTTGTACAGGAAAACCAGAAACAGGATCAAGCGTATGTGAATATTTTACTCCATCTTTTACATAGAATTTTCGATAATTCCCACTTGTTGCAATGGCTATATTAGAAACGGACAATACATTTTCGATTTCTCTTGACTCGAGGTTCTCTTTTGGTGTATCAATTCCAATTCTCCAATCTACACCATCTTTATTATGACCTCTTACTAATAATTCTCCCCCAATTTCAATGTAGTAATTTTGAAATCCTTTTTCTTTCAAGTATTCATCCACAACATCTACTGACAAACCTTGAGCGATTGCATTAAAATCAATTTTAAATCCTGGATTACTCTTTTGAAATAGAATTGTATCTCCAACAAATTGTACTGAATGCAATTCATTTTCTTTAAAAGAAACAAAGTTTAATATTGAATCAACTTCATCTTTTGTCAAGGGAGAATCAACACGAGACATAAAACCCCAACCCTTTACCAGCGGAAAAACAGAAGGATCAAAATCACCATCAGTCAATGTATAAACTTGTTGACTTTCGAGGTAACATCGTTTAAAAAAACTTGTTTCATCAACAATAACAATACTGTCTTTTGAAAAATTTAAACGACTAATTACAGATGGTTTCACATACGTAGAAAGAGACAAATCAAAAGTGTAAAAAATAGAATCTAGCTCTTTTTTCTGAATCGATTGATTTTCATCATCTAGAATAACAGTATACGTTGTACCTTGTGTTTCTCCATGGATTTCGTAAAAAGAATTCTTATTGGAAGAAGCTTCTCCACAGGAAGAAAAGACAATTAGATTAATAATGGCGCTCCAAATGAGGACCTTGCGTTTCTTTATTCCAAACACTTTGCAGACTTGGTTTTCCATTTTTTGAATAAGTTATTCCGTGAATTGTTTGTGTTCTGACATATACATCCGCATGTTCATTTATTACAACTATTCTTCGTGTAATAATTGAAGTTACTAAACCATCAGAATCACTTTTTGTAAAAGACTCTTGTGAAACACCTTCGGGATATTCTTCCCCTAAAGAATTTGCTACATTAACTCTTTCCATTTTAGTTTCTTCAATCTTATTTAATTCAGATTGAACATCATAGTGTTTATCTTGTTCTCCGATATGTTTTGCACTTTCCTTTGCATCGTGTGTTTTAGCCATTTCAGACATTGATTCAGCATTTTCTTTTACCTTCTCTGCATCTTCAGTTGTTTTTGTTTCTTCATCGGCATGAGCTCTGTCAATCTTCTTTTTTGCATCTAAGCGCTCATCGTAATCACCTTTATGAGCATCTACGTTATCAATATGTGCTTTTTTGTCCATTGCCTGAACATATGCAATTTTTTTAGCGTGAGCCTCTTTCGCTTTTTCATCAATTTCAGAAGTTTGCTTTACTTTTTCATCAATAATTCCTTTATTCTTTCTGTACTTATCAGCCTCCTCAACAATTTCATTTTCATGTGCAATTGCCAATTCTTCAGTACTCTTTTTAAGGATTTCATTATTGTCGTGCGCATGAGCTGTTTGTTCACTTGCTTCCTGTTCAGCAGCAATTTGGATATCATCTAACTCTTCCTGATTCCCACTAATCTTTTCAGCTCTTTCCTGTGAAGATTGAGAGTGCGCATCTTCAGCTCTTTTCTGAATATCATCTACTTCACTTGCAACTTCAATTCTACGATCGTATTGCTCTTTGTAACCATCATCAAATTTTGATTTCTTTTCTGCGATATCTCCATTAGTTTCAATGTTTGCATTGTAATCATTCAAAACTTTTTCAACATTCGCTCTTTCATGGTTACGGTTGTATGTTGTTAGAATATCCGTATTTTCTTGATAAACCACTTCTTTTTCTCCGTAGTCTAATGCAGACTCTTGACTAATTGTATTTAAAACCGTTTGATCTGTAACATTTTCTCCGTGCTCCATTGTCTTATTTTCCGCAACTTGACGATCAATTTCCAACTTCGCTTTTCTTAATGCTTCATCCAATTCATATTGGCTCAATTCTTTTACTCCAGACTCAGCCGAAATCCCTTTATACACTTCATATATATCATTTGAAGTTTCATAATGTTGCTTTGTCTTTTCAATTGAAGCAGCCTCCTCCTTCGTATGAATTAAATTTTGTTTTTCTTGAATCTTGATTTTCTTCAACGCTTTCCTTTCTTCTTGTGCTTGAGCAAGAATGAATGAACCGTCCATAATAGAACTATCAAATGGATCTCCTAAATCCTTTAACTCCGCAGACTCTTCTTGAACGGGATGCAATATAGAGTTGATTTCAGCTAGACGTTGTTTAGGGTAAGGATCATTTGAGCGAACTGACACAGCACGATTATAATACCCTATTGATTTATCATAGTTTGCTAGGTTAAAGTATTTATCTGCAGCATTAATAATTTTTCGATATTCTTTTTCAGCTTGTTGTAGACTCACCAGTCTTTCTTGACGGATACATTCATCAATCTGTGATTTTACATATGTATTGTTTGGATAAATCTTTAACGCTTTTTCATATTTATTCTTTGCAGGAAGATAGTTTGCAATTCCAAATGACTCATCAGCTTCACGAACAATCGCATCAAACTTATTCTTATTCACTAAATCTGTTGCATTTTTTGTTGCTAAATCATTTAGAATTTGATTGATTTCGTCTATTCTATTTTGAGCATTGATATCATTTGGTTTGACATTCATTGCATTAGAATATTGAGCTAAAGCTTGTGCATATGATTTATTCTCTTTCAACCTCAATCCTTTTGCCATATAATCAAGGTACAATTCTTCTTTTTGATTTGCAGATTTAGAATCAGCCAAAAGTTTTCTCATTACAAGAATTCTATCATCGGGTTCCGTTGCAGTTGGTTGAACTCCTTTTGCTTTTTCGAACTCATTGATTGCTGCTTGGTAATCATTTCTAGACGCTAATTCATTCCCTTTTTCCATCAAAGAAATGTATTTAGCTTCTTTCACTTTAATAAGGTTAATCAATTCAAGCATTTGCTTTGGTCGATCATCACCAGAACGGAGTTTTTGAGCACGTTCAAGTAATTCAATTGCTCGATCATATTCAGCCGCATCAATTTTCTTCTGAGCAACAGTAATTATTTTTTCATACTGAGAATTTTCATCACTATCTTTTGCTTTTTCTAAACGCTCTGCTTCTGCTGCTTTATCAACGGGCTCTTGTTCATTTGGTTTTAAAGCTAATGCCCGATTGTACTCTCGTATTGCACCTAGATAATCCTTGTGCGTCATCAAGTCATCTCCTTTCGCCATAGCTTCAGTATACTTCTCATTCGTCGTAACTGCTTCTTTTTCTTTCGACATCAAATCAGCTAAATCAGCTGCTCTTTGTTTTGGAAATGCTTCGTCGGGTCTCAACGAGGATGCTTGATTGAGCAATTCTATTGCACCTTTATAATCATGTGAAATTTCTTTTTTACTGGCTTGGTCGAGTAAAGAACTGTAGGCATTGTCTGCAGTTTGAGCAGCAGTTTCTGCAGCAAGAAGTTGGTCAATTTCAATTATTTTTTGATTGATTGAATTGTCCGATTTAATTTCCAAAGCTCTGTTTAATTTATCTTTAGCTTCATTCAACTTTCCTTGAGTCGCTAAAATAAACCCTTGTTCTTTTAAACTTTCAAACTGTGCATTTTGCTCATCTTTAGAACGAATAGAAGCCAGTTGAATATTTATCTCATTGATTTTATCGATTGCCACTTGGTTAGTGCCATCAAGAATCAATACTTCTTCGAATTTCTCTTTTGCTCCGTCCCACTTCTCCTGACTTAATAAAGCTTCACCTTCTGACAGTTTTTGTTGAATATTCGCTTGTTTTTTAGCTTCTGCCTCTGCTTGTTCTGCTTGAGATTGCATAGCCATTAGTTTCTCTTCACTCAAAGCAATTCTTTCAGAAGGATAAGATTGAGTTCCATCAATAAGTAATGCGTCTTGGTACTTTTTAACCGCATCTTCCCATTTCGATTGTGAAAACAAATCATCCGCAGCCGAAATAGCAGCACTATATTTAGCTTGCTTTTCTTTTTCGAACTCTTCGGCCTTATCTTGTGCGAGTTGTTCTGCAACTAGTGCATCAATTTTTGAAATTTGATCTGAAGGATAACTTTTAGAAACATCAACCTTTATTGCTTCTTGGTATTTTTCAATTGCAGAATTCCAATCTTTCGCATCAAACATTAAATCAGCTTCTGCGACTATTGATTGATATTTCTCCGTTCTTTCTTTACTCTCTAAATCTTCTTGTTGTTGCGCTAATTCTTCTTTAATTTTCTTTTCAATCAATGCAATCTGGTCTGTAGGATAACTTTTCGAATCATCAATTAATTTAGCTTCTTGGTATTTAGATTTAGCCAAATCCCAATCACTTGAATTAAAAGCAGCATCAGCAAAAGTTATTGCAGCATTGTATTGTGCTAATTTTTCTTTTTCTGCTTCATCTTTTTGTTTCGAAGCCAACTCTTCACTTACCTTAATGTCAATTAAGTCAATTCTTTCTGTTGGGTAAGGTTTTGTATTATCAACAACACTTGCTTCTCTGTATTTGGATTTAGCATTCTCCCAATCTTTTGCTTCAAAAAGAACATCAGCTTCGACAATTAAAGCATTGTATTGCTCATTCAGTGCATTTTTTGCATCTTCTTTTTGTCTCGCAGCAAGTTCCTCCGCAATCATCCCTTCAATTTCAGTCAATTTTTGTTTGGGATAAGATTCTGTTGGTTCTAAAACCAATGCCTCATTGAATTTCACTTTAGCATCTTCCCACTTCTCACCTTTGAACGCCAAATCAGCTTCTTTAATTTTCGCAAGATACAGTTCTTCTTTCGCTTTTAAATCAGCTTCTGTTGCTAGAAGTTCAGCTAATTTATCAATACTGGCTTTTGTATCAGAAATCTTGGTTTGGATCTCTGGTGTATCTTTTACATCTTTCGCTGCTTTATATTTCACTAAAGCATTCTCTAAATCTTTCGCTTGAATAAATAAATCTCCCTCCTTCACTAATAAATTATACGATTCTTCTTTTGCAGCGAGTTCTCCTTCACGTGACAATTCCTCTTCTGCAATTTGAATTTTCGCTTTTGCAACAGCGTTATTTGCATCTAAAACGATTACTTTTTCATACAAATCAATAGCATTTCGCCATTCTTTGTTTGTCATAGATACATCAGCTTCTGTCAACAATTGAGTAATTATAGCCAATTGTTCTTTTTCTGCTTCCGCTTTATTGATAGCATTTATACATACCTCAATTCTACCTTTCGCATACGTAGAGGACGATTCAATTGTTAATGCTTCTTCGTACTTTTCTTTTGCTTGAACAAAATCATCAGAAGAGAAAAATACATCTCCAGCAGCAATTGCATCATTGTATTTCTTCTTCAATTTTTCTTGCTCCGCAACAGCATTCATTAACCCATCAATTTCCGCTAATTTATCTTTTGGATATTGCTCATTCGGTCTTAATTTAGAAGCTTCAAGGTACATGTCTTTGGCAGCCCTCATACTGTTTTGCTTCATAAAAGAGTCACCTCTCTCAATCGCCTGGTCGTATTTCTTTTCTTTTGCAATCCGGTCAATTTCATCCAATATTTTATCAACTTGGTCTTGAGGGTACTGTTCGTTTTTTAATTCTAATGCATCCTCATATTTATCTACCGCTTTGTTTAATTGACCTTGATCTCTTAAATTGTCAGCTGCAGCAATTAGATTATAATACGCTTCATTTTCTTGTTTGTCTACTAACTCTGCTTTTTGTAGAGCAAGAATTAATGCATCCAATTCATCAATTTTATCAACGGGATACTGTTCTGTTGGCTTATATCCTAATGCTTCTTCATATTTACTCAGTGATTTTTCATATTCTTTTGTTGCAAAGAGTTGATCTGCTTCAGTGATAGCTTTTTGATAATTTATTTCAGCCTGTTCTTTATGTGATTCAGCATCCGAGAGCAATTTTAAAATTCGTGCTTTCATAGCATTCATTGAAACAGCATCTAAACGAGGAGTCATTTGTCTTGTATTCCAATCGAAACTAGCGACAGGTTCTTTTTTTAAAAAAGAAAAATCTACATTCTCTCGCGTTTTAAACAAAGTCATGTCTAACTTTTCTACCGGCTGATAAGAGTCTCCCGGTGGGATATCCTCCTCATTCATCCTAGAAAAATCAAAACGAACCATTTTAGAAACTAATCCACTTTTTGAAAAAACAATTGTGAAAGGTTTTAGATAATCAATTGGGCCTCTCAAGGTATACTTACCATTGGATGCAGTTGTAGCACTAAACAATGGCGATCCATTTTGAATAACTTCAACTTTGACTCCCGCTTGACGTTTCCCAACATCAGAATTTTCTACAACTCCTTTGAAAAGAAAAACTAAATCTTGAGACCAAGAATTCAGTCCAAAAAAAAGCATTAAAAAAATGAAAATATACTTCATATTATATAGTTTAAACTCACGTCTGTACAACTAGTTACAGAAAAGGTTTAAATTTGATTAAAAAATTTATACAAATATGGTTAAAATTGTTGAAAAATAAGTCATATATAGCATGTTAGAAATAGAAAAAATGAGTTATTGGGAAAGAAATACCTTTTTCAAGGATATTGATTTCATAATAGTTGGTGCTGGAATTGTTGGATACAGTACAGCTATTCACCTTAGAAAAAGTCACCCGAATTCAAAAATTGTAATTCTTGAAAGAGGAATTTTACCCACTGGGGCTAGTTCAAAAAATGCTGGGTTCGCTTGCTTTGGAAGTGCTACAGAACTATACGATGACCTACAACATTTTTCTGAAAAAGAAGTTTGGGAAACAGTTGAAATGAGGTGGAAAGGCTTAAGCTATCTTCGAGAGATCATCGGAGATAAAAACCTGAAACTAAAGCAAAATGGTTCGTGGGATTTAATCACAAAAGAAGAAAGTGATTTATTTCAAGAAACAAAAAAAATGCTCCCTTACTTCAATCGAAAAATGGAAGAAATAACGGGAGAAAAATCTGTCTATTCTGTTGACGATAAAGTCAATGAAAAGTTTCAATTCTCCGGAATAGAAAGCAGTTTTTACAATCGCTTAGAAGGACAAATTGACACTGGAGAAATGAACATTTCTTTTCATAAAAAAGCAATTGAATTAAACATTATTTTACTTTTTGGAACGGAAGTATCTAACATTGACACTTCACACAATGAGCACGTAAAATTAACGACAAACATAGGTGATGTTTTTGCGAAAAATTGTTCCATCTGCACCAATGGCCTTGCACAAGAATTACTCAAAGACGAAGACATTCAGCCAGCTAGGGCACAAGTTTTAATTACAAAACCAATCAAAAACCTTTCTATTAACGGTACTTTCCACTACAACCAAGGTTATTATTATTTCAGAAACATTGACGGACGAATTCTTATTGGCGGGGGTCGGAACCTAGACTTTAAAGGAGAAACAACAACTCAGTTTGAGAACACAAAACAGATAACGAATCAATTACGCACCCTTCTCCAAGAAAACATACTCCCTTCTACTCCTCATGAAATTGATTATGAATGGGCAGGTATTATGGGGGTAGGAAAATCTAAAAAACCAATTATTAAAAAGATATCTCCTCGCCTTTATTGCGGAATTCGACTTGGGGGAATGGGAGTTGCAATCGGAACATTAGTAGGAAAAGAATTAAGTGAGGTAGATTCAACTAGCTAATGCAAGTTTTTTATTTTCTAGGTTAAACATAGTA
>CAYLWS010000091.1:0-8059 GCA_964387525.1 uncultured Fluviicola sp.
CTTTTTACAACTAGATATCGAAACCATGGCTATGATTAGGGTGATGAAATAGATGTATTTAATTGATTTATTCATAAGTTTCTTTGTTGCACAAAAATAACGTATTTTTACTTAAAATATTTCAAATCAATGCTTGAAAGATAAAAACGAGTCAACTTTATTTTTTTTTAAATAAAATTGATTAAAAAATGTATTGATTTTAAAATAAATAATTATCTTTGCACTCCTAATTTAGGAGAATATAAGAAATTTATTTGAACAGTAATGAGAAAAGATATACACCCAGAAGATTACAGATTAGTTGTTTTTAAAGACATGACTAACGATTATGCATTTGTTTGCCCATCATGCGCGAACTCAAGTGAAACAATTAAGTGGGAAGATGGAAATGAGTATCCTCTAATTAAATTGGATATTTCTCACAAATCACATCCATTTTTCACAGGTATTTCACAGTTTGTTGATACAGCAGGACGTATTGATAAATTTAATACTCGTTACGGGAAACGTAAGAAGTAATCTTTTTGAAGAAAATAATATAGACCGTTTCATTTTGAGACGGTCTTTTTTAGTATAAGGTAATGGCAAGTGTTTTTTTTGATGATAAAGTATTTGAAAATCTCAATTTTATAGAAAAACCTATTCAGGTTGGAGAGTACGATAATTGCACATTTATAAATTGCAATTTTTCCAATGGAAGTCTTTCAGGGTTTGATTTTGTTTCATGTGTTTTTGAAGATTGTGATTTAAGTAATTTGAATCTACAAAACACAGGCTTAAAAACTATTGAGTTTGTTGGTTGTAAGATGTTCGGCCTTCATTTTGAAGATTGTAATCCTTTTTTATTGGATATGAAATTCGAAAAATGTATGCTAAATTTCTCTACATTCTTCCAAATGAAACTGAAGCAAATCCAATTCATCAATTGTCAATTGGTAGAGGTTGAATTCAATGAGGTAGATCTTACGAAGGCTGTTTTTCAAAATTCAGATTTAATGAATTCCTCTTTTCTCCAATCAATCCTTGAAGAATGTGATTTTTCTACTGCGACTAACCTAAATATTGACCCAGCGCAGAATAAAATGAAGAAATCAATTTTTTCAAAATATGAATTACATGGTTTGTTGGCGAAATACAATCTTAAAATAGTTTAAGCGTTTAAAAGAAAATACTAAGTTTTATGGCTTAATATTTGTCCTCATGCAAACTAGAATTATCTTTATACTTGTGAAAAAAAACAGTTTCATTTTATTCTCATTATTAGCAATTTTGACTTTCTCAAACTTTGCACATTCTTCGCACATTAAAAATGGTTTCGAAGCTTTGCAAATGAAAGATTATTTCAAAGCAAAAAAAATAATGAAGAGGCAATTGAAGTACAATCCATCGCCATCTGGTTTTGCTCTTTCAATTATATTTTCAAGAAATGATAATCCATTCTTTAATTTAGATTCTGCTTATCGCTATATTTTAATATCAGATTCTACGTGGATTACAACAAAAGAAAGAAAAAAAGAGAAATGGAGGAGTTATGGTTGGTCAAAAAAAGGGATTGATTCTTTAAAACGAATAATTAGTTCTCAATTCTATGAGATAGCACATGCTAAAAATACCGTAATTGATTATACTTCTTTT
Source organism: uncultured Fluviicola sp. (assembly GCA_964387525.1). Lineage (GTDB taxonomy): Bacteria > Bacteroidota > Bacteroidia > Flavobacteriales_D > Crocinitomicaceae > UBA4466. The sequence goes on from CAYLWS010000091.1 coordinate 1,636, forward strand.
CTAACACGAAATCCGTGGGCATTAGAATTTGAAAAAGCTCTTTATTCTAGAGATTCTCTTGCTTTTCACGAAACGGTAGCGATAAACACATCTTCTTCCTATAAGGAATACATGGATAATTATCCTAAAAGTGATTTTTTTGAAATTGCAGAGCAAAATTATTTCCATGCCCAGTTTTTGGAGTCAACAGGTGAAGGTTCGTTAGAATCATATATAGAATTCGTGTCTAATCATCCTGATAGCCCTTTGAAGTATGAAGCAGATAGTATGATTTTTACGTTTGTAACTATTTCAAATTCATTGGAATCATTCAAGGAATTCGTAGAAAATTATCCAACCAATTCTTTGATCGAAAGAGGGTGGGAGGATTTTTATCAAGTTTATCTTTTTGATTATTCAAAAAATCGAATGGATGAATTCTTACAACTTTACCCATTAGCACTAAATAAAAGCCAAATTGAGAATGACATTAGATGGTATGATTCAGTCATGTTGCCTTACCAAGATGAACAGCTCTTTGGATTGATGAATGTGGAAGGGGAAACAATCTTAAATCCAAACTATTCTTTTATTGGGAGTATTGTTGATGGATTGATTTTAATCGGAGAAAACGAAAAATTTGGATTAATAGATCGAAAAGGAAGAGTTATAATTCCAACTGAATATGATGCCATTTCTTCTATATCAAATGGTCGATTTATTGTTGAGAAAAATGAAATGCTTGGTCTTGTTGATCGTAAAGGAAGAGTACTGATTCCTTGTACTATGGATGATATTGGGAATTTAAAGAATGAATTGGTTTATGTTACTGAAAATGACATTTACTTTTATACGAATTACAATGGGATAAAGGTCAACGATCAAACCTATTTCGATGCTAACGATTTTCGAAATAATAAAGCAATTGTTGCTTCTGAAAATGGATATGGAGTTATTGATAAAGGAGGAGATTTCATTCTTCCTACCGAATTTGAGCAATTGAAATGGTTAAATGATTCAATAATTGCATTTTCTGTCAACAATAAATGGGGTGCGATTACTTTATCAAAAGATACTCTGCTGTTGCCAAAATATACATACATAGATGAATTCATCGAAGGAGTCGCTTTGGCTTCAAGTAATGATACACTCTTGTATTTGAATACGTTGGCTGAGAGTGTTTTTGGACAATTCTTTGAAATATTCCCTAATTATAGGGCGAAAGGAGCGTTTCGTAATGGAACTGCAATTGTTTCACGAAAAGGAAAATACGGTAGAATAAATAACAATGGTGATGTCATTACTGATATAGAGTATGAAAACCTTGGTGCGGGAACTAGATTTATTCCATTTGAGGAAGAAGGATATTGGGGGGTGTTAAGTTTGTCGAATAAAGAATTGATAGCTCCAGAATACGAAAGAATAGAAATGATTGATGAACGATATGCTATAACAACTGACAATGATTCATTGGGTGTTATAAATGTAAAAGGAGTTGTTGTTATTCCAAATAAATTTCAATCAATTGATTTTTTATCAGGAGATTGCTTTGTCGTTTATGATGGACAATTTTACGGTTTATACATAGGGAGTGAATTAGTTACTGGACTTAAGTTTTTGAAAATTGAACTTCTTTACAAAGAATTTGTATCTTTAACTGATGGCAATGGAATTTCGTATTACGATATAAATGCCAACAAAATCATTAAACCTCAAATAAACGTTGAATAAATTTTTCGACATATTGGACAAATATAAATTTGGCATTTTCGCTTCTTTGAGCGTTTATATTGCCATTTTTATCTATTTACAATTCCAATCTTTCTCTTATGCGATTCAATATGAACCTTTTTACAACGGTTCATACGTTGAAATTCCAGAAGAAGAAATTCAATTAAAGCCAGAAAATATACTTTTGCCTTCCGATGTCCCTCAAGATGTGAAGAATATGTCTAGAGATGTGAATGATTCAAGAGAATCTTCTTCAGATGAATATTTTCAAAACATTTCGGATGCTTCAATAGATGAGCAAATAAAAAAAATGGAGCAAGAAATGTACGAAGAGGCGGGTGGTGAAAAAACACGCGCAGAAATCCGTACAGAGATGGATGAAAAGCGAAAAGAATTAGAAGAAAAGTCAAAATCAACGCCAGTAAAAAGTAAGCAGGAAAGGGGCGATATCAAATATGCTGGAAATGTAATGGTGGACTGGAATTTGAGAGAAGCACATCAAGATAATAATTGGTTTATCCGTAATCCAGGTTACACATGTGGCTACGGTTCTGCGGGTAGAGTTGTTGTTTTAATAAAAGTGAGTCAGAATGGAAATGTAACTTCTGCAGTTTATGATGCTTCTCAAAGTTCTGGAGCTAATTCTTGTATGATTGCTGCAGCTATTAAGTATGCTAAACTTTCTCGTTTTAAATATGCTTCTCCGAAAACTCAAAGTGGATGGATAAGTTATACATTTGTTTCGCAATAAAATGGAGGAAGAGTTAATATATTATTCTTTGCCAGATCAATTAAATCTTGATTCAACAGATATACTTTTCATCGCTTCGGATATAAAAAAAATAGCATTAGATTGTCGTTCAAACGGCATTTTATTTAACCCAAATGATTTAATTGATTCTTTTCAAAAAAGTCTTTCAAAAGGCACGATAGTCGTGCCTGCATATTCTGATTACTTGAAAAATGGAGACACTTTTAAGCAAGAAACTACAAAACCTTCTACGGGAGCTTTATCGAACAGAGTAATGAGAAGAAAAGATTTTGTTCGCTCAAAAGATCCTTTACATTCTGTTTTTGCTTGGGGAAAATTTTCAAAAACAATTTCTACAATCGGCAGTGAAAGTTCTTTGGGAGAAGGTAGTGTTTTTGAATTCTTGTTCAAGAATAATGCTAAAATGATTTGTATTGATGTTGATTTCCAGAACAGTTTAACCTTTGTTCATTATGTGGAAGAAAAGTTACAAGTGAATTATCGGAAAGCCTATCAATGGAGCTTTAATCTTCAATTGAAAGGTGAAAAAGAAAGAATTAAAAAAATCACTTTTTACACCAAAAAGCCATGGGTATTAACTGATTTACACCAATTCCAACGAGATGCAATCCAAAATGGAGTGGTAAAAGAATTAAAGTTGGGAAAATCAACTATTTATCATTTCCAGCTGAATGAAATACATCAATTCATAGAACAATACATAAAATCTAAAAATAAATTGCACAGAATTAGTTTTGTAGAATTAGGAAAAAATATAGCACGAAAAATATTAAGAAAAAAATAAACAATGAGCACAATTAAATGGGAAACCGTCAAAGAATACAACGATATTACGTTTAAAAAATGTGATGGAGTAGCGAGAATTGCTTTTAATCGGCCGGAAGTTCGGAATGCTTTTCGACCTGAAACGGTAGATGAATTAGAGGAGGCATTGACAATGGCACACTACGATCAAGAGGTTGGGGTGATATTATTATCTGCTGAAGGTCCTTCTGAGAAAGATGGAGTTTGGTCATTCTGTTCAGGTGGAGATCAACGAGTGCGTGATAAAAGAGGTTACCGTGGAGGTGATGGTGTGAACCGTTTCAACATTTTAGATGTACAACGAAAAATTCGTTTTATGAACAAGGTGGTTATCGCAGTTGTTCCAGGTTGGGCTGTTGGCGGAGGACATTCTTTACATGTAGTTTGCGATTTGACTTTAGCATCAAAAGAACACGCCATTTTTAAACAAACAGATGCCGATGTAGCAAGTTTTGATGGTGGATTTGGTTCTGCGTATCTTGCTAGACAAGTTGGACAAAAACGCGCAAGAGAAATATTTTTCTTAGGCATGAATTACTCTGCGCAAGAAGCATACGAAATGGGTATGGTGAATAAAGTTGTTCCTCATGAAGATTTGGAGCAAACAGCTTTCGATTGGGCTCAAGAGATTTTAACGAAAAGTCCTACGGCGATTAAAATGTTGAAATTCTCATTCAACCTTATCGATGATGGTTTGGTTGGTCAACAAGTTTTTGCAGGCGAAGCAACTCGTTTGGCTTACATGACTGATGAAGCGGAGGAGGGAAGAAATGCATTTTTGGAAAAAAGGAAAAGAGATTTTTCTAAATTCCCAAAATTCCCATAACACTATAGAAGTCTTTAACAGTATAGAGGCGAAAGATATAACGTCTCTATACTGTTGAAAATGCGTAATTATTCCTTGATTATTCTCTCTACGTGACTGTGGTTATCGGATTTAATCTTTATTATATAAAATCCATTGACAAGCATTTGTGTGTTTATTAAAGATTTTGTTTGATTCTTCAAAGTTTTTTCAGTGTAAACGACTTGACCTAAAGTATTTATTATTTCAATCTTTCCGTTTGAGTTTCTGAGAAAATCACCCAAATTAATAATAATTTGTTCTTTAAATGGGTTTGGATAAACAGTAACAGTTTCTGATGAACATGCAATTGTTCGTGTAGATAAAATTTCTTTCGTTCCATCAAAATCAACTTGGGATAATCTGTAGTACTGATTATTATTATTTCTAGATTTTTCTATGTCTAAGAAATTATATTTGTTTACAGAAGTACTGTAACCAACACCATTTATTGTTGCAATAACTTCAAAGACATCGCTTTCATTCATTTTTTCAATGATAAAATAATCATTGTTATTTTCACTCATAGTTATCCATTCAATTAGAACTCCACTTCTTTGGCAATGTAATTCAAAAGAATGTAATTCGACAGGTAATTCTATACAGATATTTACATCAACGTTTGCGGATACAGTACCTCCTGGAGAGGTGTTGCAAACATCTCCAGTACTTGGGGATTCTACTTCAATGGTTATTGTTTCCCCTCCAGTAACAATAGGAAGAGTATAGTTTATATTTGATCCAGTTCCCAAAGATGAACCATTAACGTTCCATTCGTAATTAGTCCCATCTCCGCCAGAAGCTGTTAAACTAATTGTGGTAGGAATAGGGTCGCATAAATCTAAAGGAGATACACCGTTTGCTAATGCTGTAACGATTGGAGGAGGTGGGAAATAAATGCCATTATCTGCGGATATTGTATAGTTACACAAGCTACCATTGTGTCCGTCTATTGTAAGATAATATGTGTTTCCAATTGTTAAATTTGTAGCACAGGCACTAGTCGTACCTGTAATGTTTGTTGTGCTTGTATTTTGTCCAGCCATTTGGGTAAAACCATTTGGACCATTCGTTCCATTCCAAGAAACAATTGCCCATTGGATACCAACACCGCTAGAGGGGATACATGTAATATCTAAATCAAAACATGCTGTTGTTGTTGCAGCAATAAATTTAACCCAAGAGTTGTTTTCAATTGTCCAAGAATTGACATTTTCAGGGTCAGAAATGTCTTGAGGGGAACACGAAGACGCAGGTCCACAATAATCTATTGTCGTTGCGCAGTGTTCGTCTAAATTACAAATCAAAGGAGCGTTACTAATTAAATCAGAAGGTGCTGATTCATCGCTGTCACAGTGGTTTGCGTTGTCAGGGTAAGATCCATCAGGATTAGTAACAATGATTTCAACACATTCTATTTGAACAACATCATCTCCCCAATCGTCACACCACATTCCTACACATAAATTATATACTCCGGGAGTATTAAAAGTAGTACTCCAAGTGTTATTCCCATTCCATGTAACTTGTGGGGAAGTTCCTCCTTCCGCATACCATTCGTAATCTTCCATCCATCCTGTAGCAGAAGCATTGATCGTTGTTCCTGGTGAAACTGAAGTTGAAGAAACAGTTAATGATCCGGAGCATTGTGCTTTAACATTAGGGTGTATGAAAAATAAAGAAAATAGTAAACTGATGTAGTAAGTGTAGTTTTTCATAATAGTAAGATGTTAGCACTTCGAATTGAAAATCAATTTTTAGTTGAAAAAAATTAATCTTTAATTTTGTTTTGTAAAAGTAGATTCTTTTTTAAATAACGACTATTAAAACAGTTAAACTGAGGGGGAACACTTAATTAAAACGATTGAATTGTTAAAATAGAATAGACTTTATAAAAAAAAGAGACGCAATATATTGCATCTCTTTTTTTATAAATTACTTCTGCATTTTTATAAATGCATTCTATATTACCTTACTATTTCTTGAAATTATCTGCGACAATCAATTCTTTGGTTCCATGTCCCCAAGAATAAAAACCTTCTTTAGATTTTACACCTAATTTCCCAGCTGTTACCATATTCACTAATAATGGGCATGGAGCATATTTAGGATTCCCTAAGCCTTCATGAAGTACATTCATAATTGCTAAACAAACATCTAATCCAATAAAATCAGCCAATTGTAAAGGTCCCATTGGATGAGCCATACCTAATTTCATAACGGTGTCAATTTCCTCAACCCCAGCAACACCTTCATTTAAAGTGATGATGGCTTCATTAATCATTGGCATCAAA
>CAYLWS010000092.1:0-7737 GCA_964387525.1 uncultured Fluviicola sp.
AATTGCAATAACGAGAAGGGTTGTTGTCTTTGTTAAATTCTTTTTCATTCGGTATTTTATACAAAAATAGTTAAGAGAACGAAGATAACCTTTAAATGATTGTTAAATATAATGATAGAAATTTTATCTTTGTGTAAAATTAGAAAAATGACAGATGAATTAAAAGCAGTAAGTTACTGTGTTGGTATGAGTTTAGGAGGTTCTTTATTGCAACAAAATTTGCAAGAAATTTCACCTGAAGTTTTAGCAGAAGCGATCAAAGATACTTTTGATAAAAAAGAATTGAAATATACACCAGAAGAAGCGAATAAAATCATTCAAGATTTTTTAACTACTGAAGGTGAAAAGAAATTTGGAGTAAATAAAGAAAAAGGAGCTTCATTTTTAGCTGAGAATGCTAAGAAAGAAGGTGTTAAAACTACTCCTTCTGGTTTGCAATATGAAGTTATTGAAGAAGGAAATGGTGATAAACCAAATGGAACAAGTAATGTAACTGTTCATTACCATGGTACTTTAACTGATGGAACTGTTTTCGATAGTTCTATTGATAGAGGGCAACCAGCTAGCTTTGGTGTAAACCAAGTAATTCTAGGATGGACAGAAGCTTTACAATTAATGCCTAAAGGAGCAAAATACAGATTGTATATTCCTGAGCATTTGGCATATGGAGCGACTCCTCAACCTGGTGGACCGATTGAGCCATACATGGCGTTGATTTTTGATGTTGAATTATTAGAAATTGCATAATGAAAAAAATATTATTTTTTGCTTCAATTCTTGTCTTAACTGCTTGTGGAGAAAAGAAAGAAGAAGCGTTGAAACTAGAATCTTTTGAAGATAAATTAGCCTATACTCTTGGTGCGTTTAGTGCGAGAGATTTGATGGAAAATCAAAACTTTGATGCAACTCGTCTCGAAAAGATGAAGTTGAATGAAGGGTTTACATCAAGTTATAATAACTTTGAAGAACCAGATTGTGGACCTGCAATAGAAGGTTTACTTGGTAAAACGGGAACAGATTTTAACGAAGAGTTTCTTTCAGACGGTTCTCGTTGTATCGGTCAATTTTTGAGTTTCTCATTGTTTGCTCAATTGGACGGCTTTGATAAAGCAAACAGCATTGACACAGTGTTGTTATACAAAGGTTTTTCTGATGGTTTACTTGGAAGTGATACGTTGGTTTTATCTCATGAGGAGCAAGATGCTGTTAACAAAGAGTTTTCTGAAGGGATTCAAGTTCTTATTGAAGAGAAAATGAAAACTGAATGGAATGGTGTTAAAGTTGAAGGTGAGAATTATTTAGCTGAAAATGGTCAAAGAGAAGGGGTTGTTACTACTGCTTCTGGTTTACAATATGAGGTAATCCAAAAAGGAAGTGGTGCAAAACCTACAACTTCAAGTAAAGTAACTGTTCATTACCATGGTACAACGATTAACGGTGAAGTTTTTGACAGTTCAGTGGAAAGAGATGAGCCAGCCGTTTTTGGTGTCTCGCAAGTAATTCCAGGTTGGACGGAAGTTTTACAATTAATGTCTAAAGGTGCTAAATATAGAGTTTATGTTCCTGAACATTTAGCTTACGGAGCTTATCCTCAGCCAAATGGACCAATAAAACCGTATTCAATGTTGATTTTTGATGTTGAATTAATTGATTTTAAATAATTCATTATTTATATTCTACTTGAAACGCTCGATGTAAATCGAGCGTTTTTTTTTGGAGAATAATTCTAAGGAAATAGCTATATTTGAATCATGAAAAAAAATAAATCACTCCTTTCATTCATTGCATTATTATCATTGGTCTTTATTTTTTCTGCCTGTTCATCTAGTAATGGCGTAGAGAATCCAAAGGATGCATTGTCAGCATTTTTGAATGAAGAAAAGGATATTGTTGCTTTTGGAAATTTAAACATCAATAATTTATTGGTGAAAATGGACTATACAACCATCCCTAAATTTGGGAAAATTATTAATGGACAAGTGCAGGATTGGGAAAAGATTATAGATTTGAAATCTCCAGTTTATTATGCTGTTCAAGGACCTGTGAGTAGAGATATGGATCCTAAAACTACCTTTGCTTTCTTTAAAATTAAAGATAAAAAAGGAGTTATTTCGAAATTAAGTCAAGACGGTTTTGATTTCAATGAGGTAGATAATATTTCGTACACTGAAGATGGAGAGTTCACGATTGGTTTAACGGATAAGGTCGGAATTATCATTTTTAAAAATGGAGAATTTGATGCAAAGAAATTGATTTCAGATACTTTCAAAAAAACAAAAGGAACAACAAGCGGTGGCTCTGTGGATGATATTTTGGAGAGTAAAGGTGATTTAGTTTTAGGGATGAATATAGAATCACTTTATTCAAATTCAGATGTTGACTTTTCTAGTCTTAGTAAAGGAAAGCAAAAGGAGTTGAAAGAATTATTGGAAGATGCATATATTCAGACCATTTTTAAGTTTGAGGATGGCGCTGCGATCATTGAAACAAAAAATATTTTTTCAACAAAACTAGAAGATAAATTATTCTTTAAAGCTGATAAAAAAGCTCCAATCAATTCTTACTTAGGAAAAGGAATACCTAGAATGGGTTTTTCAATCAATTTAGACATGAATAAAATGAATGAATTGATTAATGAATTCTCCCCTGAAGCAATTTCAGAATTAGCAAAATCAATAGGTCCACAAGCTCAAATTGCTTTAATGTTTTCTGGTAAAGATGGTTTAGCTGCATTTTTAGATGGAAGAATAGGTGCTGTATTATTCAGTGATTTAAAAGATTACGATGGACAAATACCAAATATAAATGCATTTATTGGATTAACTAAGAAAGGAAAAGATTTGGGAGAGGATTTTGGTTCAGAAAATATGAATTACAATGGAGCCAATTTCTTTTTTAATGAAGAAGGGCTGATGATCAACAGTGATCCTTCTCTTGCCAATACATCTCTAAACAATGATTTAAAACTACCTGAAGGTTGTGAGAATTTTGGACAGGGTGCATTGAGCTTCTTTGTTAATCTTGAGGGGGTCAATTTGGATGAAGTAGAACTTGAAGGTGAGGCAAATGTACTTCGAGCTGTTCAATATATTACGTTTGATTACACAAATGAAGGTGGAGTTTTATATATAAAAGCAAAGGAAGGACACGAAAATATTTTAAAACAAGCAATGGATGCAATGCTTAAAGGATATTTTGACGAAAATACAAGGCCATGAATTACAGGGAATTAAACGACGAAGAAAAAAGAGTTATTCTTAATAAAGGAACGGAAGCTCCATTCATTGGTGAGTATACAGATAATTCATCTTCAGGGATTTATCACTGTCGTCAATGTGATACAGAATTATACAATTCATCGGATAAATTTCATTCCAATTGTGGTTGGCCTTCATTTGATGATGAAATTAAAGGAACTGTTGAGAAAATTCGTGATGCAGACGGTCGTAGAGTCGAAATTGTTTGCGCAAATTGCAAAGGACATCTTGGTCATGTTTTCGAAGGAGAAGAGTTTACAGAGAAAAATACGCGTCATTGTGTAAATTCGATCTCGATGGTCTTTAAGAAAGCATAGAAAGTTAAAGGTCTCTATTATTCAATCATTCCCGCGACAATCATTTGAGAGGCAAGCGCCAATTGAGAATAATTCTGAGAACTATTTTTGAATTTTGCAGCTTTCGTTTGCCACATTTTAGTGATTAATTGTTGACCACCTTCTGTTGGGTTTATTTTATTGATTACAGCACCAACATTTGCCGCACCGGCATGGTAAATATGTAGCACAAATAATCTGAACCAAACATCATTCTCATTGTAACTAATTCCTTTTGTATTTAAAATTCGCCTTGCTTCTGGTAAACAAATTCGCTTGATCAATTGAGAAGCACCATAGGCTGAGCGGTCAAAATCTTTACGTTCATCGATACTTCTATTGACAGTTAAGCCTTGAGCACGAGCAACAGCTGGCATCAATTGAAAAGGCCCATAAGCACCAACAGTTGATTTTGCAAGATGTCCAGGTGATTCGATCAATAAAATTGCTTGAGCAAACCAAGGATCGACGCCATTTTTCTCAAATTCTTCAATGCCTTTTTGTAAACTAGGCAAAACTTTTTCAAATTGGTAGAAATCATTTTTCCCCGTTGTCACAAAAATTCTAGCATCAGAGGGTAAATTATGTGCAGTTCTAACGTTTTCTCTAAAAGCAGTTTTTTCTTGATCTGTTTGTGTTTTCCAATCACTCATTTTCATTTTTGCAACAATCACACGGGAAGCAGCAATGTTTACAAGACAAGAATCGGGAGAAAGGGACATGATTTCTTGCCAAAACAGGGGTTGTGCTAAATTGGTCCAACCTTCATTTTTAAGTGTATTTCCACAAATAACATCCTCAACAGTTGAATGAATATAACCAGATTCTGGAGTTATTTTATCGGTAGGTTGAGCAAATATAATACTTGAAGATAGAAAAAAGGAGAGAAGGAGAAATCGCATAAAAGTTCTGTTTTAGCATGAAAAGTTATACAATATAACGATAAAACGGCAATTTTGTTACGAAAATGCTTAAAAATTAAATTTTAAGAGAATTATTTCTTTTTCGATAAAAATAGTTTAGCAGGACGGTTTCCATTCTCTGCAGCTTTTTCTAACCAATCTTGTGCTTTCGTTCTATTACGTGTTGTTCCTCGCCCATAATAATAGTATTCCCCAACTTTATATTGTGCATCGGGGAAGCCTTGATGAGCACTTTTTAAAAACCAAGAAAAAGCATAGTATATTTTATTGGAATGCTTGTATCCGTTGCCTGAGCCATTTCCATTTTGATAGATTAGACCAAGATTGTACTGCCCTAAAGCACTGCCATGATTAGAACTTCTTTTGTACCAATAGAATGCTTTTTTATAGTTTTGGCCAGTTCCAATTCCTTCTTCATACATGTTTCCTAGTTTATTCTGAGCAATGTCATTCCCTTGTTCAGCACTTTTTTGAATCCAATAGAATGATTGTCTGAAGTTCTTTTCTATTCCTTTGCCATTCTCATAAAAAATTGACAATTTGTTTTGTGCTAAATCAAGTCCTTGTTCTGCACTTTTTTCGCACCATTCAAATGCTTTTTGAATATCTTTCTTTGTGCCTACCCCTTTCTCGTAAAGAATTGACAAATTGAATTGACCAAATTTATCACCGTTCTGTGCACTTTTCTCCAACCAAAAAAATGCTTTGTCACTGTCTTTTTCAATTCCGACACCATTTTTGAAGAAAATGCCTAATTTATTCTGACTTCTAGCGTTATTCCGTTTTGCACTTTTTTGATACCAAAAGAAGGCAAGCTTAGGTTCTTTAAAACTTGGTTTTCCACTCTCATACATTTGTGCAAGTTCAAATTGTGCATTAGAATTCCCCAGTTTTGCACTTCTTTTAAAACTATTAAATGCTTTAAGAGCATTAGGATTAACACCTTCACCGTACAAAAACAGGATGCCTAATTTATAATAGCCGTATTCATTGTTATTTAGAGCGCTTTTTTTGTACCAATGAAATGCTTGTTTGTAGTCTTTAGGAGTTTCTATTCCTTCGTAATAAATATCTCCAAGTAAATTCTGTGCATCTACATCTCCTTTATTTCCTTCTTTTTTTAATTCTATTATTAGTTCTTCAGGGCTAAGTTTTTTAGTTGATTGAGATTGGTTTGATTTATCTAATCCAGGTGTACAAGAATATAAAAATGTTAAGAAACCAATGATTAAAATTAAAAGTATTCTCATTTGAAATTGTTTGATAAATTTGAAAGAACGAATGTATGGATTTTTAAGTTTATCTTTGTATCAATGGAAATCATTAAAAAAATATTTTCTTTCCCTATTTTAGTAATCGTTAAGATTTATCAATGGATAATTAGCCCAATTTTACCACAATCTTGCAGGTATCATCCAACGTGTTCGAATTACATGATTGAAGCCCTTCGTATTTGGGGCCCAATTAAAGGTACGTGGTTAGGATTGAAAAGAATTGGTTCTTGTCATCCTTGGGGTGGGAGTGGAGAAGACCCTGTGCCGAAGAAGAAAGGTTAATGATCACTTTATTCTACGTTTTTTTTAAGAGAATAAAGAAATTAGTCTAACCATTTTTATCTATTTTTTTATTAAAATTATTGCGTATTTAACAAAATAAAAAAATGTTATATTTGTTTTGTATTAAAACGAATTCTTAATTCTAAGAAATGAATAACAATAATAAAATATGAAATTTTTAACATTACTACTTTTCGTTACATTTTCTTCCATTTTTCATTCAGATGCAATAGCGAGAAGAATTTCTCTTGATAAGATGACATTTAATCTAGAGAAATTGAATGCTAAAAATTTGGGGATTGTCTTTTGGGATCAGCGTCAAATGGTTACAGATAAATCTCAACCAGGCTCATTTTTAGGGTATACTAGATCAATGACTCAAATTGCATTTGGCAGTATTACAAAAAGTCAAAAATCTTTAGTTGAAATTTTAGGTTCAAAAGTGCAACAGGCATATTTAGAAAAAGGATCTGAGGTTGGAATTATCAATATGACACCTTACGAATCCGAAAGTGATTTAATTCGAAAATTAAAAGAAAGCTCTTTCGATAGAATTCTTGTAATACGCCTCGACGAATTCAATTTTGATGGTTATATGAAACTTGAATATGCTGTAAACATTCAAACAATCATCTACGATTCGCAAGGAAATAAACTTTACGATAACTTGTTGTCTAGAAAAGTTCCAGTAGGACGTGCAGCTGATTACAGAAAAAATGTTCCTAAAAGCATAGAAGATATTTTTGAGGGACATCTAAATAATACAGCATTACATGTTGAATTATTGAAAGAGCATGGACCTACAAAAACTCCGATTTCTTCCATTGAAATAGATGTAATTACAACGAGAGAGGGTGATGAGATAGAGGCTAAAGTATTGGAAATATCGGAAACTTCAATCAAGTATAAACTTGCAAATCATATGGAAGGACCAATTCGTAGCATTGCTATTGAAAAAGTATTTATGATTAAATACGGAGACGGAACAAAGGAAGTCTTTAAAAAATAATTTCAGCCCTTATGTTTGTAATGGGGAATTATTATTTAACTTAGAAGATGTATTTGTGACTTTAAATAACAATGAAAAATAAACTATCCCTCTTAATTTGTTCATTTTTGATATGCACAAGCCTTTATTCACAAGAAAAAAAATCATCATTTTATTATGGCTTCGGCATAAATAATTTTGGAGAAATACAATTAAATTCAGTTTTAGATTCAAGTAATATTACTCCAATTAAATCCAGTTCATTTTTATTGAATGTTGGTTTTGAATACTGTCCCAAAAAGGTTGGTTTTTACATAGAGGCAAGACAGCACATTGGGTACGGGGAGAATAAATTATATGGTCAAAATGGTATTTTAGGCTTAGTGTACAAAGCTTTTAATTCGGAATCTTATACGATTAAAATATTAGCACAAGGAAAATATGCAGGCTATACTGCGTTAGTAAATAACCAAACAAATAATTCAACACCTCAAAATTTAGCAAATGCAAATGGTGGACTTCTCCGTTTCAAAACTTCGGGTGCTGCATTTGGCACTGCAATTGTGTATGAAAGAAAAAGTTTTGGTTTAAAGTTCGGTTTTGATAAAACAATAAGTGCAGAGCCTGTTTTGACCCCTATAAAACAAGAGTAATCTTTTAAATTTCGATTATTAATTA
>CAYLWS010000093.1:0-7711 GCA_964387525.1 uncultured Fluviicola sp.
TTTTTTATCTTATGATTTATTTGGTATTATCTTTTTTCTACTTATTATAAGATTTAAGTAATATTTAGAAACTTTCCAATATTCATCCCAATCATTTTTCAGACCATGTTTACCATTTGGAAAGGTTTCTAATATTGTATTTACATTTTCATTTTTTAGTTTAGTATAAAGTTCTACAGCTTCTTCATAAAAAGCTTTTTTATCAGCTGTTCCATGAATAATAACCACACTTGTATTTTTTGAAAATTTATCTACCCAAAAAACAGGGGAGCGATTAATGAGAATAGAGTCTCTATTTTGCCAATAATTAGGTAGAAAATGGGGTAAAACAATATTTTCCATCTCAGGTCTTTTTTTAACATTCGTGTAAAGATTTGCAGGACTATACATTAGTAATGCTAATTTTATTCTGTTCGTTTTTGTTAATGCTTGACAAGTATTTATTCCTCCTCTACTGGAACCAATCATTACAATTCTTGAGGTATCAACGTTCTTCATATTATCAATAATAGTAAAAAGATTCATTACATCATTAATATCTTTTCCTCCTACTTCATCATTTCCTTCACAATCAATACAACCGCCTCTATACTGAGTGGCTATTACAACAAAACCCATAGCTGAATATTCAATAAATCTTGCAGAATAGGAGTCAGTTATTTCTCCAATTTCTCCATGTCCACCTCTATTGAAGATTATACATGGATATGTACCTTTTTTTTTGGGTTGAATTAAATAACCTTTAATAGGAATAGAATCACTTTGATAAGTAATTCTACTACAAATTACCTTTTTGCAATTCTCTCTCAGATTAGGATAGTATTTTAACTTAGAATTAATCATAGAATCAGTTAAATCATAGTGTTCTTTTTTTATAATAGTTCCATCTTGAGAGTAGGCATTAATTCCTATCGTTATTATACATATAATAAAAAAAATAATCTTCATTGTTAATTAAGTTTGTTTTTTAGTACCGATTCTTATTTTTAAATTCACTATTTGATTATTTTTCAAAGTAAGTTTAGTGATTAGGCATAACGTTGCGTGTATGTTTTAGTGCGGGACTTCAAAGAAGTGAACTTTCGGTCTATCGCTGAGCCAAATATAAACATTTTGTGTTTAATTTTCTCTATTTAACGCCAAATTTTATATTTGGCGGACTTGATTAAACGCTCATCACTTTCGGGTTACTACTTTACCCCGCATTAAATATACATATTGTTAGCAAATCGTTTTATATTTCTGTTGGAAATACGCCTATATAATTCATTTTCTGGGTAGATTTCATTTCAATAGTTTCACCATTTTCAGAAAAGGCTAAATCAAAGATTAATATTAATGCTGTTCTTTCAGACTTTAACAACGTAGAATACTTATTTGTCAATGTTTCATCTTTAACGAGCCCTTCAAAATATTTAAATTTTATTTCGTCTGTTATTGTTTCAATAAAGTCAGATTCTAGTTCTATTTTTAGGTCATCTCTCATTAACCAAATAGGATTTCGTTCCTCCCATTTTTCATATTCTTCATCAGTTGCTTTAGATTCAGGTTCATCTTCCCATTGTTCTTGTGTGTATAAGGTGGCATCTTTTCTGTTATCAAATTTTCCTATAAAAATATGCACATTTGTCTTTGTCATAATTTACTATTTAACTGAAAATATATAACTTTCACATTCTATAATACGTTTTCCAATATTTGTTTGTATCTCTATTTTATTTCGAATTATTTCCATTTTTTCACCTTTTGGACCATCTGACTTATATTTTTTTGTTTTTCCTAAATGATTTATGCAGTGAATCATAGGGATTCTACCAAGTGGTATTATTATTTCATCCACTGAATAATAGATTACTTTTTTAAATATTAGAAATCGTTCTTCATAAATATTATTTGCAAAATCTACAGGAAACATTATTTTTATTTTCAAAGATTGTAATCTAGGATTCTCTATAACTTCTTCAATTGAACTAGCCATTAATCTATTCCCTATGATTTCCATTGTCTTTTTTTATGTTTGCTAACAATTCGATAATGCACACTAGTGTGCATTATCCGCCTTGTGTTTTTTATTTTCATTCAAATATACTAATTCTTCGCAACTTTTATTTTACACAAAAAAAGCATCCCTCTTTCGAAGGATGCTTTCTCATGTATTTCTCTATTTTTTTAGGCCTCCACGTAGCTTTCAACGCTTGGACACGTACAAATTAAGTTACGATCTCCAAATGCATCATCAATTCGACGAACGGGTACCCAATATTTATTTTCTTTCAATGATTCCACAGGATAAACTGCTTCTTCACGGGAATAAGGGAAATCCCAATCTCCACTGATCAAACATTCTGCTGTATGAGGTGCATTTTTTAACACATTATTCTCTGCATCTAAATCTCCATTTTCAACTGCGCGAATTTCATTTCGAATGGATTTCATTGCAGTAATGAAACGATCCATTTCTTCTTTGTCTTCACTTTCTGTTGGCTCAACCATTAACGTTCCAGCTACCGGGAAAGAAACTGTCGGTGCATGGAAACCATAATCAATCAAACGTTTTGCAATGTCTCCAACTTCAACGTGTGCCGTTCTTTTGAAATCACGACAATCTAAGATCATTTCGTGGGCAACAGTACCATTCACTCCAGTGTATAAGATATCAAAATCATCTTTCAATGCTGCTGCAATATAATTTGCATTCAAGATCGCCGCTTCCGTTGAAGCTCTTAACCCTTCCGCTCCTAGCATTTTGATGTATCCGTACGAGATTAATAAAATCAATGCTGAACCATAAGGTGCTGAAGAAACCGCGTTGATTGCTTTTTCTCCACCCGCTGCTTCTACCAATTTAGATCCGGGTAAAAAAGGCGTTAAATGCTTCGCTACTCCAATTGGTCCAACACCTGGTCCACCACCACCATGAGGAATTGCAAATGTTTTGTGTAAGTTTAAATGACAAACGTCTGCACCAATGTTCCCTGGATTAGTTAATCCAACTTGAGCATTCATGTTCGCTCCATCCATGTAAACTTGTCCACCGTTTTGGTGAATAATGTCCGTGATTTCAACGATGCTTTCTTCGTAAACTCCATGCGTAGAAGGGTAAGTCACCATTAAACCAGCAAGCGTATCTTTTAATTCAGTCGCTTTCTCTTTCAATTCAGCGACATTGATATTTCCTTTTTCATCACAACCTGTGACGATAATATCAAATCCAGCCATAACCGCTGAAGCAGGATTAGTTCCATGCGCAGAAGAAGGTATGATGATTACTTTTCTGTTAAAATCACCGTTTGCTTCGTGGTACGCTTTGATTACCATCAATCCAGCGTATTCACCTTGCGCACCAGAATTTGGTTGCAATGACATTGCATCAAAACCAGTACAAGCACATAAATCAGCTTCTAACTCTTTCAACATCTCCATGTATCCTTGCATTTGATCCAAAGGAGCAAATGGGTGAATGTTTGAGAATTGAGGATTTGTTATCGGTAACAACTCACTGGCTGCATTCAATTTCATGGTACAAGACCCTAAAGGAATCATTCCATGAACCAAAGAGAAATCTTTATTTTCGAGGCGTTTTAAATAACGCATCATTTTTGTTTCTGTGTGAAAAGAGTTGAAAGTTGGGTGCGTAAAAATTGCATCTGTTCGCAACGAATTTTCATTCAAACTAGTTTCAATTTCTTCATTTGCTGCAAGAATTGAATTGCCAGTTACATTGGAGAAAATTTCAAGAATCGTATTTACACTTTTCAATGTATGCGGTTCTCCAAAACTAATTGTCAACTCATTATCATTGATGTAATTAAAATTAAATTCATTTTTCAATGCTAATTCTTTCACTTTATTTGCATCAACTCCGGTAACATAAATGGTATCGAAGAATTGATTCTCTGCAACAGAAATTCCTAATTCTCTCAATCCATTGGCTGTTTTCGTTGCCAAAGAATGAATTGAATTGGCGATATCTTTCATTCCATCAGGTCCGTGATACACCACATACATACTTGCCATAACAGCTAGTAATGCTTGAGCTGTACAAATATTTGACGTTGCTTTTGCTCGTTTAATGTGTTGTTCACGTGTTTGCAATGCCATTCTCAAAGCTTGATTTCCATCAACATCTTTGGAGACTCCTATAATTCTACCCGGCATGTGACGTTTGAAAGCGTCTTTTGAAGCAAAAAATGCTGCATGAGGTCCACCGTTCCCCATTGGAACTCCAAAACGCTGCGATGTACCAAAAACTACATCTGCTCCAAAAGAACCTGGAGATTTTAAAATTACCAAAGAAAGAATATCCGCAGCAACCGCTACTTTCAATTCTGCTTGGTTCATTTTTGCAACAAACGCCTCTACTCCGTCAGAAGAACCAAAACGGTTAGGGTATTGTACAATCGTACCAAAAAATTCATCGGTAGGTTCGAATGTTTTCGGGTCACCTATGATTAAATCTATTCCTAGATTATTTGCTTTTCCTTCAACGATGTCAATTGTTTGAATGAAACAATCTTCTGCAATGAAGAATTTATTTTTTCCAGCTTTCACTTCTTTTCTAGAACGAGAATTGTAGAACATGATCATTGCTTCAGCAGCAGCAGTTCCTTCATCCAATAAAGAAGCATTGGCCAATTCCATTCCTGTTAAATCTAAAATCATTGTTTGAAAATTCAACAATGCTTCCAAACGACCTTGCGAGATTTCCGCTTGATATGGCGTATAAGCCGTATACCATCCTGGATTCTCTAATACATTCCTCAAAATTACTGAAGGCACAATTGTTTCATTGTAACCCAATCCAATAAAAGAATGAAAAACGCTGTTCTTTTGTGCTAATTCATTGATGTGTTCAAGGTATTCTTGTTCAGAAAGTCCAGGGTTAACATCCAAGTTTCTATTCAATCGAATATGTGCCGGAATTGTTTTGTCTATTAATTCATCTACTGAATTAACGCCAATTTTATTGAGCATCTCCTTTTTTTCGGATGCATTCGGTCCAATGTGTCTGTTTGAGAATATATTCATTTGCAAAAATTTTAGAATGCAAATATACAAAATATCAACCTGATTTTTCTTTATTGAAAAAGATTTGTTCTATCGGTACTTTCCACCTCTGTAACGCGTATCTCTTCCATATTTACGACCTCTTCTCGAGCGTTTACGGTGATACGTTTTGTTGTAGTCTTTTTTGTACCCGCCTTTTCTACTGATGTATCTTCTTTTTCCAAAATTATAGCGATCAGAGTTATACGGAAAAGCAAATCCAAGGTACAATTCATTCGACATTCCTTTCACTTTAGAAAGCGGTCCGATGTCGTAATTGAAAGAATATCCTAAACGGAAGTTTTGAGAAACTAGAAAGTCAACTCCTGCAATTAACGACTGTTCTGTTCTGTACCCAACAACAATACTGAATCTATTGACAAAAGTATTTCGAAGAATTAAATCTGCTGAAATGGGTGCATTCGCCGTTAATTTAAGTTGTAAATGAGGATTGAACGTAAATTTACTTCCTACAGGAATGTACCCTCCTAGCGTTCCATAATAATGCCATCTTGGGGGCTGAAAACCTGATTCATCTCCAATTCTTGTGTTCTGGAATAATTTAGGAATACTTGCGCCAATGTAAAAGTTTGGAGAATTGTAGAAAAGTCCAACACCAGCATTGAAAAATACACGCGAATATGCTCCAGCTGTTGAGAATGCAGGATCATTTGGATCGCCAAGTTCATTTCCAGTAAAAATAATCACGCGATTATCGATTCCAATGGATGCACCTAATGCTAAATATCTATCCGCAGAAAAACGAATACGGTAAGCGTATTGTCCGTTGAATGAATGGAATTCTTGTGCGCCAATTTTATCGTAGAAATAGTTAAAACCAACCGCATTGTCATTGTCCAAAGCATATTGACCGTTCAAAGCAATAGTAGCTGGAGCACCATCTACACCTAGCCACTGATGTCTCATGATTAAATCCACCATAAAATCACCGTCCAAAGCTAACGCAGACGGATTATTTACCCCTTGGGCAAAATTGAATTGAGAAAATCGTGTTGTATTCTGTGCAAATGAAGAGTATGCAACACAACTGAGAATTACTAAAAATATAAACTTCATCCTTAACGTTTTATTGTTGTGTACCCTTTAACTGTTACTCCGTAAACATCGACATGGTAAAAATAGGTTCCTTCTGGTAATTGTCCATCTCCCAAGCATGTTTTTGCTCTACATTCTCCGTTCCAATCATTTTGGTAATCTTCTTCTTCTAAGACAATTTCTCCCCAACGATTCCAAACAAGTAATTTTGCGGTGTAATTCTCTGTCACCAATTCTGGAATAACAAACAAATCATTTACATTATCACTGTTTGGCGAAAAACCAGAAGGAATTGATAAATCAACAACAACTACCAAAACACTATCGGTCAATGTACACCCTGAAGGATGTATTGCTTCAACAGTAATCATTTGCGTATAGTTACCGTTAAAATTCACCCCTGAGTTAGTTGCTTCATCCAATTGATCTGAAGGAGACCATAAATACGAACTGAAGCCAATTGGTCCTGCAATAAAATGAGGTTCTTGAACACCAACATAAATCACATCAGGCATTGAAAAAGTTTCAATTTCAATTGGACTAACAGCAATTGTAAGATTATCTGTGCATGTTCCTGCAGTGATTTGAACACTGTAATTTGTTGTCGAAGATGGATTAACCACGATCGTCGATCCAAACTCTCCAGTTGACCAAGAATAACTTGTTCCGCCAACTGCTGTGATTGCGATATCAGTTCCAGAGCAACCTGAAACAGCAGATGAACTAACACTAAAGTTAAAGGTGTTCACCATAATCGATTCCGTTCCCATACAACCGTTAGCATCTGTAACAGTAACTGGGTATAGCCCCGTTTGATCAACAAAAAATGTAGCTCCTGTATTTCCATTCCCCCAATCATAAGCAGCAAATGGGATAGAAGTGCTGAGCGTAGTTCCTGTAGCAGGACAAATCACACTCCCTTCAGAAGAAGCCAATACTGGCACTGGAGAAGGTGTTAAGGTAACTTGAATCGTATCAAGTGAAACACAATTTGTAGCATCAGTCGCAGCAAGAATATATTGTCCCGAAAACTGGGGGGAAATAATTTGTCCACTGATCACTTCCGGACCTGTCCAATCGTATGAATTAAAACCAGCTGCACCGGAAATTGTTCCACCGTTGTTTTCACAAAGCGTAATTGAAGCACCTTCATTAATTGTAATATCAATGGTGCATTGAATTTGTGCTTGGGATGAAAAGGCAATTAATAAGAATAAAAATAAGAATTTCACTGAATGGGTTTATTGTGTTAATGAATACAAATTTACATTTTTTTAGAGAATTCTATTCTACCTTACTTAATTTTAACATATTCGAGTTTCCAAGAGCTTCTATTGGCATAGATGCAATGTTGATGACCATGTCATCTTTTTGTACTAATTTTTTCGCTTTCAAAATTCGTTTAATGTCTGCAATCGTATCATCTGTACTGACTCTTTTATTGTAATAAAAACCTTGAACTCCCCAGATCAAACTCAATTGAGAAAGGATTTTTTTATTACTTGTAAAAACATAAATCAATGAATTAGGACGTTGAGAAGCAATTTTGTAGGCTGTATATCCTGAAAATGACATCGTTAAAATTGCCTTCGCATCCACTCTTTTAGCT
>CAYLWS010000094.1:0-7307 GCA_964387525.1 uncultured Fluviicola sp.
CTATGTTTAACCTAGAAAATAAAAAACTTGCATTAGCTAGTTGAATCTACCAATATTAATAATAGAGATATATTCAGCTTCATTCTTTTTATTTGTATTACTTTAGTTAACAAATGACTATACTATGAGTTTTAAAGTTTTAATGATTACCTTTTTGCTTTTATTTATTAGCATGAACACTTCTTCTGCTTTCAATTATGAAAGTGCAAATCCAAAAGACACAATCAAAAAGAAGAAAAATGTAAATACAGATACAACTGCAAAGCTTTATAAATTCAATAAGAAAATGGAAAGGATGGTGAAGTATTTCCCATTACCTATCGTTTCATTTTCTTCAGAAACAAATTGGTTGATTGGGTTAACCAAATTCAATGCTTTTAGAATGGGAACTAAAGACCAAACTGATACAACAATACAACCCTCTCAGATTACAGCTACAGCATATTTCACTTTAAATAAGCAGTATAAAATAGTAGCTGAATCTCGATTGATGTTTGGACAGAATAAATACATCAGTGATACCGAATTATTATTTTATGACTATCCTGCCAATTATTACGGAACAGGGAACGATACAAAAAGAGAAGATGAGTTCTTATTAGATGTTGTCCGTTACTCTGCAACTCAGTCTTTTGGCTACAATATCACAAGTGAACTATACATTGCTTTAAAATATGAAATTGCAAGTTTTGTAAAAGTTGACTCAACAAGATCTCCAGTCACCCCTATTAACCCAAAATTTACAAATCTGAAAGACAATGAAGGCCTACAATCTGGATTAGGGTTTACATTTAGTAGAGAAGGAAGAGACAATCGTTTCAATGCAAAAAAAGGTTCGTATTTATTTTTTGAATACATGAATTATGGAAAATGGATTGGCAGTGAGTTTGGTTACAATACAATCACACTTGATGCACGTAAATATTACACACCGTTTAAATGGTTAACTGTTGCTGGACAATTGTACACTGAAGTAAAAGACGGCGACATTCCTATTCAATCTCTTGCTCAAATGGGAGGAGATAATCGAATGAGGGGTGTATACAATGGTCGTTTTAGAGATAAAGCGATGATTGAGTCACAAATTGAAGCTAGAATTCCGATTTGGTGGATATTTGGTGGAGTTGTTTTTGCTGGTGCAGGGCAATCATTTTCTGACTATTCAAACTTTAGTTGGGACAGAACAAAAATTGCATATGGTGCTGGGTTAAGAGTAATGGTGAACAGTGATACACAAACAAACATTCGTTTTGATTTAGGTGTCCATGATAGTCACCCCCTATTCTTCTTTACTTTCTCTGAAGCATTTTAGAACTACAACAAGTATTCATTTCCATCTTCAACAACTTCACAATTTTCGAAAATTGGTTTTGCTTCGAAAAAATGTTTTTGACCATTCTCATAACGCGCACTTAAGTGTCCCATTAACAATTTCCCAACTTTTGCTTTTTTTGCAATTGTAGCAGCTTGAGAGGCGGTAGAATGTTTCGTGGATTTAGCACGGTCAGAAAGATCATCCGTGAATGTTGCTTCATGGTACAAAACATCAACATTTTTTATAAAAGGAATTATCGGTTCAAAATAACATGTATCAGAACAAAAAGCGTATGATTTTGGTGTATCAGAAGGTGTTGTGTATGTTTTAGAACGAAGAATTTTTCCGTTTTCCAACGTTATGTCTTCTCCTTTCTTTAAGCGATGATAATATTCAATTTTCACTCCATCCTCTTCTGCTCTACCAATGTTTAAATGTGCCTCTTTTACTTTCTGTTGAATAACAAAACCATTTGTTGGAACTTTGTGAGATAGTGGAAAATAAGATATTGTAAGCTGATCATCCTCAAAACAGACTCCAGATCCATTCTTTTCTAAAACATTAAAATGTATATTAAAAGCTAACCTTGAACCTCCGTATTCAAGTTGTTTTCTAAGAATTTCTTCCAATTCTTTTGCCCCATAAATTTCAATTGATTTTTTTCTCCCTAATAAATGCATAGAGCTCAACAAACCAACTAAACCAAAATAATGATCACCGTGTAAATGAGAAATAAATATATGCTCTATTCGTTGAAATTTTACCCCGTATTTTCTAAATTGAATTTGAGTACCTTCCCCACAATCAATTAGAATTCTTCGACCATTGCACTCAATATATTGCGCTGTTGGATTACGAGTTGAAGTCGGCAAGGCTGCTCCACTTCCAAGAATAGATACTTTGAAATTCACTTTATATCAATGCTAATGCTTCTTTTTCTGTTTCAACAATTGTCAAAACTTTATCCAATTGAGCAATTTGAATCATTTTAAAGACATTGGTTTGCAATCCACTTAAAACAAATTTACCATTGGTATCTTTACACATTCTATTTGCGATTAGAATTGCACTTAATCCTGAAGAATCACAATATTTGGTATTCGACATATCAATCACAATATTATTTATGCTTTTTTTGCTAAGAATAAGTAATTCAGCTTTTAGTTCAGGAGAATTACCAGCATTCAATTTTACTACATTTGTAGTTATGGTTGCTGTACTGTTATTCTGATTGATAATAAAATCCATAATTGTTTCTTTCAAAAATACAAAAATTTAACGTTTAATCTGTGATGCTAGTAAATAAATAACAGCCATTCGAACTGCTACTCCATTTTCAACTTGATCTAAAATAATTGCTTGCTCAGAATCTGCCACGTCACTTGTTATCTCAACACCTCTATTAATTGGTCCAGGATGCATTACAACTATTTCCTTAGACAATCCATCTAAAATTTCTTTGGTCAAACCGTACTGCATTGAATA
The DNA here is from genome assembly GCA_964387525.1 of uncultured Fluviicola sp. GTDB lineage: Bacteria > Bacteroidota > Bacteroidia > Flavobacteriales_D > Crocinitomicaceae > UBA4466. The sequence continues at coordinate 2,801 of CAYLWS010000094.1, forward strand.
TTCTCTCAACGAAGGGAAATACTTAATATCTTGACGTTCCAATTGAATTCTTAACATGTTTGCAACATCACACCATTCTAGCGCTTTGATCAAATTATGTTCAACCTTTACACCTAATTCATGCATGTACTTCGGAATCAAAGTAGTTGGACCACAAATCATCACTTCTGCTCCTAATTTTTGCAAGCAATAAATATTTGACAATGCAACGCGTGAGTGAAGAATATCACCAACAATAACGACTTTTTTTCCTTCAACATCTCCCAGTTGTTCTCGAATAGAAAATGCATCCAACAGGGCTTGCGTCGGATGTTCATGCGTACCATCACCGGCATTAATCACCTTAGCATCAACACGCTCAGAAAGAAATTTTGCAGCTCCGGGGTTAGGATGTCGCATGACAACCATATCCACTTTCATTGCAAGAATATTATTCACTGTATCAATTAAAGTTTCTCCTTTTTTCACAGAACTACTTGCAGCAGAAAAGTTAACTGTATCTGCAGAAAGTCTTTTCTCAGCAATTTCGAAAGACAATCGAGTTCTTGTAGAGTTTTCAAAGAAAAGATTTGCAATTGTAATATCACGCAAAGAAGGAACTTTCTTAATTGGTCTATTGATTACTTCTTTAAAAGCATCTGCAGTTTTAAAAATTAAATCAATATCATTCTTTGATAAATCTTTGATTCCTGTTAAATGACCTACACTTAATCTATCCATTTGTATCGGGTGTAAAAAGTATTACTTTATCTTCTCCTTCAATCTCATCCCATTCTACAGAAACACGTTCCGAAGTTAGGGTATCAATCATTTTTCCTACGTAATCAGCTTGGATTGGTAAATCTCTTTGAAATCTACGGTCAATCATCGTCAAAAGTTCAACTTTCTCCGGTCGTCCAAATGCTAATAACGCATCTAAACCAGATCGAATTGTTCGACCAGTGTATAAAACATCATCCATAAGGACAACATTTTTGCCTTCAATTACAAAATCTATATTTGTAGCACTTGGAATCAGTGGGATTTCTCGTCTTCTAAAGTCATCTCTGTAAAATGTAATATCCAAGTTACCACAAATCACTTCTTTATCCAGAATTGATTCTAGTTCTTTCTTTATCCGAGTCAATACGTTAATTCCTCTTGGCTGAAGACCAATAAGAACCGTATTTGAAAAGTCGTTGTGATTTTCGATTAATTGATAGCAAAGGCGTTTGATTGTTAGTTCAAAATGTTTTGAATTAAGAATAATTTGCTTTTCCATTGCAACAAAGATAAAAGGAATTCTTTGAACTAACTTTATACAAGTAAAAAAAATATAATTTTCAAAAAAATGATCAATATACTACGATAAATAAACCATATATACCGTTCAGGTATTTTTTAAATCTAATCCGAATATATGATGTAAATTTAGGACATAGTTAGTAGTACAAGAAAACTTATTCATAAGTTTTCGTTTGTTTTTGGTTTAGGTTAAGTTGCCTGATTTTATGTATTTCATTTTTCAAACGAGTTTATTGGTTGAATTCGCTTTATGACATAAGATCAGGCACTTTTTAGTTTCCACCCTTCTTTTTCACAGAATATCCTTCTTGTTTCAAAAGGTCAAAAACTTTATCTTTGAATTTACCTTGAATTAATATATCTCCATCTTTCACTGAACCTCCAACACCACATTTTCCTTTCAATATTTTGGCCAATGTTTTCAAGTCATCAGTTTCACCAATAAAACCTTCTACAAGAGTTACTTCTTTTCCTGCTCGTTTTTTACGGTCAATGGATACGTACAAATTTTGCTCCTTTGGCAGAAGTGTTTCCGGTTCTGATTCATCATTATAATCATACGAATAATCAGGATTGGTCGAATAAACGATGTTGATTTTTTTTTTCTTAGCCATTGGGATACATTTTTAGCAAATATAGTAATTCACTTAATGTGAAAGAAAATATTCCATTTTATCAAAAAATAAATAATATTAGAAAGAAAATTTAAAGAGACTAAACTGGCGTAATTATTTTTTTACTTTAATCCGAAATGTAAACAGAAGATTACCACTTTTCAAAGCGTAAAACCCACATTCCAAAGGATTACCTGATTTCATTCTCATCGCTAAAAGACCTAATCCAGCACCATTCTTCTCACTTAGAAATCCATTATTTAATATTTCCAAATAAGTATTCTTTAATTCCTTTTCTGAATAAGAATTAATTTTTTTAATGTATTTTTCAACTTTTTCGAAATCTTCAAATGTGATGACATTAGCAAAAGAAACATTTAAGCCCACTTTATCTTCAGATAAAATTACAAATCCAACTTGATTGTTGATGCTGTCTTTTTTACCGTGAATTCTAATATTCTGCATTCCTTCAATCAGAATTGAAAAAATTCGTTTTATTATTAAACGAGAGATGTTTTTTGACATTAATACAATTTCTGTTCTATCAGCAATACTACTGACTAGATCTTGAGAAAAAGAACCAAAATGAGACATTACAACTTTTGCTGCATCATCAATAATGATACGATCATGTTTATTTTGAAAAACAGATCTTATCTCAGAAGTTGAAATGTATGTTTCGTCGTTCATAAATAAATGCTATATGTGAATACACTTCGCTAAGTAACGTTTTTATTTATTTAAAATTATCGATACAGACCCTTTTAACACATCATCACCATTCTCATTTGCATCAATAATAAAGAAATACGATGCAACAGGCATTATTTCACCTTTAAAAGTCCCGTCCCATTCGTTCATAGAATAAGGATTCCCAACAGAAGAAATGTGCTCATAAATCAAGTTACCCCATCTATTGTATACGCGTACTATATTATTAGGATGCCTATCATCTAATCCTGGGATTTCCCAAGTATCATTGTTTCCATCATTATCAGGCGTAAAAGCAGTTGGTATAATGATTTCACAATCGACAATTGTAATATCAACTGAGCTTGAAGGTCCTCGACAACCATCTACATCATCAATTACATAGTACGTTGTCACACCGATATTGTTATTCGGTGTTTCTGCTTGACCTGATCCAATTAGGTTTGTCAATGCAGCATCAGAATACCAATATAGTGTCCCCGAAGTATTTCCTTCAGCAATCATGAAATCTATATTACCTGTAGAGCAATATTCAGCATTTGCACTTACTACTGGAGCAAGTGGTGTAGGGGTTATTTTAATCGACTGAGTCCCAACAATTGGTGTTGTACAATCTGCGTCAGTAAGCGTAATTAATTGATACACTCCCTCGGCGTTCCCAATAACAATAGGGCTTGTAGATGAAGTGATCGTTTGTGAAACTCCATCAAGTGAATAATCCAATGTCCAACTTGGAGAGCCATTCATACTGACAACAACATTTCCAATAATATCGCCAGTACAATAATTACCTCCACCAGTAAAATTAGAAATAGTCGGTACTGCATTTATTGTTACAACAAAACTTAGTTCATCTGAGCAAGAATTATTACCATCATAAACCCAAATTGTTTGTGTTGAATTGATCACACCAGAAACAACTGTACCACCATTTGCTTGACTATCGTTATAATAAGTCTGTGATCCCGTTAAATTAGTTCCCGTAATTGTTTGTAATGTATATGACCCACATTCAGAAACATCTGCGATTACATCAAGAACAGGAGCACCAACAACATTAATATCAATTGTTGCAGTTGATGAACATTGCCCAACAGAAGGTGTAAATGTATATGTCGAAACACCTAAAGTAGAAGTACTCACAATTGGTGACCAAGTTCCGTTTATTCCATTCAATGAAGAGACCGCTAAAACAGGTGCAATATCATTCAAACATACATCTGGAATTGGTGTAAATGTTGGTGTAATTGGTGTTGTCACTAAAATATCCATTGTGGCAATTGATGCACATTGACCTATAGTAGGTGTAAATGTGTATGTTGTTGTTCCAATTGTAGCTGTTGAAACTGCTGGCGACCATGTCCCAGTATAGCCATTCAGTGAAGTAGTCGATAATACTGGAGCTGAAGCGTTTTGGCAAACACTTGAAATAGCTGTAAATGTCGGTAAAACAGGAGCGTCAACCGTAACATCTAATGTGGCAATAGTCGCACACTGACCTGAAGTAGGGGTAAATGTATATGTTACCGTACCAACTACTGAAGTGCTAACTACTGGAGACCAAACACCAGTATAGCTATTCAATGATGTGGTAGGTAATATTGGAGCAACATCATTCTGACAAACATTTGCAATTACAGTAAACGTAGGTAAAACAGGAGCATCTATCGTAATATCAATTGTCGTTGAGGTAGCACATTGTCCCAAATTTGGCGTAAATGTATACGTTGTTGTACCAATTGTTGAAGTACTTACAATTGGTAACCAAACACCGATTATACCATTCGTAGAAGTTGTAGGTAAAACTGGAGCAACATCATTTTGGCAAACATTTGCAATTGGTGTAAATATTGGTGTAAATGAACTTGACACAATTACAGAAATAGTTGAATTACATC
>CAYLWS010000095.1:0-7219 GCA_964387525.1 uncultured Fluviicola sp.
CCCAGTTCTTTTTAAACAAATATCCACCCATTACATTTAAAGCAGCTCCTTCGAGAACATAATCACCAGTTGGTGTTCCATCCACTTTTCGGGCAATTGGAGAAATGGCATCACGTTGAGCAACTTCTGCCATCAATGACCATCCTTTATACTTCAACATCATATCAGCAAATAAAGTAGTTATGTTTGTCATGTAATATCCTTCTGGACTATCATTGTGCATAAAACTACCTCCGTGACCTTTTGTTTTTGAAGCTCTATCGTTAAAATCACCTCCAAAAGCAACCGCTAATTTCAAACGTTCTTGTCTTTTCAAACATGAACCTACGTAATCATCCTTTCCTTTACTGTCGAACTCTCCAAAAGGAAGAATCTCAACACGTCCGGTATAACTGAATCCACCAACATTATTAACAGTAATCCCTCTTCCTTCACCTTGACTTAAAGAAAACATTTCTTTCATTGTGAATTTTTCTTTATCTCCACCAATACTCCATTTATGTCTCAGTTGAGCTCCCATATCACGATCAAGATTAAATTTACTGTTCAATAATGAACGATCTACCAATTGAAGGTTCGCCGAAGAGATCACACGTTCTCTATTTCCCGGTAGTTTTGTTTGACCAGCCCATAATTCAAAACCTTTGTAAAAGTTCCATTTTAAAACAGCGTCAAACACAAGGCCTGGCGCATTTTTATTTTCTGAAATATTTGCAAATGTTCCAATATCTCTACTAGACTGACCTAATTCAAATTTATATTTTAATTTTTTAGTAAGAATAAATCCTCCAAATTTTAAACGAGCTCTACGAATCATGAAATTCGAGTATTGACCTGTCACACCTGCATTTGGATCAACATTAAATCCATAAACATACAAAGACTGGAAACGTAGAGTCATTTTAGTACTGAAAGAACCGTCTTCCGCCGTATAATTAATTATACCTGAACCAAATGATCTTGGTGTTTTGTCTGTTTTAGCAGATTTTGTCTGAGCAAAACTTGCCGTTGCCATTAATAAAACCAGTGTGCTACTAATTATTTTTTTCATTTTTCTATTGTTAGCATTAATAATAAAGTTGGTGCAAAGATGCAGTGAATTAATCTGCAATTAACATTGAAAACATACTCTTAACATAAGTTTAATACTGTTAAAATTTGATAACATTTCCTTAACATTGAAAATTGTACTTAATCCAATCCATAAGAATACTTTCGCAGCATAAAATAAAAACACAAAACGAATGTTTAAGAAAATTCACATTTTAGTAGCAATTCAAATGATTTTATCTTCCTTCCTATATGCAGGAGATGTAGATAATAACTTTGAATTCAAATCAGAGCACATTATTAATGTTCACGCAAAAGCTGGTGAAGAAAGTGCAAAAATAACTTGGTCATTGGATTACGATGCATACCAAGAGTTGAAAGACAGAGGTGATAAACTGATCATTACCTACAATACTAAAATTGGAAAAAAAAGAGCAAAGAAAGGCGTTAGTGGTGGTGAATGGATGTTTACCGAAGCATTAGACATAGACCAAACTAGTTATTCATTGAAAAACATAACTGGACATGAAACTTATTATGTTAAAGTTGGTTTTGCTCCAAAAGGAGATATCGAGCATGCTAAAACAGACAAATCAAAAATGATTTGGTCGAAAGAAGCAAAAGTAAAAACAAAACGTGGATGGGGAGTTGCTAAACTTCTTATTCTAATTGGAGCTTTAGGATTCTTTATCTATGGTATGAAGTTAATGAGTGAAGGTTTACAACAAGCTTCAGGAAACAGACTTCGTTCGATGTTAGGGTCAATTACATCTAATCGTGTAAAAGGAGTTATAACTGGTTTCGGAATTACTTCAATTGTACAATCTTCTTCTGTTACAACCGTAATGACGGTAAGTTTTGTAAATGCAGGTTTAATGTCATTGAGACAATCTGCTGGCGTTATGATGGGAGCAAATATCGGAACAACAATCACTGGTTGGTTGGTTTTACTCCTCGGTTTTAAAGTAAGTATTTCTAGTTATGCGTATATGATTATCGCATTGGCAGCTCCATTGTTATTTGTTCAAAAAGGAAAAGCGAGAGCTTGGGCAAGTGCAATTTTTGGATTTTGTATCTTATTCATCGGTTTAGATGTATTGAAACATTCTGTCCCTGCATTGGATGCAAGTTCTGATATTGTTAAATTCTTCATTGACTTTAAAGATGCTTGGTATGGTCCTGTAATGTTTGTATTACTTGGCGCATTGGTTACAATTGTAATTCAATCTTCTTCTGCAGCAATGGCGTTAACTTTAGCAATGGTATCTACCGGAACAATTCCTTTTGAAGTTGCTTGTGCAATGGTATTGGGTGAGAATATCGGAACAACAATTACTGCTGAGATCGCATCTATGATTGCAAATGTACATGCAAAAAGATCGGCAAGAATACATTCAATGTTCAACATTATTGGTGTAACTTGGATGCTTTTAATTTTCCCACTATTCTTGAAAGGTTTAGCTTCTTTAGTAACAGGAGATCCTTATACTGACACAGCTGTTGCTGGAACTACAATTGCATTATTCCACACTTCTTTTAACTTCCTAAATGTGTTGTTAATGATTTGGTTCGTACCTCAATTGGTTAAGTTAGCTGAACGTACCGTTAAATCAAAAGGAGAATCTGATGAAGAATTTAAACTAGATTTCATTGACGGACCTTTAGGTTCAACTGCTGAATTATGTATTCTTGAAGCCAAAAAAGAAGTTGCAAAATTTGGAAAAACAACTTCACGTATGAATGGTTTTGTAAACACTTACATCAACTCTTCTGATAAGAAAGAGAAATATAAAATGCTGACCAAGCTAGAGAAATACGAAGAAATCACAGACAGAGTTGAGGTTGAGATTGCTGATTACTTAGGTAAAACAGCTCGTTTAGAGATGAGTCTTGAAGCTTCTACTCGAATGAGAGGAATGTTGAACATCACAACTGATTTAGAAAGAATTGGTGATATTTTCTTCCAAATCAGTAAAACATTAGAAAAGAAAGACAGTGATAAGATCTATTTTACACCTGAACAACGCAATGGGTTAAATAAAATGATTGATTTAATCGGAGAAACATTTGAAGTAATGAATTTCAATTTAAATTCAGAATACGGTACAATTTCTTTGGACAAAGCAATCGCAAAAGAAAAAGAAATCAACCACCTTCGTGATGAATTACGTGAAGAGCATTTAACTTTAATTGGTGAAGGACAGAATATGGAAAATGCATTAATCTACAGTAATGTATTCTCTTCTTTAGAAAAAGTAGGTGATCACATCATCAACGTTTCTGAACATGTTGCTGATAAGAACATCGATTAATAATTGATTCAATATTATTTAAAAGGTCACCCATTAGGTGACCTTTTTTTGTATTTACTACTTTCCTCAAAACAAACTACATTCACACTGAATTAATTGTCGTTGACCAAAATGAGTTTTTTCTTTCTTTAAAACTCATCTAATTTTGTTTTATAAAAATAACTTAAAACAAAGTCATGATGAGAAGACTACTATTCACTTTACTGTTTTTTACACTAAGCAGTACAATCTATTCCCAAGAAGGGTTTAACTACAAAGCTGTCATATATGACAACAATATCCCTTTACAAAATCAAAGTGTAGATATTAGGTTTACTATTTTAGAAAATGGTGTTACTGAAATATACCAAGAAACTCAATCCTCAAATACAGATGCAAATGGCATTGTAATTCTTTCCATTGGAGAAGGAAGTGTTCTTAATGGTGATTTCAACACAATAGATTGGACAACAAGTCCATTCTTGAAAGTAGAAATTGATTATGGAAGTGGGTATGTTGACATGGGGACATCCTCTTTTTATTATGTTCCATTAGCAAAGTATGCTGAAAAAGCTGGAAATACTTTTAGTGGTGATTACAATGATTTAACAAACATCCCTAATGATATAGCTGACGGAGATAATGACACACAATTAACAGAGGTGCAAGTAGATTCTTATGTAGCTAATAATGGGTTTATTTCTTCAGAAGTAGATGGGGATGTGACCAATGAGTTGCAAACGATTACAAAAACAGGTAATACAGTTACGTTATCTAACGGTGGTGGTTCATTTACAGATGCAAACACTCAACTATCAGAAGTTCAGGTAGACACATATACTTCAAACAACGGTTATATTTCTTCAGAAGTAGATGGGGATGTGACTAATGAGCTGCAAACGATTACAAAAACAGGTAATACAGTTGCGTTATCTAACGGTGGTGGTTCATTTACGGATGCAAACACTCAACTATCAGAAGCTCAGGTAGACACATATACTTCAAACAACGGTTATATTTCTTCAGAAGTAGATGGGGATGTGACCAATGAGCTGCAAACATTAAGCTTAACAGGTAATGTACTTAATATTTCAAATGGGAACAATGTTACACTTCCTCAGAACACATATTATGAAGGCACAGGTATTCAAATAAACCCAGGGAATGTTATTTCAAATTCTGGTGATGCCGATGCTGACCCAACGAACGAATTACAAACGATCACAAAATCAGGGAACATAGTTTCTTTATCTAATAGTGGTGGTTCTTTCACGGATTCAGACACACATTTAACAGAAGCTCAAGTCGATGCTTACACTTCAAACAATGGATATATTTCAACGGAAATTGATGGAGATGTAACGAATGAATTACAAACATTAAGTGTTTCGGGAAATGTATTGACCATTTCAAATGGAAACAACATCACACTTCCTTCATCACCAGCAAGTTCAGATGTTGACTTTTTAGAAGTTGGAACAGGTTCTGCTCCAAATAACATCTTAGACAACATCTACCACACAGGAAATATTTCTGTAGGACATTCTACCGTTCCAAATGCAAAAATGGACATCAAAAATACAGGTTCCTCTACTGCATCAAACGCAAATACTGGTATTAAAATCATCAATAACAATTCAAGTAACACAACTAAAATAGGTGTAAATACTTCTATTGATGGTGCTGGAACTGCTCTTGTTTATGGTACCAAGAATTCAATATTAGACATAAGTGATGGTGATATTTATGGTACACATACATCCATTGGTGGTTTTAACGGAAATGGTGACCACTATGGTAATTATTTATCCTTGACAGGAGAAGGATATGGAGTTCACACAGGTTCAAAAGTAACTCTTTATACTAATGGAACAGCTGAGCAAGTTGGAACAGACATTGAACTTTACACCATCGTTAATTCAAATACAGCCATACAAACAGGAATTAAAACACATGTTTACGGAGAAGGAACTGGTAATAAATTTGGAATCACTAATTTGTTAGACGGAACTGCAAACGGGAACCTTTATGGTGTAGAAAACACTGTTTCAAATACAAATAACTATTCCCATTATGGTACTATCAATAGAATGTCAGGTACTGGTAGCGGAGGACATTATGCAACTTCTAATATATTATCGGGTACAGGAGTTGGAACGCAATATGGTGTTCGAAATTACATCAATAATAGTGGTAATAACTTTCATTTCGGTACTTATTCTAAACTTTTAGGTACAGGAAGTGGTCAACATTTTGGAGCAATTAACCTTCTCCAAGGAAGTGGAAACGGAAGACAAACCGGTGTTTCCAATGAAATTTCGAATACAGGTACAAGTACTCATTATGGCGTTAAAAACACATTGTCTGGAACAGGTACGGGTATTCACTATGGTATATACTCAGCATTAACAGGTACGGGTACAGGAAGCCAAACTGGTGCATATTATTTAATTTCTAATACTGGTATAGGAACACATACTGGAGTAAAAACGCAATTAAATGGTTCAGCAACTTCTACTCAAGTCGGTTTTGAAACAGTGATAAACAATACCGGTAATGGTTACCAATTTGGAGTTAGTAGTATTGTTGATAATAGTGGAAATGGAACCCACACAGGCGTTGCTGCTAGAATGAGTGGGACTGGATCTGGAACACAATATGGTAATCGAATTACTCTAAATAACAGTGGAGACGGAACACATTATGGTTCATATCATTCAATATCGGGAACAGGAAGTGGAACTAAATATGGTGTATATTCAATTATAACTTCTTCTGCAGGTGGTAGCAATCAATATGCAATTTATGGAGAAGCAAGTACAACATCACTTAATCAATATGCAGGTTACTTTAAGGGGCGAACAAGAGTAGATGGATTTTTACGTTCAACATCATTCCAAACAGGTCAAATTTATAACGATGGAGAAACGTATAGACGACCAGATAACGCTGATATGGTTGCGTATATTTATGGTAATATTCAAGCTCACTCTATTCCAGTTTTAGTTAATATTATTGCTGCGAGCTCCACTGACGGATTCAATGTAACAAGATTATCTGCAGGAAGATACCAAATCACTTCATCACTTAACTCTTCAACAGGATTTATTGTTGACGCTACCTTAAGTAGTCAAGGAATTATTTGGGTTGACAGTAGAACATCAAATAGTTTTGTTGTTAATATTAAAGATGGTTTTGGCAATGGCGATTGGGCAGATCTTAATTTTCAATTTGTTGTATTTAAAAAGTAATCATTATGAAAACATTAATAACAATTACTTTCTTTTTAATTGTACAGTTCAGCTCAGCTCAACTTACAATTAAAAAAAGCAGCATAGATAGTGGCGGAGAAATCTCCCAAAATGGAAATACATTTATGCTTTACACGATAGGTGAGGTTGTCTTAAATGAAAACACGACAACGTCACTTCAAATCTCTGAAGGTTTCATTAATCCAGATGTATTAAAATACATGGATTTAGATGACTATCAATTGGAATCTGACATAAGTGTTTACCCAAATCCAACAGTGGATATTGTCATTATAGATTTCAATCAAACAAGTCAATACGAGATTGAAATATTTGACAACAATGGAAGGTTAATTGCAACTCAACAAACAAATTCAATTAAAGAAAGCATTGATTTTTCAAACTACCCCAGTGCTCAGTACACTTTGCTAGTCAAAAACAAAACGAATAAAACAATAAAAACATTTCGAATTGTTAAACGATAGAGAACAAAATAAAGAGTAACAAAAAAGAGCTTCAATTTTCATTGAAGCTCTTTTTTTCCCTTGGCGGAGAATGAGGGATTCGAACCCCCGGTACCTTGCGGTACGCTGGTTTTCAAGACCAGTGCATTCGACCACTCTGCCA
>CAYLWS010000096.1:0-7087 GCA_964387525.1 uncultured Fluviicola sp.
CAATTCCCATTTTTCTTGTACACGCTAAAACTTGTGCGGCGAATGCTTCGTTCAATTCGAGAATATCCATGTCTTTCAAACTTAAACCAGTTCTTTCCAATACTTTTTGTGAAGCATATACTGGTCCTATCCCCATAATTCTCGGTTCAACTCCTGCAACTGCAGACCCTACAATTCTTGCAAGAGGCTTTAAATTATGTTGTTTTACAGCATCTTCAGAAGCAATCAATAATGCGGCTGCTCCATCATTTAATCCTGAAGCATTTCCAGCGGTAACTGATCCTCCTTTTTTAAATGCTGGACGTAAACCTGCAAGAGCTTCTATTGTTGAATTTTGGCGAACAAATTCATCTGTATCAAAAATAATTGGATCTTTTCTTCTTTGCGGAATAGAAACGGGTACAATTTCTTCAGAAAAACGTCCAGATTGAATCGCTTTTGTTGCTTTCTGCTGTGACCATAATGAAAATTTATCTTGTGCTTCACGCTCAATACCGTATTTTTCCACCAAATTCTCAGCAGTCATCCCCATACCATCTGTACCGTATAACTCTTCCATTTTAGGATTAATAAAACGCCATCCAAATGAAGAATCATGCATCTGTGCATCTCGACCAAAAGGCTTAGACACTTTCGAAATCACCCACGGACCTCTAGTCATATTCTCTACACCACCTGAAATGTATATATCACCAGCACCATCTTTAATTGCTCGAGAAGCATTAATTGTTGAAGCCATTCCTGACGCACACAATCTATTCACTGTCTCCCCACCAACTTGCCAAGGTAATCCAGCTAAAAGTCCAGACATTCGAGCAACATTTCTATTGTCTTCTCCTGCCTGATTAGCACATCCAAAAAGGACATCTTCAACTAACTTCGGATCAAAACTTGCATTTCGATTCATTAATTCTTTGATGACAATTGCACCTAAATCATCCGTTCTTACTGGAGACAAAGTTCCTCCAAAATTCCCTATTGGTGTTCGAATACCATCTACGATATATACTTCTTTTGACATAATCTTAATAATAGAATGCGAATATACCAATTTTAAAGTTCTTGATTTTAAATGCAGTAAGGTGGAATCAAAAAACTATTCAACATTACATACCATTCTCCCAATTAATACAATCTAATCATTGGCAACATAAGTTACTAAACAATCTTTACTCTCTCAGTATCTTTGTAAGGATTTAAAAACAAACACTTCTAAGAGTTATGAATTGGACAACATACACATCAAAATTTAAAGAGATCTTAGATGGATCTTTCACAGAATCTCCTTACGATAAAGCAGACTATATCGAATTTGTAAAATTAAACAACTCCCGTTTAAATCGATGGAATAAAAAACTAGAAATCCCTGAAGATGCATTGGATGTCATCAATAAAATTGAAGCTCCACAGACGTGGATTTTAATTGTAGAACATTGGTGTGGAGATGCTGCAAATATGGCACCTGTAATTAATAAAATTGCTGAATCAAATAAAAACATAACACTTGATATTCAATTAAGAGACAGTGAACCTTTTTTAATCGACCAATATTTAACCAATGGCGGAAAATCTGTTCCAAAATTAATTGTGAGAGATGAAAATGATAAAGACTTATTCACTTGGGGACCAAGACCATCACAATGTCAAGCTATGGTTATGAGAAATAAAGAGTCAGAAATGACTGCTCATGACAAAAAACATGCGATTCAATTATGGTATAACGTAGACAAAGGTCAATCTGCTTTTAAAGAAATTGCGGCAGAAATTGAAAAAACTATATTGGTTGAAGTATAATACATTATACTAATGTAAGAATAAAAAGCGATTGGATTTCCAATCGCTTTTTTAATTTAATCTATCTTAAACTTACAATACTTTATTACACTTCCTCTAGAAGTAAATAGTTTTTCGTAATGTGTTTTAATGTGAAAAATATCTCTCGTCAACGGATCAATATTTTCGGGTAATTCTCCATATAAGTCCCATGTTAACTCTAACAATTCATAATTGTGTTCTTTGATTTGTTCTTCGGTGTATTCGAACAATAAATCGCTGTCTGTTTTCATGTGAACAATTCCGTTCGGTTTTAAAATCTTCTTATACCGTTCGATAAATGGTGGAGAAGACAATCGTTTGTTCACTTTTTTAGGTTGAGGATCTGAGAAAGTCAACCAAATCTCATCGACTTCACCTTCAGAAAAATAATCATCAATAAAATCAATCTTCATTCGTAAGAAGGCAACATTATTCATTTTGTTATTCAAAGCTTCCTCAGCTCCAATAAACATTCTTGCTCCTTTGATGTCAACTCCAATAAAATTTTTCTCCGGAAAATGTTTCCCAAGTCCAACAGAATACTCTCCTTTTCCACAGCCTAATTCAAGTACAATTGGATGATCGTTCTTAAAATGCTCTTCTCTCCATTTTCCTTTCATTGGAAACGGTTCTTTAATCACAGGTTCATAGAAATTATCAAATTCCTTAACTGCCGCAAATCGTCTTATTTTATCTTTTCCCATTAGAGTTGAATTCGTATCGATTGTTCATTTTGCACAAAGAAATAAATTCCTTTTATAAAATCAGTTTTTTCAATCGTGAAAATTTCATTTTTATTAAATTCCTTTACAATTCTTTCAGTCATATCGACTAAAATTTCCGTTTCATTTTTTTTATTGTACCTTGAACAGTTGTATTTGAATAAATTCATTTCCATTCACAACTGCTTCGCACAATGCATTGTTTGAAGTTGCAAATGGAAGGTCAGCAACCCTTGTCCATGTCCAACTTTGAGATAAAGAAGAAAATGTAATTAAAAGAGCTACGATAGTTTTAACTGATTTCAACAAAATAACTGGTGTGTTTACGAATATTGACGACTTCTCCATTCTCAAATATAAGGTATTGTCCTTTGATTCCCATCAACTTACCTTCAATAATTGGCGTTTTATCAAACGAAAGGCTTTTCACTTTCTCTGGATATTCTAGCACTGGATAATTAATTATTGTAATGTCGTCATTTTCTAAAAAAAGTTCCGTTATATCTGCAGGTAAATGTTCTTCCAATGACCATTTCTCTTCTTCCAAATCAACCGTATCGTCAACAACATTTTGAAGCATCTTTCGCCAATTTGTTTTATCGGTAAAAAATTCTTTTAATGCAACTTCAATTCGCCCAGCTTCAAAACGATTCTCTGTTTCAGCCAAGCGTATTGCTGCACTAGCTCCTTGGTCAATCCAGCGAGTTGGAATTTGATCACCACGAGTAATCCCCACTTTTACAGCACTTGAAAGTGCGAGGTAAACAATATGAGGTTGATTGTGGTGTTTTTCTTCCCATTCAACATCTCTACCTTCTCCTAAATGTGCTCTACACAATTCTGGACGAAGAATACAAGGTGAAGCTTGCGGAGAATTAATGAAACAAGAATAACAAAACCCTTGTCCAAATGATTTCTTCGTTACTTTGTTACAAGCAGAACAATTGATTATTCCATTCCATTCCAGACGAATATGTTGTCCGATTAAATCATTCATCAAAACATCTGAAGATAAATTCAATGTATATTGAACATCATCTCCAAGTTGAGTTGTCATTTTACGAATATTTCCTTTGGCCGACATTGAGAATAGTTTGGATTAAAAAAATTATTCTTCTGGGAGAATGTTCATTTTATCTGCGAAATGATAACAGAAATCACGTAAATCTTCTGTGATTTTTTTTTCTCCAGTAGCTTTTTCAAACGTATCAGATAATGACAAAAGTGTTTGATGAAAAAACTGTTTCATTTCTTCCACAGACATGTCTTTTGTCCACAGGTCAATTTTCATCGTGTTCTTTTCTTTTGGATCCCACAATGAAAGTAGAATACCCTTTGCTTGAGCATCTTTAATGCCACCATCACTCGCTGACCATTTCATATCTATTGGCAAATGATTATCATTCAATCCAATTTTTACATTTATCTCTGAAACTTTCGTTATTTTATCTTCCATTTTATTTTTTTATTTTTTTCTCAAATGCTTCCACTTTCTCTGAAGGCACGAATAAGAAATCTCCTTGTTCTTTCTGTTGACCGGGAATTTCTTTGATAATTTTAAAGTCTGCTATTCCATATTGAACATAGTTCAAGTCATTAAAAAAATCAAACATTTCTTTTTCATTCTCTGGTCCGATTTCAATCTGAACAATTGGTTTCTTTAATGCAATTACATCTTTTATTTCATTAAAGACAACTACTTCATACCCTTCAATATCACATTTGATGTAGTCAATTTTATCAATTTCAGTCAACAATTCACTTCCTTTTACAATTTCCACTTCGTGGGTTTTATGGAGCGATTTTTCTTCTTCAGATTCAGCAATATGCGGTAAACCTGTACGAATCATTCCATTTGATTCCGGTAAAACCATGGTGATTGTTCCTTTTTCATTTCCCAAAGCATAATTTACAATGCGTGCATTCTTATATTTTGACATTAATTTAGACAAAACATCATAGAATGGTTTAACGGGCTCAATGGATAACAATTTTCCCTTGGGTGCTAATCGGGCAAAATTCTTTGAAAAATAGCCCAAATTTGCTCCAATGTCCACAATAGAATAATCTTCTTCAATTAAATCTTTAATGGCATAATGGTATTTAAATCGAACATCATTTTTCAACAAACCTAGATCATACATCATATAAAACCCACGTTGTAACGTTTTCAAATATGCCTTTTGGCTAAGGGTTTTAAAAAGTATTTTTTTTATAAAAACAATCATAATTTAATGTATAAAACGAATGTACAGAATTAATCAGAAAGATGGATTGGATTTCTCAAAATTGTCTTCTTTTTAAAGACTTGAAATTAATTCTTGTCCTAAAGAATCGTAATCTATTCCATCAAAATTCCCTGAAGACATCATCAATAAAACAGCATTATTCCAGTTTTCAGCATGAATAAAACTTAAAACTTCTTCCGTTTTATTCAAAACTAAAACATTTTCTCCAAAACCTTCTAAAACTAATTCTTTTGAAATAGCCTCCAGTTTTTTATGTTTCACCACTTCAGGACTGTAATAGACAACGGCAATATCTGCACTTTCCATCGCATTTTTGTAATGCGGTAAAAACTCTTTTTTCAAAGATGAAAAAGTATGCAATTCCATGCAAGCAACAACTTTCCTTTCAGAATACTGTTCTTTCACCGCTTTTGTGGTTGCTTTTAGTTTTGAAGGAGAATGTGCGAAGTCTTTAAACATAACAAACTCTTCGTTCTCAGTAATTTTCTCTAACCTCTTCCCTGCCCCTGTAAATGATTGCATAGCAGTTAGGAAATCCGTCTTTTTAATCCCCATTTCCACACCGACATTCATCGCTCCCATCAAGTTTTGAAGATTGTGTCCTCCAAATATTTGCAACGGGTAATCACTTTCTTCGAAATGCAGAACTGTTCCAGTTTTTGTCACAGAATACTCGGGAGTTTTGTATGCTTTTGATCGAGTAGAATTTGCATACTTTTCTCCAATCCTTTTCACTTCAACATCATCTGAATTGTAAATCAATGCGCCAGCCTCTTCTATCAAAGAGCAAAAAATATCGAATTGTTCCACATAATTCTCTACGGTTGGAAAAACATTGATGTGATCCCAAGCAATACCGCTAATCAAAGCAACATGAGGATGGTAAAGATGAAACTTAGGTCTTCTGTCAATCGGTGAACTCAAATATTCGTCCCCTTCGAGTAACATCATGTCAGCTTCATCTGTTAATTTAACCATACAATCATACCCTTCCAATTGAGCACCAACCATATAGTCGACATTCATTCCAAGTTCATTGACAACATGCAAAATCATCGATGTTATGGTTGTTTTTCCATGTGAACCTCCAATAACAATTCGTTTTTTTTCTTTCGCTTGTTCGTACAAATACTCCGGATAAGAAAAGATAGGGATATTTAATTCTTTTGCTTTTAGTAATTCAGGATTATTTTCACGCGCGTGCATTCCAAGAATTACAGCTTCTAGAGAATCGTCAATTCTATCCACATTCCAACCAATTTCAGTCGGCAGAATTCCTTGTTTTGCCAAACGTGATTTTGAAGGTTCAAAAATCTCATCATCGGAACCCGTAACAAGAATTCCTTTCCGACTTAAAGCAATGGCTAAATTATGCATTGCAGATCCTCCGATTGCAATAAAATGTACTTTTTTACGCATGAATGAATTCGTTTTTTTTATTTATTTTTAGCATCAATGTACTCTTGGTAGGACATTTTGTTGTAAATCTCTTTTGAAATAAAATCAAGTTCGTCTAGAAATGGAGCGACTTCTTTATAACCGGGGGAAACTGTAATTCTTTTCAAATTTTTATCTAAATAGACATAACTTGGATACCCCATCTTTCCATCCAACAATGCAACGGCAAAATCATGCGTTCCTCTTCTCCCATTGTTCGGGTTAAAGTGCAGCGTATCATTCTGAATGATCAAATCTTCTTTCTGTTCTGCATCAAATTTTACACAATAGAAATTTTTATTCATAATAGAAGCTACTTTTTCATCAGAAAATGTAGTTGCATCCATTTTCTTACACCAACCGCACCAATCGGTGTAAACGTCTACAAAAATTTTCTTAGGAGATTGTTTATTCAATTTCATTGCTTCTTCCCAACTCACCCAATGCACAGCTGAATTGGTTTCCTTTTTTGAAACAAAAGAAGAAGTAATCAAAAAAATGGTAAAAACGATGACTAAAAATTTCATGGATTTATTTTTGAACAAGTTTTTTAAAATCAAAAAGAAGAGGCAATACAAAAAACAGAGAACCAAAATCGGTTATCCATTGAAATGTGGATAAATTACCTTCTGTAGCAAAGTATGTCGGTAAAACAATTGCAAGTAGTCCCATGTAATACAACCAATCCCACCAGTTTTTTTCTTTGTACATGTAACGTTTCAAAATTTGCATTAAAATATAAACCAATGCTAAGATCATTATAAAAGAAGGAACAACACGCATACTTTCTAACGTTTCATTTGACCAGTAATACATTGAAACTGCATTCCCTAAAAGAAACATTGTTACAAGAATTAGAATTTT
>CAYLWS010000097.1:0-6903 GCA_964387525.1 uncultured Fluviicola sp.
TTATACGAGAAGAATTATTTTGGAACGGTGTTTTACCTGATGAAGATTCTAAATTTATCATGCGCCATTTGGAAAAACACCACGGGTTAAACATGCGATATGCGACAGAATTGGATGAGATCATGACTGATTCTAACAATAAAGTCATCGGTGTTCAGACAAAAAATGGAGAAAATATTGAATGTCAATTTGTTGGTTTAACAGCAGGTGTTGCACCAAATATTGATTTCGTCAAAGCGAGCGGAATAGAATGTGAACGTGGAATTATGATCAATACATTCTTTGAAACGTCAGCCAAAGATATTTATGCAATTGGCGATTGTGCCCAATTTAAAAATCCCGTAGCAGGAAGACGTCCTTTGGAACAAGTTTGGTACACTGGAAAAATAATGGGTGAACAATTGGCGCAAACCATTACCGGAAATCGTACAGAATATAACCCTGGTTTTTGGTTCAATTCTGCCAAATTCATGGAAATAGAATACCAAACCTATGGAACCGTTTTAAGTAAATTACAAGAAGGCCAAGCAGAATTTATATACAAACATGACAAAGAAGAGATTTTACTCCACTTTGTTTTTGAGAAAGAGAGTCGGAAATTTATCGGGATAAATAATTTTGGAATAAGACTAAGACATCCAATATTCAATCACTGGCTATTGCAGGGAGCATCAATCAATGAAGTTTTAAGCGATTTAAAAACGGCTAATTTTGACCCTGAATTCTACAAAAAATACGAAAATGAAATCATTGAACAATTCAATGAACAATTTGGAACATCACTGAATGCGAACAAAGCAACATGGTGGCAAAAACTTATAAAAGCATAATCTATGGAGAATAACATGTCAATATCAGGCGATAAATCACACAATTTATCTCTTTTCAAAAAAATAGGTTCTTCACTTTTTATCATCGGTGTACTTGGTTTAATCTATGCTTTCAGAAAGGATTCGATAGAATATGCGCGAGTTTATGCATTTTTCACGATGTTCATTGGAACTGTTTTTTTCACTTTTAAAGATGCCAAGCATTTACTTTCATTTGTGTATACAAAAAACACAAATTTCACACAGAAAATTGGACTTTTCTTAAGTACTCTTGGTTTATTTATCCTTTTAGCAGCATGGTTTGGTATGAAGTTAGAACCATACTGGCTATACCTTTCCCTTTCATTGGGTAGTATGGCAATTGGAATTCTCATTTACACGTACGGAACCTACGCTGGTCATCCAAAAGGAATAAAAAACAATCATGTTTGGCATAATTCGCTCACCAATAAAGGAATTCTTGGATGGATTTCTGGGATTTTATTGACGGGATTTTATGTGCAACTGTATTGGTTTTCAGATTCTTTGGTAGAATTAATCCATCTTTTTGATCCTTTAGCAATGCTTTTAAAAGGAAAAACTGCTGATCAGTGGTTTGTTTATGGTACGATTTACAGTTTCGTTATTCTATTTTTAGGTATAAAATTCATTGTGAAATACCGCCACAATAAGTACCAATTTTACAGAACATTAGTTGTCATTGCATCCCAATTAATTCTTGCCTATTTCTTGCCCAATATTTTAGAATCAATGAACGACGGAATAGGCTATTTCAACAAAGATTTAAAACAAGTCTGGCCATTGAATTACTATTTCACAGAAGGTTGGTCACTGGATAATATGACCAAAGAACAGAATGCTGGACCTTCAGGTTTCTTCTTCTTCATTTGGGGATTGTTTTTGTTTTTGGTACTCACACCTCTTCTCACCTATTTGGTTGGAAAGAGATGGTACTGTTCATGGGTTTGCGGTTGCGGTGGATTAGCTGAAACTGCTGGAGATTCATTCCGTCAATTGTCTTCAAAAACTGAAATTTCTTGGAAAATTGAACGTTGGGTGATCCATTCTGTAATGGTTTTTGTTTTAGCAATGACAGTAGCCACGCTTTGGCCATATTTCTCAGGGAAAGACTATGAAATAGGGATTTTATCCATCTCAAAAATTGATTACCTTATTTTTATTGAAATTTTATTAGGAATAACTGCTGTAGGATTATTCCTTCTTGCCAAAAAACATAAAAAAACCATTTTAAAAGTTGGAGCTGTTCTTTTGATAATCATTGGCTTACTTTTATTGAACGCTTATATCAATGACATTAAAAATGTATTTTACATCGAAAGCAGAACCATTAAAAAGTTTTATGGATTCTTTGTTGGCGCAGCATTCTCCGGTGTAATTGGCGTTGGCTTCTACCCTATTCTTGGAAATAGAGTTTGGTGTAGATTTGGCTGTCCAATGGCTGGGTATATGGGGTTATTTCAACGATTTAAATCGAGATTTAGAATTACAACCAACGGTTCACAATGTATTTCTTGCGGAAACTGTTCTACCTATTGCGAACAAGGAATTGATGTTCGTGCATACGCACAGAAAGGAGAAAATATTGTCCGTGCAAGTTGCGTTGGGTGCGGTGTTTGTTCTGCGGTATGTCCACGTGGTGTTTTGAAATTAGAAAACGGCCCTGAAGAAGGTAGATTTGAGTCAAACCCATTGATTATCACGAAAGATGGAGTAAAAGTAAACATGTAGCTTCGACAAGCTCAGCTACCGTTATAGGAAAACACCTTATTTATATAATAACCCCGAACATCGAGCTTGTCGATATAACCTAGATGCTTCCTCCGGACATCGAGCTTGTCGAGATGGTAGGGATTCACCCAAATTACCTATTTTCGCACCAATGAAAAATAAAATCATATCTGTTGTCATTCCAGCCTACAACGAAGACCAATCCATTGGTAAAGTCGTTGAAGCCATCGACAGAGACTTAGTGAATCACGTTATTGTGGTCAATAATAATTCGACAGACAACACTGTAAAAGTTGCCCAAAATGCTGGCGCAATTGTTTTGGATGAACCTAGAAAAGGGTACGGATGGGCATGTTTGAAAGGAATTGCAAAATGTGACGTTTTGAATACAGAAATAATTGTCTTCTTGGATGGAGATTTTTCAGACTATCCCGAAGAAATAAAAGATGTCATTGCTCCAATTCTAGAAAAAGATATGGATATGGTGATTGGATCTCGTGTACTTGGAAAAAGAGAAAAAGGTTCTTTGACTCCTCAGCAAATTTTCGGAAATTCACTCGCCACGAAATTAATACGTCTTTTTTACGGGGCAAAATTCACTGACTTAGGTCCATTTCGTGCAATGAAATTTAAAGCACTTCAAGAACTTGGAATGGCTGATAAAACCTATGGGTGGACGATAGAAATGCAAATCAAAGCAGTAAAGAAAAAAATGAAATTCTGCGAGGTTCCAGTCAATTATAAACGACGTATTGGTGTCTCCAAAGTAAGTGGAACAGTAAAAGGTACTGTACTTGCGGGAATAAAGATTATATTTGCTGTCTTTAAATACCGATTTTAGTGCTAAACAACAACCCAATAAAGAAAAACAACGCTTTTTTGATGAAAATATTTTTTTCCTTTTTATTTATATTTACTGCGTTATTTAGCTTTTCTCAAGCAACACAAACGGTTAGCGGTAAAGTTTTAGACGTTAAAACTCAACGTGATGTTGATGAATTAGAAATCACGATAACGCACAAAGACACTAAAAAATCTTTCGTTTCAGAAACAAATGATGACGGAATTTTTACTTTTTCAAAAATACCTGTCGGGAAATATCAACTTTTAGTTTCTGACGAGGATTACAACCAAAAAGAATTTGAATTTGAGGTTACTGAAACACATATCCCAAATCTTGATTTCGAAGCAGGGAGAAAAGTATCCTGGATGTTTAATTGGGGTGACGCATACGGTATAGAGCATTACTGGTCACATATCCTTGCCAAAAGTATTATTTTTATCTATTTTGCATGTTTGATCTTAATCCTTTTCTACAGTATTCTCCAATTTACATTAGCAATTACTTATCATCGAAATAAGAAGAAAAAATTACTGGAAGAAAAGCCAAAATTCGACCCGAACAATACACCCAAAGTTACCATCCAATTACCTATGTACAATGAATTGTATGTCGCTGATCGTATCATTGAGACCATTGCAAACTTTGACTATCCTGCGGATAAGTTACAAATTCAAGTTTTAGATGATTCTACCGATGAAACCGTTGATGTAATTGCAAAAAAAGTAGCTGAAGTTCAGGCACGTGGTGTAAACATTCAACATATTCACCGAACGGATAGAACAGGGTACAAAGCTGGAGCATTAGACGATGCAATGGACCGTGTTGAAGGCGAATTCATCGCTATTTTTGATGCTGATTTTATTCCCGATACTGATTTCTTGCAAAAAACAATGCCGTATTTCAGAGACGATAACGTCGGTGTTGTCCAAACTCGATGGGGACACATCAATAAATCGTACTCTCTCCTTACTGAATTACAAGCTTTTGGTCTGAATGGACATTTCGCTATTGAACAAGGTGGTAGAACTGCTTCAGGTCATTTCATTAATTTCAATGGAACAGGTGGAGTTTGGAGAAAAACATGTATTGAAGATGCTGGAGGTTGGGAACACGATACGTTGACAGAAGATTTAGATTTGAGTTATCGTGCACAGCTGAAAGGATGGAGGTTTGAATACAGAGAAGACGTTATTGCTCCTGCAGAATTACCAATTACAATGTCTGCACTTAAATCACAGCAACATCGCTGGATGAAAGGTGGAGCAGAATGTTTTATCAAAATGTGGAAAAGCATTTTAATGACTAAAAATGTACGCTTTTCAAATAGAGTTCACGGTTTATCTCACTTATTCAATTCTTCCGTTTTTGTCTTTATTTTAATCATCTCTTTATTGAGCTTATCTGTTTTACATATTAAAGATTCTTTCTCAGACTTGAATGAAATTATTAAATACGGTGCTGTTTTCTTGATCAGTACAGTCTTTTTAATGTATTACTACTGGCAATCTTACCGTGATAAAACAGGAAAACCAATCAAAGATTTTATTAAGTTCTTTGGACGTTTCTTCCTATTCCTAATGGTTTCAATGGGATTAGCTTTGAATAATTCTGTTGCAGTTATCGAAGGTTATTTAGGAATAAAAAGTTCATTTGTACGTACTCCTAAGTTCAACATTGCAGCGAACAATAAAGTTACAGAGAATAAATACGACAAGAAAAGTCTTTCAATCCTCAATATTGGTGAAGGATTATTGGCTGCTCTATTTCTTTTTACGGCGATTAATCGTGCAATTTATGGTGATTTAGGAATGGTTCCTTTTCACTTGATGCTTGCTTTCGGTTATGGCTTGGTCTTTTTCTATTCTGTTAGAGAATTGAGAACTGGAAAATAATTGATGGGAAAACGACTACTCATATCATTCAGTCCCCTTTTATTTCTTCTTTCAATTTTTCTTGTAAATTTTCAAAATGACAGAACAGAATTTGCGTTTATTGCAGTATTCTACACTATCGCATTTCTAACTTACCTTGTACTTTATTCTACACGGAATACAATGGGATTTAAACAACTGATGTTTATTGCCATTTCAGCGCAATTACTTTCTTTGTGGAACTTACCCAATCTTTCCATCGATTTCTATCGCTTTTTATGGGATGGAGAAGTGACCTTAGCAGGTATCAATCCGTTTGATTATCGCCCGGAAGAAATAGTCGCTTCACCGGAATTACATGCTAAAATAATAGGTTCTCGTGCATACATGCAAGATGTTTATGATGGAATAGGCAGTCAGTCTCAAGGGAATTTTTCGTGCTACCCTCCTATCAATCAGTTTTATTTCATTGCTGCAACAGCTTTTTCTGATTCACTAATCCTCAACACTTTTCTACTGAAATTACTCATTATTTCTACAGAATTCTTAGGTGCATTTTATTTAATCAAATTACTGAAAAATTTAAAAATAGAACCGTCAAGAATCTGGCTTCTATTCTTGAATCCTCTATGGATCATTGAATGTACAGGAAATACACATTTCGAAGGTGTGATGCTTTCCTTTTTATTCATCGCTTTCTATTTCCTCTCTAAAAAGAAAGAATTAATGGGAAGTCTATTTTTTGCAGTTGCAGTACAAGTAAAATTAATCCCCCTCCTCATTCTCCCATTCTTTTACCGTTATTTAGGTTGGAAAAAAGCATTCGTATTCTATGCTTCAACTATTTTCATCGTGATTGCTTTTGGGTTAATTCAGCTCAATTCTGAGAATATTTACAATTTTGCTGACAGTTTACGTCAATATTTTCAAGTTTTTGAATTCAACTCACTGGTTCTCTACCAATACATCCAATACGGGATATGGAAAACGGGTTGGAACATGACAAAAACTTACAGTCCTCAGCTTTCTTTAATTGCCATGTATTTTATTTTCACCCTTGCATTATGGGGAGATATTCAAAACTGGAATAAATTGATGCGTAGAATTTCTATTGCATTTTTCATCTACCTGTTATTCAGTAGTACAATGCATCCTTGGTACATCCTTCCCCTACTTGCTTTTTCACTATTCACGAATTATCGTTTTCCGGTTGTTTGGTCTTTCTTTATTTTCTTTTCCTACATTTTTTACCACTACGAAAACAGTTCCGCCTTCGCCGTTCGTTTGATTAATTTCATCGAATATGGCGTTGTATTGGGCTGGTTTGGATGGGAACTGATGAGAAGCAAAGGAAGAACAGTTCTAATTTAAAGTTGGGATATTATTTGAAGGTATTGTTTTTTTTTGGGGGGACGGTTTAGCGATACTTTCTTTTCTATAAAAAAGCTCAAGGCTTTGTGTAATTCTAGAATCGTTTAAATATATAAAAATAGAATTCATTGAATGATTCTCTTACCGTAGACGAATAATTATTGTTTGATAATCTCCAAGGCTCTAGTTTAGCCCCCAATAAGTTCGGAGTGTTCTTTTAAATTTCATAATACTACAT
>CAYLWS010000098.1:0-6797 GCA_964387525.1 uncultured Fluviicola sp.
ATTTGACAAGTCCACTAAATTCTTTGTACCATTTATATTGGTTAAAACAGCTTCTGTTGGATTATCTTCCATCAAAGGAACATGTTTATAAGCAGCAGCATGAAAAACAAATTTAGGACGAAGTGTTTCAAACATATTCCTCATTCGTTCAAGGTTACGAATATCACCAATCACAACTTCAAAATTCAGTTCATTAAAGTCTGATAATAATTCATTCTGAACATCATACATAGGCGACTCGGCCTGGTCTAAAAGAATTAATTTTTTTGGATTATACTTCGCAATCTGTCTAACCATTCCAGAACCAATAGACCCAGCAGCGCCAGTAACTAAAATCACTTGATTGGTTAATTCATTCTTGATTTTTTCTTCATCTAAAACAATTTGTTTCCTACCCAATAAGTCATTTATTTTAACGGTAGAAATTTGTTTTGCAGAGAATTCACCATTAATCCACGACTTTAAACTTGGAACTTTCTGTATGACAATTTTATTCTCCAAACAAAAATCAGCCACATCTTTCAAGAACTCTTTGTCTGGTTTTTGAATTGCAACAATTAGATGTGTAAAACCTTCATTTTTCAATAATTTCCCCAACTTAGAAGTATGAAAGATCGTTATTCCTTCTAACCGGTTACCACTCATTTTCTTATTATCATCAACAAAAGCAATAATCTTCTGTTTACTTTCTGCGTTTTTCTCTATGGTTCTTTTTGTCATTAAGCCAGAAATACCCGCTCCATAAATAATCACCCTTTCTTCAACATTTTTTGATTTCAATGATTCAAGGTAGAGTAATTTCACAAAAAAACGAGAACCAATTAACAATACTGACGAAGTTAAAAACTCAACAATAATCACTGATTTTGGCAATAAGAATAGCCCATCGATAAAAGTATATCGAATTAAACTTAAAAGTGCAAAAATTAGTGTCGTCGTAGAAGTAGCAAGAATAATTCTTTTTAAATCTTCGATAGAAGTATACCGCACCAACCCTTTGTGTATTTTAAAAAGGTAAAATACGACGAGTTTAATTAAAATAAAAATCCAAATTGAGTTTGAAATTATACCCCATTCTTCACTTATTGTTTCTTGTTCTATTTTAATATCAAAACGAATAAGATAGGCGAAAAATAATGCAAAAATAGAAATGAATAAATCAAGAATGATGATAATCCATCGGGGCGTATTTGTTTTATGTAAGAACATGAGCAAATATAGTAATAATGCGTTAAAAAATCACTTCTTTAATCTACGCTTCACTTTCTTTAAAAGTCGATACCAAAAAGGGTAATCTTCTTTAAGGTAACGATAGTAAATTTCATCTTTCCCTCCAAGATTGTGGTTAAA
This sequence comes from uncultured Fluviicola sp., assembly GCA_964387525.1. Taxonomy (GTDB): domain Bacteria; phylum Bacteroidota; class Bacteroidia; order Flavobacteriales_D; family Crocinitomicaceae; genus UBA4466. The sequence continues at coordinate 1,351 of CAYLWS010000098.1, forward strand.
TCTCTTTACTCCATCAATTTGAGAACCTCCAAAATCAAAGTCGAGCCCCTTCCCTTTTGCGTATTGTATGGCAGAATTAAGGGCCATGTACATTCCTCCATTTTTTTTGAAATCTGGAGAAACTGTACCTTTTAAATACAATAATTGACCTTTTTTCTCTAAACAAACGATACCACCTTCTTTTCCAAAGTGAAAAACACGTGTACAATTTTCATTTTTTGCATTTTCAAACAATTTCCCTAATGCAGCAAGACTCTTTTCGTTGATGCCTTCAAACTTATTGTTCAATTCTTTAGATACTATTGAAATTACGGAATTATATTCACTTGAGAATTGTATTTCCAACCCATTTTTCAATGCTTTTTTTAAACTTCTTTTTGCTTGTGATGAAAACTGTTGTTCTGTATCTTTAGTAATTACTTGAAATTCTGACATTTCATACCCTTCACCTAGTATAGGCTGTTTTACTGCAAAATTGTAATATTGAAATGTGTTTTTTATCGGTTTTTTAAAATCTATTCCATCAAATTTTCCTAACAGTTCATAGAATCTTGCAAAAATAGGAGTATACAAAGTTTTAACGCCTAAATTCACGACATAAGGAAGCGCAATTCCAGAAGAATAATCATCCTTCACAAGGACACACCAATTCTCTGCTACAGCATCTAAATACCAAGTGTAAGAAAAAAAAGACGCTCCCTTTGTTTCTTGAACAAGCTTGTTCCATTTTTGAATATCGATATATTTTCTTTCAACAATCTTCATTTCCTCAAAACGAACTAAATTGATGTTTCATTTCATTCATCTGAATAAAACTATCCAACATCCTTTTTGAATACAACGTCATCGCTTTAGGATGACCAATAACAACCATTTCTTTATGATTTAAATGAATTGATTTTTGAAGAGAAGCATTTAATTTTTTTGCATAATAACCATCTGAAGAAACGTGAAAAGAAGTGTAGGACGTTAATATTTGCCATTTTCTTCCTCCTTGACCAACAGCAAAACCATCTCCGATCATTTTATGTTGCTTCGGAAATAAACGACCAAGTCCGTACAACCACCAAAAGAATGATGGACTGTATCTCATGGAAGAGATTGGGTATTCTGTAAAATCACCCATGGCATCCTCAACTGTCACATCCGTTGAAAAAGAATACTTAGATTTTGAAGGAGTATTTCTAAAATCAATGGAATAATGTTTCGTATTCAAATATGCTCCACGAAAAACAGATGTATCGACGAATAAATTCAATTCTTTGAAAACATCTTTCAATTGAGAGAAAGGTTGAATACACCACCCTCCAGCACGAAATGTTGTTGTTTTATATCCAATTAAATCATCTAAATAGGATTTATATTTACGAACAATGTTCTCAGCTTCTTCTTGACTAAAGTCTGCTAATTTATACGCACCATCTACATTCATCGACCAAACTCCATTCTCAAAAACAGCTTTCTCCCAATGCGGATGAATATGTAACTGTACAGAATGTCCCAATTGAATCATTTGTTTCACTTGTGTCTTTACTTGAGATAATTCAATCTTCAAATCATTGTATTTATCTGCAGCAATCAGAAAACCTACATCTACAAAAAAAGTATACGAAACATTTTTATTTCGAGCAATTTCAAATAAATTATTCGTAGGCTCAATCAAGCATTTCTCAACACTTCCCGATTTTTCACCAAAGAATAATTCATAATCAAACGTCAAATAGATTTCCATCGTGTAAAGATAATTTTTTTAGCATTCGAATCATAGAGAAAGACAATTTGATTATATTGTGAGAATGAAAAATACAATTGTACTTCTATTTTTATTCTTTATTTTCACTTTCAATGGAAATACTCAAGAAATTAATATCCCAAAGGATCACACCAAAATAGTTCAAACTTTTTTAACGGGCGTGAATGAACATTCCAATGCTAAAGTTCTGAAATCCATGGATAAAAACTACAGAAAAGAACAAATAAAATTCTTAAACGGAAACAAAGAACAGTTTATTAATGAATTATTCGGAGGAGAAGATTTGAATACGCATAAGTACATGAATCAAGTTTTTGAAAAAATTCAAAAATTTGAATTGTACAGTATTATAAAAGATAAACAAGGGAATTATAAATACATTTTCCGCTCTCAAGATGGGCAGTCTGACATTTTAATCACATTATTTCTATCCAAAGAAGGTAAGAAATATGGTTTTGAAGGTGCTCGAGGATAATTAAAGGCTATACCATGAAAGAAATTGAATACAAATTTTTAGTTGACGATAAAAAGTGGTCAGAAATTGAAAAAACTTCTCCATCATTAATTGTTCAAGGTTTTATTACTAAATCAAAAGAATCAACGGTAAGGATTCGAATTAAAAATGAAGCTGCTTTTCTGACCATTAAAGGGAAAACAGTCGGAATTACGCGTTCAGAGTTTGAATATGAGATTCCTGTTTCTGATGCGGAACAAATGCTGCTGGAGTTTACTGAAAAACAAATCCGTAAAAAACGTTTCATTATACCATTCAAAGGTCACAACTGGGAAGTAGACGTTTTCGAAGGACATCTTTCTGGGTTAATTCTTGCCGAATTAGAAGTTCAATCTGAAAATGAAAAATTTGAATTGCCCAACTGGGTCACAAAGAATGTTTCTGAAGATGAACGTTATTACAATGCCGTTTTAATTGACAATAATTTACCTGAAAATTCTATTTAATTCAATTCCTCTTTCTTATTGTCAACATACCGGTACCATTGAACTTTCGCATACTTATTTTGTTTCAAAAAATAATGAATATTCTCTATTCCAATTGATTTTAGATAGTTCTCCCATTCTTTTTCGTTTAGCTTCAGCGAAGATTCGATGAAAATTAAATTGGTGTCTCCCACAAAAATATAAAACGGTTGAACTTGCATTCTTTCCTCTTCTCCAACTTGAAACGACAATCCCTTTTCTCCAAAATGATCCAACCAATTAAAAAATGAATTCATTGTTTGAAGGGAGTCAGAATACGTCCAATTGTAAAATTGAATGGTATCCTCTACTCTATTCAGTTGATATTTCTCAATATTATTTGGACTAAATCGCTCTGGAAACATTCTATTCTCTAAAAACTGCACACTATTTACAGCAATTCCATTGGAAATAAATGCCTCTTGAACAATTGAAGTAGAATCTTTTGCTAAAATAATATCCACTTCAACACGATCACCATCATTTTCATTGTATCGATCAGATCCTTGAACAACGTCCGAATAATCAATCACATTAGCTTTCTTCTCTTCGCAAGCACTTGCAAGAAGAATAAACAAAATACCCACGATCGAATTAATTCTACTCAAAATTGATTTCTTTTAAAGTATTAATAGTTGCGTCAATATCTGTAGATGAAATATCCAAATGCGTCACAAATCGAAGCATTGCAGGACCAAAAGCAACAATTTTTATTTCCAAATCATCTAATTTTCGAATAATTTTATCTCGTTGATCTGCCTCTATCAAGTTTACGACAACAATATTTGTTTCCACGCCTAAAACACTTTTCACCCAAGGTAATTTTATCAAAGCAGTTTCCAATTGTTTTGCGTGTTTGTGATCTTCTGAAAGACGTTCAATGTTGTTTTTTAACGCATATAACCCGCCACCAGCAATAATTCCTGCTTGTCGCATTCCACCACCAAAAACTTTACGAACTCTTCTTGCTTTCTTTATAAAATCTGCAGTTCCAATTAACAAAGACCCGACAGGCGCACCCAATCCTTTCGATAAGCAAAGGGAAATGCTGTCAAATTGCGCAGCGTATTCTTTTAAATCAATTTTATTTTCCACCATTGCATTCATCAATCGTGCTCCGTCCAAATGCAAAGGCAAATTATTTTCTTTACAAAATTGACTTATTTTTTTTATTTCTTCAAAATCGTAAATTGCTCCACCTCCTCTGTTCGATGTATCTTCTAAACTGACCAACTGAGTAACCGGAAAATGGATATCATCAGGATTCACCCATTGCTGAACATCTTCCAACGTCAATCTCCCTCGATTTCCTCGAATTAAACGAACAGAAGCTCCTGTATTTTTAGCAATTCCTCCTCCCTCATATTTATAAATATGAGAATCTTCATTGGTGATAATTTCTCCGCCCGGTTGGACATGAATATTGATTGCAATCTGATTAGTTTGTGTACCAGAAGAGCAAAAGATAGAAGCTTCTTTACCAAATAGTTCTGCAGCAAAATCTTGCAACTCATTTACTGTTGGGTCTTCTGCAAAAACATCATCACCAACAGGAGAGTTAAACATTGCTTCCAGCATTTCTTTGGATGGCTTTGTTACGGTATCACTTCTAAAATCAATCATAATTCAATATTTAACCTAAAATTAATGTTTGCTTTTGTTTTTGCATCATTAAAAATGACATTTTTGCAGAATAAAATTAATAATATGAATCCAAAACTCAAAGAAGTTGCTTCTGTTTTCTTTAAAATGGGCTTAATTGCTTTTGGCGGCCCTGCTGCTCATATTGCGATGATGGAACAAGAAATTGTTGAGAAAAGAAAATGGCTAACTCCTGAGCATTTTTTAGATTTAATTGGTGCGACGAACCTAATCCCTGGACCAAATTCTACAGAAATGACTATGCATTGCGGTCATGAACGAGCAGGTTTCGCTGGACTGGTTGTTGCTGGAATGGCTTTTATATTCCCTGCAGTCGTGATCACAGGGGTTCTTGCTTGGCTATATGTCACTTATGGAACTTTACCACAAGTTGAACAATTTACGTACGGAATTAAACCTGCTGTAGTTGCTATTATTGCTGCAGCAGTTTATAAATTAGGAAAAAAAGCCTTAAAATCTGTAGAACTTGGAATTCTAGGTGCATTGACAATTACGGTTGGATTCCTTGGTGTCAATGAAGTGAATGCTCTTCTAGGTGCAGGAATTCTTGGAGCTATTTATTTCTATTTCAAAACAAAAACGATTGATCTAAAAACCAATAAAAAAGCTTTAACACCATTATTACTCCTCAAGACAAGTGCACTTGCTGCTACTCAGATGAGTGCATTAAAAGTTTTTTGGATTTTTCTAAAAGTTGGCGCAATTCTTTACGGTTCTGGCTATGTTTTGTTCGCCTTTTTAGACGGAGAATTAGTTGCTACCGGCTTGCTGACAAGACAAGAATTGATGGATGCAATTGCTGTTGGTCAATTCACACCAGGTCCTGTTTTATCTACAGCCACTTTCATTGGTTATCAACTTTTCGGTTTTTGGGGAGCTATTGCTGCGACGGTTGGTATATTTTTACCCTCTTTTATATTTGTCTTAATCCTTAACCCTATTATTCCAAAACTAAGGAAATCAAGATTTTTATCTGCTTTTTTGGATGCCGTCAATATCGCTGCCGTTGCAATTATGCTGAAAGTACTCGTTGAAATGGGAATGGAGAGTGTTA
>CAYLWS010000099.1:0-6515 GCA_964387525.1 uncultured Fluviicola sp.
CATTCTTTGAGAGTTGATGCAAGGTTGGAGGCTGCAGAAGCAGTATTCCCATTGATTAGAATATAGAGTTTTCCTTTGAATTGAATTGAGTGAGATTTAGCTATGGTTGTTACATCAGTCGGCATTTTACTCGCCATTTTTGAAACAATATAAGTGGGGGAGAATCGATGTTTAAAATGTTTCTTGTAAGTCGATTTTTTTGATGTGGAGCTTCGTGTTAACATGCAATAGTCATTTTGTGTAAAAAAACCGGCAATGTATTGCTGAGAATTCCCTCCTCCGTTATTTCTCAAATCTATGATTAAGTTTTTTGTTTTTTTAGAAATAATTAAAGTAAAAAAATCATCTAACTCCTCTTTATAGCTGTCGCTATTTGGAAGTGGGTAGGGGAGTGTTAATATAGAATAGTTGTTTACAGTGTCTATTCTAAATGAGATTGATTTGCTTCTTTTTGATTTATGAACCTTAGAGGAAGAAGGATTAAAACAACTTTCAAATTCTCCGACTAATACTTCTTTTTTATGAATATATTTTAATGTAAATTTTTCTTTACCTTGTGTATACAATAGATAAAAGAATAAAAAGTTTGTTTTTAATACTTGATTTTTACGCGTAACGTTATTTCCATCTGAAGATATGTATTGATATAAATAGGGAATTAAGGAATCAATTGATTGTCCATTAATTTCAAGGATTTCGTCGTATTTGTGAATTTTTGTTTTCTCATTCTCAAAATTGGATGAGGCAAATAATTTTCCATTTATAAAATAGGTCGAAAAAGGAAGCATATACTTGAGCTCGGCAAAATCTTTTCGTATTTCTTTTTTGGTTACACTGGTGTGGATACAATTGATCGATGCAATAAATGATTTGTAAAGTGCAAGTTGTTTTAGTACAGTTTGTGAGGTCATCAAGCTTCTATTGAGCTTGTCTAATTCAAGATTAAAACTTAAAGTGTCTGTATAATCATACAAACCGGAATGATTTTCAAGGAGTGTAGTTTTTAGAATTTCAAAATCCTCTAATTGGTCATTAACGGATGATTTTTCTAATAGTGATTGAGTAAAACCGATAAATGGGATGAATATTAGAATCGTTAATGTTTTTAACATACTTTTTTTAGATAAAATTCATGATTGGTACGAGGTATACCACCTAGATTAAAATACTTGGAAATTAACATCCTTTTGGCTATAATTATCTGTTGTGTTTTTGATTTTTTAAGTTACAACTCACAGTGTTTTTTATGCAACTTTCGTATACCTCTAATGATAAATGTAGTTCTTTTTAACAAGAATTCCAAAGGGCTTGTCTTGTACATCAGAATTTCGTACCTCTGTGAAGCAAGTGGCATAGTGATCGAAGTTATTGCGTTTGTTTTTACGAGTCCTGACACAAAATAATCGATACTTACAAAAGTGAAGAGAAAGAGTTTTAGAAGGCGTTTGGAAAAGGGAAGTTTTGTTCGTTTGACAATGTATAACAAAACAAGTATTATACATGACACTAACAGTTCATGGGCTAATCAATTATTTATTTTCTTCCTCAGTACTGCTATTCATTTTGTTTTTTAATTTAAAAATTAAAATTAGAGCAAAACTTCCACCTAAAATTGAAACAATAGAATTAATGATAAATAAATTATAATTAACATTTCCCAATAGCATTATTGATTTAGGGTCAAAACCTAACCTCCCAAGTGATTTAATTAAAAAAATACTTCCAAATACTCCAGCAATTGTATTTCCAATAATACCAAAGGAATATTTTTTAAAAATATATCCTGTAATATTAGCTCCAACTATACCGATTAAAATACTAATAAGAGAAATTAAAGTATCCGTCATATTGATTGAATTTTAATGACCATAATCCATTTTATCTATTTTTCCACCCATTAGTCTTTTTTGGATTATCATGTATACAAAAAGAAGGATAAAACCAACTATTCCCCAATTTAAAGCGACCGACAAACCGTATTCTGTTGTAGCGGTATTATAGATTGTTAGTGATTCGTTTACTGTATTGGTAGAAGGTAATATTACCGGAAACATTGATGCTAAAGAAGATGTTATTCCTCCAAGTATTAGTAAAGTAGAAAAAAGAAAAGAGTGAATGTCTTTTTTTATTTTTTTAATGAAAAACAAACCTATTAATCCCGTAAAATAGATAATTGGAAATATGATTAAATAAGGTTTATCTATAAAGTTATCTAGTGAATTTGGGTTTACAATTTGCCACATACCTAAAGAAAAAAATGTCAATACAGCAAGCGTAATATTTAGCTTGAAAATTAATTTTTTTAATTGATTATTTATTGAAGAATTCGTTTTTAAAATAATCCAATTTGCTCCGTGAATGGACAAGGTTACGACCGTAATTATTCCAATGATAATCGTAAACCAATCGATAACACCTGGATGTTCTGTCAATGGACTAAAACTACTATTCCATAAAGGAAGGAAAAAATAATGACCTTCATAAGTAGAAACGCCATTTTCTACACCACCCAAATTTACACCTCTTACAATATTACCAAGTGCAATTCCAAAAAACAAGGCTAATAATAGACTAGATACGCCAAATGCTTTATCCCACATGTCTTTCCACATTTGATAGTTGAATTGACTTCTAAATTCTAAACTAATTGCTCTAAAAACAATTAACCATAATACAATTATTAAAGGGAGATAAAACCCACTAAATACAGAGGCATAAAATATAGGGAAAGCCATGAAAAGCATTCCTCCTGCAGTGACTAACCAAACTTCATTGGAATCCCAAAAAAGACCTGCAGATTTTGCAATTACCTCTTTATCTTTCTCTTCTTTAGCCAAGAATAAATGTATAATTCCTACACCAAAATCATAACCATCTAAGATAAAAAAAACAGCTAAAACAATTGAGACTATAATAAACCAAAATATTTCCATAATTTTAATGTGTTTGAGGTTTTGGACCTTCATTAATTGTTTTACCAACGAGAACTAAAAACAATAGGCCAAGTAGCATATATAGTGCTACAAAACCTAAAAGTGTAAACAAAGTATTACCTGATGAAACAGTTGGTGATATTCCAGTACTTGTTTTCAGTAAACCATAAACTAAATAAGGCTGTCTTCCCAGTTCGGCAGTGTACCAACCTGTTATATTCGCGATATAAGGAAACGGAACTAAAAACATTATAGCCCAGAGTAGTGGCTTTATATGGTACAATTTTCTTTTCCATAAAAAGAATGCAGCTAAAAACATAATACCTATAAAAATAGTTCCTAAACCGACCATAATATGATACGAATAATAGAGTGCAGGTACATTGGATGGTAATTCTTCTTCTTTAAATTGATCCATCCCGGGAATTTGTTTATCCCATTCTTGATACGTTAAAAAACTTAGAATGTTAGGAACTGCAATTTTATTGTCTAATTTTTTTTCAACCATATTTGGCTGACCAATCAAAACGATTTCAGCTCCATCTTCTTCTGTTTCAAATATACCTTCCATTGCAGCGAATGACGCTGGTTGATATTTTGCTACATTTTTAGCATTCAAATCTCCAGTAGGGAAAGCCATAAGGACACTTGAAACTAAACCAAATATTACCCCCGTTTTTAGAAATAATTTACCGTATTCTACTTTCTTATTTCTTAAAATATAAAAAGCACCAATACTTGCGACCACAAATGATGATGTTACTAAAGCCGCAAATTGATTGTGAAAAAAGGCAGGTAATAACCAAGGATTAGAGAAAAGCTCTGAAAAATTATTCAATACAAATTTACCATTCTCTAGAATTTCATATCCTACAGGGTGTTGCATCCAAGAATTTGTAGCTAAGATAAACCAACCGCTGGCCCAAGAGCCTAAAAAGACCAAAAAACCGGTTAAGAAATGTAATTTTTGCCCCATTAATTTTTCACCGAAAATGAACAGTGCTAAAAAAGAAGATTCTAAAAAGAATGAAAACATCCCTTCCATTGCCAAAGTTTGTCCTATGACACTCCCGGTAAGTTCTGAGAATTTTGCCCAGTTCGTACCAAATTGAAACTCCATTGGTATTCCTGTTACCACTCCCATGGTAAAATTAATTGCAAATATTTTCATGAAAAATTTTGCGGCATTATTGTACTTAACTTCTTTGCCTCTTAAATATCGCCATTTAAAATAAACAATGATTAAGGATAAACCCATCGTTAATTGTGGGAATATGTAGTGAAATGTGATAGTGAAAGCAAATTGCAGTCTATCGTAAAAAATCATATCTTCCATATTGTATATTCTATTTTAGATCTAGACAAAATTAAATAGAACGAATTTATGGCAGAGTTACCAATGTCACATAAGTATTTATTCTTTTGAAATCTAAAGATTTTTTTAATGTGAAGCTCTAAAATATGGTTACAGCCTTAAAGACTAATTATCATTGAATTGACACATTGTATTCGAATATTTTGTAATCTAATGATACATTTTGATAGAATTTTCACAGCTACTTTGAGTATTTAGATTTATACTGAAGGTTCATTGTAAATGTTTGTCATCTATAACAAATCAAAACTATAGTCACTCCCCCAGCTTCTCGAAGATAAAGTCAAAAATTGTCTATCTTTTTTATGCAGTTTCAATGCTTGTAAATATAATCACGTTTGTAAAGCATTGTATGATCGAATTGTTGCGAAAGGAAAAAGTAAAAAACTAGCTTTAATTGCTGTTTGTAATAAGCTGCTAAAACAAGCTTTTGCGATTGCAAAAGCAAGGATTCCATATGATCAAAACTATAGAAGTACTTTGTTGGTGAATTAATGAGATTTTACTTGTTTTTCACCACAGTTCTTTGTTAGCTGTAGTTTTTATGTTTAGTTAATTTTATACATAAACCTTTTTGTCTCTGATTTCCCAGTATTGAGAAATTTGCCCCTTGTTTTCCATATCAATTCGATTATTTCACCTAATGAATTCTCTGAGAATTGAATATATTCTTGCTTTTTTCCTTCTTTAGTTATTCGTAGATTGACATACGTGTACTTCTCTTTATTTGGACTTTCCCAATCTGCATGTACAACTAAATTTCTTAATCTTCCTGATTCTCTTAGGTTTTTAATCAAACCTTGATACATACGATTGGCTTCTTCGTCCATTATTTCAGATTCGTTATGCAGATCATCTTTTGAATAAGTCAATTTTATTGGAATACGTCATTTTGTGAATGACAGTCAAGCCTAAATCTTCACTTCTGTCACTGAAAACGTGGCAAATGAATTGGTCAAACCATTGTTCAAGGGCATTAAACGCCATAACTATTCTTCCGATTAAACGCAGAGCGTTTTCAATGTAATCTTCTGCTTCATCTTCATCATCAATGTCGTGCATTAAATTTTGGATAAAATCTTTTCGTTCAAGTTTCATTGCTTCAAATTTGTCCAGGAATAATTAGAGTATTAATATTTGAAATCAAATTTTGACAAAATTCAAAGCCTGTTGGATTCTTATTGATGTGGTTGAAAATTTCAGTTATTCGATTACCATTGCTTCTTGATTTCTAAGGGTTCATTTCAAATTGGGTAATTATAGTTTTATCACTCGTATCGTATTCTCATATTCTTCAACACGGATAAAGTACATTCCAGTCTCTATAGTCGAAAGATCTAGAACCGTTTCGAGAGAGTTAATTTTACCTTCGATCAGAACCGTTCCAAGTTCATTAATCAAGACATAACTTTTATTGAGTAAATCTGAAGGAACGGAAATTTGTATAGATGACTGAACAGGGTTGGGGAATACATTAATCAAGCTGTTGCTAGCTGCTACGGAAGGAGTGGCCAAGTTACTGTTCATACTCAAGTTCCATCCAAAGAATGTTCCGTTATGAAAATCAACATTATCCTGTATGTTTAGTATCCAGGTTCCGTCTACAGGACACCCATCTAGACTGTCGAATGTCCAGTAAGGAAGATACACTCCATTAGGGTTCATTGAGTTTCCACCGTTTCCAAATTGTGTAGCAGGCAGGAAATTTCCATTGACAAGTTCAGTCTCTATGTCTCCCCAAGTATTTATTACAGAACTAAAAGTATAATCCCAGCCTACACCAGGTGTTCCGATTGTAGCTTCTAATGTTGGGTCACCCAGAAATGTTCCGCTCCAAGCTGTGGTTGAATAGCCTCCTGGAATTGCTTCCCACGGACTTCCAACATGTAAGTTGATCAAAGCAGCCCTTGACCCGTTAGGACACTCTAACCATATCTCCATAGCTTCAACGTGCGATAACTCTATTGAAATTGTGGTAGACAAGATGTTATATGTGGATCCAATAGTTTCATTGGGATAACCGCTAATAGTAATCTCTGAAGTAACGGGAGGGGAATACATTTGACCTAGATAGATTGTAGACGTGTTATCAAAAGAGATTTGAGCATTTGACAAGTGAGCATTGAAAAATAAGCTAAGTACAGTAATAAGTATTGAGATTTTCATAGAATAAAACATTGATTAATAATATTGAGAAATGAATATTG
>CAYLWS010000100.1:0-5437 GCA_964387525.1 uncultured Fluviicola sp.
GATTGCTGACTTTGTGAATCGCAACTAAACATTACAAACAATATTACAAACAGGACTAAAATTTTCATAAACTATCTTTTTGCTTTTTTTCGTGCAGGAAAGCGCATTCTATAATCCACTTCTATATCTCCTCTTGAAAGATTTTGTAATTTTTTCTTTAACATTCTTTTTTTCAATGGCGAAAGGTGATCTGTAAATAGAATCCCTTCAATATGATCGTATTCATGTTGAATAATACGTGCAGCATAACCATCATATCTTTCCTCTTTCAACTCCCAATTCTCATCAAAATAAGTAATTAGAATTTTTTCTTTACGAAAAACTTCTTCTCTTATCTTCGGAATTGACAAACAACCTTCATTGAAAGCCCATTCTTCACCACTTTCCTCTTCGATTATTGGATTTATAAAAACTTTCTTAAATCCATCTAAACCTTCAGCCATTGGGTCAATTTCACCATCTTCTTCATCAGGCTCAGCAAAAGGACTAGCATCAACGATAAATAAGCGTATTGATTTTCCTATTTGAGGAGCTGCAAGACCTACACCAGATGCTTCATACATCGTTTCAAACATATTCTCGATTAATTTATCAAGATCAGGATAGTTCTTATCGATTTCTTCTCCTTCTTTTTTCAATACTGGGTCACCGTATGCAACAATTGGTAAAATCATTCTTATTCTTTTTTAGATGCAACAAAATTAAGGCTTTAATTTTAATTCTAAAGTAAAAGCCCCATTCAATAAATTATAATTATTCGGATTATTCATTAAGAAAGGACTATCCAATACTAAATCTTCCTTTTCATAAGGCATTTTATAACTCGACCGAAGTGTAATAGGGAATTCATTCACTTCTATATGCAATCCATTTTTTGAATAATTCATTTCAATTACTTCTTGATTTACCTCTACAGTAGTAATTCCTTTCTTGAATTTTTTATATTCGACTTCACCTGGTTTTATTTTCCCGTATGATTCCACTAAATACATTGCATTTTTCAAACCATTATTTCTCTCTTCATAAAAACAAAGAATTTTATTTCGATATTTCATCCCAAGAACTATCCCATTGCTATTGAAAAAGACTAATTCTGATTTGTTTAAATTATCAAAACGAGTCATTTGAAGTGAAATAAATGTTGCGAATGAAATTACTACGGTTGTCCACAGTATAACTTTGATCTTTCTAAAAAAGTAAAACAGTAACAATAAAAGGTACAGAAAAATAACCGTTTCTGGCCGGAGAACAAAACCTAGCGCAATCGATCCAGGAAGGTTTTCTATAAATTCGACAAAATAAATCATCGAAGTGAGTGATAATAAGAAAACTACACCTACAACTTTCCCTAAAACAGAAATCCATTGAACAGAAAAAAGAAGGAGACCTATTCCTAAAATCAATCCTGCAAAAACCATCATTCCAACATTTGTCAATGCAAAATAATTCGGAAATTGATGAAAATAATACAAAACGACCGGAAATGTAGTCATTTGAACCGCTATCCCAATGGCAGTTCCATCCCATATTTTTTGCACCCATTTATTCTGAAATTGGAACAGCTTCGAAAATGTTGAGTAAAATGAAAAAATTCCGATCATTGCCAAGTATGAAAGTTGGAAACCAATGTCATAAATAATCAACGGATCCCAGACCATCATTAAAAATGCAGAAAAGAATAACGCATTAATTGAATTATTCTTTCTCCCAAAAACAACAGATAAAGAAATCAGGGAAAACATTATTGTTGCTCGAAGTACAGAAGGCGAAAAGCCTGTAATTCCTGCGTAAATCCATATAATTAACAATGAGAACAGCAATGCATTCCGTTTCGAAATTCTTTGAGGAAACTGTTTAAAAACAAACATTAAAATTGCCAGTATAATTCCTACATGCAATCCTGACACTGCTAAAACATGCATAGCACCTGCTTTTCCAAAACTAGTTTTTAGTTCTTTCGTTAACGCACCTTTGTCTCCTAACATTAGCGCCTTTGCAACACCCAATTCCTCATTCTCCAAATGATTTGACAAAACATTGGAAAAATAACCCCTTGCACCTTCAAATTTCTCATCCCACCAGCTATCTCCGTCATTGTCCATGTATAAAAATTGCCCCTCACCAACGAAAGTCATTTTTTCAATACCTTTGAGACGCCAATATCTTTCACTGTCGAATTCTCCCGGATTATTCTTATTTTTTATATCCAACAAATTAGAACTCACCACAAGCCAATCCCCTACTTCGACTTTGTCAGATTCAAAATAAAGCAATATCGGCTCCTTGCAATATGCAATTGAATCTTGATAAATCGTTCCCCGTTTATAGCCAATTGTTTTTTTCCAAACCTTATCATTTGAAGAAGTTTCTGTCACATGGACGAGGAAAGAATTTTCATTTGAACTAGATTTGAAAGATTGCTTTGTAGACATTAATAAACAGCCACTTAGGATAAATGCAGCTCCAAATAAAGAACTCAGCACATTCTCTTTCAGCTCAAAACGATTCCATATTCCTACTAAAACAAGAATCGGAAAAAGCAGGAGTGAAATGGAATAAAAATCAAATTGATAAGTCGATTGTAACTCAATTCCAAGAATCAACAAAATAACAATGTATAGGAATGGTGTTTTATAAAAATTCAATCGAGTTTTGTTTTAATTAGCATTTCAAATATATCAAAAAGCAGTGAGATTTGGATTATTCATTTAAAAAATACTCGAAATGACGATATTTAGACATAAAACTGAGCTTATTACACCGTAATTCATTATCTTTGCATACTAAATTTATTTATAAAAAATGATTAACATAACTTTACCAGATGGCTCTGTAAAACAAGTTGAGAAAGGGACAAGTGCGATGGATGTTGCACGAGGAATCTCTGAAGGACTTGCTAGAAACGTTCTTGCTGCCAAAGTAAACGACGAAGTAATTGATGCGGATCGCCCTTTCGAAGGCGACTCAACCTTACAATTACTCACCTGGAAAGACAAAGAAGGGAAATCTACAATGTGGCATTCTTCTGCACATTTAATGGCTGAAGCATTGGAATTCATTTACCCTGGAATAAAATTAGCAATTGGCCCACCGATAAAAAATGGATTCTATTATGATGTAGATTTCATGGATTACTCTATTTCAGAATCAGATTTAGTAAAGGTGGAGCAAAAAATGAAAGAGTTAGCAAAACAGAAAAATAAATTTATCCGTAAGGATATGTCTAAAGCTGATGCTATTTCTTATTTTAAAGATAAAGACGACGAATACAAGTTGGAATTATTGGAAGGATTAGACGACGGAACAATTACCTTTTATACACAAGGAGAATTTACAGATTTATGTCGTGGACCTCACATTCCTCATACTGGACCGATTAAGGCAATAAAGTTAACATCGATAGCTGGTGCATATTGGCGAGGAGATGAAACAAGAAAACAATTGACTCGAATTTACGGAATTACTTTTCCGAAAAACGCAGAGTTGAATGAATATTTAGAAAAAGTTGAACTTGCTAAAGCGAGAGACCACAGAAAACTAGGAAAAGAATTAGAATTGTTTGCTTTTTCTCAACGCGTTGGACAAGGTCTTCCTTTATGGTTACCTAAAGGAGCAGCTTTGAGAGAACGTTTGGAAAACTTCTTAAAAAAGGCACAGAAAAAAGGTGGTTACGATCAAGTAATCACTCCTCATATTGGAAGTAAAGAACTATATGTTTGTTCAGGACATTATGCTAAATATGGAAAAGATTCATTTCAACCGATCAGTACACCGGATGAAAATGAAGAATTCTTATTGAAACCGATGAACTGTCCTCATCATTGCGAAATTTACAAAACAAGTCCACGTTCATACAAAGATTTACCTATTCGATTTGCAGAATTCGGTACAGTCTATCGTTATGAGCAATCAGGAGAATTACATGGTTTAACTCGTGTAAGAGCTTTTACTCAAGATGATGCACATATATTCTGTACACAAGAACAAGTAAAAGATGAGTTCATCAAAGTAATTGACTTGGTATTGTATATTTTCAAAACTTTAAAATTTGAAAATTTCAAAGCTCAGATTTCTTTGAGAGACCCTGAGAATAAGGAAAAATATATTGGTTCTGATGAAAACTGGGACAAAGCAGAAAAAGCAATCATTGAAGCTACAGCTGAACAAAATTTGGAAACTTTCATTGAATATGGTGAAGCTGCATTCTACGGACCAAAATTAGACTTCATGGTTGAAGATGCTTTAGGACGTGAGTGGCAATTGGGAACAATTCAAGTAGATTATAATTTACCTGAGCGATTTGAATTGGAATACACTGGTTCTGACAATCAAAAACACAGACCAGTAATGATTCACCGTGCACCTTTTGGTTCTATGGAAAGATTCATCGCTGTTTTATTGGAGCATTGTGCCGGAGACTTCCCATTATGGTTAACAACAGATCAAATTTCGATATTGCCAATTAGCGATAAATACAATGAATACGCTGAAAACCTTTTAGAATTGCTAAATAATTACGATATTCGCGGATTCGTTGACGATCGTAATGAAAAGATTGGTAAGAAAATACGTGAATCGGAGTTAAAGAAGATTCCTTTCATGCTTATTATTGGGGAGAAGGAAGCCAGTACTGGTGAGCTCTCCGTACGTAAAAGAGGTGAGGGAGATTTAGGAACAATGAGTGTAGAAAACTTTGCAAAAATAATTACAGAGTCGATTGAAA
The DNA here is from genome assembly GCA_964387525.1 of uncultured Fluviicola sp. Lineage (GTDB taxonomy): Bacteria > Bacteroidota > Bacteroidia > Flavobacteriales_D > Crocinitomicaceae > UBA4466. The sequence continues at coordinate 4,724 of CAYLWS010000100.1, forward strand.
AAGAATTAGCTTTAAAAGATTAAAAAACTGAATGAGAAGACCAAGCAACAGAAAAAGGTTTGTAAGAAGAGAAGAACAAGCCAAACACAAGATTAACGAAAAAATTTATGCTCGTTCCATTCGTTTGGTTCGTGAAGGACAGGAGCCTGTAGTAATGGCAACTTCTGAAGCAATTAAATTAGCGGACAAAGAAGATCTTGATTTAGTTGAAATTTCACCTAAAGCTGATCCACCAGTTTGTAAAATATTGGATTACAAGAAATTCTTGTACAACCAAAAGAAGAAGGAAAAAGAAATGAAATCGAAACAATCGAAAGTTGTTTTGAAAGAAATCCGTTTCGGACCGAATACGGATGATCATGATTTTGAATTCAAACTGGCCCATGCAAAGAAATTCTTAGAAGAAGGAAATAAAGTGAAAGCTTTTGTATTCTTCCGAGGACGTTCAATTGTGTTTAAAGACAGAGGAGAAATCTTATTATTGCGTTTAGCGCAAGAACTAGAAGAATACGGAATAATTGAGCAGATGCCTAAGTTAGAAGGTAAAAGAATGATTATGATGATTAATTCTAAGAAAAAGAAATAACATAAAGTGCCCTTCGACAAGCTCAGGGTACTTTATAGAAGAAGCTATATATAAAGAGGTAAATTAAAAACGAAGAGAGATGCCAAAAATGAAAACTAAATCTAGTGCTAAGAAGAGATTCAAAGTAA
>CAYLWS010000101.1:0-5218 GCA_964387525.1 uncultured Fluviicola sp.
GTTGCTGCTATTCGCGAAGTTGAAGAAGAATGTGGAGTTTCAGGATTAGAAATTATAGAAAAACTTCCAACAACATATCATGTTTTTCAGCGTAAAGGAATTGAAACCTTGAAAATTACTTATTGGTATCAAATGAAAACATCATTTAACGGAGTATTAGTTCCACAATTAGAAGAAGGAATTACAGAAGTGATTTTTAAGAATAAAGTAGAAATCGATAAAGCAATGGAAAATACGTACGGAAATATAAAGTTGGTATTTGACTCAAATGAACTAGTTTAATTGCTTGTAAAACGGTTAAAAACAGTAATTTTGTAACCTTTTAAAATACAAGAAAAATATGTTACAATCAATAAAAGACAGAACAGCAAACTTAAAGGATGATACTTTTGCTGGTATTACGGTGTCGTTGGCAATGATTCCTGAAGTTGTGGCTTTTGCATTTGTTGCTCAAATAGATCCTTTAGTAGCGCTTTCAGGTGCTTTTATCATTGGATTAATTACTGCTGTTTTTGGAGGAAGACCAGGTTTGATTTCAGGTGCTGCTGGTGCAGTTGCAGTAATATTTGTAACGATGATTTCTCAAGGGCATGCTAAGGGATTACTAATGGATACACCTATTGATAATATGGGGTATTATTATTTGTTGGGTGCCGTTATTTTAATGGGGTGCTTTCAAATAGGTGCTGGACTTTTAAAATTAGGGCGTTTTGTTAGATTAATTCCACATTCAGTAATGATGGGGTTTGTCAATGGATTGGCGATTGTAATTTTTATTGCACAAGTAAAAATGTTCTCTCATAAAGAAGTTTCTATTTCTTTGGAAGGAGTTACGAGTTATATCAATATACCTATGGGAGGAAGCGAGTTGTATTTAATGTTAGGACTTGTAGGCTTAACAATGGCTATTATTTGGTTATTACCTAAAATTACAAAGAAAATTCCAGCGGCGTTAACAGCAATATTGATAACTACAGGAATTGTAATTTTTGGAGGACTCGATGTAACCACGGTTGGTTCATATATTGTTGAGGGTGGAGGAGAAGGCTTATCTGGAAAATTCCCAACACCGAATATGGAATTATGGCAAAATTTACCAATTAATTTGGACACCTTTTTATTTATTTTGCCCTATGCCTTTTTAGCTGCATCTGTTGGGTTGATAGAATCTTTAATGACCATGAATTTAGTTGATGAATTAACAGAGACTAGAGGGAACGGAAACAGAGAGTGTGTGGCACAAGGAGCAGGAAACGTTGTAAGCGGTCTGTTTGGAGGTACTGGAGGTTGTGGTATGATTGGTCAAACAGTGATAAATATCAATGCAGGTGGTCGAGGTAGATTATCTGGAATTGTAATGGCTGTAACCTTGTTGTCGTTTATTTTGTTTACCGATAAATATATTGAGCAAGTACCAATTGCTGCGTTAATTGGAGTAATGTTTATGATGGTTATTGAAACTTTTGCTTGGTCTAGTTTTAGAATATTAAGAAAAATACCAATGTCGGATGCCTTTGTATTGATTGTGGTATCTGTGGTTACCGTATTATTTGATTTAGCGATAGCGGTATTTGTGGGAGTTGTAATTTCGGCTTTGGTTTTTGCTTGGGAAAACGCCAAGAAAATTAGAGCGAGAAAACGTATTAAAGAAGATGGGACCAAAGTTTATGAAATTTGGGGGCCTTTATTTTTTGGATCTATTTCTGCTTTTAATGAAAAGTTTGATGTAAAAGGGGATCCTGAAAATGTAGAAATCGATTTTGTTGAAGCAAGGGTTAGTGATCATTCTGCCTTTGAAGCCATTCTTAATTTAGTTAAGAAGTATGAGCAAGAAGGAAAGACGATTCATTTAAAACATTTAAGTAAAGATTGTAAAGTTTTACTTTATAAGGCCGATGAAAAATTCCATGAAATCATTATAGAAGATATTGAGGATCCACGGTATCATTTAGCAGAAGACCCTGAAAGATTTACCAAAGGTTTGGGTGAATATAATTTGTAATTAAATAGACTTATTAAGAAAATTTTTCCACGTTGTTGGTGTATTTAAATTTAATAAAATAAGATTGTCTTTAACGGAAATGTTGGAGATTTTGGAAGTTGTTGTTTTTATTTGAACATCCAATCGAGCATCTTTGTGACTTAGATTTAAGGTTTTTAGTTCTCTCCAAAATTGATAACTTAATTTAATAGGATGCCCATTTTTTTTATTGAAATTAGGAATAACAATCCTATTTTTTGTGTTGATTATTTTTTGGAGTTCTGTTGTATTTAATAATGGTACATCTATTGGATTTAATAGAATTTCTGATTCAGTTGTAATTTGGTTCAAAATACTTTTTAAGGTTGAATACGATCCCAGTTCTGGAGTTTTGTTAATTACAACGGTTACTTTTAAGCCAAGAAAACTATATGGTTTTTTTGTAGCCTCTTTAAACCAATCAATAGCAAAAAAGTAATGTTTATAATCGAATCCTAAACCTATATAGACTTCTGATATAGTTGTTTTTGATATTCGTTGAAGTTGCTCTAAAATCCAAAATGTTTTTTTAAATTTCAGTAATCCTTTAGCAACACCCATTCTTTCAGATTTTCCTCCTGCCATGAGTACTAAAACGGGTTTATTTTTCATAGTGTACTTTCAATAATTCAGCAGCGACACTTATAGCAATTTCATTAGGAGTTACACCGCCTATATCTAAACCTACAGGGCACTTTACAGGGTTGATACCTTCTTTAAAATTTAACTCTTTAATTAATAGATTGTTAAATTTTACTTTTTTTGTTTTACTTCCTATCAATCCGATGTATTTGGTTTCGGAGTGTAAGGCAAGTGCTGTGATCTCAAAATCAAGTTTATGATCGTGTGTCATAATAAGAATATAACAATTAGAGCCCCAATTGATATACTGTTTGTATAAATCAAAATTTAAATCACAATAGGTTATTTGATCACTTATATTGATAGTTTCTCGCCAATTTTCTCTTGTATCGAGGAGCGTTATTCTAAAAGGTGTGTCTTTTAAGATATTGCATAATTCGACGCCAATATGTCCAGCGCCAAATAAATATAATTGTGGATATTGATTCATAGGTTCAATAATTAATTCAACGATTCCACCACAGCATTGTTCAAATTCTGGTCCGAGTGTATAGGAAAAATCTCTGATTTTATTTTCATTCAAGACAATTATGGCTTCGTCAATAATACTAAACTCCAATCGTCCTCCGCCAATAGTACCAAAAATTTGTTTTGAAGTTGTCACCAACATTCGGGCTCCTACCTTACAAGGAGTAGATCCAAGACATTTAGTAACAGTTACCAATGCTACAGGTGTTTTATTTTGTTCAAACTCAAGGAGTTTTGACAGCCAATTTTGCATTGCTTACACCAAATTATAATCCGAAAGCGGCAAATTATGATAACGCTTTCCTGTTGCTTTAAAAATGGCATTTACAATAGCAGGTGCAATAACAGGTACGCCTGGCTCACCAACACCTGTTGGTTTTTCACCATTTTCAACGATATCAACATGAACTTTAGGTGATTCAGGCATCCGAATCATCTGGTAATCATGAAAATTGCTTTGTTCAATAGCTCCATCTTTAGCAGTTATTTTTCCGTAAAAAGTTAATGACATTCCAAAAACGGCAGCACCTTGCATTTGAGAAATTACAGTATCGCGATTAATTACAGTTCCACAATCTACAACTGTATAGATATTATGAACTTTTACTTTCTTATTTATTACAGAGACTTCTACAACAGAGGCTATGTATGATAAAAAACTGTATTGAACAGCAATTCCGTAAGCATGACCTTCAGGTAGTGTTTTTTCCCAATCTGCATTTTTCGCTACTTTTTTAAGCACATGTTTTAGTCGTGCTGTATCGTATTTATATTCGTTTTTTGTGTCTTCAATTCGATCACTTCCGATTAAATTTAAACGAAACTCTAAAGGGTCAATTCCAGCTTCATGTGCTAATTCATCAGCAAATACATTTACAGAAAATCCATGTGGAATATTGATTACTGAACGCAGCCAGCCAATTCTAACCTTTGCAGGGGCTTTTCCAATTTCTACTTGTAGGTTTGGAATTTCAAAGGGTACGTCTGATGCACTTGAAGTTTCCCAACCTGCAGGCTCATCAGCTCCTGGTTGAAAAGTTGACATGATTGATGGTAATGCAAATCGATGTAGCCATCCTGTTACTTTACCATTTTTATCTAAGGATACTTTCATGTATTGTGCTGATACCGTATGGTAATAACTGTGTTGAATATCGTCTTCACGAGTCCAAATTACTTGCACAGGTGCGTTGATTTCTTTTGAAATAGCAACGGCTTCAATAACGTAGTCAGGCTTTGATTTTCGTCCAAATCCACCTCCTAGAAAAGTGACATTAATGGTTACCTTATCTTTTGTAGTGCCTAAAAAATCGATTACTTCTTTTCTTGTGCTTTGAGGAGCCTGGGTAGGTGCCCAAACTTCGCAAGTATCTCCTTGAACCCATGCGACCGCATTTGGAACTTCCATTGGAGCATGCACAAGATGCGGTAATTGAAAGGTGCTTTCAATGGTTTTATCCGCATTTTTAAAAGCAGTGTTAACATTACCGACACTTTTATCGACTTTGCCCTTTTTATGAACATTCGCCGTAATTTCTTTCATGTATTTCTCAGAATCGTAGTCCTTATTTTGACCGTGATCCCATTCTATTGTTAATGCTTCTTTTCCTTTAAAAGCAGCCCAGGTATTTGTTGCTATTACCGCAACGCCTCCCAACGCGCCAAATGGTTTTATAACTCTTGGAATTTCAATGACATCAATAACACCAGCTATATTCAAAGCAGCTGTTTTATCAAATGATTTTACTGTCCCAAAAGTTGTAGGACAACGTTGAATAGCCACAAATTTCATGTTTGGTATTCGTTTGTCTAATCCAAAAACAGCACTTCCATTAGCATAATTGTCCACATCAATACTTGGTAATGTTTTACCAATATATTTAAACTCTTCAGGAGATTTTAGTTTTACGTCGGTTGGTACTTCTAATGTTTTTGCAACTTCAACAAGATCACCAAAACCGAGTTTTTTTCCACTCGTATGGATTATAAAATGATTATCGGCCTTGCATTCTGATGTTGGAACGTCCCAAGTTTTGGCGGCAGCTGAAATTAACATTGCTTTTGTTGTCGCTCCCATTTGTCGCATGG
>CAYLWS010000102.1:0-5086 GCA_964387525.1 uncultured Fluviicola sp.
CAGTGTCTGTTTCAACAAAATACTGCATTATTTCAGGGCGTATTTTTTCAAGAATATACCGCATATTCCCAATTAGAGGGAAATTTCTTTTAATGGTATGTTTTGTTTGTAACATATCAACTATACCGATAAGAAAAAGTGGACCAATGACGATGAAAAGCCACATGATAGGAAACCAAAAGTAAGATATTGCAACAATTCCAGCGATTGTTATAAATGAAATTAGCAGAAATTTTTGTCGTACACTCATGGTTTTAGTTTTGGTAAATAAAAGTAATTATTCTAAAGGAAAAACGAATGATTAATAGCTGATTTTTTTAGAATCTAAAACTACGACGAATTAGAATTCTTTTTCAATTATAATAGCCAAGAGCTTAAAAACTATTGAATAATTCTTGAATCTCTTTTTCTTCGTTCTCCGTTGGGAAACGTGCGTAGAAGAAGAATTGTTCATCTCCAAGTTTGTCGAAAAATTGGAGAATGAATTTATCATCAGGTAAAACTGTAATTTCAAAACTTCGAACTTCTCCGATTCTAAATTCACGAGCTCGTGCGTAAAAATCAATTACTTTTTGCCCAGTTTTGTTGTTTGATACTTTTAACCCATCTATTTCACCAAAAAATTGATAGTTTTTTAGTTTCCCAACTCGTCGCATTGAACTAGTAAGTAGCGCTTCTCCATTATTTACCATTAAAAAACTTACACGATTATCTGCGTTGATCCAGGTGTAGGGGAGCCTTAATTGGTAGCCAGAGTCAAGAACGTAAATATTTTTAAAATTCTCAATGGACAATCTAGAACTATCTTTTGTGTCATCCTGTGAAAATGAAGTGAAAGAAAAAATAAAAGCAAAAAAGAGAAAAATATTTTTCATAGTAATTGTATTGAAAATTAGTGTTTTATTCATTGAAAAATGGATAGTAAAAAATACAATACTAAAAATACAATTAAATGGAAGATTAAAATCAAATCTTCACCAAAACTTCTTCAATTGCCTGCTTTAAACCATTGGCATTCTTTCCGCCTGCTGTTGCAAAAAATGCTTGTCCACCACCACCACCTTGGATGTGCTTTGAAACTTCTCGAATAATATTTCCTGCGTGAATTCCTTTTTCATTGACAACATTGTCTGTAGCAATGATACTTAAAGAACATTTGTCACCATCTTTTCCTCCGATTACAGCGAAAAATGATTCATTTTCTCCTTTTAGTTGAAATAAAATATCCTTAATTGAAGCTGAATCTAGTTCTACAATTGCATTTAATATTGAAATTCCATCCTTGTCAACGATATCATTCTTTAAAGAAGATTTTATTTGCTTCGCTTTATCTTTCTTTAATACTTCAATTTCTTTTTGGAGTTGATTTGTTTTTGTAATTAAATCTGTAACAGATTTAACAACGTCTTTAGGATTTTTTAATGCAATGGAGATGTTCTCCAGCTGATTGATTTTCTTTTGAATATAATCTTCTGCTTTTTCTCCAGTAATTGCTTCGATTCTACGAACTCCAGCAGCTACAGCTTGCTCTTGTAGTAAAATAAAACGACCAATTTCTCCCGTTGATTGAACATGCGTACCTCCACATAATTCTACAGAATCACCAAATTTAATTACACGCACCGTGTCGCCATACTTTTCACCAAACAAAGCCATAGCACCCATTTCTTGAGCAATTTCCATTGGAGTATTACGTTTTTCATTCAAAGGAATGTTTGCTTGAATGTTTTGCGTAATCATCTCCATGATACTTTCCATTTCTTCGTCACTAACTTTTGAAAAGTGAGAAAAATCAAAACGTAAATGATCTGCACTGACTAAAGACCCTTTTTGTTCTACGTGAGTTCCTAAAACACTTCGCAGTGCATGGTGCAATAGGTGAGTGGCTGAATGATTTTTTTCTGATGCATTTCGTTTAGTCTTATTTACAACAGCTAAAAATGATTCTTCCACATGATCAGGCAGTTTAGTCATTAAGTGGACGATCAAATTGTTTTCTTTTTTCGTATCAAAAACATAATATTTTTCACCATTAACTTCTATATGACCAGAATCTCCAACTTGGCCACCACCTTCAGGGTAGAATGGAGTTAAATTGAAAACAACTTGAAAAAATGCTTTCTTTTTTTGTATAACTTTTCTGTACCGAACAATTTTGATGTGTGTTGTAAGTAAATCGTAACCAACAAATTCTTCAACATTATCTTCTAGGATTTGAACCCAATCATCTGTTTCTATTGCAGTCGCAGCACGTGATCTATCTTTTTGCTCTTTCATGAAAGAGTTGAATCCTTTCATATCTACTGAAAAGCCTTTTTCTCTCGCCATTAAGCCCGTTAAATCAATCGGGAAACCGAATGTGTCAAAAAGTTCAAAAGCGAGTTTTCCTGCAATTATTTTTTGATCTAAATCGACAAATCCTACTTCAGATTTTGAAGAATTCAGGTGTTTCTCAAAACGTTGAATTCCATTTCCTAAGGTTTTAAGGAATGAATTCTCTTCCTCATTTATAACCTTGTAAATCAATTCTTTCTGTTGTTCTAATTCAATAAAAGGATTAGACATTGTTTTGACGAGAACCTTTGATAATTCAGCTAAAAATGGTTCTTTTAAATTCAATGTTTGATATCCGTATCGAACGGCTCTTCTTAGGATTCGACGAATAACATATCCGGCACCTGTATTTGAAGGAAGTTGTCCGTCTGCGATTGAAAATGCAATTGCACGAATGTGGTCTGCAATTACGCGTAATGCAATATCGGTTTCTTTATTTTTACCATATTCAACACAGGAAACGTCTTCCATATGTTTGATGAGAGTTTGGAATAAATCGGTATCATAATTCGATTGTTTTCCTTGAAGTGCCATTGCGAGTCTTTCCAGTCCCATTCCAGTGTCAACGTGTGTTTCTGGAAGAGGCTCAAGGCTTCTGTCAGCTTTTCTGTTGAACTGCATAAAGACATTATTCCAAATTTCAATGACATGTGGATGATCTTTATTGACCAAATGTTTTCCATCGGTTTTATTTCTTTCAGCGTCAGAACGTAAATCGACATGGATTTCGGTACAAGGTCCGCAAGGTCCAATGTCTCCCATTTCCCAAAAATTATCTTCTTTTGAAGCAAGAATGATGCGATCTTCGTCGATGTATTTCTTCCAAATTGTAATACTCTCTTCATCTACAGGTACACCATCAGCTTTATCTCCTTCGAAAACCGTAACGTACAAACGGTCTTTAGGAATTTTATAGACATCTGTTAAAAGTTCCCATGCCCATTCTATAGCTTCTTCTTTAAAATAATCTCCGAAAGACCAATTTCCCAGCATTTCAAACATTGTGTGATGGTAAGTGTCTACACCAACTTCGTCTAAATCATTGTGTTTTCCAGAAACACGCAAACATTTTTGAGAATTAGCAACTCTTCTATTTTTCGGGATTGTGTTTCCTAAGAAGTAATCTTTAAATTGATTCATTCCGGCATTGATGAACATCAATGTAGGGTCGTTTTTTACAACCATTGGAGCGCTAGGAACAATTTTATGTCCTTTCGATTCAAAATAATCAAAGAATGCTTGTCGAATTTCAGATAGTGTCATTATCAAATAATTTGTACGTTTTTAGAAACGCAAATTTAATGATTTATATCTATTTATTGTTGTAAAGTGTGTGTTGTTCCTTAATTAACACTAGAATTCTGAATAAATATAGAAAAGACTTATAAGAATAGAGAGAGTTGATTAATTTAATTTGATTCAAAACTCATAAGCACCAATATCTGGAATAGATCGACCGTTACCTTCAATGTCAACAGGAGAGCTCATTGGTCCAGCGTTGTCAATTAAAGGAGAGGGGCTTGTGAAATGGAAGTCTGATCCATTCGTATTGATAAATAATGGTTCGTCATTCCATAAGTTGTTTGTGGGATTAAAAATCGGCGAAGTGAAAACCGTTTCACTTTTAATTAAATTGTATTGAAAATCAAAATTTAGAGTAATTGCAATGTCTGAGATAGTGTCTATGGCAATTTCATGGTCAACATTACCGTAAATAACAGAATTAGTGATTGTACCTTCGTTAATTGAAGATACTACAGTTGTTTGTGTCGATTGATTTGCGTAATAATTACTAATCCCTACAGCTGCGGATACTTGTTCGCCATTTGCGTAGCCCAATAAGTGACAATTATTGAAGTTAAAATCCCCTCCTTCGAGAACAAGTAACGAGTGAATTCCATTCTTCGCAATGATACAATTTTCAGCTTTTACTTTTGCACCAGAATAAATAAATACACCGTAAGAGGCATTGTTTTGGATGATCGTATTAGATAATTGTAAAGTGTAGCCAGGATTGGAAGGGTCATCGTCGTATAAGTGAATACCAGAAGTTCCATTTTTTATAATTGCATAATTGATAGAACTCGGCAGTGCTTTATTGAAATAAATCCCATAATACTGACCGCTTACATCATCGTAAAATGATTCTAATCGATCTCCTTGCAAGGTAACTTCGTTTCCTAACGTTCCATCTATGGTTAACGAACCTTTGTATACAAAAAGGTATGCATTTTTATGTAAATAAATCTCTGTCCCGGCTGGGATTATCAAAGATTTAGCAGAATCTACTATTGCGGCTCCGTAAATAACATGAGGTTTATCGTTAGGCCATGTTCCTTCGTTTTTGTCATAAATTTGTTGAGAAAAATAGGTGTAGTGAAAATAAGCATCTTGACCCCAAGCAACTAATTCAACAAATTGATCTTTCCCGTTGGTTCTAAACCGTATTTGATCTTCGATGACCATAGGGTTGGTAGCATTGTTTGGGTCGATGGTTACTTCAATAAAAATAAATAAGCTATCCTTTCCTTCTAGTTCAATTGGTGCAAATTGAGTTCCAGAAGCGCCGTCAACATTAATTCTAAATGGGGAAGAGGCACCACCTATTAATTCTATTCCCTCAATTTTAACTGTTTTTTTTGAATTGTTATAGATCTTAAATCTTTTGGTTACAGAACCTATAGTTGTAAAAACAGTGTCGAAAAAAACGGTATCTTGACTGAAGGATAGGTTATCGGTGGAAAAAGAAAGT
>CAYLWS010000103.1:0-4984 GCA_964387525.1 uncultured Fluviicola sp.
GGCTAATAGAGTCTGATTCAAAATTATTAGCCATTGTAGCTAACGAAAGAGGTGCGGTCGATGCTTGTCAACATGAAAGAATTGATTTCTTAGGATATCCTTTTTCTGTATCAGAAGAGTTTCAAAAAAGAAATACAAATTCTACAATTGATGAATCTTTTAAAAGAGTTGAAATTATTAAAGAACTCGCAGATAAAAATAACAAAGAAGTTGTTTTGTATTTATCCATGGGGTTTGGAAATCCTTACGGTGAAGAATGGCATCCAGATATTGTTGCCAATTGGTCTGAAAAGCTTTCTACTAAATTAGACATCAATATTCAAGCATTGTCAGATACAATTGGATGCGCTACAACTGAATCCGTCAACGATTTATTCTCTATATTAATTCCGACATTCTCTGATATAGAATTTGGAGCTCATCTTCATACTGTTCCTGATAACGCAACTAATCTTGTTGAAGCTGCATACAATGGAGGTTGTCGAAGATTTGATGGTGCAATAAAAGGTTTCGGAGGTTGTCCAATGGCTACAGATGACTTAACGGGGAATATGCCCACAGAAAAAATGCTAGCTTGGTTGAATGAAAATAAGATCAATTCAGGAGTTAATATGGATCATTTTAATAAGTCTATGGAAATGGCATTAAGAGTCTTTCCGTAACTTTAACCGAAAATAGAATTATAGAATTATGAAAATAGGCGTATTTATAGTACTCGTTTTTGTTCTTATTTCGTGTAATGATGACGAAATTGGTAAGAAAAAATCTACGGATAACAATAATGAAGTAGGTCAAATTACACATGTAGAAACGCTTTTTAGTGAAAAAGAATTCAATGATCCAATTGATCTTGCGCTTCTAAGTGAATTGCAAATTTGTGATACAACTCAAGCTGATACTTCTATTTGTGCAACTTGTTCTCCTCAGAATTTTAGAATTATACCTTTTCATAATTCATTGTCAAAAAGAGATGCTTTTATGTTGCAAATTAAAGCTTTAACAGTTTTAAAAGGGCAAAGTGTCCAACTTCCCGTTAGACATTTGATCCTTTTTGAACGAGAAAATGGACGATTAGTTAAGGTCAATGGTTTTCGGGGGAATTTAATAGCAACAAGAGCAAGTGATTCTGGTGCGAAAGATTTAATCATCCGTTTTTATATTCCAGATGAACAAGCTTTCTTGAACTGTTTGTTTACATGGAATGGTCAAAAATATAGGTTTATTTCTGTGGAAGTAATAGACGGTGGAGGCGGACATGGTTCTGTGAAAGAATCCGTTAAAGAAGAGGTCTCCAAAGAGGTCTACCAAACATTAATCGATCATTCGATGTTGTTTTAATGAGAGCTATTTCTGTAATAGTGTTAACTTTTATTCTCTCTTCATGTTTGATGGGGACGGAGGTGAAGGCGATTAGATATGATGATTTATTTCACGATAGGACAAGTAAGGTTTGGGTAGTGAATCAGGTTTGGATCAATAATTCTAATATTTCCTCTAGAAATAACAAAGAGAAAGATGTAATGATTTTTCACGAGAACGGTATAGTCGATTTAATTGCTATGAAAAATATTACTCGAAGATCACCAGAGAAAGGAGAGTTTATAGTACATGAACGCTTATTAACCATCGAATACCTGGAGAGAAAAGATATTTTTGAAATAGCACACGTTTCGGAGGACAGTATATTGTTGGTGCCAACTGAAAAGTCGGGGAATCAATACCGAATTCAATTAAAACCTTTTATGGAATTGTAATTAAATCTTAATGAAATTGGCTCTAGTAGTCAGTCCGTTAATTTTACTTTCAATGAAATATTTCCCGTTCTCTAATGACGAAATATCAATAGAATTTGCTGTTGTTGTTAAAACAACCTGACCGTCAATTGAATATATAACCACTTTTTCAGTAGGGGATACTCCTCTTAAGTTAATTGTGTTATTTGCTGGATTTGGGTAAACAACAAAAGAATTAATTTCATTTTCAGAAATCCCTACCGGATCCTCTTTTTCAACACGTATATCATCTAGGTAAAGTTTAAAACCATTATTTGTTCGATTGACAAATGCAATATGAATTGTTTCATTCATAAAACCAGAATCACTCATGTTAACAGATCTTGTTTGCCAAGTAGCTAACTCGTTCACAATATTGTAAAGTGTGTCGGTGAAGCTTGCTAAATCCGGAGTTGTTTTAGAAATCAAAATCATATAATCATCCGGGTAAGAAGGATCGTGAGATTTTGCATTCCAATACAATATATTTCCATATGCTCCAATCGTTATAGCAGGTGTAATTAACCATCTGTCAGCTTGACCTGTTGGTTCGAAAAATGAAGTTGAACCAACAATAGAATCGGAAGCGTTATCAGGGTCAGCAAGTAAGATCCATGCATCTCCAAAATTAGAAACAGCAGTGTTTGGTGTAAAACCATCATTGTCAATGATAGTCATCACACTTGGGAATCCTGTTTGAAAATCTTCATTGTAAATTTCTACTTGTGCAACAATTAATGTGGCAAAAAATAGAGTTGTAACGAATAAAATGTTTTTTATCATAATTCAAAAATAATGAATTCAAATCAATTTGCGAGATTCACAATAATATCTTTGTATTCTTGGTAAAATTTATCAAAGCGTTTTAATTTGTCTTTTAAGAAGTCAATTATAAGTGGAATATCTTCCTCATTGAAATAATTTAGAGATTTGTTCTCCCATTTAATTCGAGAAATTAAACGATCATTCCAGAAATGACTTTCTTCGTTCCAATCTGCTTCTATACCCATTTCAGATTCCATGATAGTTTTCAATTCTGTCATTTGCTCCCATAAAATCTGACGAATACTGTCACTTTTTGGTTGGATATCAAAACACAATGCAGCGCCCTTGGAATCGACCTCCATTCTTATGTAGATATCCTTCACACCCGTTGGATAATTGATCCAATTGATTTGACGACCAGTACTAGAGGTCTCTTTATTCATTGTTTTTCGGAATTCATTCCAAAAATAGCTGTTTTTTTCTTTTAACTCTTCTTTAGATAACATAGATGTTCAGTTGTTAACGAATGCAAAAATAAGCTTATCTCTGTAACTCTTGTCACATTTTAATGATATAAATTCCTTAATTTCGTTAAAAATTTAAAATAAGTATAAATGAATAGAATAGTAGGAATTATTATCGCAGTCGTTTTCATGAGCTCATGTTCTGATGCTCAAGTTCAACCAACTGAAACTAAATCAAAGAATTCAAATCAAACTGAAACTGGAAAAGTAATTAACCAGGTTGTTAGTGCTAATACATTTAAAGCTAAATTAACAGAAGATGGTGTTCAAATTGTAGATGTACGTACGGCAAATGAATATGCTCAAGGGAATATCAATGGTTCTACGAATATTGATTATTTCGGAGATGATTTTCAAAGCAAGTTAAGTGCTCTTGATAAATCTAAACCTGTTCTTGTTTATTGTGCTGTTGGTGGACGTAGTGGGAAAGCTGCAAAAGTGATGAAGAAAATGGGGTTTATGGTTGTTTATGACCTTAAAGGTGGATACAATAACTGGCCTTTTAAATAAAATTATTTTTGATAAGTTAGAATGACGTTGGGGTACCGGCGTCATTTTTTTATGGCTTAATTTTTGTTAATTTTTTGTTAACTAAAACAAAACTTATGAAAACAATTTTACTAATTGCTACTTTATTTTGTGTGAATTTTTACATCTTCTCTCAAGAAGATGATTTTGTTACTGACATTGCATACATTCAAGAAGTTATTGTTAAGAGTAACTCAACACAAGCATCTTTAGATTTGAATTCTGTGAATATTATTGACTATAGAGTATATGGGGAAGATATTCTCACGCTAAAAAAACAAAAAAGAGCGTATTACATTGGAATAGAATATGTAGGTAAAGAAGCTGAGGATTATTTGTTAAGAATGAGAAGGCCTCGTTCAATTTATACAGATTGTATGAACAATGTTTTTATTCTGAATGATGATTATGCATATCAATTTGTCATTACCGATAAAATTGAAATAATAAGTAAGCTTCCATTGTCTGTTTTTTACACAAATGTAACTTCTTGTGTCGGTAATTTTGACAATGCTTTATTAGTAAGGAAGTATACAAATTACAATAAAGGGTACTCTTTAGAATTATTTGATAAAAAATCGAAAAAAAAGAGTGTTGTTTTTGAATCTATTGATTCTTCTGCACTGATTAATTATAGAGATATTATCTTTCCAGCTTATAGAACGGTTAATTCACAGATGCGATATAATAGAACTTCTCGGTATGTTAGTAGAAGCGATAGATACAACCAATTAGGTCGAAATGATGTAACCACTCCTGTTGGTTACGACGATGTTTACTTTAAGCCTAATGTGCAATTTAAAAAACCGTATAATCGTAAAGCTTGTGCAAAGCCTACAGTTCAAGTAAAGGAGATGTTAGCTTCTCCTTATATATCTGATGATGATTTCTTTAAATCATTAGCCAGTTCTAGAAATGTATTTTACGCAATGATTCTTAAGAACCTTTACAATACAAAGATTGATAT
Organism: uncultured Fluviicola sp.; assembly: GCA_964387525.1. Taxonomy (GTDB): domain Bacteria; phylum Bacteroidota; class Bacteroidia; order Flavobacteriales_D; family Crocinitomicaceae; genus UBA4466. The sequence continues at coordinate 4,557 of CAYLWS010000103.1, forward strand.
AAAGACTTTTCAATTGGATGATGAGAAATTTGTTGTAATTGACCGTTTGAATGAGTCCGTTTCTGTTTACAGTAAAAATGGTGAACTCGTGTCTGAAAAGAATTTTAATTTTGAGAATAGTATCATAGAACTGAAACAGGATCCATATACAAGGGAAATCTATTTCACTTCAAAAACGGAGAATTTGTACAAAGTTCATCGATTAAATATCGAAGATGGCACAACTCATTATGTAGGGGGATTTAAAAATATAATGTTAGCTAAGTCAATTAAAGTTTTTGATGGTTGGATCTATTATCGAGTGAAGAAAAATGATTATTATAAACTTTATCGAACTCGATTGAGAAGCTAATTATGACTTATTAACATTCTTAAATCCTAGATTAAAATGCTAATGCAAGTTTTTTTAGTAAAAAGTTTCCCTCAGA
>CAYLWS010000104.1:0-4743 GCA_964387525.1 uncultured Fluviicola sp.
TACTATGTTTAACCTAGAAAATAAAAAACTTGCATTAGCTAGTTGAATCTACCGTTTACATTTTTTAGTGAAAAAAATTTTTAATTCAAAAAAATAATTTAGTTTTGTCACATAATATGAAGAGAAACAATTTAAATATCAATTGGTGGTGGAATAACTTTAATCAAAGCTGATTAGTTGTCCTCTCCTATTGTTATTTTTTAAAAATATAGAAAGACTCGCTGATTCAGCGGGTCTTTTTTTTGTGCCCAATAATTAAAAACAACTGCAATGAAAATAAAATTAAATACAGAACACAGAATAAGGCTAAGTGATACTTTCACTCCTGTAGAGCTATACTTAAAATTAAGAGATCAATATTCAAAGGCATTCCTCTTGGAAAGTTCTGACAATAAAAACAAAGAAAATAGCTTTACATATATTTGCTTAGAAACAATTGCAAGCATTAAGGTTGAACAAGAAATAACAGAAATTAAGTATCCAAACATAGATTCTGAATTTTTGAAAACAGCAGATATTAATATTGCTGATAAAATCAATGAGTTCACACAAAGCTTTGACAGTAAGAATCTTGAATATAATTTCGCTACAAATGGATTATTTGGATACACTTCCTATGATGCAATCCCACTCTTTGATGATATTCAATTTAAAAAAACAAGTTCAAAAACTCCATTAATACAATACGATGTTTTTAAATACATCCTCGTTTTTAATCATTTCAACAATGAATTACATCTAATTGAAAACTTAATTGGAGAAGAAAAGTCAAAACTAAATGACTTAGAATCAATAATTAACAATCAATCTACTCCAAAATTCACTTTCTCAACAGTGGAAAAGGAAATTTCTAACCTTACAAATAAAGAATATTTAACTCAAATTGAAAAAGGAGTTGAGCATTGTAGAGTTGGAGATGTTTTTCAAATCGTTTTATCAAGAAAGTATGAACAAAAATTCAAAGGTGATGATTTTAATGTTTATAGGGCACTACGGTCTGTAAATCCTTCTCCATATTTATTCTATTTTGATTATGGAGATTTTAAAATTTTTGGATCATCACCTGAAGCCCAACTTGTAATAGAAAACAATAAGGCTACGATAAATCCAATAGCTGGAACATTTAAAAGAACAAAGAATGATGAATTGGATAACAAACTAGCGGAAGAATTACGAAATGATCCTAAGGAGAATGCGGAACATGTTATGCTCATTGATTTAGCGAGAAATGACCTCAGTAAAAGTGGTAAAAATGTAACCATTGACAGCTACAAAAAAATTGAATATTATTCACATGTCATTCATCTGGTTTCAAAAGTAAGCGCTGAATTACCAAAAAAATACAATCCTTTACAAATTCTTGGAGAAACATATCCTGCGGGAACATTGTCAGGTGCTCCAAAACACAAAGCAATGCAACTCATTGATAATCTAGAGAACACAAATCGTGGTTTTTATGGAGGAACAGTAGGATACATTGGCTTCAATGGAAAATTCAATCACGCCATTTTTATACGATCATTCGTCAGTCAAAAAAATAAAATACGTTTTCAAGCCGGAGCTGGAATAACGGTTAAATCTAATCCACAGAGTGAATTAGAAGAAACGGAGAACAAACTTTCCGCATTAAGGTGTTCAATACAAATGGCAAAAAACATTTAAAATGAAATTATTAATCATAGACAATTACGATTCATTTGTGTACAATTTAGTGCACATTATTCGAAAAATTGAAGGAGTAGATATTACTATTCAAAAAAACGATCAAACTAAAATTGAAGAAATCAATCAATTTGATAAAATTTTACTTTCTCCAGGGCCTGGCGTTCCTAAAGAATCAGGAAATATTCTGGAAATTATAAAAACCTATGCTCCAACTAAAAGTATACTCGGTATATGTCTTGGACATCAGGCAATCGCTGAAGCTTTTGGCAATGAATTAACAAATTTAAAAGAACCGAAGCATGGTGTTTCATCAAAATTAATAAAAATTGAACCGCATTCAATTTTTAATGATACGCCAGATGAATTCAGCATTGGTCATTACCATTCTTGGGTGGTATCCCCGTTAATTAACACTCAAATAATACCAACAAGCATTGATGAAGAAGGAAATATAATGTCATTGAAACATGCTAAATATGATGTACATGGGCTCCAATTCCACCCAGAATCAATACTTACAGAGAATGGAGAACTAATGATAAAAAACTGGATCAAACATTAACAACACATGAAAGAAATACTCAACGAATTATACAAGCATAAAACATTGACAAAAAATCAAGCAAAAGAAGTGTTAATAGACATTGCTCAAGAAAAATACAATGAAATTGAAATTACTTCTTTCCTTACCGTCTTTATCTTAAGAACAATTACGGTAGATGAATTAGAAGGTTTTAGAGATGCTATCCTATCACTTTGTACGCCGATAGATTTAACAGAATATGACCCTATTGACTTGTGCGGAACAGGTGGTGACGAGAAAAACACATTCAACATCTCTACCATTTCTTCATTTATTGTAGCTGGTGCGGGGATTCCAGTAGCAAAACATGGAAACTATGGTGTTTCATCCATTTCTGGGTCATCAAATGTGATGGAGTTTTTAGGGTTAAAATTCACCAATGATGAAAAGCGATTAAAAGAACAAATAGCCAAAGCAAACATCTGTTTTTTACATGCACCTCTGTTTCATTCAGCAATGAAAAATGTTGCTCCAATACGAAAAAAAATGGGTGTCAAAACATTCTTTAACATGTTAGGTCCCCTTGTTAATCCGGCAAAACCAAAAAAGCAAATGGTCGGAGTTTACAGCTTAGAATTAGCAAGAATATATGAATACATCTATCAAAACACAGAAAAAGAATTCACCATTGTACATTCTCTGGATGGATTTGATGAAATTTCACTCACTGGTCAATTCAAAATAACACGAAATAACGGAAGTGACATTTTATCTCCTACTCATTTTGGATACAATACAGTCAATTGTAAAGAATTAGAAGGAGGGGATAGTGTAAAAGAAGCTGCAGCTATTTTTATGAAAATTCTAAACGGACAAGGTAGTGAAACGCAAAATAAAGTTGTTTTAGCCAATTCAGCATTAGCTATACAAACATATTACCCTCAGTTAAAAATTAGTGAATGCCTACAAAAGGCAGAAGAATCATTAAGAAACAAAAAAGCTTTAAAAGCATTCAATACTCTATTAAAAATAAATTAAAATGAACATTCTAGAAGAAATAAAAGCAACAAAGCTGAAAGAAGTACAACGAAAAAAAGAACTTATATCCTATAAAATTATTGGAACAGTCAATTTTCTATCATTCAACTCCAGTATCACTTTCTGAATATTTAAAATCTCCAAACAGAAGTGGGATAATTGCAGAATTCAAACATAAATCTCCATCCAAAGGGTACATTAATCAATATGCTGATGTTGAAGAGACAACAATCTCATATATGCAAGCAGGTGCCTCTGCCCTCTCAATTCTTACAGATGAAAAGTTTTTTGGAGGGTCATCAAAGGATTTAGAAATTGCCCGTAAATTTAATTTTTGCCCAATTCTTCGAAAAGATTTTATTGTGGATGAATATCAAGTTTATGAGACAAAATCCATTGGAGCTGATGCAATATTGTTAATTGCGAGGATTTTATCACCAAAACAAGTCGCTGACTTTTCTAAAATTGCTTCTAAAATTGGATTAGAAGTTTTATTAGAGGTTCATACTGATGATGAAGTTAAAAACTATTTGTCTGATGACATTAATCTTGTCGGAATCAATAACCGAAACCTAGACACTTTTGACGTAAACATTGAAAATTCAGTAAGAATTGCAGAATTAATTCCAAAGAATATCACAAAAATTGCAGAAAGTGGAATAAATTCAATCGAAACCATTCATCGGTTGAAAGAAAATGGTTTCAGTGGTTTTTTAATTGGGGAATATTTTATGAGAAATAGTCATCCTGGAGAAGTTTGCAAAGAGTTAATCAAACAATTAAAGTCATGAAGATTAAAATTTGTGGAATGAAATTCATGGATAATATTCGTGCAGTTGAAAAACTAAAACCGGATTATATTGGATTCATATTTTATAAAAAATCTAAACGGTATGTTGGTGAGGAATTGACAAAGGAAGTATTTGAAAAAATAGATAAATCTATTCACAAGGTTGGTGTTTTCGTAAATGAAGAAATCAATTCTATCCTAAGAATAAAAAAGAAGTTCAATTTTGATTACATTCAGTTACACGGAGATGAATCTCCTGAATACTGCAAAATTCTCCAAGAAAAAGGTTGTTTAATCATAAAATCATTTTCAATTGATGATCAATTCGATTTCAATTTGGCTCATAATTACTCCCCATTCTGTCACTACTTTCTTTTCGATACAAAAGGAAAAAAATACGGAGGAAATGGAGAAACATTCAACTGGAGTTTATTGAATAACTATCAATTAAATATTCCTTTTTTTCTAAGTGGAGGAATTGAAATAAACAATATATCGGGAGCTTTCAGAATAAAAAACAAAAAAATTATAGGATTAGATTTAAACAGTAAACTAGAACAGTCACCTGGAATTAAAGACATCCAAAAAGTTAAAAGTGTAATTACTAAAATAAGAAACTATGCATGAATTAATCGATAAAGATGGATTTTACGGGAAATATGGAGGAGCATTCTGTTTTGACCCCTATAAAACAAGAGTAATCTTTTAAATTTCGATTATTAATTAT
>CAYLWS010000105.1:0-4542 GCA_964387525.1 uncultured Fluviicola sp.
TAATGATGTGATTCAATCTATTTACAACAACCCGAATAAATTGACTATTGTAACAAATGGAACCGCAAATGTTCAAATAATGAATCAACTTGGTCAAACGATCATTGATCAAGCAACCAAAAATCAATTCATCACAATTTCAACACAATCTTTAGCTACGGGATTCTATTTCATTTTAGCAGAAGATAGTAATGGAAATAGAGCAACACGAAAAATTTACCTGAACTAAGGTTAATTCTAGAGAAAGAAGTTCTAACAACACTTGACCCCTTCCCTATTATCGGTAATCTAATTGTATTGATTAATTCTAATAACACCTTGTATCAGTTAAAACAATCTCTAAGTCTTACCTAAAGGAAAGGAGAACATAATTATAATTGGAATGAATCTTTTGAAGTTCATTTATTTTAATTCATCTCAAAGTTGATCTTGAGTCATCGTTGTAGATTCCTCTGCCAATTTACTTTGCATAAAAAAAGCGTTGAATAAATTCAACGCTTTTCAAAAATATATAAATGTATTAATCTAATCTAAAATTGATTGGTAGACGACAACGAGTTCTCGCTTTACGTCCTTTAGCTTCACCAGCATTCCATTTAGGCATTTTACGCAACAAACGTTTTGCTTCTCTATCTAAATCAGAACTTACACCTCTTTCAACAGTGATATTTGTAATTTTACCACTCGGCTCAACAACAAATGAAAGGTAAACTCTACCTTGCTCATTCATTTCAATTGCAGTTTGTGGGTACTGAACATTATCAGCAATCCATTGTTGCATTGCTACAGTTCCACCAGGGAAACCAGCTTCAACATCTGGGAAATCGATAATTTCTTCTTCAACGACCACTTCTTCAACAGGAGCAACAACAACAGGAGGAGGAGTTTCAACTACAGGAGTTGGTTCAACTTCCGTGTTTTCCTCTTCAATAATTTCTTCCGTAATCGGTGGTGGTGCATCTACAGCTGGTGGCGGTGGAGTATCCTTAGGTTGATCTTGAGGTTGCTCCATAAATTCGATATCAGCATCGTCGCCATTTCCAGCTAATCTTTTCTCAACACGAATTTCTGTCGTATAAGAAAAAGAAGCCAAGACAACACTACCAATAAAGAGTAAACCAATCAATGTAATTGGACCTCTTAATTTTTCAATATTTGCGCTTTCGCTTTTCTTTAATTCCATATCATAAATGAATTAGACGGTAAATATATAAAAATAATATTACAAAACATATACCAAATAATCAATAACAAGATACGTACAATAAACGGAATGAAATTCCGCCAAGTACAGCACCTAAAATATCCATCGATAAATTCCAAAATTGGAGCGATGGATAATTGCTAAAAGCATACACCCCTATTTCTCCGATTAGAGCAATTAAAATTGATGCAATTAACACAATTGAAAAAGCTTTTTCTCTAAGAATAGCAAATCTAAATTGTTTTTTTAGAGCAACTACCCAAATATGGGAGAATCCCCAAAACATGAAAAGATGCACAATCGATCGGAGAGGAACTAATTGAAACAATAATTCTGGATGCTCATACAATGGAGTAATGAACAATAAAATAATTGTAAAGAACCAAACGATTCCTAGAAGTGATACACGCAGACTCAAGTCAGAACAGATTAACCAATCAATGCTTTGTACGCAGCAGCATCCAATAAATCGTCTACTTCACTAACGTTTGACAATTTAATTTTAACCATCCATCCTTTTCCGTAAGCATCAGAGTTCACCGTTTCTGGTTCAGCTTCTAATTCTTCGTTAAATTCGATAATTTCACCACTTAAAGGCATGAATAAATCAGAAACAGTTTTAACAGCTTCGATTGATCCAAAAACTTCTTCTTGGTCAAAAGATTCTCCTTCCGTTTCAATTTCTACATAAACAATATCACCTAATTCTCCTTGAGCAAAGTCAGTTACACCTACTGTTGCAACATCTCCTTCAATACTTACCCATTCGTGGTCTTTTGTATATTTTAAATTCTCTGGAATATTCATTTTAAATCGTTTTAATTAATTGTTTGCACAAAAATACAAATATTATCTATTAATTAATTATTCCTATCCGACTAAAAATATGAAGTATTGCTACTTTATTACCATTTTAGGTAAATTTCAGAAAACATTCCCATACACTCCCCATACACTATCCATACTTAAGCCATACATTATCCATACCGTATAGCATACTCGCTGATCATTCTTGATTTTTCTCTCTTTTTGTCTTTGTTTCACGTTTCACTCCGAATTTAAAACGGAAGAGAGTGAAATCTACACAACATATCAGAACTTTTTAGTTAGCTTTGTTTATCATGATAAATCAAGATCACCTCAGAGATTCTAAAAAAAGGATAGACGCTATTGGCGAATATTTAAAAATTGAAGAAAAAAGGCTTCAATTGCAAGAAGAAGAATTGAAAACACAGGACCCTGAATTCTGGAATGATTCAAAGAAAGCGGAAACGCAAATGAAATCAATTCGTACGTTGAAGTTTTGGATAGATGCTTATGAAACACTCGACAATGCTCAGGCAGATGTTGAGATTTTGTATGAATTCATGAAAGAAGGCGAAGGCGATGAGAAGGAAGTCGACGAACAATTCTCCGTTCTTTTGAATGAGATTGAGGAGATTGAATTGAAGAACATGCTTTCTGGTCAGGAAGATCGATTGAGTGCTGTTTTACAGATTACTTCAGGTGCTGGAGGAACAGAAAGTTGTGATTGGGCTTCTATGCTGATGCGTATGTACACTATGTGGGGTCAAAAAAATGGTTTCAAGATTAAAGAACTCAACTATCAATCGGGAGATGTTGCAGGGATAAAAACGGTTACGATTGAATTTACTGGAGATTTTGCTTTTGGCTATTTGAAGGGAGAAAATGGCGTTCACCGTTTGGTTCGAATATCTCCTTTTGATTCTAACGCCAAAAGACACACTTCATTTGCTTCGGTATACGTTTATCCTCTTGTGGATGACACCATTGAAATCAATGTTAATCCTGCGGATATCACATGGGAAACGTTTCGTTCAGGTGGGGCAGGTGGTCAAAATGTAAATAAAGTAGAAACTGCCGTACGATTGAGACATGCTCCGACTGGAATTGTGATTGAAAATTCTGAATCAAGGTCACAATTGGGCAATAAAGAAAAAGCGATGCAATTGTTAAAATCACAATTGTACGAATTGGAATACCGTTCTAGGATGGAAGCCCGTGATGAAATTGAAGCCAACAAGAAGAAAATAGAATGGGGATCGCAAATTCGTAATTACGTGATGCACCCTTACAAATTAGTAAAAGATGTTAGGACAGGTCATGAAACTGGGAATGTTGATGCAGTTATGGATGGTGACATCAATAACTTTTTAAAAGCATTCTTGATGACTTATGGAAATTAAAAAAAATATGAAAGAAAAAGTAACTGTATATCACAATCCACGCTGTTCAAAAAGTAGATGTGCAATGGATTATTTTGGTGAGAACAATATTGAAGTTTCTACGGTAGAATATTTAAAGAATTCACCTTCCAAGGCGGAAATCATTGTTTTGTTACAAAAACTTGGAATGAAAGCTAATGAGTTGATTCGAAAAGGTGAATCAGAGTTTAAAGAGCATTACAAAGGAAAAGAATTGTCCGAAGATCAATGGGTCGATGCAATGGTTAAATTTCCTAAATTAATTGAACGACCGATCATTGTTTTAGGAGACAAAGCGGTCATCGCTCGACCTCTAGAAAGAATAAATGAATTATATGCTTAGAATTAGTAACTATTCTTTGATTTATCATTATATTTGCGCTCGCTAATTTACAGCGTTTACAAGAATGAAACTAGAAACCATTTACCTCAAGCCTGACTCATTATTCTCCAAACACATTAGTGAATGGGCTGCCAGCATAGGAATTAATGTTGTAGAACACGAATTTAAAGTTGGTGATCAGGAAGCAGAAGGACTATTATTAATCAATGAGAATCAAGACATTGAGAAAGAAATCAATACAATCCATTCTTTCTTTGACGAGAAACATCTTCCTACTCAAAAGATTGACATTAACGGAACTTTACAAGTCGCTATTTCAAATATTGACATGTGGTTTCAAAATTTCAAATGCAAAAACATTTTAATTGTTGGTTCAGAGACTTTAACGAAGAATGACAATTTAGATCGATTTTTAAATCGTGCTAAAGAAAAATTTGCTTCTTAATTCAATCACGGTTATCTCTTTTTATTACAATTCACCCTTTTTTGTTTTAGGATTTAGTTGATGTCGCTTTAGTGTAAAGCTAACGGGTGGGCTAAGAAATCGTAGGGGGAGTTTGAAACACAGCCCTTTCAATTTACCACTTAGCCAAGCCAAATATTTTTATTTTTATTTTTTCATTATCAAAATTTTGGTTTGGCGGTTTTCAATCTAAGCTCTGAACTCCAATTTACCACCAAAACCCCTATGTTTTTTTAGCCATTGTTGCCATTTCGTTATTTTTTTCTTTTTGCTTAGCGTTGGCAAAGACATACTTATTGACTAGTTG
>CAYLWS010000106.1:0-4421 GCA_964387525.1 uncultured Fluviicola sp.
TTAAAAAATCAAAGTTTAATTCAGTGTTGTAGCTGTTAAAGGTTACTTGCATACAGTTACCTGCAGTATTTGGACAAAAAACTCTATAAATTCCACATGAACTTCCGGGCGTTCCGCAATTATCTCCAATATCATTAGCGTAATTTCCTGCACCTCCATTGTCCATATAGGTGGAGGGTGCACAAGTGGAAACTAAGCACGAACCAACGTATTCTGTATTTATGTACGTTGTCGGGTGTGTGTATTGAGAGTATCCTAAAATCGATATGGAAAGGAAAATACTTGTTAAAAAAAAGTTAAAAGTAGTTCTGTTTTTCATAGTTTTTGAATTAAGGGAGAAGTATTTGTTTTTTCTTTTTTTTCAAAAAAGAGAACAATAGTTAATCCTGTTATTGTATCGATGATTTCTACATTTTCAGTTTGAGATCGTTGATCTTCAAATGTAGTTAAGTCAATTAAGTTCAGTACAGTTGAGTCTCCATTTGTAAAAACATGGTCTTTTAATTCGTAGTCAACTCCATATCTTTCAACTGGTGTCAAGGGAGTGATTGGAACAGCATATTTAGAAGTGTTACTTTGACTGAAGCTTGAAAAGCTCAATAAAAGAATGGACAATGTGAATAAGGTAGAAATTTTCATAAGCGTATTGGTTTGATTTTGTTAGTATTCGCTATAGTCATAAATAAAACGTTTTTTTTTGACATAGGTTACGTTAGATTATCATATTGTGGTTCTCCATGAATATTCATAGTATTTCAATTAGTATTTACAAAATAGAATCTTTTAGAGATGAAAGCATGTCTTTCATCTCTAAAGTCATAATTTATTACTGTTTAATCGGTTTAGTTCGTTTAACCTTCTTAGTGTTTTCTTCTTTTTTAGAAAAAAAAGAGCAATCTTTGTTTTTAACAATGAATAAAACTTCAAAATATAAAACTATCCGCCAAGAATCCTCAGGCCTTTACAAAGAAAAAGGGTCTAAGTTTATTGGAATTGTTCAAGCTTGTTATGATGAAAGTGAAGCAAAAACTCTTCTTGAAAAATGGAAGAATGAACACCATCAAGCCAGACATCTTTGTTATGCTTATCGTTTTGGAGTGGATAAAAAAAAATACAGAGCAAATGACGATGGTGAACCAAATAATTCTGCAGGAGCTCCAATTCTTGGTCAAATTGAATCATTTGACTTAACAAATGTGTTAATTGGTGTTGTTCGCTATTATGGAGGAACAAAATTAGGCGTTGGTGGATTGATAAATGCATATAGAACTGCAGCAAAAGATGCAATCAGAAATGGTGAAATTGTTGAATTAGAAGTATATCAATGGGTGAAATTGACATTTGACTATACCGATATGCCTCACATTATGAATCTAATCAAGAAGAATAACGTCTCAATGTCAGATAAAATATTTGAAGAAAATTGTGGACTTACGTTACAACTTAAATTAGAAGTGGCAGACTTTATTCTGAAAGAATTAAAAGCTTTTTATTCTACAAAAATTGTAGCTTTGGGCGTTTACTAAATAAACCAATATAAATCATGGAATTATTACAACAACTTACTGGTATTCGATCTGCTTCAAGCGATGAAGGAAGAATGAAAGAATTTTTGTTGAAATATGTTGAGGAAAACAAATCGAATTGGATCGTTCAGCCAGAAATAGTTGAAGGAAAAGGATTTCAAGATTGTTTAATCCTTGTTTTTGGTCAACCCACAACAGCAATTTATGCACATATGGATAGCATAGGTTTTTCTGTCGGTTATGACAAAGAATTAATAAAAATTGGTGGACCACGAACGATTGATGGAATGCAGTTGGTCGGATCAGATTCTCAAGGAGAAATTGAAACTGAATTGATGGTCATTGAAAATGAGAATGGATACGATACAATTCAATATGTTTTTGACCGTGAAATAGATAGAGGTACTATTTTGACTTTTAAGCCACATTTTAGAGAAAATGATGAATTTGTTCAGTCCCCTTATATGGATAATCGTTTAGGAGTTTGGTCTTCTTTGAGAGTTGCAGAAACAATGCAAAATGGTGCAATTGTATTCGGTACCTACGAGGAACATGGAGGAAATGCAGTTGCTATTTGTGCGAAATACTTAATGGAGAAATACAACGTTTACCAAGCATTAATTTCTGACATTACTTGGGTAACCAGTGGTGTTGTTCATGGAGGTGGAGTTGCTATTTCGATGAGAGACAGCGGTCTACCAAGAAGATCTTACTTGGATCGAATAATATCTTTAGCGAAAGAATCTGGGGTTGATTTCCAATTGGAAGTAGAATCGGCAGGAGGAAGCGATGGAGGGGTTCTTCAGAAATCGTATTTACCAATTGATTGGTGTTTTATAGGTGCTCCTGAGGATAATGTGCATTCTCCGGATGAAAAAGTATTCAAAAAGGACATCAAAGATATGGTGGAATTGTATAAATACTTGATGGCAAAATTATAGGTTGAACTTTTAGTTTGTCGAAGCGCTTAGCACACTTACCACAGGATTTCCATACATTTCTAAGAAGTAAGGTTTCAAATGGTCTGGAAAAGAATTGTATCGTTCTTCAAAAAATAATCGTTTCTCTTCTGTTATTTTAGGATTTAAGCCTGTTTCATTAAGTTGAGAACCAATGTTTTCATCTTTCTTTTGAAGAATTTCGTAGGCTAAATAGTTGGAAGGGAATAATTTATAGTTCCCAATAATTTGTTCATCAATCAATTCTGCAATATGGACAGCATTGTCTTCTTGAATGTCAATCACATTTCCATATTGAACATGAATATCTCCTTTGAAACCATTGATTCCTGTTGCGATACTCTTTTCGTCGGTTGTTTCGTCTTTAATGAATTCTCCTTCAGTAGCGATTGCATATAGTTCTTCCGCTTTCATTCTGTCACATGGGTCATATTCGTATGAAATAGAAACTGGAACGATATTTAATCGTGATAAATCTTCGTTGATGTTTAGTTTTTTGTCAACATCTTTTCTACCCATGTGAAACATTTTAATAATGGCTGGGTCGGTTTTGTCTTTTCCGTTTTTCGCACGACCTTCGCTCTGAGCAATCCAAATATTGTTCTTTTTCTCAATCGCATGATGGATGTATGCGGAAAGGTTTTTCAAAGCGAATAATTTTTCACGACCAACAGCAGAACGATTTACGATAAAGCATTTATTCAGGCGCATTAAATCTGAAATGTATTTCTTTTTTAATAAATTATCACCAATGGCAACTTCACAGGTTTTGTGATTTGATGTTAATAAGAAGTAACCAATAACTGCAGGGTCCATCACAATATCACGATGATTACTTATAAAAAGATAGCTGTCATCATTGCTTAGTTTATTCAAACCTTCTTGTGTAACTTGATCAGCAGTCCGTTTGAAGAGCTTTTCCATCTGTACACAAACAATGTCTTGAACTTGTTCGATTGATTTTATTTCAAGAATTTTCTTTTTTAACGCTTTTTTTGTGATTGAAGTAGAAAGATTCGGGAATAATTTAGTGAACCGTGGAAATTGAACTTTAGCAAGAGCATGGAAAAATTCTTTTTCATTCAATAAGTCATTCATAACTCCTTCAACTTCATTGTTGTCAAAGGGTCGTATTTTATCAAATTCTTCCATAGTCAATTTATCTGCAGTTTTGGGGTGCAATTTAGTAAAAATAGATTAAATTAGTATCAAAATAACTGGACCTAAGTAGAAATGAATTCTTTTTTTCATCAACTACGTCATTTGACGTATTGTGACATCCTTAAAGAGTTCATAACTTTGTTCTAACAAATACTTAAAACAAAATATTATGAAAAACTTGATCACAGTACTTACATTTCTATTAATTTCAACGGTAACTTTTTCTCAAAATGGTTATTGCTTTTCAACTTCTAATCGAGGTGACTTTGAAGAAGTTCACGTAGATGACTTTGATCGTGTCAAAACAAAAACAGAGCAAACAAATATTTTTTCATTCTCTTTTACAGATAAAATGCTCGTTCATTTGATTTTAAGAGACGATGAAGTAACTTGTCAATATTACCAAATAGTTGAAGTGAATGAAATTCAAGATAATTCATATTTCATCAACTGTTTAAGTGGTTTAAGTGGTAGTAGCTACTTCTATTATTTAACGGTTATTGATGGGGAATATGAATTTTATCAAATATCAGATACAAATGATGACGATGAAATGAGTGGAACTCGATTTACTGGATTTGGAGAAATCACATTAAATACATTTGAACAAGAGCAAGAATAATTAAAACCAATCACTATTCTAAAAGCCTTCTCAAATTATTTTGGGAAGGCTTTTTTTTTGTATTAAAGTAGATATACTCAAATAGATTTGAATAGTTATTCCTAGATTAAAATGCTAATGCAAGTTTTTTTAGTAAAAAGTTTCCCTCAGATT
>CAYLWS010000107.1:0-4008 GCA_964387525.1 uncultured Fluviicola sp.
TATTCACCTACAACTTTTAACTTTAAAGGCTATAAGTTAGGTGTAAAGCCATCTGACTTAAAAGATTGGGATTCTAAAATAATGCCAGGAACGATTCAAGAAAATAAAAATTAATACAGTAAACAATATGCAAGAGAACAATTATCCAAAATTACACAACGCATCATGGCCTGGTGTTGTTGGGAAAGGGTCAGATTCTGAGCCGCCAATTTCATTGGATACCATGATAGAACTTACAGCAAATGCCGAGGTGAATGGAGTTAAATTTGATGGGTTCGATCTTTTTTTATGTGATCCACATTTAGATATTGATGCATCAGATGAAGAGATTCAAATAGTGGTAGCTAAAGCTCGTGCTCATAACCTTAAAATTGGAAGTTTAGTGGCCCCTATATGGGCAGGAACAGGTGGTGGGTCGGCAATGGGAACACGTAAAGAACGTGATCAATTTGTAACTCAAGTGCGTAAAGCCTGTATTATTGGTAAAAAATTACGTGATTCGGGCATTCGACCCAATGGTGTTATTAGAATAGATTCATCGGTAGATCCAGCAAGTTGGGCAGCAGATGAAGATGGAAATACAAAATTAATCGCACAGACTTTTAGAGAAGCCTGTGATGTAGCTGCTGAATATGGAGAGTCTCTTGCAGCAGAAGGTGAGATTTGTTGGGGCGGAATGCATGGCTGGAAATCGATGATAAAAACCTTGGAAGCAGTTGATAGACCAAATATCGGGTTTCAAGCAGACATGGCACATACTTTACTATATCTTTTAGGGTATAATAAGGCTGATGAGCGCATATTGCCAGATGACTTTGATTGGGAGGATAGAGCAACCTTAACCGAAGGTCTTAAAACCTTAACGGCTGCATTGCGACCTTGGACAATTGATTTTCATATTGCGCAAAATGACGGGACGATATTTGGAGCAGGTTCACATGATAAAACAGGCAGACACTGTCAGGCTTCAGATCCGAATGGAAAACTAGATATTCCGATGGATTCAGGACATTGGCTTCGAGATGCAGATGGAACTATCACAAAGAAATTCAAGCATATTTGTTGGGATGGATGTATGTTCTCTAATGAAGTAATGATGCAACCAAAAACGTGGAATGATATTTTAGGCGCCATGATAAAAGTCCGTCAACAACATGGATGGTATGAATCCGAGTAATTTGTGAGTGATTAATGGATATTGAATTTAAAAGATTAAAAATTAGAATGGCATCAAAAAAAATAATAAGAATAGGATTGGTAGGTTATGGGTTTATGGGGAGGACGCATTCGAACGCCTATAATAGAATTAGTGATTTTTTCCCTAATCTGGAATACCAACCCGTATTAAAAGCGGTATGCGCTCGTAACAAAGAACGTGTGCAAGCATTTGCAAACCAATGGGGATATGAATCTATAGAAACTGACTGGAAGGTATTAATTGCACGTGACGATATCGATGCCATTGATATTTGTACACCTAATAATATGCATGCCGAAATTGCGATTGCTGCTGCTAAAGCAGGAAAAATGGTGCTTTGTGAAAAGCCTTTAGCTCGTACTGTTTCAGAAGCACAACCCATGGTAGATGCTGTTGAAAAAGCTAGAGTTGCAAATACAGTTTGGTATAATTACCGAAGAATTCCCGCAGTTACTTTAGCAAAACAGTTAATAGATTCAGGGAAACTAGGGCAAATATTTCATTACAGAGCAAATTTTTTGCAAGATTGGACCATTAGTAAAGATTTGCCTCAAGGAGGTGAAGGTCTTTGGCGGTTGGATAAAAATGCCGCAGGCTCTGGAGTTACGGGAGATTTATTAGCGCATTGTATAGATACAGCCATGTGGTTGAATGGCGGAATTAAAGATGTATCAGCGGTAACAGAAACCTTTATCAAAGAACGTGTTCATACAGAAACAGGGGAGGTGCAAAAAGTAACGATTGACGATGCTTGCATATTTCACTGCCATTTCGATAATGGCTCTTTAGGTGTTTTTGAATCAACACGCTATGCGCGTGGACATAAAGCATTAAAAACTTTTGAAATTAACGGAGAACACGCTTCTATAAAATGGGATTTACACGATTTAAACCGTCTCGAATATTTTGACCATAGAGATGAATCTGAGCTGAGAGGATGGCGAACCATTCATATTACCGATGGTGATCACCCATATATGGATAAGTGGTGGGTGCCAGGTTTATCTATTGGCTATGAACATACGTTTGTACATCAGGTAGCCGATTTCTTAAAAAGTTTGGAAGATGGTACTGCCTGCTCGCCAACATTTAAAGAGGCGCAAGAAACACAAAAAGTATGTGAAGCAGTATTAGATTCAGCAGCGTCTAAAAGTTGGAAAGATACAGGAGTGAAATGGGTAAATAATTTTAAAAAATAAAATGAGTACAATACAAGGATTTTGTTTGCAGGGTAGAGAAAAAATTCTATCAAATTCTGAAGGTTCTGTTACAAGAAACACTTCGGTTGTTGACATAGAAATGCCAAAACTGAAAGAGGGAGAAATCTTAGCAAAAACATTATATACAGGTATTTGCGGATCTGATAATAGTGCCTGTCTGGGAAAATCTAATTTTGATTGGGTGGAACGCCCTCGAGTAATCGGTCACGAATTCAGCGCAGAAGTTCTAGAATTGGGTTCTGGAAATCATGGAGATTTAAAAGTGGGCGATATTTTTACGCCTTTGGCGATGTTAGGTTGTCAAGATGAAGAGTGTTTAGCTTGCAGCGTTTCAAAATGGAATTTATGTCCATCGAAGCAAATTATAGGATTTCATAGAAATGGTGGTTTCGGTCAACAAGTAGTTTTAGAATCAGATCGTGTAGTACTTTTAATGGAAGGATTAACACCAGAGCAAGGAGCGTTGGTAGAGCCATTGTCTGTTGTGGTTAATGCTTTATATAATAAATGCACCATTCAGCCAGGTCAAGATGTAGTTGTAACAGGCTGCGGAATTATCGGATTGATGTCAGCAGAAATAGCAAAAGTTGCAGGGGCAAGAGTCGCTATTACAGGCATTGCTCATGATCGTGATAAACGCTTGAAAGTGGCTGCGAAACAAGGTTTTATTACAATCGAAGTTTCACCAGATAATAGTTTGACAGATCAACTTAAAAACGGAATTGTAGATGCGAATGGAGTGCCATTTGGAAACAATGGTCAGGTAGATTTATTAATCGAATGTTCTGGAGTTCCGCAGGTACTTTCAGAAGCTATTGGAGTTGTTCGCCCTGAAGGGGATATTTGTGTAATTGCGACTTATGGGAAAGAGGTTTGTATCAATGCAACTCATTTAACGAGAACGTCATTAAACATGAGAGGCTCTATGGGTTCGTGTAGAACAGATTATATGGTGGCTCAAAAATTAATGGTAACAAGGGTGTTTCCAACAGAAAAATATATAAACCATTATGATTTTAAAGATATCAATCAGGCATTTGAAGATTCGATTAAAGCGAATAATGTGAAGGCGGTTATTAAAATGAATTAATTTTTATAAAATATATTATAAATGCATACAATATTTATAACTGGAGGTACGGGTTGTATTGGTTCAGTTACCATATATAAATTATTGCAATCAAAAGAAGTTGGCAAAATTGTAGTCGCTTCAAGATCTAGTAATACCGATCCATTAAAATTATGGCTGGGAGAAAATTTAGATGCTCGTTTGGAATTTGTAACGCTAGATGTTGCGGATTATAATGCTATTGAAAAGGTATTGCTTGATGTAAATCCAACGCATATCATTCATTTAGGGGCTTATCAAAGTCCAGATTGTTCGAAGTACCATATTCAAGGGTTGGAAATTAATACGGGCGGTACTATGGCATTATTTGATACTGCTGAAAAGCTTACAAATTTGAAGCGTTTTGTGTTTGCAAGTTCTGCAGCGGTGTACGGAATGAGAGCCATGTACCCCAATCCGGGTATTACAGAAGATGCGCAATTAGCACCACCCAATCATTATGGTATTTGGAAATTGGCAGG
>CAYLWS010000108.1:0-4003 GCA_964387525.1 uncultured Fluviicola sp.
ATCTGAGGGAAACTTTTTACTAAAAAAACTTGCATTAGCATTTTAATCTAGGATACAACAGTTTCAGTTTATCCCAACCCAACAGAAGGTATTGTAAATGTTAAATTTAATGATTTGGAAGAAAATGTAGTGATTACTTTCTTTACGACTGATGGTCGTATTCTAAAAAAAGAGAATATAACAACCAACAGCATGTTAAAAGAATTTGATTTAACTGGGAAAAGTCAAATCATTCTTTACTCGATTGTTGGAGAAAAAATTAATCATACAGGCAGAATTGTGGTGAGATAAACAGAAGAAAAACATTTCGCTTAAAAGGGGAAAGCATAAACTCTACTCCTTTTAAATCCAATTAAAAAGCTCTTCTTTAAAGGAAAAGCTTTTTTTATGCTTATTTTTTTAATGGACAATAAATAATTTAACGGATGCAAGAACAAGAACAAAAGCAAGGAGGTATCGCAAGGAAATATTATTCATTTTAGAACTACCAACTAAACCTCCAAAGTACGCTCCAACAACTGCTAAACCAACAAATAACCATGCCTCAGAATAAAGAGAAACACCATTCCACAATTGACCTGCCATTCCACTTACTGAATTAACCCAAATAAACAATGCAGAAACAGCCGCAGCTTCTTTCATTTTACCCCATTTCATCAGAAGAATAACAGGACTAAGAATAATACCTCCTCCTATACCAATTAATCCAGAGAAAAAACCGATTACACCACCTACGATCACACCTTGAAACCATTTTATGCCTCTAATTTCATTCGATTCTTTGCCAAATAAATTCAACATTTTCGCAATAGCAAAAAGTAATAGTACTCCCAAGATAATTTTATACAAATGTGTATCAACATCATACATTCCACCTATAAAAGAAAGAGGAATAGAACCTATTGCAAAATATAAAAACAGTTTTCGATTGAAAAAACCACCTTTCCAGAAATGGTAAAATGAAATCGATGACACAAAAATATTGAGTAATAAAGCTGTTGACTTCAACTCATCAGGAGCGAATGAAAATATCGCCATCAAGGCCAAATATCCACTTGCACCACCATGACCAACAGCAGCGTATAAAAATGCTACCAGAGGAAGAAGGAGAAGGAATACTAATTCAGAATTCATTTGACAAAAATAGGTGAATGAATTAGATTATAAATAATCTAATTCATAAAAAAAGTCCTCGCACAATGTACGAGGACTTTTCAATATATAAATTTTGTTTTAACCGTTTAATGCCTCTGCACCACCAACGATTTCAAGAATTTCATTTGTAATAGAAGCTTGACGTGCTTTATTGTATGATAAAGTAAGATCATCTCTCATTTCACCTGCATTATCAGTAGCTTTATGCATTGCTGTCATACGAGCTCCATGTTCCGATGCATGTGAATCTAAAAGACCTTTAAACAATTGAATTTTCAACGATTTAGGGATTAGATCTTGTACTATTTCAACTTTACCAGGTTCAAAAATATAATCACCAGCGCTATTTCCACCTTCTACAACAGTTGAAGTAATTGGTAAAAAGTCTTCTGAAATAATTTCTTGATTTGCTGCGTTGATGAATTTATTGTAGACAACGATTACTTTATCAAATTTCTTTGCAGAAAAAAGATTCATAATAGCTTCACCGATAATCGCAGTATTGTCAAAAGATAAATCATTGAAGATATCCTCAACAGGAGCAATTTCATCGTTGATGAAGTACTTGTCTGTTTTCTGGTATAAATCTTTGATTTTCTTTCCAAGACACAAAACTTTTGGATTTTGGTTCGCGTATTCTACATTTACCAATTGATTCACACGTTTGATAACGTTATTATTGAATCCACCACATAAACCACGATTTGAAGTAACTCCAACAATCAATACATTTTGCACCTCACGATTATCAGAATATACATTCTCTGAAAGATCAAGAGTAGCACTTAAATTACCCAAAATTTCTTGTAACTTCTCAGCATAAGGACGCATTTGTGTAATAGCATCTTGTGCTTTTTTCAGCTTCGCAGCAGAAACCATCTTCATTGCTGAAGTGATTTGCATTGTAGAGCTAATTGAGGTTATCCTGTTACGTATTTCTTTTAAGTTTGCCATTCTATTCAATTAAAAACTAAGAATTAAGAATAAAGTAATTCACTCTATTCTTAATTCCTAATTCAACATTCTTAATTCTAATATTTAGAAGCGATTTCTTTTGCAACTTTAGCCAATACATCAGTTAATTCATCTGTATATTTTCCAGCTTTAAGAAGATCAAGTGTATCTCTATGTTTTGCATCTAAAAAGTCTAAGTATTCGTTTTCAAACGCTTTTACTTTATTGATAGGAACATTTTGGATTAAACCTTTAGTTCCTACATAGATAATCGCAATTTGTTTTTCAACAGGATAAGGATCACCTTCCATTTGTTTCAAAATCTCAACGTTTCTTGCACCTTTATCTAAAACAGATTTAGTAGCAGCATCCAAATCAGAACCAAACTTAGCAAAAGCTTCTAGCTCTCTGTACTGTGCTTGATCTAATTTCAACGTACCGGCAACTTTCTTCATTGATTTAATCTGTGCATTACCTCCAACACGTGATACCGAGATACCTACGTTAATTGCTGGACGAATACCTGCATTAAATAAATCAGACTCTAAGAAAATCTGTCCATCTGTAATCGAAATTACGTTTGTAGGAATATATGCAGAAACATCACCTGCTTGTGTTTCAATAATTGGAAGAGCTGTTAATGAACCACCACCTTTAACGATATCCTTTAATGATGGAGGAAGATCATTCATAGTCTTAGCGATTGAATCATCCGCAATAATTTTTGCAGAACGCTCTAATAATCTTGAGTGAAGATAAAATACATCTCCTGGGTATGCCTCACGTCCCGGTGGTCTTCTTAATAATAAAGAAACCTCACGGTAAGCAACTGCTTGTTTTGATAAATCATCAAAAACAATTAAAGCTGGTCTACCAGTATCTCTAAAGAACTCACCAATAGCAGCACCAGTCATTGGAGCGTAAAATTGCATTGGAGCTGGATCAGCAGCATTAGAAGCTACAACAACAGTATAAGCCATTGCTCCAGCATCTTCAAATTTCTTAACAATACCTGCTACTGTTGAACCTTTTTGTCCAATTGCAACATATATACAAAATACAGGTTCACCTGCATCGTAAAATTCTTTTTGATTGATAATTGTATCGATCGCAACAGTAGTTTTCCCTGTTTGACGGTCACCAATAATCAACTCACGTTGTCCACGACCAACAGGAATCATTGCATCAACAGATTTAATACCTGTTTGCAACGGCTCATCAACTGGTTGACGGAAAATTACACCTGGTGCTTTTCTTTCGATCGGCATTTCGTATAAAGTTCCTTCAATAGGTCCTTTTCCATCAATTGGGTTACCAAGAGTATCGACAACACGTCCAACCATTCCTTCACCTACATTCACAGATGCGATACGATTAAGACGCTTTACAGTATCTCCTTCTTTTACACCTGAAGAACGACCTAAAAGCACAGCTCCTACATTATCTTCCTCTAAATTCAAAGCAATTCCTTGAAGTCCGCCATCGAACTCAATTAATTCTCCGTATTGAACTCCATTAAGTCCATAAATACGAGCAATACCATCACCGATAGTAAGTACAGTACCTACTTCTTTCAGTTCAGCTTCAGAACGAAATCCTGAAAGTTGCTCTTTTAATATTGCAGAAACTTCTGCTGGTTTTACATCTGCCATCTTGTGTAGTTATTTAACTAGACCCTTACGAGTCCCAAAATTATCGTGTTAAACGTTGTTTTAAATTATTAAACTGATTAGAAACGGTTGCATCCATATGCAAATCCCCCATTTTAACCAAGAAACCACCAATTAGTGATTCATCTATTTCTTCTGTTACTTCTAAATCCCCTTTGACTGCAGCTTTCACTTTTGCTAGAATAGCATTTTTTGTTGTTTCTTCTAGTTTAATTGCTGAAACG
>CAYLWS010000109.1:0-3893 GCA_964387525.1 uncultured Fluviicola sp.
CAAAGTGGAACGAGCCAAACGGATACAACATCCGCATACATGGATAATGCTCATTCTTTCTCACCATGGTTTGGAACAAACCATAAATTTAATGGATACATGGATTATTTCTATGTAGGAAGCAGTCATGGTAATGTTGGATTACAGGATACATACTTGAAATTGTTGTACAAGAAAGATTCATGGTCTGTTGGTCTTGATGCGCACATGTTTATGACTGCCGCAGATGTATTAGATCCTGTTGAATTAGCAAGTTCAGGAAACATTCGAGCAATGAGTTCTTCATTAGGTACAGAGATTGACTTCTCAGTGATGAAAAAACTTCGTAAAAATGTCACGCTTAAAGCAGGTTACTCGCATATGCTTGCATCTGAAACATTAGCAACGCTTAAAAATGTTACATATACAACTGGTGCTGATGCAGGGAAAGGTAGAACCGATCAAATCAATAATTGGGGATATGTTATGATAATCTTTAAACCGACTTTTTTAGTGAAAGAAAAGGAGGTTAAGTAATAAACAGATTGTGTTTAAAAGTAAAAGTGCTGTAGAAATACAGTACTTTTTTTGTGGATATATATATTGTCTCGTCTTGAAATAGCGTTACACAGTTTAGTAATGCCATGAAAGACAGTAATTATACTAAAAAGACTCAGCAAGAACGGTCTTACTGAGTCTTTTTAATTGCTTTATCTATGTTTGCCTGTAACGATTATTCAGGACTAGTCATGCACCTCATTTTTCATGTGTCTAGTGAAGAATGATCCGTAAGACAATATTGAATTGCTAAAGTTCAAGCAATGGTTCATTTTTGCGCTCTTCAGAAGTTTGATTAGCGTGAAGCATACTCCAAATTTTATACCCTCCAGAAAGATTACGTACATTTTTGAAACCATTATTCTGAAGAATGCGATGGGCAAGATAGCCACGCAGTCCTTTTTCACAGAACAAAACAGTTTCTATATCATTATCAATAGTATCAAGAACACTTCTCAAATCATGTAAAGGAATATTTTGAGCATCATGAATTGTGCCCGTCAATAGTATTTCATGTTCTGAGCGAATATCAATGAGTTGTAAAGGCTCTGGTTGATGAATGCGTTTTGATAGTTCTTCTACCGATATTTCAGCATATGTATCATTTATCGTATTTGAATTCACGAATCCGTTAACAATAACAGGATCTTTGGCTGGAGAATACGGAGGAGCATATGCCAAGTCGAGCTGTGGAAGATCTGTGATTTTTAGTTTTGCATAAATCGCGGTACTCAGTACATCAATGCGTTTGTCAACTCCAGTTTCTCCGAAAATTTCAGCCCCTAGAATCGTGAGATCATTCGAGTCATAGTAAACTTCAACAATAATGTCTGTTTGACCAGGGTAATAACCGGGAGTTGATCCTGTGACAATTAAATTGGTTTTAAAGTCGTATCCAAGATTTGTTAGTTCACGGGCATTTAATCCTGTTCGAGCGAGTGAGTATTCATAGATTTTAATGATAGCTGTTTTGTACGCGCCAGAAAAAGATTCATTACCACCAGCAGCATTGGCTCCAGCAGCTCGACCTCCTTTATTTGAATGAGTTCCAAGTGGAAAGTAGCCTTGTTCACCAGTTTGCCTGTTTTTTAAACTAACATTGTCGCCAGCAGCATAAATATCAGGGAGCGATGTTTCCATCCGATCATTTACAATTAAAGCACCATTTCCAATAGTTTTAGCTCCTTTTTTACGCAGCATGTCCGTGTTTGGAATAATCCCAGTACTAAGGATAACAAAGTCCGTTTCTATGAGCTTGCCATTTCCTAATTCGATGTGCGTAATTGCACCATTATCTTCAATAAATCGTTTCGCATAACTTCCAGTTTCCACATTGATTCCTTCATTTTGCAATATTGTTTGGGCAAACCCACTGAATTTTGGCTGCCACATCGGGAGAATTTGTGAATTCCCTTCAATGAGAGTAATGTTTTTGCCTAATTCAGAAATGTTTTCTGCAACTTCGACACCAATCAACCCGGCTCCCATGATTGTAATATTCTTCACAGAATCAAGTATTCCTTCCTTCATGATTTTATCAAAATCACCAAGGCTTCGGCAAGTTGACCAATTGCTTACTTTTTCTATGTTTTCAACTTTTGGGATATGCGCTCTAGCTCCAGTTGTAAAAATCAACCGATCATAAGAATACGTCCCGTTTGAAGAAGTAACAATTTTTGCTTCAGGGTCAATATCTATTATTTCTTCATTCAGTTTAACATCAATATTAAAACGATCACGAAGTAGATTCGCTTCCACAACAAGTAGTTTATCTCTTGAAGGAATTACACCAGATAGTGCATAAGGAATACCACAAGTAGCATAACTAATATTTGGTGATTTTTCAAATAGTATAATTTCAACGGTTTCGTTTTCTCTTCGTGCTTTTGCAGCAGCGGAGGGTCCCGCAGATAAACCTCCAATAACAATGATTCTATCCATTAGTATAAATTTTAATCTGAAACAAAGGAAGTGGATTGAATTTACACAGACAGTAACCTTAATTACACAAGAGTAATAACCTCAATCATATTTCGAGCTTGGATTATATTGTATGCTTTGCTTCATACTATTTAAACATGTGAAATTCAAGCTGTTTGTGCTTGGTTTGTGCCTGTGAGCTATTGTGACAGTTGTTTTTTTAGTAGTTGCAGTTGCTATTCAGATGTAATCTAAATAACAGTTTTCGCCAATTGTATGATATAGATCATTGAATTGGGTGTTGATCTGCCGCATCTTTACAGTATAATAATTGGTGTAATGAAAGGAACTAGAATTTTTAAATGGATTGGATTTGTAGCAATTGGATCAATGATTAGTATCTCGTATTCAAATGCGCAAGAATCTACTTCTGATGCCGAAGCTAACGGAAGCGGAGACGTAGCAGCAGTAGTTGAAACTGAACCTATTGTAGGGAATCCCGATATGGGTCGGGCTTACTTCGAAGGGTCAGAGGGCTTTCTAAAAGGTGGACCTGCTTGTATTACTTGTCATAACGTAAATGATGATGAGCTTATCCCAGGAGGTGTATTAGCGAAAGATCTAACAGATGTTTATGACCGCATGGGAGAGGGAATTACCCTGTGGTTAAGTGCTCCACCATTCCCGGCTATGGTTTCTTCTTATGACAACCATAAACTAACAGAAATGGAGCGTAGCAGTTTGACAGCTTTCTTCAAACTTGCTTCAGAACAAAAAGGAGAAAATGAAGCATCATCAGCTGTTTGGTACTTTATTATTGGTGGATTTTCTGGACTAGGAGTGATTTTATTATTGGTCTCCCTGATTTGGATGAAACGAAAAAAGCAAATGGTCAAAAAAGACATCTTCGCCCGTCAGAACAAAACTTGGGATGCGAAGTATTAATTAAGAGTTTAAGAGTTGAATTTAAAGACACAACAAAATGAGTTGGATTGAAGATATTATATCGCCGAAAACCCGAAAATGGGAAGAATTCTACAGAAACAGATGGCAATACGATAAAGTTGTTAGAAGTACACACGGTGTAAACTGTACTGGAGGATGCTCATGGGCAATTCACGTAAAGGACGGAATTGTAGTTTGGGAAATGCAACAATTGGATTATCCGCAGTTTAATAAGGAAGTTCCTCCTTATGAACCAAGAGGTTGTCAACGTGGGATTTCATACTCGTGGTATTTGTATAGCCCTATTCGAGTAAAATACCCGATTATTCGTGGTGCTTTAATTGATTTGTTCCGTGCGGAAAAGAAAAAAGTTGATGGTGATCCTGTTCAAGCATGGAAAAACCTTCAAGCAAATAAAGAATCAAGAAAAAGATACCAGAATGCAAGAGGTAAAGGTGGATTCCGTAGAGTTCATTGGGATGAAGTAACAG
>CAYLWS010000110.1:0-3776 GCA_964387525.1 uncultured Fluviicola sp.
GTTCATTGGAGATGATAAAAGTCTAAAAAGTTCTTCTTTTAGTGTGACAGAACGCTATTTTTCTATTTTTTTTTAATAATTCGACTGTTTTTACTTTGAAAAGGCTTGAATTTGTTAAAAATCTTAGTATTTGATTGAAATACTGAAAAAGCAACATTTTAAGAATGTGATATTGTATTTTAATTGGATTATTCTAATATAAAACCCTTAAAAACGCATTTTAAACTAAGATAGATAGTAAGAAAACAATTTAAGGAGTGTGTTTTGTCAAAAGGAAGAACTATATTGCAAGCGATAAAGAAAATCATATTGGTTTTCTATTTCTAATTAAAAGAAAATTAAATTATGGCATATTCAAGACAAAGTGCTCTTGAGAAGGTGACAAGTGTCCTTCCAATAGAAACGGAAGTACCATCTTCTAAAATTTCAAACTATTTCGAAGCTAATTACTTCGGGTTATCGAAAATGAAAGAATTACTTTCTTCTGACGATTTTAAGTCTATTGAAGATGCAATAAAAAACGGTTCAAAAATCGACGAAATCACAGCTAATGCAATTGCTGTAACAGCTAAAAACTGGGCGATTTCTAAAGGGGCTACTCACTTTTCTCATTGGTTCCAACCTCTAACAGGTGGTACAGCAATGAAACACGATACTTTTTTCGATAAATACAGTGGAATTGAGGGATTTAAAGGGAAGTTGTTGATTCAACAAGAACCAGACGGTTCGTCTTTCCCCAACGGAGGAATCCGTGGAACACACTTTGCACGTGGATATACAGGTTGGGATCCAACTTCTCCGATGTGGATTTACAAAGGGACATTATTTATCCCTTGTGTATTCGTTTCTTATTCTGGCGAGACATTAGATTTTAAATCGCCGTTATTGAAAGCTCAGAGAGCTGTAGATGATGCTGCGACAGCAATCTGTAAAATGTTTGACCCGAAAATAGATAAAGTTTCTTCTTCTTTGGGAGTTGAACAAGAATATTTTTTGATTGACAAAGGAATGTTCAATGCTCGTCCTGATTTAGTTTTAACAGGAAGAACAGTATTTGGAGCTCCATCTCCAAGAGGGCAACAATTAGATGATCATTATTTTGGTGAAATCCCTAACCGTGTGTTGGAATTCATGAAAGAATTTGAAAGAGAGTGTTTCTTAGTAGGTATTCCTGTTACAACTCGTCACAATGAGGTTGCTCCAGGTCAATTCGAAATGGCTCCAATATTTGAAGATATTAATGTAGCAAATGATCATAACCAATTGGTGATGACTATGCTTACGAAAGCAGCTGATAACCACGGTTTAGCTTGTTTGATGCACGAAAAACCATTTGCAGGAATCAACGGTTCTGGTAAACATAACAACTGGTCATTGATTGCTAGTAACGGAAGAAACTTATTTGATCCTTCTTTTACATCTCAAAAAGATGGTTTATACTTCTTAACTTTCTTAATCAACACGTTGAAAGCATTGCATGACAACGAAGGGATTATGAGAGCATCGATTGCTTCTGCTTCAAATGATCATCGTTTGGGAGCTAACGAAGCACCTCCAGCGATTATTTCTGCATTCTTAGGTCAAACTTTGGATTCAGTTTTAGATGAGTTTGAAAAAACTGGGAAATTTCCAATCATCAAAGGAGAGCAAAAAGAAATTATGGGATTAGGTATCGAAAGAATTCCTAACCTTAAATTAGATAACACAGACCGTAACAGAACGTCTCCATTTGCTTTTACAGGAAACAAATTTGAGTACAGAGCTGTAGGTTCTACTGCATCTTGTGGTATGCCAATGACTGTTGTGAATACAATTATGGCCGCTCAGTTAGAATTGTTTAAAACAGAAGTTGAAGCTGCTGTCAAAAGTGGTGACAAGAAAGAGGACGCAATTGCTCGTATCTTGAGAGCTTATGTAAAACAATCAAAAAATATTCGTTTCGAAGGAAATGGATATTCTGACGAATGGGTTGTAGAAGCTGAAAAAAGAGGTCTTTCTAATGTAAAGGATACTCCAGATGCTTTGGATTTCTATGTAGAGCAAAAATCTATTGATTTATTCTCTTCTATGGGAGTAATGACGAAAGTAGAATTAACTGCTCGTTACGAAGTGTTCCAAGAAATTTATGCTACTAAAATTGATATTGAAGCAAATATCATGGCAGAAATGGCATTGAACAAAATCTTACCAGTTGCTATCGATTACCAAAGTGTATTGATTGATAACGTTTCGGGATTAGAAGATTTAGGAATTGATAACTCAGCAGGATTAGAAACTTTGAAAGAGGTATCTGCTTTGATTAATACAGTAAAATCTAACGTAACAGCAATGTTAGCTGAGATTGCTAAAATCGAAGGAAGTGCTGCTGAAGAAGCAAAAGCTTACTGTCATAAAGTAAAACATACTTATATGGAAACAATCAGAACTGCTGTCGATTCATTAGAATTGTTAGTTGATGACGAAATGTGGCCATTGCCAAAGTACAGAGAAATGTTTTTCTTGAAATAAGAAAAGTTTTTTCACTTATTTAAGCCACTTGATTCATTTCAAGTGGCTTTTTTTATTTCTTTTTCTTATCTTATACTCTTGATAGGATTTGTTGTCCGATTAAACCATTCAATAGGTAAAAAAAATATGAGGTTAAAGCTCAAATCATCTGATATATCTTTAAATATTTTAGGCTCTTCGTTCTTAATTGTAGGGCTGGCATTAGTGATTTTATTGTTCAACTACAATTTAGTAGAGAGCGATTATATTTCTAATAACAGGCAGAATAAAAAGTCGTTTGAGAAAAGTCAAAAAAAGCAATTGTTTTTAGATAGAAAAACAAAAGTGTACCAATTGGTTTTAGACGTTAATTTAGCATCTACTTATGTATTGCATCGTTTAGAAATGCCAAAAGGAGGTAAGGGAATAGTTAAACACAAAGAATTTGATGCATTGTGGAATGAGAAGATACTTCCAACACTAAATAGATTAAGTGAATCATTGAAAGATCAACCAGATGAAATGAAAGCTGGTTATTATAAGGTTTTTGATAATATTTACCGTGTAAAGAAAATCCACTATGAATTACTGGATAGTTACACTGATTCGACAGCTTCTGTATATAGTGAAAGAGAAAAAATAGCACAAATAGCTAAGGTTAGCCAATATACGGGGGAGTTAAATACATCTTCAAAGGAATTTCTAGATAATAACCTGCAAGAATCAATTCAAGTTTTCTTGAAACCTAAATACAAAGAAGATTATTTAGGTTTGATTGTCGGCTCAGGACTCATTTTCTTATTAGGAGTATTGATTATTGTTTATAGAAGTTCACGTTTCTTAAAATATCCTATTCGCCGTTTAGAGTCTATATTGAAAAATATAAATGAAGGAAATCTACTTGATGTTGTAAACATGAAGACAAAGGATTATTTACCAAGTAATGACTACCTACAAGAAATAAATGGCACATTCAAAAAAATACAAACTTTTGCAAAACATGTGGGAGAGGGAAAATTTGATTTAGATCAAGATTTGGAATTTGAAAATAATGGAGAGTTAGGAGAGTCTCTTCACGGTATGCAAAAAAGTTTATTGAATATTGCTAGGGAGGATGCTCAACGTTCTCATGTAAACCAAGGTTTGGCTCGTTTTTCTGAAATTTTGGGAGACAACTCAAATAATTTGGAGAGATTTGGAGATGATGTGATTTTAAACTTAGTTCAGTTTTTAAACGCCAATCAAGGAGCGTTGTTTGTGGTTAGTGAAAAAGAAGCAGAAACACCTTA
>CAYLWS010000111.1:0-3741 GCA_964387525.1 uncultured Fluviicola sp.
TGGTCGCAGAAGGAATTATTGACTATACAGTGACTGAAGATGTTGTGGCTAAAGTAAATCAACAATTTTACGATAACATATATACCGATTTATCTCTTTCTGTTCAACAAAAAATTGCCTTTGGAATGCGGAAATCTAGCCCTTTACTGAAGGTGAAATTGGATGAATGGCTTATTGATTTCATGAAAAAATCTACATTTAGATACATCAGTAAAAAGTATTTCCAAATGAAGCATGTTACCAATCGTCCAAGCTCAAGGTATGCCGTTTTGAACAGTAAAAACATTTCTAAATTCGATCAATATTTCAAGAATGCAGAAAAAATTTATGGCTGGGATTGGCGATTACTCTCGTCTGTTTGTTTTCAAGAATCAAAATTCAACCCAGATGCATTGTCTTTTGGTGGCGCATATGGAATGATGCAATTCATGCCCAATACAGGACCAACATACGGTGTATTTCCAGACTCTCCCCCAGAGGTTCAAATTATGGGTGGTGGAAAAAAATTAGCTGCTGATGAAAAATTCTGGTCTAGAATTCCGGATGAATACCAACGTAAAAAATTCTCAATGGCATCCTACAATGCTGGAAGAGGCCATATTCTTGATGCGCAACGATTGGCAGAAAAGCACAATTTAAACCCCTTAATGTGGGACGATAACGTAGAAGTTATGCTACTCAATTTAGCTAAAAAAGAATATTACCAAGATGAAGTCGTTCGACACGGAATGATGAAAACGAAGATAACCTATAACTATGTCCGAGATGTAACTCAAAGATATATGGAATGGGTTTCCAAATACGAATGATTGTCCGTACTTTTATCGAACAATGAAAAAACAATTAATCGTAATCGAAGGTTCTACAGCAAGTGGGAAAACAGGTGTAAGTGTAGCGCTTGCAACTCAATTACAAACGGTTATTCTTTCAGCAGATTCCAGACAATTCTATACAGAAATTGCAATCGGTACTGCCAAACCTTCTTTAGAAGAACAAAAAGGTATAAAGCATTATTTCATTGATTCACATTCATTGAAAGACGAAGTATCTTCTGCTCAATTTGAAAAAGAAGCTTTACTTATTCTTGAAAAAGAATTTCAACAACACGACAGAATTGTACTAACTGGCGGGTCAGGAATGTTTATTGATGCACTTTGTATTGGACTAGACAAAATTCCTTCTTCCAAAGAATTACGCGATAAAATTCAACTAGAATA
This sequence comes from uncultured Fluviicola sp., assembly GCA_964387525.1. Classification (GTDB taxonomy): domain Bacteria; phylum Bacteroidota; class Bacteroidia; order Flavobacteriales_D; family Crocinitomicaceae; genus UBA4466. The sequence continues at coordinate 1,218 of CAYLWS010000111.1, forward strand.
TGACACCAATGGTTTGATTCCCTTAACCAACGAGTTGAAAGAGAAAGATCCTGAGTATTACAACATCGTTGATTTAAAAAATCCAATGAGAATTATTCGGGCAATTGAAGCTATCCGACTCAGTAATGAAAAGTATTCAGATTTAAGAAAAAGAAAACCTACCCCTCGCCCATTTGATGTAATTCGTTTTGTTCTGCAACATCCAAGAGAAAATCTCTACAAAAGAATTAATGAACGGGTTGACATAATGTTGGAAAAAGGTTTAATTGCAGAAGCGCAAAATGTTCAACACCTTAGGCAACTTTCTTCACTAAACACTGTAGGATACAAAGAACTCTTTGATTATTTTGATGGAAACATCTCATTGAATCAAGCCGTAGATTCTATCAAACAAAACTCTCGAAGATATGCGAAAAGACAATTAACATGGTTCAAACGACACAAAGAATCCACTTGGATTGAATATACCACAGAAGAGAAGGTTGTTGAAAAAATAGTAAATCAACTGTTGACCAATTGATCGTAATTACCTTGCAACTTACCTCCAAAAAACATTGAATTATGCACATTAAGATTGAAAACCTAATGCCTCATCCTCTTTTATCCATTAAGCATAATGAAAACAGTATCTGGGGAAAAACGATTCAGCTTTCTCCGAAACAAAACATTCTACTGAATGCCTCAAGCGGAAAAGGGAAATCAACCTTTTTATCAACCATTTTTGGATTAAGAAAAGACTACAATGGCGCCATTTTCTTTGACGGTATTGATATTAAAAATTTAACACTGGATGATTGGGCAACAATACGATCCTCTAAAATAGCTGCCGTTTTTCAAGACCTTCAACTTTTCCCTAAATTATCGGTTAAAGATAACTTATTACTAAAAAACGAATTGACTCATAAAAAAACGGAAGAAGAATTTATTTCAGAACTCAAAAAGGTAGGGATGGAAGATAAATGGGAACAGAAATGTGGACTTTTATCAATGGGACAGCAACAAAGAATAGCAATTATCAGGGCACTTTCACAACCCTTCGAGTGGCTAATAATGGACGAACCATTCTCCCATTTAGACGATGAAAACACCCAAATATGCTTGAATATGATTGCCGAAGAAACAGAGAAAGAATCTGCCGGATTTATTCTAACCACTCTTGGTGATCGTCATGAATTTCAATTTGATCTTGAATTAAATCTTTAATTATGCTTGACAAATTACTCTTTAAAAACCAAGATAAAAAACAATTATTGATTGCTATAATTGGGGCGTTTTTAGGAATTACTTTCCTAATTACTTCCATACATTTTCTAATTAGAATCAATGAATTTGGTGAAGGAAATGATATCCTTGGTCCAAATACAATTATTGTTCAGAAAAGAGTGTCCAACTCTTCCTCACTAGGCTTAACAAAGACAGATTTCAGTTACAAAGAAATTGAAAAAATGAAAGCTAAACCCTTCATTTCAGATGTTCAACCAGTGATTACAAACAGTTTTGATGTTTCATTCCAAACGGATGATGAACTTGTTCCATATTTTAGATCAGACATATTTATTCAAACCGTTGACCCCAATTTTTTAGATATTTCTCCTCAAAACTGGATCTGGGAAAAAGGAAATGATTTTGTGCCAATCATTATGCCTAGAGATTTTCTTATCATGCTAAATACTTTCATGAGTGCAAATGGAATTCCTCAAGTTTCAGATGATTTAGCGATGGAAATTAAGTTTAAATTCACTTTAAAAAACGGTTCAACGAAAGAGTATGTTAATGTCAAAATTATCGGTTTCACCAATACCGTTTCATCAATTTTAGTCCCCAAGTCATTCATGGAGTACGGAAATACACACTATTCCAATGGAAAAGAGCAATTAATCACACAAGTGATGATTTCTGGAGAAGAAAGTGAATTTGGATTAATTGAAGAAATGTTAAACGAAAAAGGATTAAATACAAAAGATTCTCAGATGGTTGTAGGCCGTTTAAAAAGTATTGTTGGCACTCTATTCATGGTTGTTCTTGGAATATCAATCATCGCAGTTTTTTTATCCGGATTAGTTCTAATTCAATACTTACAATTATTGATGACAAAAAATGCTTATGAAGTACGTACATTACTAAGACTTGGGTATCAACCGAAAAAAATTATTCATCTATTTTTCATCTATTTCATTAAAATTTTCGGAATAATTGCACTTTTAGGAATCTTTACATTTTTCATTTTCAAATTACTCTTAGACAATGTATTTTCTTCTGGAGGACTATTTATCGACACAGGATTTACTTACCAAAGTATAGGCGCAATTGTCTTTGCCTATTGTCTTTTCGCATTATCCAGCTATAGAGTCGCTAAGAAAGGAATCATTTCTTCAAGTTAGAAGTTAAAGAAATGTTAAATGCGCTTTAAAAAAGTAGAAGCACCAATAAATAAAATATATTTATTGAAAATATTAAAAACATGAAAATACTCATCACTTTTATTTTAGTTGCTATTTCTTTTTGGGGAACAAGCCAAACAATA
>CAYLWS010000112.1:0-3677 GCA_964387525.1 uncultured Fluviicola sp.
GAATTGAATCCAACGATTTCAAAAATTTGAGAACCTCTATATGAATGAAGTGTAGAAATTCCAATTTTGTTCATCACTTTTAAGATTCCTTTTCCGATGGCTTTGTTAAAATTGTCCACTGCTTTTTGCTCGTCCATTCCTGTAATAAAACCTTCTTTTACCTGCATTCTGATGATTTCATTCACCATGTATGGATTAATAGCGCTAGCTCCATAACCAAATAAAGTAGCAAAATGATGCGGTTCGCGAGGTTCTGCAGATTCAATAATAATATCGAAATATGAGCGCTTGCGCAAGCGATTCATTTGGTGATGCACAAAAGAACAAGCCAATAAAGATGGGATAGGGGCGAAGTCCTTGTTTACGCCTCTGTCTGATAAGATGATAATATTTGTATCTCTCTCTAATGCTTTTGTTATTTGAATGATGATATTATCTAGCGCATCTTCCAATCCGTTTAAACCTTTTGCTTTTGGATATAGCATTTCAATGGTTTCAGTTTTGAATGTGCCTACTGATATGTTTCTTATTTTTTCTAGATCTTTGTTTGAGATCACCGGATTTTGAATGCGTAATTTTCTACATTGACGTTCGGTAATGCTAAATAGATTTCGGTCTTTACCCAGAGATAAACTTATGTCGGTAACAATTTCTTCACGAATACCATCCAAAGGAGGATTGGTAACTTGAGCAAATAATTGTTTAAAATAGTTTGAAATTAGTTGTGGTCTGTCTGATAAAACTGCCAATGGAGTGTCGATACCCATTGAACCCAATGCTTCTTTTCCAGCCACAGCCATTGGCGTGATAATTTCTTGAATATCTTCTAAAGTATAATTAAATAAGCGTTGCCTGGTTTTAATGTCGATGGTTTCTATCGGGCAAGTTTCATTCGTGTAAGGAACATCTTTTAAGTGTAACCTGTGTTCTTTTAGCCATTCTTTATAGGGTCTTTCGGAAGCAATTTTACTTTTGATTTCTTCATCGTTTATAATTCGACCTTCGTTCATATCGACTAGGAACATTTTTCCAGGTTCTAAACGACCATGACTCTCTATGTCTTCATCAGCAATGTCAACCACACCAATTTCTGATGCCATTATTAATTTTCCACTTTTTGTTACGGTATATCTTGAGGGTCTAAGTCCGTTTCTGTCAAGTAATGCACCTATATAATCACCATCTGTAAAAGGTACAGAGGCAGGGCCGTCCCAAGGCTCCATAATACACGCATTGTATTCGTAGAAGGCTTTTCGATCTTCCGACATGGTTTCGTGTTTTTCCCATGCTTCAGGAATCATCATCATCATTACTTCTGGCAATGATCTTCCTGTGTGCGTTAAAAGTTCAACAACCATGTCCATAGAGGCTGAATCTGATTTTCCGGGTAAAATAATTGGAAATAATTTATCTATTTGTGGACCGAATACATCACTTTTCATGATTTCTTCACGTACACGCATTCTGCTTACATTACCTCTTAAAGTATTGATTTCTCCATTCTGACACATAAATCGAAATGGTTGTGCCAATTCCCAAGAAGGCATTGTGTTTGTTGAAAATCGTTGGTGTACTAAGGCGAGTCGCGTTACTAAATCGGGTTGTTGTAAATCTTTAAAATAAGGTTCAATGTCTTCAGGCATAATAATGCCTTTGTAAATTAAGGTTGTAGTTGATAAGCTTGAAACATAAAAGAATGAACTTTCAGACATTTTTGATGCAGCGATGGTATGTTCGGTAATTTTACGAGCAGCATATAATTTTGCTTTAAAAATAGCTTCAGAAATCTCATTATCACCTTTGCCAATAAATAATTGTTCTGTGTTTGGTTCGGATGCTAAAGCAATTTTTCCTAAAACTGAAGAATTTACAGGTACTTTACGCCATCCTAAGATAGATAATCCCTGATTTTTAATTTCTTTTTCAAAAATATTTTTATAGTGTTTGTATTGATTTTCGTTTTTTGGTAAGAAAACCATACCTACAGCATATTCTCTTTGGGTTGGAATCTCAAAATCACATACTCTTTTGAAAAATACATGCGGAATATCAATTAGAAGACCAGCGCCATCCCCTGTTTTCCCGTCAGAACTTACACCGCCTCTATGTTCTAGTTTCACTAAAATTTCTAATGCATCATGAATTATTTGATTTGTTCTTTCTCCTTTAAGGTTGCAGATAAATCCGGCACCACAGTTTTCATGTTCAAATTCTGGCAAGTATAAACCTTGTTTCTTTATCATAAATCAAAATATTGACTGCAAAGTTACTTATTATTATAAAAATAACTCAATGAATTCGTGGTATTGATTTCATTTATGCAACAAATCAAATAATTCAATAAATATAATTTGATATTATTAAATTTTGTTTGAAAGATTATGATAATGATAAAAACATGACTTTTCATGTAAAAAAAAGCGTCAGATGGTTAAAATTACCAATGAGACGCTTTTTGTTGAGGTTTAATTACTTGAATTTAAGTATTAAATAGTGTTTGTTAATGTTCGTTCATTCTAAAGTCAACATACGCACTCATTCCGTGTTCGTGAGCATCTAAGCCTTCTAATTCTTCTCTTTCAGAAACTCGTATTCCAATAGTTTTCTTTAGTACAAAGAAGATGATGAAAGTTGTTCCTGCACAAAAGACAGCATAGGAGACAACTCCTATTAACTGGCTAACGAATTGACCCCACCCAGCCATGTCTCCGAAGATTCCTACAGCTAATGTTCCCCAGATTCCACAAACCAAGTGAACGGCAATTGCGCCAACAGGATCGTCAAGTTTTATCTTGTCGATTAAGGATACAGCGAATACAATTATGGCTCCTGAAATTCCTCCAATTAGAATTGCGTCCGTCGGACTCATTTGATCTGCACCTGCAGTAATACTAACTAATCCGCCTAAAATACCGTTTAAAAACATGGTTAAATCAAAGTTTTTGTATAATGTGGTTGATACCAAGAAAGCGAGTACTCCTCCAGAGGCGGCAGCCAAACATGTTGTTACTAAAACTAATGATGTTGCTCCTGGATCTGCAGATAAAACCGAACCTCCGTTAAATCCGAACCATCCTAACCAAAGAATTAAGACTCCACCAGTTGCTAAGGGGATATTGTGACCGGGGATTGCTTGAGGTTTTCCATCTTTGAATTTTCCAATACGTGCGCCTAACAGCCAAACAGCAACTAGTGCGGCCCACCCTCCGACAGAGTGGACCAAAGTAGATCCGGCAAAATCGTAGAAGCCTAATTTATCTAAAAATCCGCCTCCCCATTTCCACGAGCCAGCAATTGGGTAAACGATACCAACATATATGATTACAAAAATCATAAATGGTACTAATTTGATACGTTCTGCAACAGCGCCAGAAACAATTGTCGCTGCAGTTGCAGCAAACATTCCTTGGAATAAGAAATCTGTCCAGTATGTGTAGCCTTCATTATATGTTAAATCGGCAGCAGCAACAGCATCAAGTCCAAAGCCGGCAAAGCCTATGATTCCGTTGAATTCTCCAGGATACATTAAGTTAAACCCAATTAAGCAGTACAATAAAAGTCCAACTGTGATGATGAAGATATTTTTAAAAAGAATGTTGATTGTGTTTTTTTGTCTTGTTAGGCCTATTTCTAATAAAGAAAAGCCTAAGTGCATAAAGAAAACAAGCGCTGTACAA
>CAYLWS010000113.1:0-3504 GCA_964387525.1 uncultured Fluviicola sp.
TACAATGTACGTGGTTATTATCACTTCCCCTTTTGTGTTGAAATATAGCCTCCTTTTAAACCTTTCTCTCATTATCTAATTCCAAATTATTATCCACAAGATTATGATGACGGAAAAGTTCCTTCTTATTTTAAACAATTAACAACATTTTTTTCTTTTAAAGAAAAAGAATTAGACGTTGAAGAAGATCCGTTTTCTCCAAAACAAGTTACTTCAAAACCGACATTAGTTGGGCTAAAAATTTCTTTTCCAAAACGACCCTATATCGACAGAAATCTCTTTGTTGAATTATTAAATATGCTTTGTTTTTCAGAAGACAACATTTCTTTTGAAATTATTGGCACTTTTGAAAAAATTACGATTCAAATTGTTTGTAGCATACAAGATAAATCACGTATTGAATCACAATTCAAAGCCTATTTTTCATCCATTTTGTTTACAGAAGTAAATCCATTAGACTTTCCTTTTAATGGTAACGATGATATTGCTATTTGTGATTTTGGTTTAGAAGAAGAATTTATGCGCAGTGTTGTGACACCTCAAAATTTCAGTATTGACACCCTCACAAGTGTATTTGCAACATTAGAAAACCTACAGCAAGGAGATGTAATTGTATATCAGATATTATTTAAAGGCGTTGTAAATTCCTGGTCAAAAAGCATTATAAATGCAGTTTCTGATTCACAAGGTAATTCTTTCTTCGTTGATGCTCCAGAGATGCTTCAAACGGCAAGAAACAAGGTTTCTAAGCCTTTGTTTGCTGTTCTGGTACGATTGGCTACCCAGTCACTATTCAAGGAACGTGCCCAATATTTAGCATCCGAAGTTATTAGAACTATCTCTACATTTTCAAAATCTGAATACAATCGATTGATTCCATTATCTAATGAAGGATACGAATATCAACATCATATAGAAAATCTATTTTATCGACAAACAAATAGATTGGGAATGCTATTAAATACTGAGGAATTAGTATCGCTTGTACACTATCCAAATGAGAGTGTTGTATCATCAAAACTAGGATTTAATGATGAAAAAACGAAAAAAGCACCACAAATTGTTTTGCAAAATATAAATGGTTGTTTTATCGGAATCAATTCTCATCAGCATGGAACAGCATCTGTTCATTTAACAAAGGAGCAACGATTGAAACATATTCATATTATTGGTGCCACAGGAGTAGGTAAATCCACACTTATCGCAAATATGATTTTGGATGATATTGAAAAAGGAAATGGAATTGCACTCTTTGATCCTCATGGTGATATTTGTGATGATATTTTACTCCGAATTCCAGCACATCGAAAAGAAGATGTCATAATTATTGATCCATCAGATAGTGAATTCCCTATTGGATTTAATCTATTGCATGCAACTACGGATGCTGAAAAAATAGTGTTGAGTTCTGATTTGGTTTCTGCGTTTAGACGTCATGCTACGGCTTGGGGAGATAATATGACAGCAGTACTCTCTAATGCTATCAATGCCTTTTTAGAAAGTAGCACAGGAGGAACACTTATTGAACTCAAACGTTTTTTGATTGAAGAGAAATTTAGAAATCCATTTTTAGAAAATGTAGATGATAATGCAATTCATTATTACTGGCAACATGAATATCCAATGGTTAAAAAAGGAATTGCCCCACTTTTAACACGTATAGATACTTTTTTACGTCCAAAAATTATTCGTTATATGTTAGCGCAAAAAAGTGGTATTGATTTTAAGGAATGTATTGATAACAAAAAAATAGTGTTACTCAAATTGTCTCAAGGATTGATTGGAGAAGACAATTCTTACTTGTTAGGTTCTTTGTTTATTTCTAAATTCAATCAAGTTGCTTTATCAAGACAGAGTATTTCAAAAGAAAAAAGACATCCATTTTATATTTATATGGATGAATTTCAAAATTTTATTACGCCATCCATTACGTCAATGCTTTCTGGTGTCCGTAAATATGGTGTTGGACTCGTTTTAGCGCATCAGGAATTGGCACAGATAGAAGAACCAAAAGTATTGAATTCTGTGATTTCAAATCCATTTACAAGAATCTGTTTTAGATTAGGTGATAATGATGCTAGTAAATTAGAAACTGGATTTTCATATTTTGAACAGAGCGATTTACAGAGTCTAGGAACTGGTGAAGTGATTATGCGTGTTGGAAGTAGTGCAAATGATTTTTCACTTGAAACTCCTCAATTAACTGAAAAAACAGATTCTGAAATTAAAGATTTTATTGTAGATAATACTCGAAATAAGTATAGTAAAAATCGTTCTGAAATTAAAGAATTGTTGGATAGTTTGTTGCCGAAAATTAAGAGTAAGCCATCTGTTAAAAAAGAAGTTGCTAAACCTGTTCAATCTCAAAAAGAAAAAGTCATTGATGAAATCTCTATTCCAACACTAATCTCTAAAATTGAAGAAACAGATATTATATCCTCTGAAGTAAAAATAGAAAAGTCGTTAACTTCGTTTGAAAAACAAAAGGAAACCTATCTTATACAAGCCGAAGAACAAGAGATCCTTCGCAAGCATCGTTCGCTACAATATTTTGTTCGTACCATGGCATTGCAGCGTGGTTTCAAGGCAACACTTGAAGAGGAAACAAAAAATGGTGGTCGTGTTGATGTTGGATTATTAAAAGGTGATGTCCGTATTGCTATTGAAATTTCGGTAACCAATACCGTTGATTATGAAGTTCAGAATATTCAAAAATGTATTGAGAGTGAATATTCATTGGTGTATATGATTTCTGATGCCCCAAAACATTTACAAAAGATTAAGAAACAAGCATTAGAATTGATTGATAAAAAACAGCATTCTATAATTCATTTCTTCCCTTCTGAAGAATTACCGCTCTATTTGGATGCGCTAAATCCAACATCAATCACCAAAGAAAAACGTGTTCGTGGATATCGTGTAAAAGTAAATTACAAAACAGGAGATAATAATGTGAATAAACAAAAATCAATTACCAATATTATTATGGATGCATTACGAAAGAAGTAAGGTTACTTTTTAAAAATGTCTTGATTTGTTTTTCTAATATGCGATGCCGTTTTCCGAATTTTCCTTCTTCCAAATGTTTGATTTCTTTTTGTGAAATACCGATTTGTCTTGAAAATTCTATTAAAGAAATTTTGCTATCTATTCTAAACAATTGTGTATAGGTACCCAATCTGTCAAAGTCTAATTTGATTTTTGGTGTATATCCTAAAAATTCAATAATTTGTAAAAGGTATTTTGGTGGTGTGGGCTTTCTATTTAGTTCCCAATTTGAAAGCATAACACTTGTAACATTTAATTCTTTGGCTAATATTGTTTGGTCTATCTTTCGTTTTAGGCGTTCCTTACGTATATAGTCACCTATAGTTTCAACCTTTATATTTATTGGCTTTTTTGTTCGTATCTTTGCTTTTAGGGTAAAACTGCATTTGGGTAACGTTGAGTATAGTTAATACGGGTTTTGGTGCTTAACCCAAAGTGAAGTGCCTTAAATAAAGT
>CAYLWS010000114.1:0-3492 GCA_964387525.1 uncultured Fluviicola sp.
CAGGCGAACGGAACGTGTTGGGAGGTGGATTACTATACCCAACCAATTTTAACAAAAGTGTTCAGGAGAAGTATAGTGATAACTTATTAAATGAATTTGGTCAAAATTCCATTTTTGGAATTGACGGTATTGATTTACAGTTTTTAGAGAATTGGAGTGGCTCTCAAAATGATGCCTTTAGTGAGATTAGGGTAAAAGAATTAGATTTCATCAACCAAATAAATGAAGTATTTAATCTAGAGTTAGAACGAGCTTGATGTCTAATCTATTTTCAATTTGGTGATAATATTTTCAAGAGCTACGCTTTGTTTTTCGGTTAGCTTACCATTCTTTTCGCAACTTCCTTTTAAAGAGTTTACAAAACTAATGTCAAACCATTTATTCTCAGCGGCCCACTTTAAGACAAGGTTTATCCGTGCAAAATTAGAGTTGGATTCATAACTCGTAAAATCAAGAAGCTTTTGATTGATTTTTTCACGAATCCCCAATTGTTTATCAGATAACTTTCGTTTTCTTATGGTGTCTTGGTAAAATTCATATTCAAAATCTGAAATGATTTTTTTGCTATTCATGAACTCTAGCACTTCTGGACTCATATTTTTTGATAGATCTTCTTTAAGGCGTTTAATGGATATGAAAATCTTATTTCCCTCGTCTATGCCTAAAAACTTATTTACACAACAATTACCAACCTCTGTTTCATTGTTATTTAACTGATTCTTAACGACACAAACATTTTTGATAGGATAATGACCGCACAAGCAGGTTTCCAATTCTTCACTGTAATAAGCATATTCAAATTCCCATTCGAGTTTCGCTTCATTCCAATAATCAGAATCACTTAATTTTATTATTTCATTTGTTAATTTATAGTGCATATAGTTAATGTATTCATTCTATAACCCTCTCCAATGTTCCCAAATAATAACCATTGCCAAAGTATCGAGCTTACAATAGCGAAGTAGTGCCTGAGCATAAGCCTGTTTAATATCTTCATTGTTTGCGTTCAAGCCAAATAGCATATCCTCATACGCCTTCATAGCCCCTGTGCCTTCGTTTACTGCTTCTGCAGATTCCAATAAGTCAACAGGAGGTAAATTCTTGTATGGGTTCTCGATAACTCCGTTTTCATCTTTTGATAAGATGCTTAATTCCGTTTCAAAAAGTTCTAACCACTTAATTGTCCGTTTTGACTTGTTAGATGCAAGAACAGCTGGCAAAGTGACTTTAATTGATGTTCTTCCCTTCATCACGGGATGGAAATAATAATCCAATGCCATTTTATTCATATCTACCAATGTTTCTGTTCCGTTAGAATCAAACTTTACGATGTATTCTAACCATTTTGTTAATGCAGGGCTTGGATGATTGTATTCCTCCATTTGGTAGTAGATATTTCTTAAAGTGGTGTTCTCATGTGGACTCCACATTAATACCGTCCCAGAATAACCGATTTGCTGCATTAAGCTTTCTGCAAAAGCAAAACTTGGAAATGCTGGATCTAAATTCAACCATTCAGTATGAATTGGTTCTGCTCCTGAGCTTTTAATGGTATGACAACTCCATTGGAAAGCACTCATTTCATACGGTCGCATATTACGGTGAAAAGGCAATGCAGTAGTACAGGTTTCAAAATCTATAAAATGCAATGGGTATTCCCACGAATCAATTTCAGCTTTCAATTCAGGTGAAGCCCATTCTGTATTGGTCCGGGTATTTTCAATTTGTATTAATTGTCGTTCCCCTCGCTTCCCTTTTAGTTCGTCAAGAGGCATATCAAATAGCGAAACTTTCCGGTCGGCAATTAGCGAATTGACAATTGGTTCTTTATTACCTCCAATAGTTCCAACATGGTACAAGGTTTTAATGTGTGGCTCTGTTTCTTTAATGCTCGCCCAACATTCTTTATAACCAGAGCAATCTGATTCACGCTCAACACTGTATTCGCATTTAAAACAATTCTTATCAAGCGGAGAGGTAATTTTCTTTGCTTCTAAAAGGCTTTTGATAAACAACTTTACATTGTGCTGTACCCTACGTTCAATTCCATTTACATATTCAGAAACATCCACCAAAGTCATTAGTTCATCTTTTCGGATTTGTTCAGGATCTCCCGTGAATTTAATATCGAAAAATTTGAAGCCATTATGACTTTCAAATTCCTTCAATTCAAACAAAGAGTTTAATCCCTCTATAGTGGTTCGTGCAGCTTTATCTGGAACAAAAAGAAATGTATTGATTGTTGCTTCTGGATAAGTTTCAGATAACACCAGTTTTTGAAAAGCTATATCCTCCAAATGCTCTTCCCAACCTTTTAGCGATTGTGTTTCGCTGTCATACCCTTTGGATTTGACCTCTATAATATTGAATGTATTCCCTTTCTTTTCAAGAATATCAATGGCTACAATTTTGTTGTTGGACAAAACAGCAGCTTCAAAAAGTGTAACCGTATTTTCCTGCAGTAATTCTTTTGTTTCTTCAATTGCCGATTCTATACCCTTGATATTATCAATTCTCTTTCCATCAGGATAAAACAAAGTTGCCATTTCACCAACTGCATAACCACCTTCCGCCAAATACTCCATGTATTCGTTGCCGTCATTGGCCGATGGGTATTTGTTTTTCAGATAATAAAGTTTGGTAGCACAACTTTGAGCTACTTTAAAATCCGATTTGGAAAGTATTTGTTTGTAGTTGATTGGCATGTTTAGTATTTATCTAAAAGTCTGAAATGCTTGTTAAGTTCACGCATCACATCTTTAAATTTAGGGAGGTCATATATTTGATCGCCTAAACTGGTTTCCCAATCTCTTTGGTACTTCCCTTCTTTTGCGGACAATTTTGTTCTAAACTCTTTTGGATCATGTCCTTTATGTTCGGCTTTTCGCTCAAACTCATAGTAATGGTCTTCGATGTCCATTTGCTCGCTATCAAACAAGTACCATAAATCATATAAATCCCTTGGGATGGTTCGTCCCATTACAGCCGTCATCTTTTCAATTATAACTTCCGAAAGCGAGTAACAATTTATCGTGAAATCAATATCGGATATGTCACTATAACTGTTGTCCAAAGGTCTGTAACTTAGGTCGAATTCAAGTTTTTCACCTCTGGTCACGTCTATCTTTAAATCTCTGCTTCCCATTGCCCCATCCAACGGAGCTACATATTCAATCCAAAATTTAAAGCTTCCAGAAGGTGTATGTTCTTTATCGGAATCTTCATTTATCCGAAAATTCATAGCCGTTTCCTCCTCTACAAACTCCAACATATTTCTAAACTCTTCCAAAATCTGTTCGTTGGTAAGGCTTTCATCCAACAAGGTGAAATCTAGGTCTTCGGAAAATCGGTAATCATGGAAATATGCTTTTTTCAATACTGTACCGCCTTTAAATGCAAGTGCCTTTTTTAACACGTTATTTTCAGAAATCCCGTACAATACCCACGTTAAAACATAGTCCTTCTCAATCTGTTTATCGGAAACCCTGTTTG
>CAYLWS010000115.1:0-3435 GCA_964387525.1 uncultured Fluviicola sp.
TGCTCTACCATTACTCCTTTAGGATTTCCTGTAGTTCCAGAAGTGTAAATTACGTATGCTAATTTTTGTGATTCTATCGCTAGGTCCAGATTATTCACATCACTCTTTTGAGCGAATGCATCTTCAACCATTAATAACTTACAATTATCATTTACAGCCAATTGACTTTTAACCTTATCCTTACAAGAATTGTGACTTATAATTAGTTCTACTTTGGAATCTTCGATGATATAAGAAAAACGTTTTTCAGGATAATCTGGTGATATTGGTAAGTAAGCACCTCCTGATTTAAGGATTCCTAAAATTCCAACAATCACCTCTATACCTCTTTCAAAGCATAAGGCAATCAACGTTTCTGATGGAAGCTCTTTTAAATGAATTGCTTTATACGAGCTACGGATATAGTGTGCAAGTTGATTCGATTTCTCATTTAATTCAGCGTAAGTGATTTGTTTATCCCCATCCACCAAAGCGATACTTTTCGGTGATTTCTGAACACTTTCTTCAAATAAGCTATGAAGCGTTTTCTGTTCTTGGAAATCTGTATCCGTTTGATTCCAATTTCTAAGTTTATTACGGTCTTTATCGGACAGTTGAATTAATGGTAATTCTTCTAAATTATCAGCATTTGAAACCAATTGTTCAATGCTGTCTTTAAAATATTTCCAAAACTGTTTAAATGCATAAGGGTCAATGCTTCCCTTGTGTGCCTTGAAGCTTGCAAAGAAATGATCTCCCTGACGAGAAATTGAAAAGGCCATTGGAATATTGATCTTCTCATAACCTCCTCCACCTTCAACTACGCGTTCACCATCATCATTGGACAATTCTATTGTTTCATCAACAACGTGAAAGTGTACGTAATTAAATACACTTTGATAATTATTAGCGTCTGATAAATAGTTTGATTTTATATAGGCATAAGGCAATGCTTTGTATTTCAAAAGTCTTATTTTTTCATCCGCTATATTTTGAATCCAGCTTCCAACAGACATCAACTTTTTATCACCAGCGGGTCTAAACGGAACTGTATTCAAGAACAATCCAAGCAGTTTATCTCCACCTGTTTGTTCAAGTCTATTATTTGTAACTAAGCCAATCGCTAAATCATCTGTATCTTGAAACAAGCAAAGTACGTGATAATACATCGCTAAGAAGATGCTGTCAACAGGGATTCCTTTCTCTTTCGATAAATTCAGAATCATTTGAGACTCTTCCTCTTTTAGCACATAACTTTCTTCTTCTTGTTCAACAGTATTCGAAATTACCGTGCTTACAAATGGGATTTTCGGATACTCATAATTCTTTAAATAATCTGACCAGAATTGCGTAAATTTAGGATCCTCAATTGCATTTCTTTCATTCCTTACAAACTCACCGTAACTTGGTATTGTGAATGAATTATCCAACTGTGCTGTCTTGTGAAAGTAGTTATGAATTAATTCGGAGATCAAACTCGCAACACTCCAACCATCAATGATTCCATGGTGTAATGAGAACGTAAATAAGAACGAGTTCTCTTCAATAGCACTTACAATAAAACGGTATAAACCAGGCACTCCGAAATCAAATGATTTTACATGCTCGTTTTCAATAATCTGTTCTTTTGTAATTGAAGATCGTATGACTTCAAAGTGTGGTTTTGATTCTTTTGCGATTACTGCCAAATACCCCTCTTTTTCGTCTCTTCCAAAACCAGTGCGCAATACTTCATGTCGATTAACGAGCTGTTGTAGCAACTCTTGAAAACGCTCTTCTTCAAAACTGTTATTTATTTTATAAGAAAGTACATCATGGTAAACACCAACATCTATTGTAGACTCCAACAGCATTCCCATTTGCAAATGAGTTGCTGGAAAAGCATCTTTGAGGTTTTCAGGAAATTGATCTTTGAGGTTTAACTGTTGTTCATCTGTGATTAGAGAGAAAGGCTTATAATCTTCTTGCAAATCAGCTTCTTCAATATTCTGAACATTTGGTGCAAGTTCTGCAATTGTAGGATTTGAAAACAAGTCTTGTACAGCCAAATACAATCCGACTGATTTTGCTTTAGAAATTACACGAATCCCGACAATTGAATCTCCTCCGATGTGAAAGAAATTATCATGAATCCCTATTTTTTCTTGACCTAAAACTTCTTGCCAAATTGCGCACAATTTTTCTTCCACTTCACTTCTCGGTCCAACGAATAATTCAGTGCTTGCAAACTCTGGATCTGGCAATGCCTTTTTATCCAGTTTACCATTTATGTTTAATGGGATTTTCTCTAATTCAGAGAAAGTGTTCGGCACCATATAATCAGGTAATTTCAAAGACAATTTCCTTCTTATATTATCTACCGAATAGTCTTCGTCTTTTGCAGACACAACGTATGCTGCCAAGTATTTAGCTCCTTCTTTCTCAAGGTCTACAACAACTGCATTTTGAATTTCCGGAAATTCATTTAGAACTGTTTCAATTTCTCCTAATTCAATTCTATGACCTCTAATTTTTACCTGTGTATCTATTCGTCCAATGAATTCGATATTTCCATCTGCCAACCAACGAACTAAATCGCCTGTTCGATAAAGACGCGTATATCCTTTTGATTTATCCTCTGCCGTAGCGAAAGGGTTCTCTACAAATTTTTCATCTGTTAATTCTGGTTGGTTTAAATATCCTTTTGCAATTCCAGTACCACCAATGTAGAGTTCACCAGGGCATCCAACAGGAACAGCATTCCCACCTGCATCGAGCACGTAAAACTGCTTGTTATTTAACGGGCTACCAATTGGAGCATTTGTCGTTGTTGTACCTTTAAAATGGTACGCACTTGCAAAGACAACGGTCTCGGTTGGTCCATACACATGCACAAAATTGATTTCGGTTAATTCTTTTAGAGCTTTTTGTATGATTGACACATCGGCTTTTTCTCCACCAAACAAAATAGTACGTACTTCAGAATTTTGAAGTGTTTCACTTTTTACTAATTCATTAAATAATGCTGTTGTAGTGAAAAATGAATCAATTTTTTCGGTCGTCAAATAATTACCTAACTCATCAATATCAAGCGATAATGACTTGCCCAATAGATGAACACTAGCTCCATTTAACAACGAATAAAACGTATCGAACACAAATCCATCAAATGAATAGGGCGCTAAACTTGCTACTCTTTTCGCCTTTTTAGGCATGTATTTATTTTCGTAGGCAAATGAGACCACGGCTTTATGGTCAACTAAAACACCTTTTGGCTTTCCAGTAGTACCAGAAGTGTAGATTACATACGCCAAGTCATTTGATGTATTGACTGGCTCAATATTCTCTGAAGAAACGCTTGAATAATCTTCATCCACAAGCAATAAGCCTGGCATAAAAGTTAATTCAGTCAGCCAACCATCCATAAAAATGTTGGCCATGTTATCTTGCTGTAAAAGCAACATTTGTGACTGTGTG
>CAYLWS010000116.1:0-3370 GCA_964387525.1 uncultured Fluviicola sp.
AATCTGAGGGAAACTTTTTACTAAAAAAACTTGCATTAGCATTTTAATCTAGGTAGAAGTACTTACTATTTACACAATTGTATTATTTAATTCTTAATTTTTGTACCTTTGGATAATGAAGAAAGAATGGTTTGCATCATGGTTTGACTCCCCTTTTTACCATATTTTGTACAAAAACAGAAATGATGATGAAGCACAGCGTTTTATTACCAACTTGGTACAATTTATCGATTTACCTTCAGGTTCAAAAGTGATGGATTTAGCTTGTGGAAAAGGGCGACACGCAAGAATGCTGCACCAAGAAAAATTAGATGTTCTTGGAGTAGATTTATCACCAAACAGTATTTCTTCTGCAAAAGAACATGAAACAGATCACCTTTCATTTGATGTTCATGACATGCGAGAAGTTTATCCGAACAATAAATTTGATGCTATATTTAATCTTTTCACCAGTTTTGGATATTTTGATGATGAATCCGATAATTTAAAAATGCTTCAATCTATTCACACCATGTTGAATGAGAATGGATTATTGATCATTGATTTCATGAATGCTTCAAAAGTAATTGCCAATTTAGTAGAACAAGAAGTTAAAACGGTAGACAATGTATCGTTTTCGATTCAACGGTCATACGATGGGAAACATATTTTTAAGCACATTTCTTTCCACGACGGCGAACAGAAGCAACAATATACAGAACGAGTTCAGGCAGTACTTTTATCAGATTTTAAGCGTTTACTCTTGAAGAGTAACTTCAAAATTCTTCGTACCTTTGGAGACTTCGATTTGAATCCTTTTGAGGAAAAAGATGCTGATCGACTTATTATTATAGCTCAAAAAACAAAATGAAAATACTATTGGTAAACTTTGCATTAATTGCTTCTGTTTTAATCGGAGGGCTTTTAGTCAGTTTGTTGAGTAAATCGAAGAATGAGCAAGTCATCAAATTAATGCTTGCCTTTAGTGGCGGTTTTTTACTGTCCATTGCGTTTATTCATTTCATTCCGGAGCTGTATGAATTCCATGACTTTAACATTGGTGTTTACATTTTGATTGGTTTTCTTATTCAATTAATTTTAGAATTCTTTTCTGGAGGAATAGAGCACGGACATGTACACGTGCATCATGTTTCTCGGATTCCCATTACGCTTGTAATTGCATTGAGCATCCATTCTTTTTTAGAAGGAATACCATTGGGTAGCCAGTTGGCAGGAATGGAGATTGCCACTTCTCACCACCATGGCAACGACAATTCTTTGTTGTTTGGGATTCTATTCCACCGTTTGCCAGTTGCTGTTGCGTTAATGACTTTATTAATTGCATCCAAGGTTTCCAAGATAAAAGCCTGGACAGCATTGAGTATTTTTGCATTAACAACTTCCTTTGGACTTTTAATCGGTTACAATGTTTCGGATCATTTTGAAAGTAACAGTTTTGATATTGTTTTAGCCGTTGTTGTTGGTATGTTCTTGCATATTTCAACAACAATTATCTTTGAGACAAGTGAAAATCATAAATTCAATTTTTTAAAATTGATGACTATTTTAGGTGGCTGTGCATTGGCATTTATGATGCATTGATAGATTGAGATTAACACCTTAAATTCTTGGTGCAAATCAATTCAAAGAAAAAATCCGATTTGAAGTTTATGCTATTGTAAAGTGACGTGTAGAATTGAATTTTGTTTTTCTTCAGGAAAAAAAGAAACACATTTTATTCATCTCAATTTATTTTTATATACAATTATTGTCGACAGACTAAATCTAGCTTCAACATTGAATTTTTATTAATTAGTCTTCGAAAGACACATCTTTCTTGGACAATTTCTTGTCAGGATATAACTTTTTCAAATAATCTTTAATCACCCGATTATATTCAAACGAATCTTTTCGTACACTCTTAACAAAGACTTCATTTTTGAATTTTGAAAGATTCCCGGCTTGATCTAGTGAGTAGTTGTTACTTGGGTAGGATTGATTCCATAAGTTTCCTATCCTGTATAAACCATTTTTTAACTCACCTCCATAAATAAATTCTTTATCAGAAAAAAAATATGTCCGGCTATCATTCAAGCTCCCTTCATACATTTCATAACTAATAAAAAGCCCTAAAGGCTTTCCTTTATTAAAGCTTTTTGTGTTTACAAGAAACCCATCTGGATTGTAAAATTTCCACTCACCTTTTTTTAGTCCGTTTTTGAATTGACCTGAAATTGCAAGCGTTCCATCAGGATAATAATATCTCCATTCCCCATCCATTGGAAAGCTAACCTGTGCTGTGTCAGAATAATTATAATAATATGAAAAATCATCCATAAATGCACGAAGTTGAGGTAAATTAAACTCCCAAACTCCAACTGGTTTTCCATTCAAGACTTCACCCATCGCAACTGCATTAGATTCTTTATTAGAACCTATAAACATAGGAAATGCATCACCAAACGTGACTATCATTATTCCTGAATAGGTAGAATCTACTTCTAGCTTTGCTCTAATACTTTTATTTATTTCATAAAATGGATGACCTTCAATATCTGGTGACATTGAATTTGCGAAAAATGTAATCTCAGGGTAAAGGTCACTCCTTCTCATGCTAGAGTTTTCTAGTGAAGGCATTCCAATTAAACCTTTTAAATTTACAATTGAATGAGAAAAGAGATAATACATGTTCAAAAAATTGATTTTTTTCAAATTTGGAAATACTTCTAGTTCCATTGATAAATTATCGCTAACATCTATCTCTTCCAGGCTTTTAATTTTTATAAATGGATCAAACCAATCTTCATTGATTGCCGGCCTATATATTTCAATACTTTTTAAAGACTGACTACTTATTAATTCTTCATAGAGTTCCCATTCATCTATATGCAAATTTCAATAGTTTACAGCAATAGATAAATGCTGTAATTCAGGTAAATGTAATGAATTTAACACTTCAAATGTATCCAAATTAAATACATAGCCATTAGAATGGTTATCCGATCCCCATATATTTAATTTAGTAATCTTCTCAGGTAGACAAGTAAATGAATTGTTGGTTTTATTACTCGTTACTGAATATGATCTGCAATCAAATCCATGCAGCTCACAATCCGGACTCTCAACACTCGTAACAAACGATTGAAACAAGATTGAGTCCTCAACTCCAGTAGCCCAAAACATGTAGGTTAGCTCAAGATCACTAGTAGAATCCAATGGGCAAGATTTATAATGCGGTTGAGCAATCGAGCTAAAGCTCATCAAAATCAACATGTAAAATAGTTCCTTCATTCTAGTATTTTTTTTAGGCCTATCAAAGTACAACTTCTAAATTACATTAATCATTTCAAAAAATCTAATTGCATATTTCCAAGATAAAGTACAGAATGGA
>CAYLWS010000117.1:0-3061 GCA_964387525.1 uncultured Fluviicola sp.
AAGAAAACAAAGGAAGATTTGTAATTTTCCCTATCCAACATCATGATATTTGGGAAGCTTATAAAACAGCTGAAGCAAGTATTTGGACCGCTGAAGAAATTGATCTTTCTTATGATCTAACTGATTGGGAAAAACTAAATGATGGAGAGCGTCATTTTATTTCTCACGTATTAGCATTTTTTGCTGCAAGTGATGGAATTGTAAATGAAAATTTGGCAGAAAATTTCTTAAAAGAAGTTCAATATGCAGAAGCTAAGTTTTTTTATGGGTTTCAAATCATGATGGAAAATATTCATTCAGAAACTTATTCGCTCCTTATTGATACATATATAAAAGATCCTGCTGAAAAAGATAAATTATTTAATGCAATTGACACCATTCCTTGTGTTGGTAAAAAAGCAGAATGGGCTCTTAAATGGATTGAAAGTGATAGTTTTGCAGAAAGATTAATTGCTTTTGCTGCCGTAGAAGGTATATTTTTCTCAGGTAGTTTCTGTTCAATCTTTTGGATGAAAAAAAGAGGTTTGCTTCCTGGGTTAACTTTTTCTAACGAGTTAATCTCAAGAGACGAAGCTATGCATACTGATTTTGCATGTTTATTATATAATAATCACCTTATAAATCAGATTTCGAAAGAACGAATTACTGATATAATTTCTGAAGCAGTAGAAATAGAAAAAGAATTTGTAACGGATGCTTTACCTGTATCGTTAATTGGTATGAATGCAAAATTAATGCAACAATATATTGAATTTGTTGCTGATGTATTATTAGATCAATTGCAATTCAAAAAAATATATAACACAACCAATCCTTTTGATTTTATGGATATGATTTCATTACAAGGAAAAACAAATTTCTTCGAAAAAAGAGTTGCTGAATATCAAAAAGCAGGTGTTTTAAAAGGAGATAACAATAAAAACTTTAGTACTGATTCTGACTTTTAGTCATTAAATTAATACTTAAATAAAATAAATTAGGGAACAATAGAATAAAATTAAAATGTTTGTAGTAAAAAGAGATGGACACAGGGAGTCCGTAAAATTTGACAAAATCACAGCAAGAATTGAAAAATTGTGTGACGGTCTAAATATGACATTTGTTTCAGCAATTGATGTAGCAAGAGCTGTAATTGACGGGTTATATGATGGCGTAACAACTGTAGAATTAGATAATTTGGCAGCAGAGATAGCGGCAACAAAAGCAACTATTCATCCAGATTATTCAAAATTAGCAGCTAGAATAGCAACTTCTAACTTGCACAAAACAACAAGTACTTCTTTTTCAAGTACGATGAAAAGGTTGTACACTTATGTTGATCCTAAAACTGGTGCCAATGCTTCCCTAATTGGTACAAGTACGTATGAGGTAGTTAGAAATAACGCTGCAAAACTAGATGATGCAATCGATTATTCAAGAGATTATACCTATGATTATTTTGGATACAAAACACTTGAAAGAGCTTATTTAATGAAACTGGATGGTCATATAGTTGAGCGTCCGCAACACATGTTGATGAGAGTTGCTGTTGGTATTCATGCCAACGATATCGATTCTGTAATAGAAACATACAACTTACTTTCTGAAAAATGGTTTACACACGCAACCCCTACATTATTTAATGCTGGCACTCCAAAACCTCAATTATCATCTTGTTTCTTATTAACAACTCAAGAAGATAGTATCGAAGGTATTTACGATACATTAAAACAAACAGCTTTAATTTCTCAATCAGCTGGTGGAATAGGTCTTTCTGTTCATAATGTAAGAGCAAAAGGATCTTACATTAAAGGAACAAACGGAACATCAAACGGACTTGTACCAATGTTGAGAGTATTTAATGATACTGCACGTTATGTTGATCAAGGAGGGGGGAAAAGAAAAGGTGCATTTGCTATTTACTTAGAGCCTTGGCATCCTGATGTTTTTGATTTCTTAGATTTAAAGAAAAATACGGGTAAAGAAGAACTTAGAGCTAGAGATTTGTTCTACGCAATGTGGACACCCGATTTATTCATGAAAAGAGTAGAAAATGATGAAGAATGGTCATTATTCTGCCCAAGTGAATGTCCTGGTTTATCTGAAGTGTATGGTGAAGAATTCGAAAGATTGTATGAAAAATACGAAAGAGATGGAAAAGCACGTGAAACGATAAAAGCGCAAGATTTGTGGTTTACTATTCTTGAATCTCAAACAGAAACAGGAACACCTTATATGCTGTATAAGGATGCTGCAAACAAAAAATCAAACCAAAAGAATTTGGGTACTATTAAGTCTAGTAACTTGTGTACCGAGATAATGGAATATACTGCAAAAGATGAGGTTGCTGTTTGCAACTTGGCTTCTATCGCATTACCTAAATTTGTAATTGATGGTAAATTTGATCATCAAAAATTGTATGATGTAACTTATACTGCTACAGTAAACTTAAATAAAGTAATAGATATTAACTATTACCCTGTAAAAGAAGCGGAAAACTCTAACGTGAGACATAGACCAATTGGTTTAGGTATTCAAGGATTGGCTGATGCATTTGTAATGTTGAGAATGCCATTCGAATCTGAGGAGGCTTCACAATTAAATAAGGATGTTTTTGAAACACTTTATTTTGCAGCAATGACAGCTTCTAAAGATCTATCAATAAAAGATGGTCCCTATCAAACATTTGAAGGATCACCAGTATCAAAAGGAATTTTCCAATTTGATATGTGGGGTGTAAAACCAACATCAAACCGTTGGGATTGGGATTCATTAAAAGATGAGGTAATCAAAAATGGTGTTAGAAACTCATTATTACTTGCTCCAATGCCTACAGCTTCTACAGCTCAAATATTAGGAAATAATGAATCTTTCGAACCGTTTACTTCTAATCTATATGTAAGAAGAGTGCTTTCTGGTGAGTTTATGGTAGTAAACAAATACTTATTGGAAGATTTAATCCAATTAGGATTGTGGGACGAAACGATGAAGCAAAAAGTAATGGCTGCTAATGGTTCTGTTCAAAACATACCTGAAATTCCTCAAAATATTAAAGATTTATACAAAACTGTTTGGGAAATTA
>CAYLWS010000118.1:0-2952 GCA_964387525.1 uncultured Fluviicola sp.
TGAAGCAAATAATGACCGAAAGGAATGATTCACACGCAACACCACCAAGAAACCCACCACATCCCCCACCCATTAAACAGACACAGCAACATCGATTTTTATCTAGAAACACCATCGACAAATCAACCCACACACACAGCAAAAAACAGTACCCTCAAATCATGTAGACACCCAAAAAGGAAAATAGTTTTCAGCGAGATTTTTTGAATTCTATTTTAATTGATTTGTTTTTTTGACAAATTGATGTTAACAACTAAGGCTTTATTGATCTAAAAGATAAATGAACAAAGCATAGAATTGGAGAATGGTAACACGATGTTAAAAAATTGTTTTCAGACGGCATTATTGCCTTTAAAAGAATCATCAAAAGCAGCAATAGCAGGTGCAGTTTGCGAGTCCTTCGGAGATGTTAAGAGCTATTTACATATTGAAAGGGATGTAGAGGGTGAACTGGAAAAAATTATTGAGAAAGTTGTGGAGGCTAAAAACGGGAAGCTGGTTCTTGTTTGTGGAAATGTTGGTGACGGAAAATCTCATTTAATTTCATCGTTATTTCAGAAATACCCAAAAAATCGTCCATTATTTAAGATTTATGATGATGCTACGGAAAGCTCATCTCCAACAGCAACAAATATTGAAGAATTACGGCGTATTCTTTCTCCTTATGCAGATGAAAATTTACCTTCATGTGATCAACATACTATATTGGCTATAAACCTTGGTACTTTGAATAATTTTATTGCGGCAGACAGAAAGGATAATCAGAAAAAATTTATCGAGTTGGCGGATTATGTTCAAAAAAAACAGATTCTTGAAGTAGGACGGTTAGAGGAGAATACCTATAATCCTAACAGTTGTTTTCAGTTCGTTAATTTTAGTGATCATAATTTGTTTTTTCTAACAAATGAAGGGCCTGTTTCAAGTATTATAGAATCTGCACTTGAAAAAATTGTTTCCTTATCAAATTACAATAACCCATTTCAGAAAGCATATTCAGAAACTTGCATTAATTGTTCGGCAAACTGTCCAATTAAACTAAATTATGAACTGCTTCAAGAATCTCTAATTCGAAAAAAGGTGAGCGAGTTATTGATTCAGTGTATTGTAAAGCATCATCAAATTATTTCGATTCGCGCTTTATATAATTTTATTTTTGACCTTCTTGTTCCTGTTGTTTTGGATGGATTAAATTTACGTGAGATTAGTAAGTG
Organism: uncultured Fluviicola sp.; assembly: GCA_964387525.1. GTDB lineage: Bacteria > Bacteroidota > Bacteroidia > Flavobacteriales_D > Crocinitomicaceae > UBA4466. Next base: position 1,212 of record CAYLWS010000118.1, read on the forward strand.
GGTTAAACGATCTTCTTCGGCAGACTTTTTGCAAAATTTATTTCCTAATTATCTGTTTGAACATCCTGAGGTATCAGATCTTTTCGATTGTCTTCAGCATCTTGATCCTTCCTTACGGCGAAATGTCTCCCTTGATGATCACATCGTTAGTCTTGTGACCAAAGAAGATCCAGAAGAGTTGCTTACCAAGGTGCAAGGACCTAATGAATTGGGTAAAGTACTAAAAAAGCATGCTAAATCAGCTAACGGACAAGATGTGTTAGTGAAAACTTATGTCCGATTGATGTTTTTCTCTACCGTTAATTCTTCTAAGAAATATTTTGATGATGATGATACTGAATATACAAAATTTATGAAATTGCTTTACAGTTGGTATATCGGAGACCGAACTAGTCTTAAAAAACTCTACCTTCTTATTCAGCGCACTGCGATGGCTTGGAATGGGAAAGCGCCTAATGGCGAAATGTTACTAGAGCTTGGCAATCAACAATTGAAGTATTTAGTAAGTGAAGAGGTTTCAATCCAACCAGGGTACTTACCTGTTGAAAAACATCAGAATAGTGTTGTTCGAAAGTTTAGTTGTCTTCTTCCTCTCAAATTCAAAACATCTAGCGGAAACAATAAAGAGTTTTCTATAAATGTTGACTATAGATTGTATGAAATGGCCTGTAATGTTGACCGGGGCGCCAGAATAAATCATACGGACAAAAATAATTTCATCGCATTTACTTCATTTGTAGATGATATAATGAGAACGGGAGAACTAGGTTCACGTGTTCGAATTATTGAAGCAGGTACTGGACAGAATTTCTTTCTAGAAAAGGATACTTTTGGTGATTTTACATTTACAGAGGTGCAATCATAATGTTGGAAGAATTAAGAGATTCTCTATCGAGAAGTTATTGTTCAAAAGGAAAGTTTCAACATAGGAAGGCTGAGATTATTCGATTATTTCCTTATGTAACTCATAGTCCACCGCCTTCTACAGAGGAGGATTTTAGATCGTTTTTAGGTATTTCAGGCGAGGTGTCTCGACAGGTAAAAGGATTTAAAAAGTGCAAAAATCTAGATATAGAAACAGTTAAATCGGCATTAGAATCTAAGGTAGACACCGAAGAGTTTTCTTGCCTAGTTGATATTATAAAAAAGCTTGCATTTGATGAGCAGGGGATTGTTTCACCGTTTGCGTTGAGTGCTTTTCCATATCTTTCCTTTATTAAAAAGAATCCAACACTTCGTGAAATTGGGTCTTTTTTATATAGCATATTTTTTTCAGAAAACGAATCATTGAGGAGTGAGGTTGATTTTGAGCATAAGGACGATGACAATGTTTTGCATTCATTGATTCATGAGAGTTTTCCTTCTTTGGAGTTAGAGTCTAAAAAGATGACTCATCCGAAATATCATCGCATTGATGTGGGTTTAGATGAAGTATTCGAGCAAGATTGGATGTTTTTGATTAAAACGCCTAAGTTGTTACACTCGTATTACTCGGAATTTCTAAAATTCTATGCCTTAATATATCAATTTCGTGCAGTTGAGCAGCTAGAAAGATTATTTTTAGACGATTCGCTCTCCCCCATTTATTTTACACTAGACTGGGAAAGTTGTTCTTCAAATCGCATTGCTTATCAAGCTGGTTGGAAGCGTTTAGAACCTAAAATTCAACAAATCTATTCTCATGTAAATTGCATTGAGTTATTGAATCATATATCACCAGAAGGACTAAGCGCCCCTTATA
>CAYLWS010000119.1:0-2742 GCA_964387525.1 uncultured Fluviicola sp.
GAGTTTTCCAATAGCGAGTCGAAAATTGTAATTCCGGAATTACTAGACCTGCTTAGCTTATGACCTCGGTCTTTAAACGACTTGTTGGTCCAAATTTAAGTAGCTTTATTAGTGAAATAAGATGGGATTTGACTATTGTTCCAACTGTAATCCGAGGATTATCCTAGCAGGAAATTTTCCAATAATCAAAAGAGGTATAAATCAAAAGTGATGAAGCAATTGCCCGTACAAAATGAATAGTAGCATTGATACAATGCTGTTGTTTGAAGAATGCTTTTTAGTGTCGAAATTTCCAGCTTCTACGGGAGGGGTTGATCATTGCTTAATTTGGTCAATCTTGAATATTTTGGGTGTATTAGTAAGAATTCTGAGTTAGAAGAACAACGAGTGAATGAGTAGTTTCTTTCAAGTTGGTTAAACAGGTCAATGAAAGTTGAAATAGGTGGGCACGTAGCGAGATTTTACAGGAAAAAGACATTTATCGAACCAAGATAGTACATTCATTATTCTCGTTAATTCCACAATTGGTGAGAGATACAGATCAAAAGAAAAACGGGACTTGCTCAGTTTATCTGAACAAATCCCGTTTTGTACCCGGGGCGGGAATCGAACCCGCACGTCCGAAGACACTGGATTTTGAATCCAGCGCGTCTACCAATTCCGCCACCCGGGCATATTGAATTGGTGGCTGCAAAGATACAGATTTTCTTTAATTGGCAAATACAATCGCTAATTTTCTTGAATGCAATTTCAGATAGTTCATTCAGAAGAGACCTGAATGTCGAATCTAACCTTTATTGGAAAGAGAACTCACCGTCAACGAGCAATGAAGATTGGAACGAATAAAACAAAAAAGGCTCAGTAAGAAAATTCTTATTGAGCCTTTAATACTTCATCCATATTTAACCAGTAATGGTTAGTTAGGAATAGTGAATGGGTAGGGTTTAATCTATTTAACTATTTCAGGATTGTTCAATTGAACTGCTCCATAATCTACTTTACCAACAGTTGCTTTGATAGTAACTTCGGCATCTTGTTTAATTGCTTTTGCTGCATCAGCATTATCTGCACTGAAATTAACTACAACATGAGCCTGCTTCATTCCTTCCAATTTACTGTCACCAAGGTTCATTGAAACATCACCACTTATTGTGTTACTATTTCCCCAGCTGATAGCTTTAATCGTGATTTCTTTTCCTTCTAAGTCACCTGCTTGTGCTTCAAGTTCTTCACATGTCATCGAAGTTGATTTTGCTTCTCCATTTTCAACAGCCACTTCTCCATCTTCAGTTGTTACTTCTGCGGAACAAGCAGTTAGAAAAAGTCCGACCATAACAGCTCCTGTAATAAATAAATTTTTCATAATTTTCTTTGATTTGAATCCAAAAGTAATCAATGTTATGCCCAGAATAGGCATGTAAAAACGGCTGAAATATGTGTAATGTACAATTGGTATCTTCTTTAAAAAATTCGGCATAGAAGAATTATCAGTTGGGTTGAACAATTTATGCCAAAAGATGCTCGAAGCTCACAATACTCAGAAAGAAATGGCGTATTTGCCTTAAAAGAATCGTTTAAAGAACTCGCTTTTTCTGTATCGGCTTAACTTCATTTTTGCTCCATCTATTGTTTCGACAATACCGCCATCCGTTTTTAAATAAGCAGAAATGTGTCTTAAATTGACAATTGTGCTTTGATGAATTCGAAAAAAACCATGGGCATTAAGCAACTCCTCATATTCGCCAAGGTTTTTACTTGTTGTTAATTTTTTGTCTTCGAGTAGAATAAATTTGGTGTAGTTTCTATCGCCTTCCAATCGAATGATGTTACTCATTTTAACGACTTGAAAACCATCAATGTTAGGGACGATCAGTTTTTGAACCTCACCATCATTCCCATAGTTTTCGATGAGTACTTTTAAGCGATCATTAACTCTATTTTTTGAGCTATAAAATTTCGTTTGAAGTTTTTCAATAACCTCTCCAAGGTCTTTGCTATTAATTGGTTTCAGGAGATAACCGAAGGCGCTAAACTTAAAGGCTTCCACACCAAATTGATTGTGTGCAGTAATAAAAACAACTTCGAAATCAATTTTTTTTAACTGAGCCAAGAGATCAAATCCAGTTCCTTTCCTCATCTGAATATCTAAAAACACAACATCAGGCTTAAGTAAATTGATCGCCTCAATTCCAGGAATCACATCCTCTGCTTCACCGATAACCTCAACTTGCTCAGAGTATTTTCTTTCAAGCAGGTTTCTTAGAATAAACCGAGCATCCTTTTCATCATCTATAATTAGTGCTTTAATCATAAATTTAAAGGTATTAATAATGTGATTTTTGTCCCGCCTGTCTCAATTTCATCAAATTGAATTGTGCTTCCTAATCGTTCTTGCGTAATACTTATTCCTTTAGAATCGTGGTTTTTATTCTTTTTCATTGCCAAACTTTTTGCTACTCCAATACCGTTGTCAATAATACAGCATCTAATAAAGTCATCAGATTCTCGATGAATTTGAATGAGTATTTCACCTTTTTCCTCCTCTTCTTTTGGCAATATTCCATGCCAAATAGCATTTTCTACGAAAGGTTGAATAATCAACGGAGGAACGAAATTATTTAATAAATCTAGATTTGGATCGATGTCAAATCGATACTCAATTTGACCATCAAGGCGAATCATTTCAATATCTAAATATAGTTTTAAAGTTTCAATTTCGTTTTGGATTGAAATTTTATCTTT